>NCHB01000066.1 GCA_002281755.1 Sulfurovum sp. 16-42-52
AAGTCACAATTAAGTTCATACTTTTACAAGTATATTGCACAATAATTATCACATAGTATTAATCTTTCGTAACCATCTGGAAAACTACTGAGACTGTGAAAGAACTTTCTAAAAGTAACTTGAAATACTTGCATAAAGTAGCATCTAGATTCCCCTAAATTCACCTGTCTTAAACCTTTAAAATGCTACAATTTTCCCACTAAAACACCTATATTTAGGGCTTTATAGAGGATTGAGAGAAAATGGGAAATCTTTACAAAGAAGGTGAAAATCGCAAGCAGCAAATGTTCTTTCCGCCAAGTATTGATGAGTATGTAAGTGAGCATAATCCTGTCAGAGCTATAGAGTATTTTGTTGAGCTGCTTGATATGATTGAATTAGGGTTTACCAAGGCTGCATTAAACTCATCCGATGGGCAACCGGCCTACCATCCAAAACTATTGCTAAAGATTTATATTTATGGTTATCTCAATAAAGTACGCAGTTCAAGACGGTTGGAAGTGGAAATAAAACGTAATATCGAAATGATGTGGCTGTGTGCCGGCTTGCAACCGAGCTATAAAACAATTGCCAATTTTCGAAAAGAAAACAGTAAAGCCCTTAAAAAGGTGTTTCGAGAGTTTGTTTTATTGTGCAGAGATATAGATTTGATTACGGGTGAGCTAGTAGCCGTTGATGGGGCTTTCTTAAGAGCCAATGCTTCTAAAAATCAGTTGATCACCAAAAAAAGTGTTGTAAGTAATTTAGCCAAAATCGATGAAAACATCGATGAGTATCTCAACGCACTGAACTTTTCCGATACTGCGGAAAAAACAGAACAACCATTGAAACCGCAAGCGAATCGTCTCTCCAATATGAGCAGGAGAAAGGCTAAGCTCGACCAGGATCTGGCACTGCTTGAAAAGATGGGTGTCACTCAATACAATAGAACCGATCCTGATTCAAAAAGAATGGTTAAGCCCAGTCATAATCTCATGGCTTACAATAGCCAAATTGTTGTTGATGGCAAGTACAAATTAATCGTAGCAACCGATGTCAGCTCAGAAGGACAAGATTATCATCAGCTCTATGCGATGGCAAAAGAGGCTAAAGCAATCTTGGATCAAGATCATTTAAAC
>NCHB01000045.1 GCA_002281755.1 Sulfurovum sp. 16-42-52
ATCATCAGAGCGGGATACGATTATAATCAATATGTAGGTATCGAAGTACGGGCACTTCAATCAAGTATAGAGAGTGATTGGGTAGATAAAACAACGCATTACGGTATTTTCCTGAAACCAATGATGCCTATAGATGAACAGATGAACATTTATGGTCTTCTTGGGTACGGACATACTGAGGTGATAACAGACTGCCCATTTTTGAAAGATGAATTTACTCATGATGGGTTCAGCTATGGTATAGGACTTGAGTATGATCTCTCAGATCGCGATAGTGACAAAGAAGAGGGTGAGTATGACAGACCTTTTGATGGGCATGGCGACCAGGAAAAGGGATGGGGTCTTTTTATAGACTATCAAAACCTCATGCATAACGAAGGTCCTGATAATTTTAAAAGCAATATTATTAGTTTCGGGATTACTTACGACTTTTAATGAAGGCAGAGAGGGTTAGGTTAATCGAACCCTCTCTTTTTCTAGCTTATCTATTAGTGCGCTATGAAAAAGCTATTTTTTTGATAGTTTGATAAATGTTATAAAAAGTCCTAATCCGACACTTATTAACAGTACATTGCCAAGAAGGTCATGAGACCAATAAAAATTTTCTCTTCCCCCGTTTTGCTCTACAAAATATACGACCAGTAAAATACGAAAAACATTCACCAGTGAAAATATCATATATCCAATACCCATCCACGATATTTTATACCACCATAAAGCAGGATAGGCAAGTATAGATGCAAACAAAAACAATATAGGTATCATGCCGTTACATGCTTGGTTAATGATGATTTTATACAGCGGATTTATCCATATATCAGCACCTTGAAGTTGCTCCGACGGTAAAAACATACCCAGAAAAAAAAGTGTAAGCTGTGTCTGCCCCTTATTGGCTAGCGTGCTCAGTATGGAAGTTTCAGCATAAAATAACATAAAGAGTAGTGTCAAATTTAGAAAGTATAAGGCTGCAAATCGTTTCATAGTGTTGCTATAATAACATAATACTGATTGTTCCCTCTACCCAAATGTTGTTCCTCAGAGCAAATCTATCATGTCTCAATAAAAAATGATACATCTTTAGTATAAAAAGTGTTTGAATGATTCTAAAACCTTATTTAACTTGATTTAATAGGCTTAAAGTTATAATTTCACGTTTCTATGAAGTGATTTAGTAGGGAAACAGCTTGCATTTATGTGGTTGTTGGCAGTTGTAAAACTGTTTACGTTAGCCGAACAGACTTCTAAAACAGTCGAAGAGACTTTAAAACTATAACTTAAAGGATATAAAATGAAAAAGTTTTTCTTGCTTTTTTTGGCACTTGGTGCTGTTGCTTTCGCTGCTGAAGTAGATGGCGAATCTATGATTAAAGCATACTCAGTAGTTGCTGCTGGTGTTGGTCTTGGTCTTGCTGCGCTTGGTGGTGCTGTAGGTATGGGTCATACTGCTGCTGCAACTATTGCTGGTACTGCTAGAAACCCAGGTCTTGGTGGTAAACTCATGACTACAATGTTTATTGCACTTGCGATGATCGAAGCACAAGTTATCTATACATTGGTAATCGCACTTATCGCTCTTTATGCAAACCCGTTTATCGGATAAGTTTTAAAGAGACTAAAAGGTTGTACGGGTATAATCCCGTCACAACTTTTTGTTACCCCTCGTTTAAGTTTTTATAGTACTTTAACTATATGATGCGTCAGTGGTGGAACGGTAGACACGCTACCTTGAGGGGGTAGTGCCTTACGGGTGTGGAGGTTCAAATCCTCTCTGGCGCACCAACATATTTCTTTCTTTCTCCTATAATCTTTTCATATATTAAATATTTGTCAGATAAATATACTGATTACATTTTTGTAATACTTTTAGTCTATAGCGCTGTGTATCCCTAAAATAGGGCTGTTTGCCTATTTTTTAATCTTTTTTTAAGAGTTATCTGTGTTATAATGACGAATTGGTTCAAAAGAATGGTGAGTTTGAAAGCAAAGCAGCAGCAGAGAGAGCGGTAAAAGCATTTATCGCTTCTGTAACTGAAGCATTGGTTAAAAAAGAAACGGTATCATTGGTAGGGTTTGGAACATTTTCTACAGTAGAAGTAGCAGAAAAAAGCGGTACAGTTCCTGGAACTAACAAAAAATATAAAAAAGCTGCACATACTGCTCCTAAATTCAAAATCGGTAAAACACTTAAAGACGCCGTAGCAGGCAACTAATAGTACATTCATGTCCCATCGAAGGGGCATGAACTTATGTATCAAACTCCAGTTCATTTCTCCAAAATAACAACTTAAATATCATTCTCATAGGATTTGATCCTAGACGAATTTCTAACGTCACTCCGATCAAAAACTTTTTATCTTGACATACGCTACCCCTTAAATACATCGTTCTAAATTATTCAGATCTTCGGTAATTATATCGTACACTGCTTTGGCAGTATTCCCTTGAGCATGCACAAGACCTGCACTTAAAAGTAGACTAAAGACAATTTTTTTGATGTGTGTCCTTTTAGTAAGTTTAAGATAGGATAGCGATATAATATAAAAAAGTATCAATGATAAGGAATAGGATCCAACTTTATGCGTGTAAAAATAAAAGCATGTACCCCAACAAAGTACATCAGTAAAATAGCAGCCTATATTACTTTTGGTATATTGATGATCCTCTTTGTTTCGGTCTTCTTCTTTGTGAAACAAAGCAATGAAGACAGACTCATAAGTCTGGGTGATCAGGTGATCAATGATTTTAGATCAGGACTTGACTATGAGATGGTTGATCTGCTTTCATTGTCTTTGGCACTCTCAGAAGATGGTGAACTTAAAAATGCACTGACTGCTGGAGATGAAGATCAAGGTTATCGGATCCTGAGCAAGATCACAGAACGGTTTAAAAAGTATACGCATGTAAAAACCTTGCGCATACAAATACTGACCCGGGACTTTTTCATTTTTGCACGCAGTTGGGATAAAGGGTATGAAGGGATGCCTATTTGGTGGTTTAGAGATGATCTGGCCTCACTAGATAAGAACAGCCGTCCAAAAGTAGGGATGGAAAGGGGTAGATTACTGACCCTGAAAGCTACGATACCTATGTACAGCGGAGATAAGGTGCTTGGCTATTTGGAAGTGATCAAGTTTATCGATGATTTTGCATTGAAGTTACGTAAAAAAGGCATCGAACTTTTTGCATTGATGGATGAAGAATATATGGACAAAGCAGAACTTATGCAAAATTTCCCCTACTTAAATGGGTATGTGGTCTCCAATCAAAACTATAACGAACGATACCTTGAGAAAATAAGAATGTTGGATTGGAAAAGTTTTTTGGTCAATAATTATCGATATGAAGAGGGTATTCTTTATCTGTATGAACCTATGTTGAATGGAGAAGGAAAACAGATCGGTATATATCTCCTGGGTATTCCGGAGGATGCACTTCAACGATATGAAAAATCAAATAAGGGTATGTCTTTCTTCACACAGTTCTCAGATGAAGATATTAAAAATGTGGTCGATACCTGGAAGTCTCCACATGATAGTTTTCGCAATCGCAATGACAAGGAGATCATAGAGGTATTGCCAAAGTTGAATAAAGAAGATAAGCAGGAGCTTGAAATCCAGGCAAAACGGATATTATATGACTACAGCAAAGATGAACTTATCGATATCATTGTTGAAAATAAACATAATGACAAAAAAATTGGGATCGTAAAATGAAAATACTGATTTTAGAAGATGAAAGAATACTTGCATTAAGCATGAGAGAATTTTTAGAAGAGAGTGGCTATGAGGTCGAATGCTTTACAGATTCCGATACAGCGTATGATGCTATTTATGAGAAGGTGTTTGATCTGCTGCTTCTGGATGTGAAAGTACCTGGTGAAAAAAATGGTTTTGGGATGCTGGAAGAGTTACGTGAAGATGGAAACATGACACCAGCCATCTTCATCACTTCGTTAACAGACATAGATGATCTAATCCGGGGGTATGAGTGTGGTGCTTGTGATTATATAAGGAAACCTTTTGATCTTGCAGAATTGAAATTACGTGTAGAGCAAGTGATGAAGCTACAATGTTTTGCTTCGTCGGAAGAAAACATAGAACTACCATCAGGATATAGCTATGATCTAAAAAAAATGAAGCTTACTTACCATGGTGAAACGGTGCTCCTTGCCAAGACAGAGACGAAGATATTAGAACTTCTTATCAAGAAAAGAGGTTCTGTGGTGAGTTGTGAAATGTTTTGGGAAGAGGTATGGGGAGAGTGGATTGATCCTGCCAATATACGTGTTCAAGTAGGTAATTTACGTAAAAAACTTGAAAAAGATTTTATTAAAAATGTACGTGGACTAGGGTATAGTATTGATTATTAATACCCAAGAGTTTGCGCGTAAATATGCCTTTATCTATACTTGGATACTGGCTGTTTTACTCGTGGTTCCATTGGTGGTATATGTACAGTTACTTTTACAGATAGATGAAGCAAAAGTAAGGCTTTCTCTTGAAGTGCAAGTAAAAAAGATTATTATTTCCATGCAACGCTATCAAAATGAAGATAAGATATATCATTTTCCAAGGTATAAAGAATATAATGCAGCACTCTATACTGGTAAGTATCAAGTATTATTTACGACGCTAGATTTTGAACCCTTATCATTTACGGAAGGTTTTCATAAAATAGGAAATCGTTATTATTATGTTTATGCTCTTTCATCTTCTTATTATTTCGGCGCAAGCTATTTATTGGTTTCCACTGTGCATGAGGCCAATAATATTTACCTTTTTGCTGCGATGATCATGATAGTTATTGTGATAGCTTTGTTTATATTTTCATTTTTATTACTTAGGAATTTTTCAAGACCATATGAAAAACTCAATATGCAATTAGATAACTTCATCAAAGATGCTATGCATGAAATCAATACACCTTTGAGTATTATCAACCTGAACTCTGATCTTTTTGCCAATAAATACGGTGAAAATAAATACTTATGGCGCATTAAGGCAGCTTCAAAAACGCTTGCTACCATTTATAATGATATGGACTATCTTGTGAAAGAAGGAAGAGTGGTGCATAAAAAAAGCATCCTAAACTTGAGTGAATTTATTCAAAACAGAGTGGATTATTTTCAGGAAATTGCGAATCTTAAGAATATGACTTTAAAGACATATATTGATTCCGAAATTATGTATGTTTTCTCTAAAACCAAATTGCAGCGTATTGTAGATAATACTATTTCAAATGCCATAAAATACAGTAATGATAATCTTCACCTTGAGATAAAACTTTATGAAGATAAAGGACATATTGTTTTTGAAGTCAGGGATTATGGTGTAGGAATCAAGAATGTCGATAAAATATTCTCACGATATTATAGGGAAAATCAGGCCAAAGGGGGTTTTGGGATAGGGCTGAATATCGTAAAGCAAATCATCGATGAAGAAGGTATCTTGCTTGAGGTTACTTCAGCTGTAGGTCAAGGCTCAACATTTAAATATATATTTTCTATAAAATAAATATTGATTATCATTTATTATGAATATATTTTACATATTCTTTACACTTACTTGCTAAGATACACCATTAAATTATAAAAAGGACAGAAAGTGATTCAAAAAAAAGTAAGTGTTTCAAAACGATTTAGATTGAAATTCGCTTTGATTGCACCCCTATTATTGTGTGGGATTGAAGTCAATGCAGCGGATTGGTTAATGCTACAGGGCACCCAGCCCGATATGGTAGCACCTCAAGGGGTTAAGGTGCCTTACATGAACCCAATGCCTGTAGTGTTCGGGTTTATACAAGCCAACTACGAGAAAGATTTTGGCGATGTCGCTATCAGTCCTGCGGGAGTACATCTTACACCATTTTCACTGCTTAATCCAAATCTTGAAGACCAGTCTGGGTTTAATGTATCTAGAGCACGAGTGGCAGTACGAGGGATGGCTGATAGCGAGAACCTTGTAAACTATTTCTTGATGACAGATTTTGGCAATAACGGCGTGAATAATCTTGGTGGCCATAGTGAAGTGGCTACTTATTTTACTGATGCTTCAATTACGCTGAAGCATATACCCGGAGCCAAGGTGCGCGCGGGGATATTTAAGACACCAGGGAGTGAAGAAGGACTTCAGGCAGTCTTTGTCTCTCCTTATATAGATTTTACTGTGATGACCAATCAACAACTTCTTGAGCGTCAGATCAGCGATGTTGGCATGGCACAGACAGGTGCAAGTGCTGGAGGTGCTGCCGCAGTACATTATACGAGCACAAAGGTAGATAAACCTATCGCAGCATTTAGAGATGCGGGAGCACAGGTATTTGATACATTCAAGTTTCAGGATGACTGGGGATTGAGCTATGCCTATATGTATGGTAACGGAACAGGTATTGCTCTGATCAATTCTGACAACCAAGCTACACATTACGGGTATTTGGCAGCAGAGAAATTGTTTGGCGCGGGTCAAGGATATTTTACTGAATCAATGAAATTTTATGTATGGGGTCAGAGCGGAAGCCGTACATTAAATTCATTTGATAAAACAACAGCAATAACAACAGAAATAGAGGCAGACCGTAAACGCTATGGTTTAGGAATGACGTATTACCGTAATGGCATACGTTTTGAGGCAGAATATATGAAAGCAAAAGGTATGATATTTACTGGACCGAAGGATGTCGATACTAATCCTGCTATGGAGGATTGGCAATTTCAGTTTGCTTCAGGCAATGAAAATGAAGCAAATGGCGGCTATGTGAACTTACAATATGAAATCATACCTAAAAAACTCGAAGTGTTCGGACGTTATGACTTCTCCAACCGCTTGACCAATGATCCAAAAGGTGAGCGTGAGTTTAAAACGACTACCTTGGGAACTTCTTATCGTTTTAGAGGTGCAACACGTATTGATTTGAACTACGTTATAAAAAATACAGAAGCGCCAGGCAATGCAAACGCACAAAAAGTGCTAGACAATGAGGGTAATCGAATTGCAGTTCGTATTACGGCAGATTTTTAAAAAGGATAAAGAATGAAACTTAAAAAACCCCTATGGATGTTTATAGCGCTGATGATGGCAAGTACTTTGCCTGCATTGGCAAAAGAGAAGGAAAAAGATGATGTTGTAAAAATCGTCTATCAGTGTGACTTTGCAGATGCGCAACGTGTGCACCTCATGCTCAATACGCTCAACAATCTTGTGAAGCATTATCAAAGTACTCTAACAGAATATGAGATTAATGTCGTAGCACTTGGTCCTTGTCTTCAGTTTGTAATGAAGGACTTTGCCGGTACTGGATTTGAGAAGAAACCTTATCTTGACCATGGTGGGCCAGCAGGTAATGGAACTACGGGACGCATTAAAAGCCTACTCATGACAGCAGGGGACGATATGAAGGTTATTGGATGCGAGAACACCATGAAAGAAAAAAATGTCAAAACAGAGCAGATAGAAGATTTTGTTGAGCTAGTACCAGCTGGGATTGTCAAGATAATCGATCTTGAGCGTGAAGGCTATGCTTATATCAAAATAATGTAGTAACTTTAGAGGGTTTGCCGGAGAGAAACTAACCTTTTTACCGGCGAATCTGGCAAAGAATGTATGAAAAATTGAGTTTTTTCTGATGTGGCAGATTTCAAGGCTAAGGATAAAACAACCATACTTCATGTTTACGATATGCACCCGCATATAAAACCTATGCATTGGCGTGAACCTTCTACACATTATTTACAGTTTCTTTAGGGAACTGTAAATAATTACTTCTTTTAGATTATATTTTTAAAGTCTAACTTACTGTAACATCCCCAAAAAAAAGTTCACGATTCTTCTCAAAATTTTCTACAAGGGTTGTAAAGCATCCCCCTAATTCTCTTACGGTTTCAATATTTGGTTCTATATAAATTTTATTTCCTTTTTTTTCCATAGTTACTATGTTGGCTTCACGCAACTCTTTTAAATGTTTTGAAATGGTAGGCAAAGAAAAATCAAAATGCTCAGCGATTGTACTGACGCACGTGGCATGCGGACTGACTTTTACATTAGGGTCTTTTTTATCCAGCGAGCATGTGTAGCCGCCTGTAAATACATTTTTAAAAATTAAAAAACGGGTTTCATTTCCCAATGCTTTAAAAATTTTAATCTTTTGGTGCATATCTAGCATTAATTATCCTTGACATTCGGTTTTGTTTATTATACCATAACAGCAAGTATTTAGTTAAATGCCTAATTTGTTAAAAAGGAAATAAAATGATAGATACATTAATGAGACTTTTACTCAGTAAAAAAAAGTTGTTTGAGATGATGACCTGTAAGATTGAAAGTACAAAAGAGATATCTGAGGTAGTTGCAGCAGTTGAATCTGCATGTGAAAAATATAATTTTGCTCTTTTGCACCATTACGTATATCATGAAGTGGTTAAAGACAAAGGCTTTCCTATTAAAAGGAAAGTATATATTTATGAAGTATGTCAAGCCAAGGTTGCTGCACTGGTTTTAACGCAAGAGGTACAATTCGCGCCTTTTATGCCATGTCGGGTTGCCATTTATGAAGATGAATCTAATGTAGTTATTTCAACACAAAATATGCAAATGATTCTAGACACACTAGATAAAAATACCGATCTTTATGTGCAAACAAATACATTGTTTAACACATTAAAATCACTAATGAAGGACATAAAATAATGATAACAATAATACTGAACCATCACCCCTATGACGGCTCAGATGTAACATGGAATGCGCTCCGTTTGGCTTCAACTCTGCATGAAAATGGTGAGAAGGTAAACATTTTTTTGATGAATGATGCTGTTGATCTCGCTAGGGACAAAATGAGTAAGCCTGAAAACTATGACCATGATTTGGTCTCTATGCTTAAGAGTATGTACGAAGCCGGTATTTCGTTGCAGGTTTGCGGTTCATGTAATGCACGGTGTGGATTATATAAAAATGAACCTTATTTCGATGAGAGTATATCTTCAACCATGCAAGTACTTTCTGACTGGGTAAGCCAAAGTAAACAAGTTTTAACATTTTAATTATAGTTTACATTTGGATTTTATAAGAATTCTTTGAAGTAGTGTGCCGTAGTGAATTAGAAACAACTACAGAGAGTTGATAGAGGTAATAAATTGTGCCATATGGCATTAGTATGTAAATAAATTAATGGAGAGATAAAATGAGAAACTTAGGAGAGATAAAATGAGAAACTTAATGAAAATAATGGCAGTGATCATGTTAACGACAACAATGATGTTTGCACTAGAAATTCCAAAAGACCATTTGGTCTCAACAGAATGGCTGGAAAAAAATATGAATGATAAGAGTTTAGTCATCATAGATACAAGAGAGGCTAAGGATTACAATAAAGGGCATATAAAAGGAGCAGTGAACTATCCAAAAGAAACATATTTTCAGGGTATATTGGGAACAGTAGTAGAGCTTCCTAGTACGCCGAGCCAAATGCAAGACATATTGCAAAATGCAGGCGTCACAGACGAGTCTGCTATTGTTTTTTATAGTGGAGGAAAGGATAGTGTAGATTTTGCAGATGCAGCAAGCGGACTATGGAACAGTTGGATATATGGATTACAAAATGTGGCACTGCTGAATGGCGGATATGCAAAGTGGCTTTATGAAAAAAAATCAACGACTATCAAGTTGCCAACCATTACTAAAAGCGATATAGAACTTGAAACCTATGATAAAAGTGCCGTTGCTTCTATCAATGATATTTTTGAAGCGATATACGATGAGGATAAACAAATTGCAGACGCAAGAGTAGGAACGTTTTATAGAGGTGAAGATAGTAACAAAGAGTTAGCTAGACATGGAAGAATACCAACAGCAAAATTAACACCAATGATAAGATTTGTAAAAGATAGCGGGAAATATTTTGAATTTTTAGATAAAAACGAAACGAAACAAATACTACACAACAACGGGTATGGCGTTGAGCTTGATAAGCCTTTAGATATATATTGTAATTCAGGGCACAAAACGAGAGGACTATGGTTTGTTGCAAAGTTTTTAGCCCAAATGAAAGACGTAAAAGTTTATGATGGCGGAATCATTGAGTATTCACGAAGTAATATGCCTATGGAGACTGGTGAACCAATGGACTGATAAAGGTTTTTCTGATCTGTCAACACTTTATAGGACACAGACTAAGAAAATATTAGGCACTCATTTCATTTTGTAACAATTGATTTTCAAAGTCAACGGGTGACATGTAAT
>NCHB01000046.1 GCA_002281755.1 Sulfurovum sp. 16-42-52
TTACATGTCACCCGTTGACTTTGAAAATCAATTGTTACAAAATGAAATGAGTGCCTAATATTTTCTTAGTCTGTGTCCTATAAAGTGTTGACAGATCACTCTATGACCATGAAGTACGTAAAGAGACTGCCCATATTCCTATAGAGGATTTCCCCGGTGTGGGAAGAGCTGTCTATCAAAGACTCTCCTCCCATGGTATCAAGACATTAGGAGAACTTAGAGAAGTGCCTTCGCTCTTGAACTGTTACGGAAAGACAGGTAGAGACCTCTACAAAAGGGTGTGCGGTACAGATAATGAAGCTGTCATTCCTTATCATGATAGAAGAGGTATTGGCATGAGTAGAAACTTTAAAGCCATACAAAACAGAGATGAGATCTTCAGGCGTGTGACCATACTCGCAAGGTATCTTAGTCACACCATTGTGAAACTGGGTATTGCACCTCTTACTTTTTATTTTAAGATATGTTATGAATTCGGATATTCAAGCAAGATATCTGTTACACACCACAGGCTTTTTAATGAACGCTTCTTTATTGATCTCGCACTTGAGACCATCAGAAAACTGGACAAATATCCTAATTATGCCATCCATTATATTGCGATGAACGCTTCAAATTTCATGACTCCAAATAACAGAAAAACCTACTCACTGTTAGAGTATGAGAAGGATAAAAAGATGGCAAGCCTTAATGCGGGACTGCTTAAGATCAGAGACAAATATGGGGTGGATATTGTTCGGTATGGGAGTGAGAAAATGAGAGTGGATTATCTTTAAAGGATCTTTTTATACCCATTTAATATTTATGTCATCATGTCTTTGTCCTTGGGATTGTGGCATTTTACCCGATTGATAGTGAATTTAAAACAGTCCCTAAATAATTTTAAAAGTCAATTGTTTTTTTATTTTTTTACTGAACCGTATAAATAGAGAGTTTCATATAGATAAAATTCTGTATCTTGTTTCACTTACTACACAAGCAGTACACACATGGTTACTTATTATATACATAAATTAGTATTGTATTCTAATTTATGATACGAAGGAAAAATATGAAAAAAATGATTACAACCATCGGTGTTTTAGCAACAGTGGCCATGAGTGCTGCGAATGCTGTAGATATAGTGCAAAAAGAATCGAATGAGACTACCATTAATTTTGTGCATATAGGTGATATTCATGGGCACTTAATTCCACGTGCCCATGTTCGAGATGATGGCAACGGCATGAAGCAAGGTGGACTTGCTCGCATGTATACTCTTATCAAAGAGATGCGTGAAAAAGATGATCAACTCATCCTCTTAAACACAGGAGACACCATACAGGGTTCAGCAGAAGCGCTATTTACACGCGGAGAAGCATTGGTAGAAGTACTTAATGCATTCAATATCAACTATTATGCTCCAGGAAATTGGGATTGGCTCTATGGAAAAGAGCGCTTTAAAGAGCTCTTTGTAGGTAAAGATGCATATTCTCATTGGAATCCGATAATAGCAAATATTTACAATGCTGAAGACGACACTCATATTGTTGAACCTTATCGAATTCAGACTGTCAAGGGTGTAAAAGTTGGTTTTTTAGGTTTTACATCTGAGCGTGGGCCCATGATTGTTGGACCAAGTGTTATAAGTGGATTAAAATTTTCTAATGGCGATGCTGAATTTAAAAAGTATGTTAAGGAGTTGCGCCCTCAAGTTGATGTGCTTGTTGTTTTATCGGAACTTGGTTTGGCTAAAAACATAGCGTTGTCTAAAGAGCATCCTGGCGTAGATTTTGTTTTTTCTTCCGATATGCATGAAGAAACGCCAAAAGAGATTATTCTTAAAAATGGTACTATTTTGGTCGAAGAGGGTCAAGATGGAACACGTGTTGGCGAGATGAGCGTAACGCTTAGAGACCATAAAATTGTTGGACACAAGTTTACATTTCACATTGTAGATGAAAAAATTAAGCCTGACGCCAAAATGGCAGCACTGGTTAAAAAAGTACGTGCACCATTTCTTGATGAAGTGAGAGCAAAAAAATATGTGAATCCATTCAGCAAGCGTTATTTAACTGGTGCTATTGATGCCGTAATCGGGAAGACAGATGTCGATCTTCACCGAAGCAATTTTTCAGACAGCGTTATGCCGGCAGTTGTTGAAGGAAGTTCTCATGACTTTTTAACCGATGTTTTCAGAACACAAAGTGGCGCAGACATAGGGTTACTTCGGGGTTTTAGATATGGAACACATATTAAAGTTGGCGACATTCACCGTGAAGATATCTACCACTATATCCCAATTGGACCATTTCTGGCTAAGGGAGAGATAACGGGTCAAACCATCAAAAATGTGATTGAAAATAGCGCGAATGGATCGTTATCAGGCAATGTCAGTGAGTGGACGGGCGGCTGGCTTTTTGCATGGAGCGGCTTGCACTATGATTTGACGCCAAATGCCAAAAAAGGGGAAAGAGCAACAAATATTACAGTACTTGATAAAAAAACAGGTAAATATTTACCCCTAAAATTAGAAAAAGTATATACCGTTGCAGGCTACAACTATGAAGAGGAGCCAAACCATATTAACAAAGTCGCAAGCAAGTTTATTAAGTTTGTTAAAAATGACAAAGGCGAGATTTTAGATGCCATAGATGCGGTCGAAGATTATCTAAAGGTACAGAATGCCAATCCAGAACTTAATCGTATTAGGATCATTGCACCCCTTAGTAAACCAAACTATACAAACAGAGAGATTCAACCTCTTCCATAGTAAACAACGGGTTATGCCCGATTAAATGCAGGACATAGGAATATGTCCTGCAAAAAACGAGGAATAAATATGAAAAAAATAATACTTGTAGTAGCAATGAGCTTAAGCGTATGGGCAAATAATGTCTATGTAAAAGTTGTCAATGCTCCAATAGATGGTGTTTATGATAGTTTGCTTAAATCACTTTCAGAAAACTCTTTAACAGTAGTGTCTGAAATAGATATATTGAAAAAACTTCATGAAGTAGGCTCAGCAACAAAGTTTGGTAAAGATTTCAATACCAACAACTTAACGGGTATAAAATCTATTATTGCATGTAATGGAAAACTTGCAAATGATATAGCCAATGCAGATCCGACAATGATGGCCTTTTGTCCGATTCGTCTTACTCTTGTAGAACAAGATGGAAAGACTACAATTACTTATGCAAAACCTACATCTGATTCAAAAGATTCGAAAGCATACAACCAGTTAAAAAAGCTTGAAGAAAAAGTGATTAAAGCCATAGATATTAAATATCTCAACTCGCACATAAATTCCAGCAAAAATCACTACTAAGACAGGTATGCCTGCTATTGCACGCATCACCAATAATGAACGTATCTGGAACTTTAAAGGTAAATATAAGACACTCAATGAGTTTGAAGTCAAGCAAATCAATCTTTTCAAAGAACTTGTAGAATTTGACTGCACCGTAAAAGTACGTTATCGTATTTCTGCTGTGCCTTGCCATGTCGTAATCAACGGCGACAGGGCTAAGGTGATGCTGGATGAAGCAGTATTTGGATTGGCAAAAGGTCAGATAGCAGCATTTTATGAGGGCGATAAACTGCTTGGTGGCGGAGTGATCTGCTAAACAAAAAAAGTATATAAACATAAGGAAATAACTATGAACGTATTTAAAAGAGTATTGATGATTTCACTATTGGGTTTGGGCACACTTTACGCAGAAAGCCATAAAGTAGTTTATGATCTAACAACCGGTGACGCGCAGAAAATAGAAAAGTATCTTATAAACAGCATAGATGCATTAGCTAAATATTACAAAAAAGAGAACAAAGAATTAAAAGTAATTGTTGTTATCTCTGGTAATGCCTACAAGTATTTTGTCAATGATCTTAAAGCATCTCCTTATGCCACAGATAAAGATGCTCTAGGGGCGAAGGAAAAATTCAACAATCATTTGCAAAATCTAAATGATGCACATGGGGTTACTTTTAATATGTGTTCATCAGGTATGAAAGCAAATAAGATAGAGAAAAGTACACTCTATAAGTATGTACACGCAGATGTTATGAAAAGTATTTATCTTATAGAGGCGCAAAATGATGGATATGCTTATATGCCTATTCATTAAATAAGCAATATCTATGTGCATTAATTAAACAACTTAAGATGTTAGATAAATCACGTTAACCAATAACACGCTAAAGCCTATTGCCATAGGAGCCCCTAGAAACCATTTTGAGCATGGAATTCTTGAGTCCCATGACAGGTTGTAGGGTTGAGGCTTTAGAGTGATATTTTCCTATACTGAGCACTAAGAGTATTAAATCCCTAATACACGACAATGATCTGCCGAAGAAAGACCTCAAAAAGATTTTTTGATTACTATGCACATAACATTAAAATTATACATAAATATAATTTTAATGTTATAACTAATGATATCCACACAAATAAATACAAAAGTATAATTTTATAAATAATTAAGCTATGTTAGTCTAAAATTATACAAAACTATATTTATGGAGTACATATGTCTAAAGGTAAACAGGTTAAAGCCTTACCTACACCAGAACTCAATCAGGCTCTTTCTCTTGATCTCATAGGTAACGCTATTAAAGCCAGACGTACACAACAAGGACTGGATACAAAAACAGCTGCCATGCTTTGTGATGTATCCGTTGTGACGCTGAGTAAAATTGAAAACGCTGCCAAAGGTGTACGTATGGACTCTATACTCAAAGTAATGACTGCTCTAGGTATCAAGATGAGTATAGAATCATGGGAGAATGTAGTATGAATGAACTCCAAGTCAAATTAAATGGTCTACCTATAGGCACTATAAGTATTGAAGGGAAGGATGAAGTCTATAAGTTTGAATATCTTGAGGAGTGGAAACAATCAGGCTATGCGATCTCCCCTCACCTGGCCTTTGAAAACACTATTACATCGGGAGTCATCAAAAGATTTTTGGAAAATCTGCTTCCTGAAGGTAAAGGGCTTGACGACTTAACAACATTTACACATATCTCTAAAAATAATATCTTCGGACTTATTCAAGCAATGGGTTTTGAAACCTCTGGTGCATTAAGTTTTGGTAATATTAATCAAGATGCTACTCCCCTATTCCGTCCGATCACAAAAGAAGAACTCGCACAACGTATCGACGAGATTGAAAGTAAAAGTATCATTATCTGGGATAAAAAACAGAGACTCAGCCTCGCCGGGGTTCAGGAAAAACTGCCTGTACTCCTTCAAAACGGAGAATTAGGCTTGGCAGATGGAGGTCTTAGCTCTACACACATTTTAAAATTTCAAACCAAAAGAAATGAAAACATCGTAATCAATGAATACTTCTGTATGTCCTTGGCAAAAGAAGCTGGATTAATGGTCGCATCAGTTAGCTTGCAAAAGTATGGAGAGCATCCTGTACTCATGGTAGAGCGTTTTGACAGAGTAGCTAACAACGATACAATAAAAAGACTGCATATCATAGATGGCTGCCAAATGTTAGACCTCCCCTCTTCTTACAAATATGAGAGGAACTTTGGCTCTGGTCGTGATGTTGCAAAAATAAGAGAAGGTGCAAGTTTTACTAAACTGTTTGACACAGCCAATCTGTGTGAAGTACCTGCCATGGCTAAGTTGCAAATTCTTGACTGGGCAATCTATACTCTTATCATAGGTAATGCAGATGCACACGGTAAGAATATTTCCTTTTTTGTAAATAACTCAGGTATTACTGTCGCCCCCTACTACGATATGCTCTCGATCATCATGCACGAAGGGGTCGATCATGAACTTGCTATGGCATACGGGGATGAGTTTGATGCAGATAAAATACTTGGCTATCCTCTTAGGGAATTTGCAGAACAGACAGGGCTGAATCCAAAACTTGTCTCTACACGAATACAAACCGTATGCAAAAAGGTGAAAAAAACTTTGGATAATCACGCTATTGACATGACTCTTTTCACCCGGGAGGAAAAAGATTTTACGGATAAGCTTCATCTACTTATTTCCAGGAGGATAGATACCCTACTGCTTTCTGCGGATGAAATGTTAAAGGTGAGCTATGAATAATAACTATTTATTCTTTCTCAATAAACCTAATATCTAATCCGAGACTATCGGCGAATTCAAATAAAAATCTGGCATCATAGCTGCCCCGCCCTACTTTCTGACGAATTGCGTCCAATGAATAATTGTATCCCTTTTCCTGCATTATTTTTTGTAGATCTACAAAGTTAATATCTTTTTTAAGCATTTCCATTTTAATTACCTGCTTAACGTGCTTAGTAACCTCTTCTTTATTCATCCCGGTATACCTTTTCTCTTCATAATTAAAAACATTTTATCAAAAATAATATAAATTTATCATATATGACTTGACATGTACTATCATATATGATAATATATGAGTGTTTTAAACAACAATCTATCAAAATTAAGGAATTAAAATGGGACAGAAATACACAGAACCTGTAGTAAGGAAAATTGTAGAGGCAGATACAAATCATGAGTATTCACTTATAGATATGGATCTTGTCGGGAAAAAAGATGAAGAAACTGGTAAAACAAAGAAAAGAGAAATGACTGTTAAACACAATCATTGTGGTCATACCTACACTCTTGATCTTTATGAGTTTTGTTCTGACGGTACACGTAGATGCGGTAAATGTAAAGGTATCGGCTTAAGCGAACAAAATTCTGAAGACATAGAGGTCATCAAGCTTCAAACCGATGAGCTAACAGAAGGTGAATACAGCTTTATTGATGGGCACTACACTAACTCTAAAACCAAACACATCTTTTTACATAAAACTTGTGGAACAAAATTTAAAAAAACTTGGGATAAGTTTAGCTCAGGGCAAAGATGTACAGAGTGTTACAAAAAAGGTATGGAATCTATGGCTTCCAGATATGTCAGAGATATACTAGATGCACTAGGAGTTATATATGATTGTGAAAAACGTTTTGATGATTGTATCAATCCTGAAACAGTAAAAACCCTTCCTTTCGATTACTACCTTCCAGAGATCAACACTTTAATTGAAGTAGATGGTGAACAGCATGAAAGAGGATCATTTACAAAATATGATCACATAGGAACTGTGATAAGAGACAAGATTAAAAACAGATACGCAGAGGAAAAAGAGATTGAGCTTGTTCGTATTCCCGCCAAGAAATGGTCATTGCTCCCCGAATTCCTCTTTGAAATTTTATCTAAAAATCTGATCCCCACACTTACGCTGGAGGAAGTCAAAGAAATTCCCCACTCTACACATCCAGAAAGAGTCAACAAGGATTTAGAAAAGGTGCACAATAGTGAATATTCACTCTATGACCCATACTATTTTGGTGTAGACAGAGTACATAACTTCAAACACATTACATGTGGTGCTGTCTTCTCTCACACTGTCTACAGGGTAAAAACAGAAAAATACCCTTGCCCTGCCTGTAAAGAAGATAATCTAAAAAAAGACAATCATGACACTTTCAATCAAAAACTAAAGAAGAAAAGTCAGGGCAGATACTCTCTTGATGATTCTCATATTGGTATTGATGAAAAAGGAAGAAGACTCACACACTGTAGCGGATGCAATAACTCATGGTGGGTAACTGTTGGTAATCTCATGAAAGACACAGCTGGTTGTCCAACTTGCCTTGAACTCAAAAAAGACAAAGAATGGAAAGTAAAATATGATCTTGTTGTTATGGGCACGCACAACGGGAAAACACTCAGTAAGCCTCTGAAGAACTGGATTTGGGTGAACCTAAAAAGGTATAAAGATGGCAAATTAAAAGAAGATCGTGTTCAGCTTCTTAAAAAAGCTACCTTACTCTAAAAGCTTGACCTTCTCAAGAAGGTCTTAAATAACACACAAATGCTCACGCCGGACCCATTCGGACACCCAGCCGATTAGTTCTCGGACACCCAGCCGTTTTTGTGTCGGACAGCTAGCCGGTTAGTATTCGGACAGTT
>NCHB01000047.1 GCA_002281755.1 Sulfurovum sp. 16-42-52
AAAAACTTGTTTGCTGTTAGCTTTTGTGAAAACTATGAGTCTTTATTGAACCCAACCATATTTTAGTATTTTGGTTGGTAAATATATTATACGAAGGATATTATCATGAAAAAAATACTTACTCTAATCGGCGTTTTGGCTCTTACACTTACACTTTCTTCTGCTGAGGGCAAATGCCAAGGTGGCAAATGTGATGCAGGTAAAAAAGTAGAAACTAAATGTGACGCGGGCAAAAAAACTGCACCAAAATGTGATGCGGGTAAAAAAGCAGCGCCAAAATGTGACGCAGGTAAAAAAGCAGCTGAAAAAGGCAAATGCGGTCAAGGCAAATGCGGAAACTAAGCTGAATTGCTCTTTCTTAAAATCTCTCTGCCTTAGGGTAGAGATTTTATTTTTTCTTCAAACATTGTATACTCTCTTATTCACTTTGGAGGATATACCATGTACCATCTACTCATTATACTTTTACTCACTCTTTTTTTTACAGGCTGCGAAGACAAAGAAAAAGCCAAACAGCATGATGCTGCGGTTGCACAAAAAGCCAGAGAAGACTTACTTGCAGAACTCAAAGCAAAAGAGGAAGAAAAATCCCACTCTTCTTTGCTCGGCATAGAGACAAACAATGGTGTCATTACTATAGATGTAAACAAAACAAAAAGCTACCTCAATGAACTCAATACCCAAATGACAGTAAAAGTAAAAAAAATACAAGATGACCTCAATAAAGGTGTCATTGATGCAAAAGAGGCTGGCATAGAAATGCGCAATGAGCATCTCTCTATCGATCTCAATAAAACCCAAAATGCCTTACAGTCATGGATTTTAGAAATGCAAGGATTTGTAAAAGAGGTCAATGCAGTAGTAAAAAGTTTGGAAGCGAATCAAACAGGTCAAAAAAAGTAATGATTTTATAGGGGGAAAGAAAGAGGAGCAAAGCTCCTCAAAAAGGGTGGAAAAATTTTATTTAGCGAGTGCTGCTTTTGAAGCGTCTGCTACTTTTGCAAAACTTTCAGGTGCATTCATTGCCATATCGGCAAGCACTTTTCTGTCAAGTTCAATATTTGCAACTTTAAGACCATGCATAAATGTTGAATAGTTCATACCGTTCAATCTCGTTGCTGCATTGATACGAATAATCCAAAGTCTTCTGAAATCTCTCTTTTTTTGTCTTCTATCTCTATACGCATATACCAATGAACGCTCAAGCTGCTCTTTTGCTTTTCTGAAGTGTTTTCTTCTTCCGCTGTAGAAACCTCTTGCTTGTTTTAATAGTTTTTTGTGACGTCTGTGTCTAACTGTACCCGTTTTTACTCTCATGGTTATCCTTTACCTTATCTGTAATGTAGAATCGGTGTCAAGCATTCTCTCTGCTTAAACTTGCCCCTAATCGGGGGATTATTGCGTGTCAAAATGAAACTAAGAATTTAGTTAATCATCTCTTTGATTTTTTTCGCGTCTGCGCCATCAACATATTTAGGACTTCTCATGCTTCTGTGGTGACCGCCGTCAACTTTAGAAAGAATGTGGCTTCTGAAAGCTGTTCCTCTTTTGATTTTGCCGCTTTTTTTTATTTTAAAACGCTTCACAGCGCCTTTTACGCTTTTCATTTTTGGCATATGCTTACTCCCTATTGAATTTTTTATGTCTGATAGAACGCCATCTGAATACAATCCAGGTTGGCTACGCTAACGCTGAGTTTGCTTCAGCAGCAGGCTCAAACGACCAGTCGTTTTTTTCATTGAACTATCGGCATAAAATGGGAGGGCATTATACCCAGTTTTTCTGAAGAATTTATAAAAATGTCTCTTCGTGGCTCTTTAACCTCACTTATGCTAAAATCAATTTTACTCAAAAAGGTTGGCAGCACGTGGATCAGGTAACAGAGATACTCTCAGACAAAAAGAAACTTCTTAGCGAAATCTACTTTGACCTGCAACGCCATTTTGAATCAAAATACGGAAAAGATGCCCTCGTATTGATGGAAATCGGTACTTTTTTTGAAGTCTATGAAGTCAATAATGACACGCTCAAAATAGGAAAAGCCAAAGAAATCGCCGAACTGCTCAACATCCAGCTTACCCGAAAAAGTAAAGCCATCCTTGAAAACTCAGTGAACAACCCCCTGCTTGCCGGTGTCCCTTCTGTTTCTATAGATCGCTACCTCTCGCGTCTGATAGCAACCAAAAAATACACCATCATCCTTGTCAAACAAAAAGGTGAAATGCCCAACGTCAAACGCTATGTGGCAAACATCATCTCTCCAGGCACCAATTTTGAGTACATAAGCGAACCGACCGAAAACAATATCGTCTCGCTTCTTATTGATGAAAATGCCGGAATCTACTCGGTAGGGTATAGTGCCATCGATGTCAGTACAGGCAAAACCATCACCAATGAACTGCACTCCACCCGTGATGATAAAACCTATGCACTCGATGAGGCGTTTGCGCTGCTGCAAACCTATACCACGTCAGAGGTCATCATCACCCTTGAGAGTAAAGAGATTGACAAAGAGTGGGTGATGCACTACCTTGAACTGGCTTGCCTGCACCATACCTTTAATACCAAACGCTTCAAAATCAGTTTTCAAAATGAACTCTTTAACCGAGTGTTTGAGATTAACTCTTTTCTCAGTGCTATCGAGTACCTTGACTTAGAGCGTCATCCTTACACAACTGAAGCACTTACTATTTTGATTGATTTTATCATTGAGCACGATGAGAGCATTACCCTTAAGATGAACAAACCGCAATTCCTTGGCTCCAGCCGCTATATGTATGTGGGGAACAATGCCATGGAACAGCTCAGTGTTATCTCCCGTGATCCGGCCGATATCACCCTGCTTGATCTGATTGACAAAACCTCCACGGCATTGGGCAAACGTTTGCTCAAAGAGCGCCTGCTTAACCCCATTTGTGATAAAGCCATCCTTGAAGAACGATACGATCTGAGCGAACAACTGCTGCCCAGCATCGACCGATTTGAAACCCACCTCAAGCAGATTTACGATCTGGAGCGTATCGCACGACGTATTAAACTGCGTAAACTCCATCCCGTGGAGCTCACCTACATCGCCATGTCTTTAGAGTCCATCCTAAAACTGCTACAGGATGCAGAACAAAAAGGACTGGATGTGGAAAGTTCACTCTATGATGATGTCATCCAGATGCAAAGTGTGCTGCAAGAGACTTTCGATCTGGATACCTGTGCACGTTTTCGTATAGAGCAAATCAATGACAACCTTTTTAAAAACGGTGTCTACCCTGCCATTGACACCATCGTCATCCTGCAACAAAAAGAGATTGACAAAATGCAACAGGTCGCAGCACATGTTGAGGGACTCTTTGAGACCGATAAACTGTTTGGCGCGCAAACACAATACGCAACGGTAAGCTATCTTGAAAGTGAAGGATACTATCTGGGTCTGACTAAAAACCGTTTTACCCTCATAGAAAAATCGTTGAAAAATACCTTTGTCACTGTTGATGGGGAACACCATTTTTTCAAAGATTTTTCCTATAAGTATCTCAAAAATGCCGTGAAAATTCATGCGCCCCTTTTTGAAGAGATCACCCGTAAATATGAAACGGCTCAGGTTCAGCTGGTCTCATTGGTCAAACAGCGTTATGTGGAAAGCCTAGATGTGTTAGAAAAACGGTTTTCCAGACTTTTGGAGAAGCTTATCACATTCATCGCCAATATCGATGTCGCCATCTCCAATGCCAAATGTGTACGAAGTATGAACCTCACACGCCCTATCCTTGAAGAGGGGAACTTCTATGAAGCGGTGGGACTGCGCCATCCAATCATAGAAGCCAATGATGAACGGGGTATCTATGTCCCCAATGATCTCTTCTTAGGCAGTAACAATCAGACACCCCATAACCATATTACCCTCAATGCCAGCAACGGCGAAGATGTGCTGGGCATACTGCTTTACGGTATCAACGCTTCAGGAAAATCTTCGCTGATGAAAAGTATCGGACTCTCAGTCATCCTTGCGCAAGCCGGATTTTTTGTCCCTGCAGTAGAGCTGCGATTTGGACTTTATGACAAACTCTTTACGCGTATCGTTTCAAAAGACAATCTGTATAAAGGTCTTTCAACCTTTACCGTTGAGATGATGGAGCTTAAAAATATCTTCAACCGTGCCAATGCCCGTTCTTTGGTTCTTGGCGATGAGATCAGCCAAGGAACAGAAACCGAATCTGCGCTGGCTATCGTCTCAGCAGCCATACTGAAGCTGCTCTCGCTCAAATCAACGTTTATTTTTGCCACCCACCTGCACCAATTGGTACAGATACCCGAACTCAAAAACCTCAAACATCTGATTTTCCTGCACCTTGGTATACGTTATGATGAAACCAGCGATACGCTGATCTATGACCGTACACTCAAACTGGGCATGGGTGACAGTCTGTACGGATTGGAGTTCGCCAAATCATTGCATATGGACAAAGAATTTCTCAAAAATGCACAGACCATAAGGGAAAATCTCAGTAAAACACAAAGTGATATCAGACGACTCAAAGAGCAAAAGCGGAGTAAATACAACAAAGAACTCTATCTTGGCAAATGTGCGCTGTGTGATGATGCGGTTGAAGATGTACACCACATCGCTGAACAAAAAGAAGCAAATGACTCTGGGCACATCGACCACTTTCACAAAAACCACAAATACAATCTCATACCGCTATGCAAAAAACATCATCACATGGTACATGAAGGCAAGATTGTTATCTCAGGGTTTATGATGACAAGTGAGGGATTGAAATTACATTATGA
This sequence comes from Sulfurovum sp. 16-42-52, assembly GCA_002281755.1. Lineage (GTDB taxonomy): Bacteria > Campylobacterota > Campylobacteria > Campylobacterales > Sulfurovaceae > Sulfurovum. Next base: position 4,786 of record NCHB01000047.1, read on the forward strand.
GGTAAAAGAATCATTATAATGACTCTCTGGGTGTGACTCATAGAAAGCTTGAGTCACAGTAAAGAACTAAAAGTTACTTCTTCAAAGGGGTAACATACATATTGATGTAGCGTCCCTCTTGTTGCGCTTTGCTTTCAAGGTTTCCGACATCTTCTAGCATCGGCCAAACACGATTGAGTACATCGATACCCCATTCAGGGTTTGCCATCTCACGTCCTCTTAGAAAAACACGCAATTTGACATGTTTGCCCTGGGATAAGAACTCTCTGGCATGTTTGACTTTGTAACTGATGTCATTTTCAGCGATCTTGCAAGAAAATTTGACCTCTTTGACTTCGATAATCTTTTGATTTTTCTTGGCTTCTTTTTTCTTTTTTTCAAGTTCGTATTTGTATTTGCTGTAATCCATAATCTTTGCAACAGGAGGCTGTGCATCCGGAGACATCAAAACAAGATCAAGACCTTTCTCTTCTGCAATTTGCATGGCTTCATCACGGGTAATAATGCCTAACTGTTCACCATCATCCCCCAGAACCCTCAGTTCTCTGATTCTGATGTCTTCATTCATGATGACATCATCGGCTTTTTTTCTACCCCTGTTTCTGTCGTTTTGTTTACTCAAATTTTACCTTCTTGAAGTTGTTGTGTTAATTTTACCATAAATTCATCTTGTGTAAGATTATACTGTTCTTTGGCTCTTCTGTCACGGATTGCAACCGTTTGGTTAGCCGCCTCTTCATCACCGACAATCACCACATAAGGCACACGCTGCTTTTCTGCATTACGCACCCGTTTGTTTAAAGAGTCGTTCTTGTCATAGACTTCCGCATCCATGCCCTCTTGAAGCAATCTTTTCTTCAGTGCATAAGCATACTCTACATGACTTTCTGCAATGGGGACGACTATCACCTGCACAGGAGCCAAAAAGAAAGGAAACTCTCCGGCATAATGCTCTGTGAGTATCCCGATGAAACGTTCAAATGAACCCAATATGGCTCTGTGGATCATCACCGGTCTTTTGCGTTCATTATCCGCACCGACATACTCGACCTCGAAACGCTCAGGAAGGTTAAAATCGACCTGTATCGTACCGCACTGCCATTTACGCCCGATAGCATCGGTAATCTTGATATCTATCTTCGGACCATAAAATGCCCCACCGCCTTCATCGATGCTAAAGGGCAGATTGTTACCATTAAGAGCATCTTTGAGCCCTTGTGTCGCCAACTCCCATACGGCATCATCACCGATAGCTTTATCTGGTTTGGTTGCGACTTCCATCGTATACTCAAACCCAAAGAGTTTCATCACCGCATCGACAAATCCTACTACTTCGAGTACCTCAGCGGCTATCTGAGTGGTTTCACAGAAGATATGTGCATCATCTTGGGTAAACTCACGTACACGAAGCAGCCCATGTAACACGCCTGACTTTTCATGACGGTGTACCAATCCATACTCATAATACCGTAAAGGCAAATCACGGTAGCTTTTGGGTGTTTGTTTAAAAACCTGAATATGACCCAAACAGTTCATCGGCTTGATGCCGTACTCCTGCTCATCTATCGTGGTCAGATACATATTTTCACCATAACAGGCATAATGCCCGGAAGTTCTCCACATATCTGCTTTGAGGATTTCAGGACCTCGTACCGGCTCATAGCCACGACTTAGGTGTGCTTTGTGCAAAATGCTTTCGAGCTTATAGCGCAATTTTGCACCTTTTGGCATCCAGAACGGGAGTCCCGGACCTGCAGCATCATTGAACATGAAGAGTTCCATCTCCTGTCCAATCTTCCTATGGTCACGCTTTTTTGCCTCTTCAAGCATCGTAAGATGTGCTTGCAGAGTTTCTTTGTCTGCAAAAGCAATCCCGTAGATACGTGTAAGCATTTCAGCTTTTTCATCACCGCCAAGGTACGCACCTGCTACACGGGTAAGTTTAAAGTTATGCAAAAAACGAAGGGCTGGCACATGCGGACCTCGACACAAGTCTTCGAAGTTACCCTGCTTATACACAGACAAAACCTCATCTGTGATGCGCGACATGACTTTTTGTTTGAGATCATCATGGGCAAACTTCTCCAAAGCCTCAGCTTTGCTCATCTCATACTTTTCAATCGTAAATTTTTGCTTGATGAGATCTTTCATCTTTTTTTCGATGGTTTTGAGATCTTCTTCACCTATCTTCTGATCGACCCTAAAATCATAATAAAACCCTTCATCCACCACCGGACCGACAAAAAACTGTGAGTTTGGATAAAGTTCCGTGATAGCCTGCGCCATAAGGTGTGCCGTAGAGTGACGAATGATCTCTAAAGCCACGTCCGAGTTATCATACTCAATAGGTGTTGCGGAGCAGTTCTCTCCTGCACTCTGCGTGTCTATAATATTGCCTTGGTTGTCTATGTACCCGATAAGATTTTCGCTCAAATTAACCCTTTATGTTATCGCCGCCTACAATGCAGCGTTAAAAATGGGCTTATTATAGCCAAAATTAAATAGAAATAAATTAAGTGAGGAAATTTGAGGATTGTCTAAAGAAATGGTGATCACGATTGGGCTCGAACCAACGACTTCTTCCATGTCAAGGAAGTACTCTACCAACTGAGTTACGCGATCATGAGGTTTTGTTAGGGCAGAAGTATAGCCTAGCGATGCTTAAAAAGCGGAAGCAGATTAGTCTTGACAGACCCAGCTGCTCTCTTTGCAGAGGGTATCAAGATAGCCGCTTGCTTCACTTTGTCCTGCGGATAATGCTTTTTTAAGGTTTTCGTAGGCTTTCATCTTATCTTGCGTGATCCCCTCTCCGCCCCACGCATACAATACGGCTACATTGACCTGCGCAGCACTGTCACCCATACTTGCGGCTTTTTGGAACAGTTCAAATGCTTTTGCCTGGTCTTGCTTTACCCCTTTACCTTCAAGATAAAAAGAGGCAAGATTGTTATAGGCTTGCATGATGCCTGACGCAGAAGCTGCTTTTTCATACCACTGCTGTGCTTTGGCCATATCTTTTGCAGCGCCTTTGCCATTGGCATACATTAAACCGACATTGTACTGCGCTTTTGCATCCCCCTCTTTGGCTAGGGCGTAAAAAGTATTGAGCGCCTTGATGTAGGCACCTTTATTGTAATCTTCTATCGCTTTATCGAACTCATCTGCGAAAAGACCCACCATCGCAAAGATAAAAACTATCATCCATTTCATACTGTAACCCTTGTAAACAATTGACATATTATATCAAGATTTCGGCGACGAAAGTTTTGGTGACCTTGCCGCCAAATCTGTATACGCCTTCTTCATAACTGACATAGAGTTCATCTCCGCTTTTGGGTCGTACTTTCATCGTGTCTGGAATTTTGCCCTCTTTGTGATTACATACAGGGTGTCATCCTTGATCTTACAGATATTGACATTGGCATTATACTTTTGTCGCAAAGCCCTTGCCTGTTCGATATCAAAATGCTCAATCTCTTGACGCACACAGACAAGATGAGGCACACCTGAATCAATCAGCCACCATCGCTCCCCCTCTTCGTCTATGTCGTCTCTTATCACACGCGGAGGAACCATATCGCTTACCACATAGAGTCCGTTGATAGTCGCGCGAATCACTCCTGCACCGGTCAGAAATTCTGCTTTATTGTCTTTTGAGATGCCTTTTTCATGGGCAAAATGGGCTACAGCTCTGCTTGCATTGCCGCACATATCGGCACGGGAACCGTCTGAATTATAAAACTCCCACTCAAAGTCATAGTCAGGATGAGGCAACACGACGACTAAACCGTCTGCACCCACACCGTTTTGTCTATGGCACAATTTTCGTGCCAAAGCGGACCTGTCTTCTTTTTTTTGTGCCAACAAAAGTACAAAATCATTGCCGTTGGCTGAATATTTAGTGACTTTCATCTTCTATCTCCTTTTTTACCCGTTCACATTCTTGCTGAAGTTGCGTTAGTGTACCACTATTATCTATAACATACTGTCCTAGAGTGCGTTTTTGCTCTATGGACATTTGTGCCTGTATGCGTGCGAGTGCTTCTTCTTTACCGTACCCTTCGCGAGACACAAGACGCTCCAGTTGCTGCTGCTCTGTGGCATAGACCACCACTGTTTTTTCTATAGGGTACTGCCCTGATTCAAAAAAAAGCGGTATATCTACGAGGTAGGGTTTGCGGTGCTGCTCTTCTTCCTTGGCACGTCGCTCTATCTCTTGGCGGATGAGGGGATGAAGGAGTGCTTCAAGTTTTTTGCGTTTGGCACTGTCTGCAAACACCAGAGCTCCCAAAGCTTTTCTGTCTACTGTGCCCGATACAACAAAACGTTTTCCAAAGATCTCAGTGATAGCGTGTTGTTGAACATTAAGTATCTCGTGCGCAATGGTATCTGCATCAATGATGACATACCCCAAAGAGGCAAATATCTTTGCTACCGAACTTTTGCCTGTGGCAATACCTCCGGTGAGTACCACCGCATTTTTAAAAGCCATTACCACTTTCTATAAGACAAAAGCTGCATTTTATCATACTCATACACATCATTCCTAAACTGCAGAACCCCGTCATAATCCACATACGCAGTCAAATAAATAACATCGATCGGGACTCTGTTTTGCAGATTCAAATAGGCATTTTGTTTGCCTTCGAGCACTTTTTCTGCTTTGTCCAAATTGATCGTCGGATTAAATGCAGCAAAAGTCTCCATCAACTCTTTTGGCTTTGACAAACGGATACAGCCATGACTAAACGCACGTACATTTCGGCTAAAAAGATGTTTGGTCGGTGTGTCGTGCATATAGACTGAAAACTGGTTGGGGAACAAAAACTTCAGTTTGCCCAAGGCGTTGCCGTTACCTGGTACTTGGGCAAAGCGATACGGCATTGACTTGCTGTAGCGGTATTGGCTCC
>NCHB01000048.1 GCA_002281755.1 Sulfurovum sp. 16-42-52
ACCGTGATGATACTCATATCCATCGCACGCTCTTCTTGTGAAAAATTCAAGCCGACATCTATGCTCTTGAGTGTGGGTACTGCACCCATCAGATTTTCGAGCATCTGCTTGGCTTGTATGATATTTGCCTGCTTATTTTCTTCTTTAAACTTAAATGTTACAATATGTACAACCATCAAAAATGCCTTGCTTCCTGTTTTTGTGATTATAACGAAAATATGGTAGAATGCGCCACTTATCCCCTAAAAATCATAAATAGACTATGGAGAATTATCAATGACAGAATTAGATTATTATGAAGTGCTTGAAGTTAGCAAAAGCGCTTCAGGCACCGAACTTAAAAAAGCCTACAGAAAACTTGCCATGCAGTACCATCCTGATAGAAACCCCGGTGATGAAGAAGCAGAAGAGAAGTTTAAAGTCGTCAACGAAGCCTATCAGGTACTCAGTGATGAGGAAAAACGATCCCTGTATGACCGCTATGGAAAGGCAGGTCTTGAGGGTCAAGGTATGCGTGGCGGTTTTGGCGGCTCCAACATGGATGACGTGATGGATATGTTTAACTCTATGTTTGGCGGTGGATTTGGCGGTTTTGGTCAAACACGCAAAGACCCCAAACAAAAGTACGCCCTTGATTTTGAGATAGAACTCAAACTAGAGTTCCATGAAGCGGTCTTTGGATGCAAAAAAGAGATAGACATGACCTACAAAACGGCCTGTGAAGACTGTGACGGAACGGGTGCAAAAGATGCAAAACTGGAGACTTGCGAATACTGTGGAGGACAAGGGCAAATACTTATGCGCCAAGGACCTATGCAGTTTGCGCAAACCTGTCCAAAATGCCATGGACAGGGACAAAGCATCAAAGAAGCCTGTGAAAGCTGTGAGGGTAAAGGGTTCCATGTGAAAGAGGACACTGTCATCATTACCGTACCGGCGGGTGTCGACTCGGGTCATCGCCTAAGAGCCCAAGGCTATGGTAACGAAGGCAGAAATGATCAACGCGGAGATCTCTACATTACCTTTGCAGTGAAAGAGGATGAACACTTTGTACGGAACGGGACAGATATTTATATTGAAGTACCTGTCTTCTTTACGCAGTCCCTGCTCGGAGAAACGATCTCCATCCCCAGCCTTGACGGGGAACTTGATCTCAAACTTAAAAAAGGTACTGCAGATAAAGAACAGTACGTCTTCCCGGGTGAAGGTGTAGCGGATGTGCATAGTGGACGAAAAGGCCGTCTTATTGCACAGGTCCAATTAATACTTCCAAAGAAAACCACTGATGAGCAAAAAGAACTCCTTGAAAAACTTCAAGAGAGTTACGGTGTAGAGAGCCGCCCGCATAAAAATGCTCTCGATGCAGCGTTTGACAGAGTAAAGTCCTGGTTTAAAGGCTAAGCTCCTCTTTCTGCGGGTACCCCGCATTGCCCCCTCTTATTTATATATGTAATGTTTCTCTCCTCTTCCCATGAAGGATAATCATTTTCCTTTAAGTTTGATAAGTCTATACTAGGAATAAGAAAGTTATTTTCTTCAATTTACTACAAAGGATACAATAATGGCACGAAGAGGCAATTCGATTATTAGAGGCATTGAGATCAGTGAGATTATTAGCGTACTCAATAAGGCATATGCGGACGAGTGGTTGGCCTACTATCAATATTTCATTGAGGCAAAAGTCATCAAGGGCATCATGAAGGATGCAGCTATCGCAGAACTCACCCAGCATGCAACAGATGAACTCAGACATGCCAATATGGTAGCTGACAGGATACTCCAACTTGGCGGTACTCCGCTGCTGAATCCAAAAGAGTGGTTTACCCACACAAACTGTGGGTATGAAGAACCAAAAGATTTTGATGTCGTGAGCATACTCGAAGATTCTATTAAAGGTGAACAATGTGCAATATCAATCTATTCTCAATTGGTTGATATGACTCGGGACAAAGACATCGTGACTTACGATATCGTCTCAGAAATACTTGCCGATGAAGTAGAACATGAAGAAGATCTGCAGGCACTGCATGATGATATCACAGAGTTTGTACAGAGTCTCAAAAATAAGCTTTAACAGAAAAACCTCGTGGAAACACTTACCTCTTTTCAGTTCCTGTCTGCATTAGGGTTGACGCTTTTTGCCGGACTTGCTACAGGACTGGGAGCTTTACTTACATTTTTAAGTAAAGCGGCCAATACGAAATTTCTTTCCGTAGGACTTGGTTTCTCTGCAGGGGTCATGATATACATCTCTTTTGTAGATATTCTGACAAAATCACAAGATGCATTCGCAAGTCAATACGGCTCTCTGATGGGTGAAAGTTTAGGACTTTTGGCCTTCTTTTCCGGAATACTATTTACCTTTATCATCGATCAGCTCATCCCTGACAATGTCAATCCCCATCATGCGTTGGAATTTAATGCACAACACCCATCCAGCCAGCCGCTTCAACACGATGCGCTCTCAAGAGCAGGAGCCTTCACAGCTATAGCTATCGCCATCCACAATTTTCCCGAAGGGTTTGCTACCTTTGTGATGGCACTCGAAGACATCAATTCGGGCATAGCTGTGGCCTTTGCCATAGCGCTACACAACATCCCCGAGGGGCTTGCCATAGCGCTTCCGATCTATTATGCTACAAAAAAGAGGAAAAAGGCCTTTACTGTGGCCTTTGCTTCAGGCCTGACCGAACCTGTCGGCGCAGTGCTTGGATATATGCTTCTGGCGCCGCTGATGGGGGAGCTGACACTGGGGATCACCTTTGGATTTGTCGCAGGCATTATGGTCTATATCTCGTTCGATGAGCTGCTGCCTACTGCCAGACGCTACGGAAATGACCACACTGTCATAGTAGGTGTCGTCTTGGGAATGTTCGTGATGGCTCTGAGCCTCATTCTCTTTAAACTATGAAACTTTCTGATGCAGTATCACTTTTGCCTCTGACGGTTCAAGGTCAGAGGCATCCTTCCTGCTGTCATAGGCGATCACATACACTTCATCGCCGCTTTTCAGATAATTCTTTTCACCAAATTCTGCATAAGCTGTTGCACCTATCGATATGAGTGCCTGCTTGGGATAGTTCGTTGCTTTAAGATGTGCCGAGATGTCTTCCAACGGTCCGAAATCTTCCTGGGTATTCATCTTGTCTACCAGCCACGTTTTAAGCTTTGTATAGAAGTAAGAGTATCCTAGGAGTGGTGCATCGACACCATAAGGGTGCAGTACCCCTTCACGCTTCACAAAAGAGCAGAGGTGATAGTTGTCCATCACACCGCCTTCTTCAAATGTGTCTATGGCTATCCATCTGTCGCCTATCCCTTTGGAGTTCGCGCCCCAGGATTTTTTTTCTGAGATCTTTTTGGCACCCTCCTTCCGAATGGTACAGTCATTGAAGGTAGTGAACTTTTTGGCGATCAGGTCAATGACTTCTTTCTTCTCATCATAGATCACGTCAAAAAGTACTGCTATCTCCGGTTCTACCTGTGCATTGGCTTCAAAGTCCGGAAGGTCAAGCCTATCCGTCCCTATCGGATACAAGCCTAAAAAAGAGTCCGATCCCGGAAGGTAAAAAGGGAAAAATCCTTTGGGCGCATCCGCTTCTGCAGTCACGACATTTTCAAAGTCTTTCAGTTCGCCTGCCTGTTCCAGATGGTGTGCAAAATTTCCGGCTACACCCAAACCTATCGCATCTTGTAATTGCATAGAGATCCTTAGATAAAGTAGTATCGTAGTATATCTTAGGGATGGTTACAATTGGCAGTGCTCAAGACGCCATGCCGATATCTTGAACACTCCCCATCATTACAACCATAGTATCTGCTATATAGCGCACCTTACCACTTCAAAGAGTGATCTAGCCGATACCCTACTCAGTAAGACCTTTCAATATCTTTTTCATGCCAGCTTGTGCATCTTCCAGAACTTCCATATCTTCTTTGTTATCTATGGCCATAGAACTCATCCAATTATAGACAGAAGGAAAGGCTATTTGCATCATATCCTCATTTTTCTTTTTACTAAGGTAGAGTGAACATGGGGCATATGCTCCTGCTTCCGGTCTTGTTTTGGCGATAGTATATATGACCGGCAGCTTACAGATAGAATAGACTTCATAAAAATCAAATGCATCATAGTTTGATTCGTAAAAGTCATCCCCTAGGTTATTATGCCCGGCAATAACAAATCCATAAGGTGCGAGCTCACCTTCAAGACCCATTTTAAATTCGTCTAACTGATCTTCCCATTCATCCGGATCCACTTCCATACTGACGTTGGTCACAAGCTCACCTTTTGCCTCTTGCATCTCATAAGGTAACACTTCAAATGATCCATTTGGCATCGCTTTTTTTAATGTTTGCTTCACTAGTGCTCTTAGATCATGTAAAGTTTTATCATCGCTCGGTGCCTGCATGATCTTAGCCATTGCTTCCGCAGTCAAAGAAGAAACTGAAATGGTTGTGTCACCTTTTTTGGTATAAATAGACATACTCATCGGTGCGAAAAGACCTATATTCGGATACTTTTTCACCAGTTCCAGTACGGCATCTTGTTTATAGAATGTAAAAAGATTATAGGTATCAAAACTTGACTCTTTAAACTGTATAACAAAAGGACCATTCATATCTCTGTTGGCAGAGACCACAAACCCTGCTTCCTTAAATGCCTTTTCTATACTTTCCGGAGTGATCTTTCCATCTGCATTATCAGACGTAAATATTTCAATATCCGCAGCAGTACTTTTCACGACTGCAGGCTCTTTTGCTGCTGTCTCTACTACATCTTGAGAGAGTACGCTTGACACGACCAATGATGCACAAAGCATCCCTTTAATGAACAATTTCATATTTTATTCCTTTTAATTTTATACCGTAATATAACAATCTTCTGTAAATAATATGTAAAAGTTCCAACCCTTTTTATGGCTGGGCGTAGGTATACCCCTGAAGTTGTCTTTCTATGATCTCTACGATCCCTGCCGTGGCAAATCCTAGGTCATCGAGCAGATCTTTTTTTTCTATTTTCAGTGTTTTCATGGTGTTTTCGCACGCAATGAACTCTACATCATAGGTCATAAGTGCTTCTATGCGTTTTCGTACATCGGCATCACCTTTTTTCAGTAAAGACTTTAATCCCTGACCATAGGCCACGATCACCACTTCAGTATTTTCCGGCCTGTAAAACTTCATCACATTATTGACTGTACTTAAAATACGGTTTATCTCTTCGATCTCACCGCCAGGTAACGCAAATACAAGCTGTCTGGGATTATCTATCGCCGGTTTTGGCTCTGCGAACTCTGTCTCCGCGACAGTGAAAGTGAATACACATGCTAGCCATATCCATATTTTTTTCATCTTCTTTCCTTTACCTCTGTTTTCTTTTGGCTTCTTTTAATATCTCAAGAAAATCCGTTTTGTTCCATGATCCTGGTATGTTCAACAATACTTTGGCATTCTCATCTATAAAAATAAAACTTGGTGTCAATTCGGTTTTTAATCCTAAAGGAAGCCCTGTTGTGGAAATGTCGATCGTCAAAGGGATGAAATCCTTTTCCAACAGATCGACCACCTCTTTTTCTACCAGCACTTCTCTCTCCATTTTTCTACAGAAGTGACAATCTTTCGTCATCGCTTTGATCATGATGATCTTATGCGCTTTCTTTGCTTGCTGCAATGCCTGCTCGAACCCTTCATATTGTACACCGTCTTCTTCTGCGCTTTCCTTTTCAAAATCATAGATATACGCACTGACTGCTTCAAGCTCCTCTTCCGTGACCTTGCCTTGAAGGCTTGGCATGGTTTGAAAATGCTGCATGACATCGTCCAGACAAAGGCTTTTTTCTCTGTCTGGATGGAGCACATACTCACCGACAAATGCAGCCACTTCCATACGATGTATGTCATTGTCCCCTTTAGGTTCTCCTATACGCTGTTTCAATCTATAAGAAAGCTGGTTTAACGTAGGGGCGGTAAGCTTAAGCAGTGTATTGTTATGCTCTTGAAAATTCTCTTTGATCTTGGACATGGGAATATAACCCTGGTGGCATGAGGCGCATTTCTTTTCATAGACCTCCTGACCCTCTGTGCCAAAAAGCATACCTACATACAGCAGCATAGATAAGAGCGGTTTCATTCTTCATCCCCGTCATACATTTCCAATTCGGTGTATGCATCAAAAACATTACGGCGGTGCAGCACATCATAAAGATTCGTATCTTTATACTCCGGCATCACTACACGCTTGGTAATTTCATCGATACTCACATCCTCATCTAATGCCTCCAGGATCTGTTTTTTCATCTCCACCAGGTATCTTTTGAATGACTGTGTTGCATTGGCATCTGTCGCATATCCGTGACCGCCCACTATGACATCGGCCTGGAAGCTGTCTATCAGGTCCAAAGCTTTGAGTGATCCGATAATGGAACCGTCACGTAAAGAGCTCAGTCTGTTATTAAAGACCAGATCCCCTGCGAACAATACCTTTTTTTGAGGCAAATAGACCACAAGATCCCCTTTTGTATGTGCCTGATCTACCAACTGTTTTATTTCAAAAACTGTATCACCTAATGTAAGGTCATATTTTTGCTCCACCACGCTGTCAAGTTTTACTACTTGAGTACCCGCGTAAATCTCTTTGCCTAGACTCTCTTCCATACGCGTGGACATCCCTGGTACGACATTTTGTTCATAGGTCTTTGGACCCATCAACAAAGCACCTTTGCTTTTATAAAAACTGTTACCTAACCAATGGTCATCGTGATCATGTGTAGTGATAACAAATTTTACAGGGAGTTTTGCGATCTCTTGCATTTGGGCATATACCTGTTTTGCGTAGCCAAAAGTAGGACCACTGTCTATGACGACAAAGCCCTCTTTTGTTTTTACGAAGCATGTGTTGACCATGTTACCGCCATTTTCTTTGCTTATGTTTTCAGGCGCACCGAAAAAACAGTACACATCTTTAGCAAGCTCCACAGGCTTTAAATGATATTCATACGCTTGAAGCGTCAAAAATGACAAACATAATACGATCATACTTTTCATTATCTATCCTAAAAAAAGTGGTTGGATTCTAAACGATATTCATTAGAACCCCTTTATTGTTTTGTATGTATTAAAATGTGATTCTCTTTCACAACCTTTGGTGCCCCTCCTCTGAAAAGGATGTACTATGAATGTTTGGACAAAAAGAAG
>NCHB01000049.1 GCA_002281755.1 Sulfurovum sp. 16-42-52
AGAAGCCCAATCAGAACTCGACAAACTTGAAGAAAAATGGGGCAAAAAATATCCTATTGTCTTTACCTCTTGGAGAAATAAATGGGAGAATCTTACCGTGTATTTCGAGTATCCTGAGGATATACGCAGAGTCATTTATACCACCAATATCATTGAATCAGTCCATCGTCAATTTAGAACACTCACCAAAACAAAAGGAGCTTTCCCGAACGATGATAGCCTACTCAAACTTCTCTATATGGGGATTCAAAATGCTCAGCAAAAATGGACAATGCCCATACGAAACTGGAGTCTTACAATCTCTCAATTAGCCATCCACTTTGAGGGACGGCTTGATGACGCTTTAGATTTATGATACAATTTTAGGAATTATCCGATGCTGACATAGATTATTGAGAACTACACAAAAAATCTCAACTTCTTGAAAATATGATAGCACAAAGCCATTAGATTGATAATTAACTAATAAATAAGGAAAAGTTTGCCACTAATTACCCTTGAATATGTAGATACGCTAGATGCAGATAATGAAAAAAAAGTTTTAAATTTTTCTACAAGTTTATTAAAAGAACCAGTCAATAAGAGTTCGCTTTTTGTCATAAAAGTGGATGGTAAATCCATGCAACCTGTTATAAAAGACCGTACATTAGTTGTCGCTGACTTATCTCAAAAAGAACTTAAAGATGGAGGAATTTATTTAGTCTATTACGATAATAAAATGTGGATAAAACAGGCTAAAGAAAAACTTAGTGGAATGACACTTGTATCTATAAATCAAGAATATTCGCATCTAGTTTATAAAGCAGAAGAGGTCCGTGTTGTAGCTAAGGCTGTTTTATCTTTTAATACATTTTAAGATTAAGTATCAAGAGGTTTAAAGTCTATAATACCTGTCGCTAAATTTATGATATAATTTTAGGAATTACTCGATGCTGACACAGAATCTTGAACACTACCTACCCCTTTCATACTTAATGCTGCAACACTGGCTTTAACCCTAGCATTTGTAATGCGTTTTCCTGACTTGCTGTCGAACAGTGCAATTACTATATGATAACTATGTTCATTACTGGTAACTCCACCGTGCATACTGCTGTACTTTTGTGTGAGTTGTGCAGGAATAACACCAAGATAAATACTCATGCCATCAACTTTTTGATAACGCTGTGAATCATCAGCCATCACCAAATTTGTGCCAAATATCAAAAGTAAGAGAATAAGTACATTTTTATATAACATTGTTTTATCCTTTTTAGTAGTATATCCCAGCACTATACTGCACATGGGACACTTATCATATTCTTGTTAAATCACGCTCTCACACTTATTATGAGATTGGTTTCATTAACTCTGTCTATAGATCAGTTTAATACCAATGTGTGCAAATAGTGTGTACGCGATGCACACTATTTGCACACTTTAATAATATATTGTTATTCATATCAGACATTCAAAGGAGTTGCTATGGGTACAATGGTAAAAGATGTCGTTTGCGGCATGGATGTTTCAACTGAGTCAAAATTTTTTACAGAAGTAGGAGATGTTGCCTATTATTTTTGTTCCGACAGCTGTCAAGACAAATTTAATAAAAGTCCCGATGTATATATACATACACATGATGAAAACTGTTTGTCATGTAAACCTATCCTTCAGGAAGATTCTCATACCCATCTTGATGCGCAAAATATAAAAGTTGATCATGATGCTATCTATACCTGCCCTATGCATCCAGAAATCCAACAAAAAGGACCAGGCACCTGCCCTAAATGCGGGATGGCACTTGAGCCTATGATAGTGCAAGATGATGCGGAAAATGAAGAACTTAATGATATGAACCGCCGTTTTAAAGTAAGTGCGGTACTTGCTTTGCCTGTATTTATCTTGGCAATGGCATCAGATCTGATGCCATCATTGTTGCCTTCGTGGCTCTCTATGTCTCTTGTTCAGTGGATTATGTTTACTTTGGCTACGCCAGTGGTACTTTGGGGTGGTTGGCCATTTTTTGTGCGTGGAGTAAACTCTGTACGCACTTGGAACTTGAATATGTTTACACTGATAGCACTAGGCGTGGGTACTGCATGGCTTTACAGTATGGTGGCATTGTTGTTCCCTCAGATATTTCCGCCAGAAATGAAAATGGACGGTGGGCTAGTTGATGTCTACTTTGAAGCTGCCGCAGTCATTGTAACGTTAGTGTTATTGGGACAGGTCCTTGAACTTCGTGCGCGTTCACAAACCAATACAGCCATACAAATGCTTTTAGGTTTAGCTCCAAATACAGCTCGTATCGTTAGAGAAAATGGAAGCGAAGAGGATATACCTCTAGAAAATGTACAAGAAGGAGATGTGTTGCGTATACGTCCAGGGGAGAAGATACCCGTTGATGGTGTAGTGACAGAAGGTGAGAGTTATATAGATGAGTCTATGGTCACAGGCGAATCTATAGCTGTTGCAAAAAAAGAAGGCGACAAAGTGATAGGTGCTACTGTCAATGCGACGGGATCACTGCTTGTAAAAGCCGAGAAAGTTGGTGCAGATACGCTACTCTCTCAAATTGTAGATATGGTAGCCCATGCACAGCGTTCACGTGCACCTATACAAAAACTAGCTGATGTGGTTTCAGGCTATTTTGTACCCATTGTTGTTTTTATTGCAATATTGGCATTTTTAGGATGGTACATTTGGGGACCAGAACCACGTTTGGCCTATGCAATTGTCAGTGCAGTAGCAGTGCTTATCATCGCTTGTCCTTGTGCACTTGGACTTGCAACACCAGTTTCAATCATGGTAGGTACAGGTAAAGGCGCATCTATGGGGGTGCTTATCAAGAATGCAGAAGCATTAGAGATATTGGAAAAAGTTGATACGCTTGTGGTAGATAAAACAGGTACACTCACCGAGGGGAAACCTAAGCTAGTGACTGTTGAAGTAGAAGACGGAGTGGATAAAGATATTTTACTGAGTGTAGTTGCAACACTTGAACAATCCAGCGAACACCCTTTGGCAGAAGCCATTGTAGAAGGTGCAAAAGAGCGAGGATTGAAGTTAAGTAAAACAGAAGATTTCAACTCTGTTACAGGACAGGGTGTGACCGGTATTGTAGATGGGATAAAGGTTGCTATAGGAAATTATAAACTACTTGAAGGTTTGGGTATAGCAACAGGTAATTTACAAACTCTCTCTGAAAAGTACCGAAAAGAAGGACAAACTGTCATACTCATAGCTTTAGATGGAAAAGCTGCAGGTGTTGTGGGTGTGATGGATCCCATAAAAGAGTCTACTCATGAAGCCATAAAGCAACTGCATGCACAAGGCATTCAAGTTGTCATGCTGACAGGAGATAACAAAACCACAGCTGAGGCCGTGGCAAGTAAACTAAATATCGATCGAGTAGAAGCAGAAGTTTCCCCTGAAGAAAAATCTAATATAGTAGCAGAACTACAAGCAGAAGGTAAAGTGGTTGCTATGGCTGGAGATGGAGTTAATGATGCACCTGCACTTGCTAAAGCACATGTGGGTATAGCTATGGGTACAGGTACAGATGTTGCGATGGAAAGTGCAGGAGTTACGTTGGTAAAAGGAGATTTGACAGGTATAGTCAGAGCTATAAAACTGAGTAAAAGTACAATGAGAAACATACGACAAAATCTCTTTTTTGCTTTTATATATAATTCTTTAGGTGTGCCTATTGCAGCTGGTGTATTGTATCCGGTCTTTGGAATACTCTTGTCTCCAGTGATCGCCGCTGCGGCAATGAGCTTTTCATCCGTTTCTGTCATAGCAAACTCTCTACGACTTAGAAACTTAAAATTATAGGACTACTGCGTAAAATAAAGCGGTAACATGATTGTTAGGCTGGAAATGATCTAGACTGCCACAGGATAGGCGGGTCGAAGCGCGATGAAAGAAAAGATAAACCCGATTGCCACCAGAAATAAACAGCCTCTAGGCACGTGGCTGAGATGACTGAAAGGATGAAGATGAAAATTAAATCAAAAGATTTCCAGGTAAAAGAAGGAAAAAAGGTCAACCTCAAGAAGTGGCCGACGATTGTGAAGCCTGTGTACAAGTCGAAGAAGAAGTACAAAGAACACCTTAAAGCACAGGTAGAAGAGTTAAGTGAGTTGCAACATCTTCATTACGCATCCGACCACTGTGCGCTGTTGCTGATTTTTCAGGCCATGGACGCTGCCGGCAAGGATGGTGCCATACGGCACGTCATGTCCGGCGTCAATCCTCAAGGGTGCCAGGTCTTCAGCTTCAAACATCCAAGTGCCACAGAATTGGAGCACGATTTTTTGTGGCGCACCACTCGTAATCTACCGGAACGCGGTCACATCGGCATCTTTAATCGATCCTATTATGAGGAAGTGTTGATCGTTCGTGTGCATCCAGAGATTTTGCGCAGTCAAGGGTTTCCGGATGGGATGTTCGACGAGGAAACGATCTGGCAGAATAGATACCGTTCCATCGTGGATTTGGAGAACCATCTCTACCGTAACGGCACGCGGATCATCAAGTTCTTTCTTCATCTTTCAAAGGAAGAGCAAAGAAAGCGTTTTATTGATCGCATCGATGAGCCCGAAAAAAACTGGAAATTCAATTTAGCCGACATTGAAGAGCGGGAATTCTGGCAATAGTATATGCAAGCCTATGAGTCGTGTCTTGGCGCAACGAGTACAAAAAATGCGCCCTGGTATGTGGTTCCCGCCGACGACAAAAAAAATGCCCGTCTCATTATATCAAGAATTATTCTTGATACGTTCAAGTCCCTCCAAATGCACTACCCCGAAACAGATGCAAAACGACGGGAGGAATTGCTGTCGATACGTGAACGTCTGATGCAGAAAGATCACAGTTGATACTGAGCGCGATACATTCGGTCTGCCCTGTCTCGTTTTTGGTATTTTTGTGTTTGCTTAGGCATATAAGAGTAATTTTAAGTAGCTCACTCTTGAAGCTTTGTTCAGGAGTTCGCTAGAATATTCAATCAAATTTGGAGTTATTAGTTTGCTCAGTTATGGATACTGTTCTTTAATTAAAAAGAATTAATCACTGCCACATTTACCTTGAGCTTTCATCATGTGACCTGTACCACATTTACCTTGGACTTTCATATTTCCCATGTCACCAGTCACACTATCATCACCAGTTGCAAGTTTATTTGCATTTTCTAATTCCAGCTCAGCTTTTGAGAGTGTATGTTTTTTAGCTTTAGCTTTTGTCTTTACTTTTACACTTTGATCTGCATTACATTTACCTGCTGCTTTCATCGCTGACATATCACCTGCTACACCTTTTGCCGCTTGGTTTGCATATACCAATCCTGAACTTAAGCCCAATGCAAGAATGCTTGCTAAAACTAACTTTTTCATAACGTATCCTTTGTAATAAATTTTTTAAGGTGAGCAATCACCCTAATTACAAGTGAATTATAATGGGGTAGTGTGTAGGTAGTGTGCATATAATTTGCACACTACCTACACACTTTGAGTCTATGATATATCATCACACAAAGGAGACATAACGAACCCATAACTAAAAGATGTTGTTTGCCGCAATGAGCTTTTCTTCTGCTTCTGTTGTAGTAAACTCTCTACGACTTAGAAACTTAAAATTATAGGAATAATAGCGTACAATACAAGACAAGGAAGCAGAAAATGAAAATACTACTTATGGAAGATGACCCCGTATTGGGGGACATCGTGACAGACTATCTACAAGAATTTTACACAACACATAGGGTATTTGATTCCAAAGAGGCACAAGAAATGATAGATGAATCACATTATGATCTTTTCATCTTTGATATCAATGTTCCTGGAAAAAGTGGAGTAGAACTACTTAAAGAATTACGTAATTTTAATGACACAACACCTGCAATCATTATCACTGCATATGGTGACACCAAGCATCTCAAAGCCAGTTTTGATGCAGGGGCACATGATTACATACGTAAGCCTTTCGAGCTGGAAGAGTTAAAGTTACGGATAGACAAGAGTAGAGTATTGTTTCACATCGAACAAGATACCCCTGTAAAACTAAGTGAATCATTGACTTATTACCCCTCAAGACAAATGGTTAGCGACGGAAGCAAAAAGCAAGGATTGCGCCCTAAAGAGATGGAGATATTGGAGTATTTTATTGCTCATCCTAAAAGACTTATTGGCCAAGATGAATTGGTACAGAATATTTGGGAATTCGACCATTTGCCAAGTGATGCCACCTTACGCTCCTACATTAGAAAGTTACGAGAAATTATAGGCAGTGAAAAAATAATTACACAAAGAGGGATGGGATATCGCTATGAATGACTTGGAAAAACGCTCATTCTACTCTTTTTTAGGACTTTATATCGTATCTTCTTTTTTGTTCATCTCTTTTATTGGATACTGGTATTATGCGGCACAAAAAAATGCACTGAAAAATGAAACGTATTATAAGCTACAACATATAGCTGACATGAAAGCCGGTGACATTATTATGGCACATATGAAAGGGATCAAACTTAAAGAATCCATTGTGCCCGATGAGATAAAGTTGGCACTTATAGATACAAAAGGGAAGGTAGTGTATGGAAAGCTTATAGAACCTTCTATAGAGAAGAAACCGGGATATTTTGAGGCAAACGGCTATAATATTTTTGTATCTGATGCCCCTAAAGAACATTTAGACATAGCCTATGTTGTTGCACAGTCAAACTCTTTATTTCTGGAGCTAAAAGCACTACAGAACTCTGTATTGAAAGTGATCATAGGCTCTTCAATACTCATGGCTATAATTGCGTGGATTCTCTCAAAACTCTTTATGAAGCCTATTCGTCAAAAAGTAGAACAGATAGAACGTTTTATAAACGACGTAACACATGAACTCAACACTCCTATAACCGCACTCACTATGGCTACAAGTCAAGCACTAAAACAGGAAAGCTATACACAAAAGACTTTAAAAAATATTTCCATAAGCACCAAACAACTTTATGATATTTATAGTTCATTAACATATTTGAATTTTTCAAGTCCAAAAGAAGAAGGTGCTGTCGTAAATATTGCTGAATTACTTCAAAAAAGTATTGTTTATTATCAGCCTCTGTGTGAAAGTAAGTGCATCACCATGGATGCAGAACTGGAGAAATATATTTTTACTATACCAGAGGCACAACTACAGCTTCTTTTTGGCAATCTCATAGGAAATGCTATAAAATATTCACCTAGGGGTTCAATTATAACTTTACAGCTCAAAGAAGGTGTTTTCATCATTAAGGATGAGGGGATAGGTATAGAGCCTGAAAAACAAAAAGAGATATTTAAACGATTTAAGCGTGGCACTGAGTACTCGGGTGGATTTGGCGTAGGACTTAGTATTGTTAAAAGTATTTGTGATGAATATGGGATTAAAATTGAGTTAGACTCTACCCTCAATAAGGGGACAGAGTTTAGGCTTCGGTTTCCTTAAGTATAATATCTGAACTAATATCTCTTGGTGTTCATAGTTTTAAAACCTTATAAAATGTGTTATATGGAACCATCCTATAAAGAATAGCTTAAACAAGTAGCTGTTTTTTATAGACAGAGATATCCTGTTGGATAATTTGAGTATTTGAAAAAAATATTCAAATGAT
>NCHB01000050.1 GCA_002281755.1 Sulfurovum sp. 16-42-52
ATTATGCTGAACTGCCAACGGGATGGAGACACCAAGTCTTAGGATAGCTTGGTTAGGTTCTTGCTCCATACCCGCGCTTAATTCATAACTGTTAATACTGCTCTCGTTCATACGTATTTGACTCGCTAAAATCTTTTCTCTTGCTGCTAAAATTTTCTCTTTAGGCGTAATTTTTGATACATTTTTAGTTTGAGGGGAGACAGAATAGATAAATGTTTTATCTAAAGAAACTTTCTCGCTTAAACCTGCAACAGATAAAAGTTGATAGTACAATGAATTCATCTGTTGCTTTGTTGTATGTATTTGTGTTTTTAGTGCCAAAGTGTCTGTTTTTGCCTGCAAATATGCTATTTTGTTTTCTGAACCGTTCTTGTAGCGTTCTTCTACTATGCTGGTCACTCTGTTTGAAAGTGTATATTCTTGTTGAGTCAACGAAAGCAGTTTACTTTGGTAGACATATTCTGTATAAAGTTCCTCAAGTGTCTTCATATACCCTGCTTTCCCTTCAAGTACATAGGCTTGTTGGAGTAGATTGGAGGCACTGGCTTTATCTTGAAGACCATCTAGATAATTTTCAGTTCTGATAGTTTGAGATACGTTTATTGTATAGCCATATTCAGAATTAGTAAAATCAGGGTTGTATTTTGCTGCTTCTAACCCCAATGTTGGGTTTTGTGTTCTTAAAAGTATGTTGTTCTCTTGCTTGCTTACATCAAGTGAGAGCTGTTTACTTTTAAGAACTTTTGAGTTTTTTTCTATATGTTTTTTAAACTTTGTATAGCTCATTCCAAAGAGAGTGAGCGACAAAGCAAAAAAAACCATGATGATTTTTTTCATTGTTCATTCCTGTAAAATAATGTTTTTATATGTTTTAAATAAAGTTGTTGTGTTGTAGTGTAGTTAGGCGATAGGTGGTTTAATGGATGTTTCTTTAGGTGGAGGTGAATAGAATGTATTTTTTTGCGTAAGTTGTATAATATATAGAGAATCGTCATAACTAATATTGGATGTACCAATGATAGCAGTAAAATGGAAACAGTGATCCATAGTGCAGAGATCGGTTGAATCGCTATGAATATCTACTTCATATACGTAATCATAAAGAGTGTTATTGTGACACTCTTTACAGTCGTCTGCTATTGCAATTATAGCTTCATGAAAAGTCTCTAGTATGAAGAATTCTTTCCCATTCCACATTTTCCAGCACCACACCTCATACTGTTTTGATCTTGCATCATTCCTTTGTCTTCCATACCCATACCGCCTTTACATGCCATACCTTTGTTGTCGTCCCATTTTTGATCGAAGTTTTTGTAGAGCCACACTGCTACCGCTGTACGTTCTTCAATGCTCATTGAAGCACCTATTGGCGGCATCAGTCCGAATCGTTTGATGGCCATTGGCATACAAACTGCCTTATCTCGACTTGGGTTTTTGATATAGTCTATCACAAATGCAGTAAACGCAGCTTCGTCATTATCGACAGCGTGTTTTACTTTTGCGCTTATCATGGCCATTGAAGGTGCTTTCATACTCCTCATCATCTCCTGCCTGGTCTCCATGTGTTCCATGTTTTCCATATCCATTGGAGCCTTTAGCATATGGCATTCGGCACATTTTGCATTGTAAACATTCTCGCCAGTAACATTTGCGCTCAGATTGACAGCTGCAAAAAGCAGACCTACGATAATTTTATTCATTTTCATGTTAATCCTTTTTTTTGGTTTAGAACTACTACAATGGGCAATTGCGCAAAGAGAGTAGAGCATTTAGGTAAGAGACAGACCATGTATCAATGACTTGATTTTCTCGAAAATTTCATTCATGTGTGCTCTGAATGCGTCATCGACATTGACAGACTCCAGTATATCTTCGACCCCTATGGTGGAGAGAACAGTCAAATCGTCTTCCTTGTAGATAGAAAGTCGACAAGGAAGATAGACTGAGATTTCAGGGATAGCAGAGAGTGCCTGCTGTGCTCCTCTCGGGTTACAGAGTTCATAGACAATGATATCGCGCTCAATAGGAAATCCTTTATTTTCCAGAATTTTTTTGAATTCATAGGATCCCAATACACCAAAACCTACCTCTTTTGCCGTAATTTCGAGTTTTGACCTGATGTCTGCAATGTCACGATGTGTTTTTACTTTGTAAATCATCTCATCCCTTTTATCTTTATTGTTGTTCTACCAACGCTTTCGAAGTTTGTGTAAACCATTTTTACACTTCTTATGATGCACAACCTCCATCTGAACAAGATGGGTAACTCCTTTTGTCAAAGTAAGGCTTGATAAGAAAATAGCCTACTAACACCCACAATATCAGCGAACTAAGGATAGATATTGTCCCTGCATCCTCCTCGATGTGAACCAGTGATTTTGGGTCAATGGAATTAGTATCAAAAACGTAGTCCAGTCCAAGACCAAAAAAGACACTTCCTATAATAATACTGCCAAGATAAATATAAAGAGATCGGATTCCGAGCATCTTTTTGACTACACTGATCGTCACTGTATTGGTTGCAGGTCCAGCACTAAGAAATACAAAGGCAGCTCCTGCACTGACGCCAGACAGCATCAAAGCTGCAGCGATAGGCAGAGAGGCTGTTGCACAAATATACATCGGTACAGCTATAGCAATAACGATGAGATAGGAGAGCCAAGTATATTCCAGCAGTATCTCGCTAAGATTTTCAGGGATAGCTACTGTGATCGCTGCACCAATGATGAGACCCCAGAAGAGTGGCTTGGCAATGTCACCCAAAAGGGTAACGAATGCATAGCGTAAAGCATTGGTAAACCAAAAGCTTTTTGCTTCTGTTGCACAGCATGAAGCTTTGGTACTGCAGTAGCTTGCCTCTGTTTCTACTTTTTTTTGCATGGAAAAAGCAGGAGAAAAAGAAGTGGGCGCTTTCACTGCTGAAAATGAAGGTTTTTCAGCTCTCTCCTCTTTATCAAAAAGGTTGGCCAAAATACCTGCCACCATCGCTATGATCATAGACGTGATCACGCGGTAAATCGTAAATACCCATCCAAATATCCCGTACGTTGCCAAAATGGAGTCTACACCCGTGATGGGTGTAGAGATTAGGAATGAAAGTGTCGAACCTTTGCTGGCCCCGCTCTTTTTTATGCTCGCTGCCAAAGGGATCACGCCACATGAACACACAGGTAGAGGGATGCCAAAGAGTGTAGCTTTGATGACAGAGAATACATTGCTTTTCCCCAAATGTCTGGTCACAAGGGTATCTGGCACGAATTCATGCAAAATACCTGCAAAAAGCAGACCGAAAAGTATGTAGGGAGCCATAGCATTGCTAAGCTCAAATAGTGCTGTAAGAAAAAGCTCAATGTATGCCATAGGGTTATAATCTCCTTTATTTTGTTATATGGTTATTATGAAAGTTATTATATAATCATATAACAAAAATGATATATAACTGTATTGTTATATGTTCTTCCTTAGAAAGAAATTAAATGAAAGAGTTAGTTCAAATAGCAAAAATATTCAGCGACTCAAACCGGCTCGATATTTTTGCTCTTATTGTCCGCAACAGAGATCTGTGTGTCTGTGAAATATGTGATACATTAAACCTTTCTCAGCCGCTTGTATCTCGTCACCTGAAAAATATGCGAGAGTTGGGGATACTTGTGAGCAAGCAGGAAGGCCGTTGGATGGTGTATTCATTGACACCACAACCAAATACATTTTTGCTTTGCTGGATAGAAGAGGTAAAAAAACATATAGACTCTTTGCCTAAACTAATTGGCTGTTCAGCACGCTAAGCATCTTTTTTTTCGATCTAATGTAAAAATGTGAGTCTAACAATCCATTCAAGTTACGTTATATTTGGATCTATGAAGCCATAATAAATGTTGAATGACTGGTTTACATATACACATTTCTACAGTTGATTCAAATGGTATTAACTTTAATTTTTACAAATATATGTTGTTGTGTAATGAGGAACAACTGCTTTCACAATGGGAAACTAGGGATGGGTATAGTCATAATGTCATGGACATACTATCTCAAAATACAAAACTGGAATCTAAAAAGATAAAAACTGGCAAAGGTACAATCTGGAATTTGGAAAAAATATCGTTTAATCATATAGAGATTAAAAGTATTGGTGGCATCGATTACCATAGTGATACACAAAAACTTATTGATGAATTTAATCAGTATGCAGATTTATTCCATGAAGCATTACAAATAGATACAGAAAAGCATAAAGAACTATATCGAAAGCACAAAAAACAACTTGAAAATGTCGAACTGGAAAAGCAAAAGCTATTTATATTTGCACTGGAAGATGCGGGTATTATGCCGAAACAAAAGATACCCGAAAAACGAGAAATAGAAACAAAACCAGATAAAGAGAATGGAAGTCAAAAAGACAGCAATCGCCATCCTTCACCTTCTTCTAATCCTTCCAAAAAGCCTTGGGAGCGTTAAGCATTTTTTAAAAACATATTTTTGTGCATTTGCTACATAATATTGCAATTAAATATGATATAATATTGTTAATTTAACAATATATGGAAACAAAATGAATAAAGAAAAAGCTTACCTTTTTGATAAAGCATTAAAATATCATGGCATGACCAAAAAAGAGTTTGCCGAGAAAAGTGAAATACCGTATGATACAGTGGTGGGGTGGAAAAGAAGCGGAAATGTGCCCAATTATGCTTTTGTATTACTCAAAAAAATATCTTTTATTGAAAATCCCAGAAAGCATCAATTAAAATTGCTTCCTGTTACGCATATCGAGATTACAGATAAGCTGGTGAAAGAAATACAGGTTGCTTTTTGGGGAAAGAACTATGAGCCGACCTATATTCTTAAAGAAGTTAAAAAGGGAAATCCTGACTTTGTTAAACCTTTTTTTGAGAACTTATTTTATGGAGACATCTTAAAGCTTCTCACTACCAAAGCTATTGAAAAACTGTTGCCGACTATAAATCACATTTTTGAAGAGAGAAAAGCTATATTTTGGAAAAATATTGTAGAGATATATAAAGGTGGAGGAGTAAATGTCGCGTAATTGGAATGAAGTTTATCAAAACCAAAAAGTTATACTTGCAACCCTTCAAAATATAGATGAGATATTTTTGGCAGGGGGGACAGCCGTTCAATGCTATCTTCTTTCTGAAAAATACCGCGAGTCAGAAGATCTTGATTTCTTTATTCCCTATGAAATGGAAACCAGAGAGTTTGCAAGTCTTTCAAGAAAGATTATTACTGCCTTGGGGAGTAATAAAGATATACATAGTATTCGACATATAAAGACCGAAGACGGCACACATCGTATATTTTGTAATGTGGGAGATAGTGATGAAATCATTAAGATAGAGCTATTGAACTTTACTGCCACTAGACTCGGGGATTTGACCTTTATATCACATAAAGATTTTCCAAGGATAGAAAATAATTACAACATTCTCCTATATAAACTAAAAGCACTGTGCGACAGAACGGATACCGTAAAAGATTTATTTGATATCTATTTTCTATTTAAACAGTTGGAACCTATTAGCTTAAAAAATATGTTATTGGATCTTGAATTTAAGTTTTTAGAGACTACAGGCTATGTTTATAATATAGAAAGTTTGGTAAATGCACTAAAAATTACTAGAAGATGGGATATTGCACTCGTGGATGATGATCCGTCTAAATATGCCATGAAAGAGGCTGTGATAAAGTTTCAAAATGATTTTGCCGATACATTACTTATGGCCCCTGAATTGTTGGATTTTTCTTACCGCACCTATATAAAAGAGAAAATGAAAGAAAATGAGTGTAGTAATATTGATGATTATTTGAGTGTTTATGAGAATAATGCTTTTATTGAAAATGAGTGTCGAAAAATTTATGAAGATACGCCTACTAGAGCAAAGGCTAGAACCTTTGATAAGCCCAAAATAAAATCAATCCTGCAAGAGGAAAATAAGAAAAGCAACTTTAATATGCATCCCTCACCCTATAAAGACCCTCTTAAAAAACCATTTTAGTTAAAGCGACCCAGTGAATACAAATAATCAAATCGCTATTGAATACAATAAAAAAACATCCAAAATAACCATCAACACCTACGATGATGGCTTCTTTCTCTCCGAAATAGATATAACCAATGCTGTCCTCACTCTAGCCCTTGAAAAGCTCTACGATGATTATGGCTTAGATCAA
>NCHB01000005.1 GCA_002281755.1 Sulfurovum sp. 16-42-52
GATTTCAAAGAAAAATAGCTAAAAATTAGAGAGTTTATTTTTTAGATGCTACAATATTTGAAATCAGATGGATTCTTTGGGTTTTTCAGAGGGTTCAATCATAAAGAGAAAGGTTTTAAAGCATACCTGTATGCTCAAGAAGTATCTTACAGCCTAAGCCGATGAGGATGAATCCGCCAAGCATTTCAGCTTTTGTCTCAAGAAAAGAGCCGAGTTTTTTGCCGACATACACTGCGACAAAACACAGCCCGAATGTCACCACTCCTATCATCCCCACAGCTAACATCAACTCTGTTTTTAAAAACACAAAGGTGACACCCACAGCCATCGCATCGATACTGGTTGCGATAGCAAGCGTGATGAGCGTTTTGTGCGAAAGGTCGGTTACCTCTTCGTCAAATTCATCTTTATACGCTTCGTAGAGCATCTTCGCTCCCAGTCCCGCAAGCAGCACAAAAGCGATCCAGTGGTCATACGCTTGAACATAGTCGGCAAATGTGATGCCAAGCAGATACCCCGCCAAAGGCATCACACCCTGAAAAAATCCAAAAACCGCTGCGATCCATACGATCTTGGGGAAAAGAAGCATTTTGTATTTTGAACCTATAGCAATGGAGACCGCCACAGAGTCCATCGCCAACGCAACAGCAAGAATAAAAAGCATTTCCATAAATGTATCCTGTAAAAAAGTGTGGGATTATAGCGCAGGGTTGTGTAGGGCTAGGGTTTGTTGTCTATTTTACTCACCATCTCGTTAATGACTTTTTAAAATCTCATCTTGCAGTTTTTGTATATCGCTTAAGATTGTTTGATGAACAACCACATCTCTTTCTAGGAGTTTTTCTTGTGCTGTTTTAAATTTTTCGGTAGTCGCTATCGTGAGGATTTCCCTATATTTTGATGAAGATTTAAATTCGTTTGATTTTTGTAAAAATTCTGCATTTATATTTTGCTGTAAATACTCTTCAACACTCATACTATTTCCTTTTCAAGTAGCTCTAAAAATCTATTTTCATCAATATTTTTGTGTATTTTACCATTTTCTCTATCCAAAAGATTTAAAATGATTGCGTCTTTGAATGTTGATTTTATATAGAGTGTAGTATCAAAAGATCCTTTCATCGTCCTCTTTACTACCTCCATAGGCACTTTTCTTTTTGTTACAGATTCTCTTTTTTGAGCAAACACATAACACGCTTCAAGTTTCCTAAAAATATAGTTTATCTCTATGACATACTCTTTGTCTAGGAGTCTTTGAATATTACTTTGAGCCATGGTTGGCTCTGCAAAATTTGAGTCCATAATAAGCGAATAACCATTTTTGGTAGCTTTATCGAAGACCCAATTCACACCTTTAGAAGCTGGTTTTTGATACTCACTGGCGTTTGTTCCATTGTATCCGATAGGTGCAAAATAATCTCTTACGTCATCTATGTCGATATGAAGCAAAAAATGCTCTTTTGTTTTTCGGCTAATTGCATACTCTGTTTTACCTGCACCACTTGCACCTGCGGTGAATATAGCCGTTTTAATATCCTGAACTTGATACCCAAAAGTATGTGCATTTAAAAACTTTTTTTTATTTACTTTTAAATACTCAAGCGCTTTTTCCTGGGTATTCATATCATTTCCCCTCCACAACCGCTATCTCATCCTCACTCAACCCATAAAGCGCATACACTCTTCCATCTATCTCTTTTTCATACTCAATGAGCCGATTTTCCATAGTTTCTATCTCTTTTTTGAGTTTGATTTCACGGTCGAAGTTGTTGTTTTTGATGGCATCTTCTAGGAGAGTTTTATACTCTTTGATTTTTGGTTTTATTTCTAGGATTTCATCGACGAGATTGATGAATGGTGTTTCATCGTCTGCTATAGCTATGGGTAAAAGTTCGAGTTTATACTTTTTCCATAATATTGTACCCTGTCCAGTTGTCACAGATATTTTAGAAAAGTACCATTCTGAAAGTTTTGAATTAAGTATTGCAAGCAAATATTTTGGTTTTTCACCCGTCATAATAAATATTTTGTCATTTCCATAGAGGTTGTTTTCTTCATAAGCAAAATTTGGTTTATCCGATATTTCGCCCCAAACGATTTTTGGCTTTTCAAAATCTTGCCAATAGGCAGTTTTGTCTTGTGTTTCAAACCAAGCATTTGTTGTTTTTTTACGACTTCCTATTTCTCCACTTTGGTCAAGTCTAGCTCCAAAACTTTCCAAATACGTTCTAACGGCTGGATATTCTTCAATCAAAACATTCAAGGATGGAAGTGTTGTCACCATCCATTGTTCTGCCCAATTCGTCGCATATTTTTGTACATCCCGACCACGCAAGATAGGCTTGATAATCTCGGCTGATTTTGCATCTCGTGCAACCAATTCATCTCTTTTTGCTGTGTCGATGATAAACGCTTCATTAAAACCCGTTAAAATGCCTCGGTTTATAGATATATCCCACTCTTTGAGCGGTTTACCGATGGTCTCGATACGATGCATCAACAGCTCTTCACTATTATCACCTTTACTATTTTCTATAGCTTCTATGATGCTGTCTGCACTGGCTGATTGTGTTTTAAAATTGCGAATATGCACCGTAGAAATGGGCATCGACTCGTTATCTGGTCTGGAATGACGGATAACATTCACGATGCAACTCTCTACCGTTGCATCTTCAAACAGTTGCGTCCCTACAAAATTAAGCACTTCCGTTTGTCCGTTATTCTCCAAAAATCGCTTTAACGGTTCGCCGTACTTGGTTTTGAGCCAACTATTGGAGACTATAAACGAAAAGTGTTTGCCCTTAGCAGTGAGCCGTAACCCTTTTTCGATAAACAATGCCAATAAATCACCCGTTTTCTCAAAGACTTCAAACCCTGCATGAGCGTAATCAACATCTTTGATTTTGTTAAGCGCAACATACGGCGGATTACCAATCACCACATCAAAACTACCTTCTTCAAACGGCATCGCCAAAAGTGAATTGGCACACACTATCTTATCGGACAGATTTGTCAGTGTTCTGCCACTTTGCGCCGTGCGTAGCCACAAAGAGAGCCGTGCTATCTCCACGGCATCTTCGTTGATGTCCACACCATAAAGATTGTGCTCCAAGATGTTGGTCTCGATGTCATAGAGGCTCAAGGCTTCGTTTTCGTAGGCGCGACGATACACATCGACATGCTCATGCTCGCGGATGAGAAACTCCAACGCTTGGTTGAGAAAGGCACCGCTCCCACACGCTGGGTCGAGGATCTTGAGGCTGAGTAGATAGTCTCTATATTTATAAATATTGTCTAAAATTTGTTTCTCTTGTGCGGTGAGTTTTTTGGGGTTTGCGGGGTTTGGTACAGTGTGCAAGTCAAGTTCTGTTTTTTTCTCAGCACAAAGTTTGCCCAAAGTGTTTTCGACGATGTAGCGGGTGATGTACTCAGGGGTGTAAAACACGCCGTCTTTTTTACGTTTGGACTTTTTCTTGTCAAACGCCGTGTCGTTGATGGAGGCGTTCATCTCTTCAAGGTCAGTCAGAGACTGCTCGAAGATGTGCCCGAGGATGTTCACCGATATATCACTCACAAAGTCAAAATCGGAGAGCTTTTGTGCTTCCATGTCCAAGTACGCATCATCGATGATGAGCGAGTCGAGTAGGGCATCGCTGGCAAACAGTCCACCGTTGTAACGCGGTATGCTGAGTTTGCTGTTTCCTTCGTTGATGGCGTTGAAGTAAAACCTGTAGATGTCGTACAGCGTGTAAGAGGTAAACGCCTGATTTTGAAAATGCTCGCGTATCTCTTTGATGGTGTTGGCTCGCAGCAGACCTCTGTCTTCGGCAAAGAGTATGAAGATGATGCGGTCACAGAGCTTTTGGGTCAGACGAAGTAGGGTTTGCTTGTCTGTATCTAGGTTGTTTTGGACGATGTTCTCAAAGAGGTGGGTACGAAAGGCACTAAAGTCACGGTACAGGGCTTTGGAGATGGTCTGCTCAAAAGTGGATGATTTTTCTTTGAGTGTGAGCGGGATGTCTGCTTGGATGCTCTCGTAGCTTAGGAGCAGGTGCAGCGTCTTAAATGCTTCATAGGTGAGACTAAAAAGGCTAAACTTCTCATACGAGGTTTTTTTGTCGATGTAAAAACGCAGTTCATCAAAGTTGGAGATGATGATGTACTTCGAGTTGGCGTGTGAGTTGTGGTAGTTAAAGGCTTGAGCTTCTACCGCATCGAGATTTTTAGTCTTTTGGTCTTTGAGTTCGATGATGCCTCTGATCTCACCGTTAATAATGATGGCACCATCAGCTTTTTTACCGTCGGTTTCATTTTTCTTTTCTCGCTCAAGGTTGAAGTTTGATGGGTTGGTGCTGTCTAGCGTGTAGCCCAAACAGTTTTCAAAGACATCTTTGAGGAAACCATCTTGGTACTTTTCTTCTTTGACAGTTTGGATGAAGTCTGTTTTGGCAAGGTAGTTTTGGTACGCTGCCCAACGGGGTGCGATGAGTGCTTCATCTTGTGTGTAAGTTTTCAGTACCGAGGGTGAAATGAGAGACATAAAAGGTTTTTCCTTACTAAAATGAGTAAAAGAGTGTAGCCAAAACACCATTAAACTCTTTTGCTTTGCCTGTGCTATAATCTGTGTTATTTTAAAGGAAATGCAGGATGCGTTGCTACAGTTGTTCGCGGTTTAGTGTGCCTGTCATCTGTAAAACCTGCAGGGAAAATCTCTTTGCACCTACCATGGGTACACGCAAAGTAGGGACGCTGGATGTGATCAGCTTTTATAAGTACAGCAGCCTTGAAGCACTGCTTCACACCAAACACAAAGCTGAGGGTTACCGCATCTACAAAACATTGGCGAAGATGACGATGAAGCCGTTCATCGAAGAGTTCACTGAAGCCGATGACAGGATGGTCTACATCATAGGCATCGATGAGTACGTAAAAAGCGGGTACTCACACGTGGCACTGCTCACACGGGCGATGAAGACCAAACACTCTAAGCCTTTGCACGGGGCGTTGTTGGCGCAAAACAGAGTAAACTACGCAGGTAAGAGTTTGCAGTTTAGGCTGGAAAATCCCAGAGATTTTCACTATACAGGCAAAGCGGGCATTGATGTCATACTGGTTGATGACATCATCACCACGGGCATCACCCTGCAAGAGGCACAGAGTGTGTTGCTCTCGTATGGGGTCAATGTGCTTTTTGCCTTAACGCTAGCCGATGTACAGGAGTAAAAAAGGTGAAAACAGATGTTTGGATGGAGAGACTTTGGGAATGGGCGGAGCAGAAACAGATAGATGAGCGTGCTTTACCCAGAGAAAAAGAGGCACTCAGCACACTTTCTAAACTGGTACTCATCGGTCACACACTGCATGAACTACCACCCGAACTGGGGCAGCTCAAAAGCCTCAAGTATCTGCACATAGAAGATAAAACCCTGACTTCTCTTCCACCTCAGATAGGACAGCTTCTGCATCTGGAAACACTCATACTCGAAGAGTGCAGGCTTAGCGCTTTGCCACAAGAGATAGGCGCGTTAAAGCAACTCCAGGAGCTTCATCTTGGAGACAATGCACTTACTTTTCTGCCTCAAGAGATAGGAGCGTTACACTCTCTCAAAACACTTGACTTGCATGGTAATGCACTCTTGGCATTGCCACAAGAAATAGGGCAGTTGAAACATCTTGAACGACTGGACATCGCAAACAATGGACTAAAAACGTTACCCCATGAGATAGGGCATTTGAAAGCATTGAGAGAGCTTGACGTACGAGGTAATGCACTTACGCAGCTACCTAAAGAGATAGGGCTTTTAAACCATCTTGCCTATCTGGTGTGTCG
Organism: Sulfurovum sp. 16-42-52; assembly: GCA_002281755.1. Lineage (GTDB taxonomy): Bacteria > Campylobacterota > Campylobacteria > Campylobacterales > Sulfurovaceae > Sulfurovum. Next base: position 5,831 of record NCHB01000005.1, read on the forward strand.
TAAAAATGAGCTCACAAGCCTACCCAAAGAGACAGGAGAACTTCACAGGCTTGAGATACTCGATGCAGCAGACAACAACATCCAAGCTTTACCAAACGAGATAGGAGGGCTAGAGCGTCTTACGGTGCTTGTGCTCAGCGGTAATGCATTGATGGAACTGCCCAAAGAGTTGACACAGCTGACACAGCTTCGTGAGCTTGATCTGCGCCATACGCCGATTTTGGAAGTTCCACGTGAAATTCAAGCGCTTTCAAGCCTTACTAAGCTTCGATTGGATATAAAAAAAGATACACACTAAGGAAAGACCATGGAACACCTCACACTTTACATCGAAGCACTCATAGAGCTGAGCAATGCGATGGCACCGTATATACTCTTTGGTTTGCTGTTTGCAGGGCTGTTGCATGTATGGGTTCCCCAAACGCTGGTGACAAAACATCTAGGCAAAGAGAGCATCTCTTCTGTCATCAAAGCAACGCTTTTTGGCATCCCTTTGCCTGTGTGTTCGTGTGGGGTCATCCCTTTGGCTACAAGCATCAAAAAAAGCGGTGCCAGCAAAGGCGCAACACTCTCTTTTCTCATCTCTACACCCATCACCGGAGTGGATTCTATCTTGGCAACGTACGGGATATTTGGATGGGTATTTACCCTGTACCGCGTCTTTTCTTCGATGGTCATCGCCATGGCAGCAGGCATCTTGACAAACTTGTTTGACAGTGAAGAAAAACCCTTACCCAAAACCGGTTTTAGCACAACAAAACCCCTTCAGACATTCTCAGCCGTCTTACCTATGCAGAGCAAAGAAGAGGTAAGTTGTTGCAGCACCGGATCTTGCGCGGACGAGAAAAAACCATTTTGGCTCACTGCTGCACTACGCTATGCATTTATCACTTTGCTCGGTGACATCGCCAAACCACTTCTGTGGGGACTGCTGATTGGCGCACTTATCACTGTTGCCATTCCTCAAAACATTTCAGATATTCTTGTGGAGTACAGTTGGCTTTCGTATCTTATCGTGGTAGCCATTGCCGTGCCGATGTATGTGTGCGCGACTGCTTCTTTGCCCATCGCTGCGGGGTTGATGCTCTCAGGTGTGAGCGCGGGTGCAGCTTTTGTGTTTTTGTGCGCAGGACCGGCTACCAACACCGTTACCATCGGTGTAGTCAAAAAGATGCTTGGAACACGTTCACTTGTGATTTACCTAGGCAGTATCATCATAGGGAGTGTACTTTTTGGTTTGGGTTTGGATGCCGTGTTTTTGGCTTCTGACATCAACCCTGCAAGCTTGGTGCACCTGCACGAAGAAGGAGGACTTCTTTCTATGCTGAGTTCAGTGGTGTTGTGGGGTCTTGTTGTGTATCTGCTGACTAGAAAAAAAGCTTAGTTTTTAGACCTGTAAACAAGCAAAAACACCCCCAAAGAAAGTGCGGATACCATGATAATCGAAGCACCTGAGGTGAGGTTGTAGGTGTAGGAGAGCCACAGTCCTGCAAGGGTAAATAGCGTTGCGATGAGACCTGAGACAAACATCATCGAAAAAAGAGACTTGGAGAGCTTCTCCGCGATATACACGGGGATAGTCAGCATCGCGATGACCAAGATGAGACCCACCACTTTGATGGCGATGACCACTGTCAGCGCAGAGAGTATGAGAATCAGCGTATAAAAAAAGGTGACATTGACCCCGCGAAGGCTAGCATACTCAGAGTCATAAGAGACAGCCAATATATCTCTGTACCACACTGTCACCACTGCCAGGATGATGGCTAAGAGTGCTCCCATAAACCAAAGATCTTCAGAACTTACCGCCAAGATAGAGCCAAAAAGGTACGACATCAGATCGACATTGTACCCAGGGGTAAGGTCAACCAAGATGACCCCGATTGCCATACCCACTGCCCAGATAAGCCCAATGAAAGTGTCCATGCGATGGCGTTTTTTGAGCGTGAGTGCGGCGATGAGCAAGGCTGACCCCACGGCAAACAACGATGCACCCAAAAAGATAGGCAATCCAAAATAAACCGCCATCCCGATGCCGCCGTAAGAGGTATGCGCGATGCCTCCGGCTAAAAATACCATACGGTTGACCACGATGAGTGAACCGATAATCCCCGCTGCAAAAGAGACCAAGATGCCAGCAAGCAGGGCATGCTGCATAAAGTCAAAACTTAAGGCTTCTATCATGGCTTTAGCCTCCATTTGGGTTCAGTCTCACAGCTGTCACAACTCTTAGGTGCTAACATTTGCAGCAGTTCTATCTCACAGAAATGCTCTTTGTCACCATGCGTATGGAAAGTACTTTGTTTATCTGAGATGTCATGGTAAGAGAGGGTTTTGTTGACATGGGCTGCTTTGTTTGCGTACTCAAGTACGACAGAGATATCATGACTTACTACGATGATGGTAATCTGTTTATTGAGTTCTCTAAGTAACTCATAGATGCTTCTTTGTCCTGTGATGTCGATGCTTGAAGTGGGTTCGTCCAGTATGAGGATGCTGGGGTTGGCGCAGAGTGCACGAGCTATCATGACACGTTGGCGTTGTCCGCCTGAGAGTGAACCGATCTTGGTTTGGGCAAACTCCTGCATGCCCACCTGCGCTAAGGCACCCATCGCACAGGACATTTCATCTTTGCCGTAGCCAAAAAGCGGTCTTTTGCCTTCTATGTGCCCCATCATGACCACCTCTATGACTTTGATGGGAAAATCAGTGTTGATGTTGGTGTTTTGCGGTACATAACCGATGTGTTTGAGGCTTTGGGAAGGTTTTTTACCTTCTATGATGATAGTGCCTGATTGAAGAGGGTTGATGCCAAGGATGAGTTTAAGTAAAGTGGATTTTCCGCCGCCGTTTGGGCCGATGATGGCTAGAAAATCTTTTGCTTCAACACTAAGATTGATATTTTCAAGTATGATCTGCTTATCATACGCAAAACTAAGGTCTTTAATTTCTATGACAGGATTTTGAACAGACATCTTACTCTTTGCCTGCGATGGCTTTTGCCATACCGATAAGATTTTCCGACCAGTTGGGTGCGAGCGGACTTATCTTTTTTACTGGTATCTGTAACTCTTTAGCTATGACTTGTGACACTGCATCAGAAAATTCTGGTTGTGTAAAGATGGCGCTTACACGTTCTTCTTTTGCTTCAGAGAGCAAATGCATCAGCACTTTGGGTTTGGGCTCTTTGCCTTCTACTTCAACAGCTATCTGCTCCAAATCATAAGCCTTCGCAAAATACCCCCATGAAGGATGAAAAACCATAAACTTCCGCTGATTTCCCAGCGTTGAAAGTATCTGTTTTATTTGGGTATCGGTCTCTTCGACAGTAAGCAAAAAAGCCTCAAGATTTGTTTTATAAAAGCCTGCATTGGCAGGGTCTTTCTGTGCCAATGCTTTATAAATAGTTTGAGCGATATGTTTTACATTTGCAGGTGAAGTCCAAATATGCGGATCGCTGCCTGTGTGGTTGTGTCCCTCATGATGGGCTTCGTGTTCGTCGTCGTCATGCGCTTTTGGCATCTCGATTTTTGTTATCCCTTCAGCAAGATCGACGATTTGCATCTTGGGGTTGAGACTTTTAAACTTGCCAAGCCAAGCTGCTTCAAACTCTACACCGATAGCAAAATAGAGTTCAGCTTTAGAGATCTCTACCATTTGGCTCGGTTTGGGTTCGTAGTTGTGGGGTGAGTTGCCGGGTTGTACCATCACTGCCACATTTACCTTCTCTTTGCCGATGGCTTTGACGAATGTCTGTTCAGGCAAGTTGCTCACTATGGTGTTGATATTTGCAAATAGCATCGTGTTAAGGGTCAGTAAAATTAGGGTCATTTTCATCATAAATAATTATAGCCAAAGAATGATTACAAAAGACCTTAGTTTTAGCAACTAAGTCGCATTTGCAGAAAGTCATCATTACTTGATTTAAAAAATGCATAAAACTTAAGCAGTCAAACTATCTACTTAGGCAAGGATGCGTGCTATAATCATTAGCATATCGATACTTTACCAAAATGTGTTTATTTTACGGTAGAAATAGATGCGAAGAATAGACAAACCAAAGGAAAAACGATGGCACTTAAAGTTGTACTCTCCCACAAGACGCATTACAAATACGATAAATACATTTCGCTCTCTCCACATAGTATCAGATTGCGTCCTGCACCACACTGTAGAACACCGATTGATGCGTATTCGCTGAAGATTACGCCTGAAAACCATTTTATCAACTGGCAGCAGGATCCTTACGGCAACTATGTGGCGCGTATTGTCTTCCCTGACAAAGTCAAAGAGTTTGGCATCGATGTAGAGGTCATCGCCGATCTGGTTTCTATCAATCCCTTTGATTTTTTTGTTGAATCCTACGCGGAGCATTTTCCTTTTGTCTATAAAAAAGAACTCTTGGATGAACTGATACCTTATCTTGAAGTGACAGAAAAAGGCAAAAAGCTTACAAAGTTCATCAAGTCATTGGATCTTAAAGAGCAAAAGATTAACGACTTTTTGGTTTATCTCAATATGGAAATCTACAAATACCTAAACTATACGGTACGGCTTGAGGCGGGTGTGCAGACCTGTGAAGTCACACTCGATAAAAAGTTGGGAAGCTGCAGGGATTATGCCTGGCTTTTTGTGCAGGTACTGAGATCTCTGGGTCTTGCGGCGCGTTTTGTCTCAGGCTATTTGGTACAGCTCAAAGCCGATGAAAAATCACTCGATGGCCCAAGCGGACCAGAAGATGACTTCACCGATTTGCATGCATGGACAGAAGTCTATTTACCGGGGGCAGGTTGGGTCGGGCTAGATGCAACCAGCGGTCTTTTTGCAGGAGAAGGGCACATACCTCTTGCCTGTACGGCACACTATGAAAGTGCCCATGCCATCGAAGGGTTTAGCGACAAATGTAAAACCGAATTTGAATTTTCCAATACCGTCACACGGCTCTTTGAGTCACCCAGAGTCACCAAACCCTACAGGGATGACCAGTGGGATGCCATCTATCAACTCGGATTTGATGTCGATGAAGAGTTGGAAAAAAATGATGTCAGACTCTCCATGGGAGGAGAGCCAACCTTTGTCTCCATAGACGACATGGAGTCAGCACAGTGGAATACTGCTGCGGATGGTCCCGAAAAAAGAGCCCTTGCAGATACACTCTCAAGAAAGCTGCTAGGCTCTTTTGGCAAAGGCGGTATGCTCCATTATGCACAGGGAAAATGGTACCCGGGTGAGCCTGTGCCGCGCTGGCAGACCTCCATCATCTGGAGAAAAGACGGCAAAAAAATCTGGAAAAACCCCGATCTTTTTGCCAGCATGAACGAAACCTACAGCTATACCCACGAAGATGCTCTAAAGTTCCTCAGTACCTTGTCTTTAACTTTGGGTATCAGCACCGACTACATAGAAGAGGCTTTTGAAGACCCTGTGCACTACATCATCAAAGAAGCCTCTTTGCCTATCGATATCGACCCCACAGCCTTTGATCTCACAAGTGCCACCGAGCGAAAAACCATTGCTAGGGTACTCAGTCAGGGGCTTGATAAACCTGTGGGCTTTGTACTACCGCTCAACTACTCACAGGAGACCTGGGTCAGTTCAAGTTGGGAGTTTAAGCGGGGAAGATTGCTTCTGATTCCGGGAGATTCACCTCTGGGGCTTAGACTTCCGATGGACTCACTCATAGAAAACCCAGAATTTGAACTTGGACTTCATCCTGAGCCAGATCTCTTTGCCAAAGTACCCAAACTTGCCAAGTTTCGCAAAAAAGCCAAAAAGCAATGTGCCAAAACCGAAACGCTGAGACTCACCACCGATCCAGGCGGTATGTTTGTGCGTACGGCGCTCAATTGTGAGATCAGAAGCGGGAAACTTTACATCTTTTTACCGCCGCTCAACCATACCGAAGCCTTTTTGAAACTCATCGCCGCCATAGAAGCCGTGGCAGCAAAACTAGACATCAAAGTGGTGCTTGAAGGCTATGAGCCTGCACACGATTTGCGTCTTGATACCATCAAAGTGACACCGGATCCCGGCGTTATCGAAGTCAACATCCAGCCTGTGACTTCATGGCGTGAACTCACCGATAACTTTTTTACACTCTATCAGGATGCCAAAGAGTCAAGACTGGGGACAGAGAAGTTTATGCTCGATGGTAAACACACCGGTACAGGGGGAGGCAATCATGTCACTATCGGTGCGATGAAGCCTGCGGATAGTCCATTGCTCAGACGCCCAGAACTGCTTAGAAGTCTCATCACCTTTTGGCAACATCATCCGGGGCTTTCGTATCTATTCTCAGGCGCATTCATCGGACCGACTTCTCAGGCACCGCGTGTGGATGAGGGTAGGGCTGAAAACCTCTATGAACTTGAGATAGCCTTTTCTCAGATACCACAAGATGAAGAGGTGCCGTTTTGGCTCACCGACAGGCTTTTTAGACATATGCTGACCGATATTACGGGCAACACGCACCGTTCTGAGTTTTGTATCGACAAGCTTTACTCACCTGATTCGAGTTCAGGGAGGTTGGGCATCTTGGAGCTTCGTGCTTTTGACATGCCGCCACACCCCAAAATGGCACTGATGCAAAATCTGCTCATACGGACTTTAGTCTCTTTGTTTTGGCGCAAACCCTACAAACATAAACTGGTTCGCTGGGGTACACAGCTGCATGATAAGTTTTTGCTTGAGCATTATGTCAAAGAAGACATCAAAGATATCGTGTCGTTTTTAAATAATGAAGGGTATAATTTTGAATTAGACTGGTTTGATCCTTTCTTTGAGTTTAGGTTTCCGCTTTATGGCATGGCAACAGTGGAAAACATCCATCTTGAGTTGCGTGCTGCGATAGAGCCTTGGCATGTGCTTGGCGAAGAGAGCGGTTCGCAAGGGACATCACGTTATGTGGACTCTTCTTTGGAACGGGTGCAGATAAAAGTGAGTAACTTTACGGCTGAACGCTACGTGCTGACCTGTAATGCTGTCGTGATACCGCTCAGTCCTACCGCGGTTGAAGGCGAGTTTGTGGCGGGCGTCAAATACAAAGCATGGCAACCGTGGTCTGCACTGCATCCGACTATCGGGGTAGATACCCCTTTGGTCTTTGATATTGTCGATAAATGGAACCAACGATCCATCGGCGGGATGACCTATTTTGTCTCTCACCCAGGAGGCAGAACCTATGAGACCTTCCCTGTCAACAGCAATGAAGCTGAATCCAGACGGGTCAATCGGTTCTGGGACTTTAACCATACACAAGGCGGGGTGGATTATGTTGCCGCATCGATCATCAAACAGAGTATAAGTGAAGTAAACGGTGCCAAAAGAGCTGTGATGCATAAAGAGAAAACAGGAGATAAAGTGTTTATTTACCAAGATGTGCTATCAAGCCTTGAGTACCCCAATACACTGGATCTTAGACGAAAGTGGGCGAAACAGTAAATGCCGATGTTTGACAGCTATGCTTCTGAATCTTCTTTTGATGAAGTCTATGACACAGATTTGCATCCAAGACCTCGTTGGAAAAAGATCATTGAGAGCATCCAATCCTCAGGCTTGGATGCTCTCAAACAGAAACAGGCAGAAATCGACTGGCACCTTGAAGACAACGGGGTAACGTACAACATCTATGATGATTACGATAAACCCGCACACCGTTCATGGAGTCTGGATCCCATCCCTTTTGTCATCGAAGCCAAAGAGTGGAATGAAGTCAAAAAAGGCTTAAAACAACGCGCTAAACTGTTAAATCTCATCTTAAAAGATCTCTACGGCGAACAAAAACTCATCAAAGAAAATATCGTCCCTGCTGAAGTCATTTTCGGTCATAGGGGATTTTCTACCGAAGTGTTTGATTTTGGTGCAAAAGAGGATTTCAATCTCTACTTTTATGCCACCGATATCGCCAGAGGACCCGATGGTAAAATGTGGGTCATTTCGGATAAAACACAGGCACCCTCAGGACTTGGCTACGCTATAGAGAACAGACTGACCATGAATGTCATCTCTCAGGATCTCTATCCTGAAGTCCAGACCAAAAAGCTCTCTCCTTTTTTGTATGCTTTTAAAGATGTACTCAAGGATCTCACAGGCGGTGATCTCTCCAAAGCAGCACTTTTGACACCCGGACCTTACAATGAAACCTATTTTGAACATGCCTATTTGAGTTCTTATCTGGAAGTTAGCCTTGTTCAGGGACAAGATTTGCTGAGCAAGAACGGTTCATTGTGGATGAAGAGTCTGGGTGGTCTCAAACAAATCAATACGCTTCTTAGACGGGTCGATGACCGTTTTGCTGATCCGCTTGAACTTAAAGATGACTCCAGACTGGGAGTTGCAGGTTTGGTTGAGTCGATGCGTCAAAACAACCTCCATATGATCAACCCCATTGGTTCAGCCATACTTGAAAATATCGGGCTCAATCCTTTTATGTCAAAAATAGCCCAATACTTTTTACATGAAGATCTCATACTGCCCCAGATAGCAACATGGTGGTGTGGTCAGAAAAAAGAACTTGACTATGTACTTGAAAATATGGAAACACTGGTCATCAAAAAAATAGACCGCACCACTGAGATACAAGTCTATTTTGGCAAAAGCATGACGCAGGAAGAGCGGGAAAATCTGGGTGAACTGTTACAAAAAGACCCCTACAAATATGTGGCGCAGGAAGATGTGGATTTTTCCACTGTGCCGTATTATCATAAAGGAAAGATTGAGCCCCGAAATGCCGTTATCAGGTCGTTTGCTTTGCGAAAAAATGATGACTATACTGTCATGAATGGCGGCTTGGTTCGCATGGCTTCAAGTAAGGATTCTCTAGTCGTCTCCTCAAATTCCGGTGGCATCAGTAAGGACCTTTGGATACTAGGAAAAGACAAATCAATGCCCTTGTTTCCTTCCCAGCCCAATCCGACACCCTACGTTGAAACCTCAATCCACACCATCTCAACGCTCAAAGCAGAAAATCTTTTTTGGCTGGGAAGATACCTTTCACGCTCAGTCTCAACAGCCAGACTGATATCCCATGTTATCAAAAAGATAACAAACTTTTATCGATATGAGGTTGCTACTTCAAAAGAGTCTCAAGTCATTTTGCAAAATGCCTTAACCCATATGACGATGACATACCCTGGATTTATGGATCCGGACAATCAGAAAAATCTCGATGTATTTCCGATGAGAGAGCTGACCTCGGTGATAAAAGATGTTCATCGTTCCGGCTCTTTAACACTTACCCTGATGATGCTTGCCAATGCCAACATCAACCTAAAAGATCTTTTGACTTTGGAGTCTTGGAAGCTTTTTGACAGAATCCAAAAAGAGTGGGGTGCATTTGCCAACAGAAAAGGGGATACCACCTTGGTCGTTGCCAGTGAACTTGACAATCTGCTCATCTACCTCATGGCGTACAAAAAACTTGTAGAAGACAGTATCTTTAAAGAGCAGGGACTTATCTTGTACCATATAGGCTACAAAATAGAAGATGCCCTGCTGCTCATCTCAAAAGCAAAATCGATGTTATGCCTCAAGCTGGACAAATCGGTGGGGCACGATGTGCTTGAAGGTATGCTCAACTCGATGGAAAGTTTTAATGCGTACAGAGCACACTACAAAAGTTCTTTGACACTTGAACATGTCGTTGATTTTCTCATTTTCAATACCCAGTTCCCAAAGTCACTGCATCACACCATACGTACCTTGCTTAGTGAATTTAAACTCTTGCCCAAAGCAAAAGAGACTTGTACTTCCTATGAAGAAATGATGATGAAAGCAAAATCCCTCCTGCATGATGTTGACTTAAAAACACTCTTGCTGACTGAAGAGAGTGAGGGGATATACCTCAGGCTTGATGAATTGCTTACAACACTTTCTGATCTTTTTTTGGCTTGCTCCAACGAGTTTTCCAATACCTACTTTGCACATTACGGTGAATAAAATGATTTATGATATTTTCCACAAAACAGAGTTTGTCTATCAGCACAATGTGACTTTCAGCCATAACCTTGCACGACTCAAACCCAAAACAACATCCTGCCAAAAACTTTTGGATTTTTCGATGGAGATTTCTCCCTCAGTGTTTGAGACCTACGAATTTACAGATATGTTTGGCAACAATACAACCCATATGCTCATTAGAGAGCCTCATCACACATTGACCGTTACAGGCAAATCAAAGGTAGAGCTTTTCCCTGAGCGTATGGAAAAACACATCGAACACATTAAACTCCAAAGTATCACCTATGCTAAAGCGCTCGATAGACTCTCGCATTTTCAAATCGATGATGTCTTTGCTAAACAATATCTTTTTGAATCTGCCCTGATTCCCTATGCTTCAGAGTCCATCAAGGCGTATGCTCTCAAGTCTTTTGCCAAGAACAGAGATCTTTTTGAAGCAGCACAGGAGTTTATGGAGCGTATCTATACTGATTTTGACTTTGTTTCGGGTTTTTCAGATATCACAACACCCGTAGAAGAGATCTTTGAAGCCAAAAAAGGTGTCTGTCAGGATTTTGCCCAGTTTGCCATCTCTGCGTTACGCAGCATCGGTTTGCCTGCACAATACAGAAGCGGTTACATCGAAACACTGCCGCCGGAGGGAAAAGAGAAGCTTTTTGGTGCAGATGCCTCACATGCATGGTTCAGCCTTTACATTCCCAACGCCGGCTGGATAGATTTTGACCCGACGAACAATCTCATCCCCAAAGAGCAACATATACTTTTGGGTTCAGGAAGAGATTACCACGATATCTCACCACTTAAAGGTGTGGTCATGAGCAGCGGTGAGAGTAAATTGTCTGTGATGGTAGATGTCAGAAAAGAAGAGACACAGAAGCAAAAGCTTGACGGTGCCATACAACGCCAAATGCAAAGCCAGCAATAATGCTGAGCGATGCGCTCTAAACTACTCTTCTATAATAAGCTTATCGATTGTAGCGTAGATACACTCCATCATAGCATAGGGTAGCTCATCGATGTACTCTTGGGGACAATTATCAAATATATCCAATTCAGGATTGAGCATTTTAATCGCCACATTGATCTCTTTAAGTATCAAATCGGTCATTGATTTTTCTTTCCCCAGCCTCAGACGTAAATCAACCTCTTCCACCAGTTTGCCCAGTTTGAAAAAATAATCACTGCTTTTTCTGTGACCCCTGTGTGCATGGGCACCCCAAATAATCATAATTAAAGAGAGTGCTTTGTCCAAATCATTATAATCAATATGGCTGCGCTTGGTTTGCATGCTTTGAAAGAGTTCATTCAATGCGATAATCTCACCAAAAGCAACACTGTCGATGTAGGCACGTGAGATGATGGCATTTTCTCTGGCTTGAAGCATCAGATTCCCAAAGTTGGCTGCATGTTTTCCTCTGATGGCTTTGTGCAGAAAATCCATCGCACTCACATACTTGATGTCAATGTCAAACTTTTTATACAACAAGGTTCCGGCTTTTCTATCGACATCGATGATCAGATCATAAGCTTTGTTGATTTCATACAAGGTACCCTCCATTCGCTGAAGATATCTACCCAGCCAGTACATACTACTGGCTACATTTGCTGTCAATAACTGTTCCATCTTATAACTCCATTACCCAAGTATCTTTAAAACCGCCGCCTTGTGAAGAGTTCACCAGATAATTACCCTCTTGCAGCGCATAGCGTGTTAAACCGCAATTCCACACTTTGACATCTTTACCCATCACCACATAAGCTCTAAAATCCGCTTTTCTGTCTTGAAGCTTTCTGTCAAGAAAACACTTTTCATCATAAAATTCTATCAATTCCTGTGCGATAAACCGTCTTGGTTCAGCTTTGATGGTCGCTTTAAGATCTTTGATTTGTATCGCCGTGAGTGAGTGCCCAAATAACACACCATACCCACCGGCTTCAGCAACATCTTTAATAACCAGTTTTTCCATATTGTCCATCACATAGTCCATATCTTCTTTAAAATACGGCAAATAGGTCGGTGCATTTTTCAAGATGGGCTTTTCATTCAAATAATACTCTATCATCTTTGGCACAAAATAATAAATACCTTTGTCATCAGAAACACCATTACCAATCGCATTCATCAGTGCCACGTTACCAGCCAAATACGCTTCAACCAAACCTGGAACACCAATCAGACTGTCAGGATTGAAGAATTTCGGATCTAAAAATTCATCATCAAGACGTTTATAAATCGCTCCGACTTGTATTTTCTTGCCATTGTAGTTTTTAAAATAGACTTTTTTATCTATGACGACTAATTCATGGGCACGAACAAGCTGCGCACCAATCTCCTGAGCAAGATAGCTGTGCTCATAATAGGCTGAGTTGAACCTTCCGGGCGTCAGTACCACATTAATCCCTCCCGTATTGACATACTCCATGGCATCAGTGATTATCTTTGGATAATTTTTAATCGGTTCGATTTTCAAATTTTCAAAAAAATCTGGAAAGATTTTTCTATAGGTATCGCGTATGGAGAGAGGATAACTCGCTCCGCTTGGAACACGCAAGTTGTCTTCGAGGATGACCCACTCATCATCTGAAGAATCTTTGACTAGGTCTATACCATTGATGTGTGTTCTGACTTTTTTTGAGGGTGAAAATCCGACAAATTCTTTAAGAAAACCACTGGCACTCTCTATAAACTCTTTGGGGATAATACCGTCTTTGACGATCTTGGCATCGGTGTAAAGATCTTCAAGAAAAAGATTTAACGCAGTGACTCTTTGGATCAATCCTTTTTCAATCTTGCTAAACTCTTTTTTTGAAATAATTCTTGGAATCACATCAAAAGGCAGAGACTGTTCAATAAAATTGCCGTCTTTATAGAGATTGAAGTTTACAGCAAACTTATCCATATAACTTTGAAATTCATTGATTTTATGTCTATCCTGCTGTGCAAAAATATCCCAAAATTTTTTATGAAGTTTTGTCGATTTTTCTAACATTTGATCATCTTCCTCCCCTTGTTTACTATCGCATAGTTAATTATAGCCTTAAATTTACACTTTTGGCATTGCGTTGATTGTCTATTTTGTAATCAATTTATAGTAAAGCAGTAGGTGAAGGGTTAAACAAGGAGGGGTTAAAGGTTACATTTGAACAGAAATAGAAAATTTAAAAGAAGCAACAAACATGAAAAGTGCTTCTTCTAAAAAAGTCGGACTTAGCCTGGATAAACATGAAATTTTACAATTTTTGGACAAGGAGTAAAAAATTCCAGAGCAGTCCCGAAAGAACACCTCTTTCTTAATTAAATTATAACTACTGACTATAAATCATTGGAAAATAAATAATTAACCAACAACTAACACAAAGAGACTCCCAAACCCGAACCATCACTGAGGATAATCTCGCTTTCGTTAAACACAATAGAAGTTTGTACAGGATGTGAAGCCAACAGACTCACCGCATCCAGATCCAGCATCGTAATCACATCTGCCTTCGCCGAAGCTACATGCACACCAGCAGCCACAGCGATAGGTCCTTCAAGCATACAGCCCATCATACACTTCACGCCAAACTCTTTTGCGAGGTCTGCAAGCTTGAGCGCTTCTGTGATGCCCGCTGTTTTGGCAAGTTTGATGTTTACATAGTCGATAGCCTGCATCTCAAGAAGTTTTTTGGCATCTTTGAGACTAAAGATACTCTCATCTGCCAGCAGGGGGGTCTGCACCCTTTCTTTGATGTATTTTAGTCCCTCAATGTCATCTGCAGGTACAGGTTGTTCTATAAACTCAGCAACGATATCTTTGTTCTCTATGGTATGCAACAGTTTCACTGCATCCTCAGCACGCCAGCCCTGATTGGCATCGAGCCTAAGTGTGATGTCTTTACCTAGAGCTTCATGCAGCGCGATGATACGCTCCGCATCTTTTTGCGGATTCTCACCTATCTTTATCTTTAAAGTCTTGTACCCAAGTCCCACCGCGTGAAGGCTGTCTGTTATCATCTGTTGTGTATCGCCCATACTGATGGTAATATCGGTCGTAAACACCGTTTGAGAACCGCCCAACATACGAAAAAGCGGGAGTTTTTGTGCTTTAGCCTTTAAATCATACAAGGCTATCTCAAGTGCTGATTTGGCCGTGGTATTTTTAACAATTAAGGTATGTACAACTTTAAGTAACCCATCAAAATCTTCTATCTCTCGACCGAGCAGATGGGGCTTGATGAACTCAATCGTCGCCATCATCGACCCTATGGTCTCCCCAGTTATCTGTGGTGTAGGCGCTCCCTCACCATACCCCACCAATCCATTGTCGCACTCTATAATGACAACCAGATCTTCCAATGCTTCAACACGGCGCAAGGCAGTAACAAAAGGCGTTTTGAGCGGGGCTTTGAGTAGGGTAGTACGGATGGCGGTTATTTTCATCTGGAAGTCCTATTAATTTCTGTCTTTCCAGTAGTTTGGTTTTCTGTTTAGTTGCATGACAGCTAAAATAATTATTGCATTATCTCTTTGATAATAAATTACTCCAAATGGAAATCTATTGGTTAAACATCTTCTTATATCTCCATCTAACTTTTGCCAAGCAGTTGGATATTCTAAAATTCTCTGGATTGTTTTATGAACTTCATAGGCAAACTCTAAGCCAAGTCCATCTTGACATTCTTGATAATAATTAACCGAGGCATTTAATTCTAGTTCTGCATCTGGGTGGAAAGAGTAGGTCATCTATGATTGAAGTCTTTGAGATATTTTTTGAAAAACTTCATCTCCATCAATCAGAGAGACTTGATTCGATTCGATTTCATATTTTCTTTTATGCGCTTCATTTATCCATAGTGCATCTATTGAACTGTTCACCGGTGTAATGCTAGCCAATATCCTATCAACAATCTTAGTTTTTAAATCTATGGGTAAAAGATCAATCTCATCAAAGAGTTCTTCTTGATTTAAAGCTAACATAATAAAATCCTTTTTATGAATATATATGATTTTATCAAAATAATGTAAATTTTTGATAAGTTTATTTTTACTCGTTTCCCATCGGGACGTTGAAACGAGAAAGATATATAATGATACTACACCCCACCCATCATCTCCAAAATCTTACCCACCATCAAACCACCAAAAGTTCCGATGATGTAGCCCATCATTGCCATGAGTACACCGATGGGGATAAGGGCTTTGGAGTAAGCTGAAGCCAAGATGGGGGCGGAGGCGACACCACCGATGTTTGCCAAAGAGGCTACACCGATGCTAAAGAGGTCGAGCTTGAACAGTTTGGCAAAAAGTATCATGAGTGTGGCATGGATGGCAAGTACGATGACCCCTGCAAATATGTACAACGGTGCTTGTGTAAGCTCTGCAAAATTAGCACGGCTGGCGATGAGTGCCACTATGAGGTAGAGCATACTGTTTGAGACGATGTCCGCACCTCCTATCTTGGCTAGGGGGGTCATGGCAAGGAGTATGCCACCCAGTGTCGCGATGATGATTACCCATGTCTGCTCGTCAAGAAAAGAAGTTACGGGAAGCACAGAAGCGCCATACTGTGACAAGGTAGAGACAAGTAAAGAGACCGAAAGCAAGAAAAATACAGAAGGAAAATCAACACTTTCTTTTTGGGCATCTTTCTTTATGAGTCTTGTGCCAACTTCATCTATGATGGAGGTATCTGCTTTACTCCAAACATTGAAACGCTTAGCAAAAGGTACGAGCGCCAACAGTATCATCACCCATAACGCGTAGTCTATGGAGTCTATTAGCAAGGTGTATCCCATTGCTGAATCAGGTACATCAAGAGCACCTTGTATGGCTATCATATTGCCCGTACCGCCCATCCAAGAGCCACAGAGTGCGGCAAAGGGTTTCCATGCTTCAGGTGGAAAATAGGTTTGAAAAAGAGCAAACATCCCGATAAATCCGATCGCGATACTGAATGAAGCCAAAAAAAACGTGGCTAACATTTTTTTACCCATTTTCACGATCTCTCTTAGGTCTGCACTAAGAAGCATTAGAAAAATCATTGCAGGCAAAAGGTTGGTTTTGAGTGCCACATAAGTGTTGGTAATTGATGCGTTTTTTTGCCACAAACCAAAAGTGGAAAAGAGCATCACAACAAAATAGAGTATCACTATGGCAGGAAGATAGGCAAAGATCTTGGAATGTGTCTTTTTCTCCAAAAATACAAGAGAAGCTGCTGTCACCATTAACACGGCAACATAGACAAATCCGTTTTCTATCATAATATTCCTTAATATTAAAGCAATGCATCTCTGTTTTGGGATGTATTATATATTAAAAAACGATTAACCTTGATTTTTTACAATTTCACTATACCATTTATAGCAAGGAGCACATGATGTTCGGTCAAAAACTATCATTTTTACTCTTGCCTTTGATGCTTGGAGGCACTTTGCAGGCAAATGATCCTTTTGGTGATGATATCTTTAGAGAAATGTACCAGATGCAAAAAGAGATGGACAAACTCTTTGAACGGATGCATCAACGCGCACAAGATCGTACACAGCACTTTAGCAATACGCCGCATGCTTCTTTGAGTGGCACTTCTGCTCTACTTGAGGATAAAGGCGGATATTATGAATACAATACACAGATTAAAGAAAACCAAGACAGTCAAATCTCTGTCACTATCGAAAATGGTATCTTACACATGAAAGTTAGTACAGACTCAAGCAAAAAAGAAAATCAAACCCAAGAGCATTTTGTCAGTATGATACAGCGAAGCCAATCGTTACCAAGTGATGCAGATGCCGGTACGCTTAAAAGTGAATTTAAAAATGGCTTTCTTATCATAACCCTGCAGAAAAAACAGCAAGAAGTAAACACAAGTGCACAGCCTCTACCAGTACCACAAACAAACAATGAGTCAAAAGGTAAGAACTCAAGTCAAGAAAACAACACTACAAAAATAACAGTGCCCCACACCAGTTCTCATGCTTGAAAAAAATAGGATTCAAGTGTACAGTATGTTTTAAATTTTTGCTACAATAACCTGTTTTATCAACTTAATTGCACAAAGGAAGAACATGACATTGGGTAAAAAATTGGGTGCTGAATTTTTCGGTACATTTTGGTTGGTTTTAGGTGGGTGTGGTTCAGCGGTTTTGGCTGCAGGATTTCCAGAACTGGGCATCGGTTTTATGGGTGTTGCTTTTGCTTTTGGTCTGACGGTGCTTACAATGGCGTACGCAGTAGGGCACATATCAGGCGGTCATTTTAACCCAGCAGTTTCTTTTGGACTTTGGTCAGCAGGCAGATTTGAAACCAAAGAACTCCTTCCGTACATCGCCGCACAAGTCATAGGCGGTGCAACCGGTGCGTTTGTACTCTATATGATCGCTTCAGGGCAGGCAGGTTTTGAAGCAGGTGGTTTTGCAAGCAATGGTTACGGTGAACTTTCTCCGGGTAAATATAGCCTTGTCTCAGTCATCATTGCTGAAGTAGTACTCACATTTATGTTTTTGTTTATCATTTTGGGTGCGACTGACGAAAAAGCACCAGCAGGGTTTGCACCTATCGCGATTGGGCTTGGATTGACACTGATTCACCTTATCTCTATCCCTGTGTCTAACACTTCAGTAAACCCTGCACGTAGTACGGCTGCTGCACTCTTTGCCGATACTGCAGCACTTTCCCAAGTTTGGGTATTTTGGGCTGCACCTATTGCTGGGGCACTCTTGGCGGGTATCGTATGGAAATTTTTCGCAAGCTCTAAATAAAATACTCCTCTTAGAAAGTCAAGTCGTAACCGCATTGACTTTCTCCCTCTTGCTTTGTGTTATAATCACTGTTATTGTAAGGATCTTAAATGGATATAACACCTTTATCTATTGTATTTACCTATGTTTTGGTACTGCTTGGGGGGATTCTTATCTTCTCTGCAGTGGGTCACATACTCTATCAGAAACGTTCACCCACAAGTATGCTCTCGTGGATGCTTTCCATTTTTATACTTCCCTATATTGTTGCACCTTTGTACTTTCTCATCGGCATACGAAAACGTGAATCCAAAACCAAAAAAGAGTATGTCACCTTTGATGACAGAGAACAGACTGCCTCTTACGAATCAAACGATCCGCATCATGCGCTGCAAAATCTCTTACACCAAAACGGCATCCCTCCTGCGACCAAAGGCAATACCTTTACACTGATTACCGATAGTACAGAAGCGTATAGGTTCATGCTTGAACAGATAAAACGTGCAGAATATGAGATCGATTTTTGTACCTATGTTTTTGAGTTTGATGTCACAACAAAAGTGTTGCTTGAAGCATTGACCCAAAAAGCCAAAGAGGGTGTCAAAGTCAGGCTTCTTTTAGATCTGGTGGGTTCTTTGGCTGCCAATTTTAGTCAAAAAGGCTTTAAAGCCCTGAGGGATGCTGGCGGTGAGGTCGCTTTTTTTACCCCCATGCTCAAAAGACCGTTTCAAAACTATGTCAATCTTAGAAACCACCGTAAAATTTATCTTTTTGACCAAAAAATACTACTCAGCGGCGGTATGAATCTGAGTAACGACTATATGGGTGAAGAGGAGCAAACGAAACGCTGGGAAGATTTGCTCTATTGTCTCGAAGGTCCGTCTGTGTACCATTTTTATCATATCTTTCAAAACGACTGGGCATTTGCAACCAAAGAAGAACTCAGTAGCCAACTGCGCTGTGTGGAAGTCTTTGAAGGAGATACCACTGCGCAGGTTGTACCCTCAGGACCGGATATCCAAAGGGATGCCCTGTATGAAGCACTTTTAAATGCCATATACAATGCCAAAGAACGAATTTGGATTGTCACTCCGTATTTTGTTCCCGATGAAAACATGATACAAGCGCTCATCATCGCGCATCATAAAGGGGTGGACGTCAAACTTATCACGCCTAAAGATTCGGATCATCTGCTGGCTGATATGGGAAGAAGCCCGTATATGCGTGAGCTTGATGAGATCGGTGCAGATGTGGTACTGTATGAAGGCAAGATGCTCCACGCCAAAGCCATACTCTTTGACCACACCGGCGGTATGGTAGGCTCGGTCAATTTTGACAACCGCAGTCTTTTTCTCAACTATGAAGTGGTCACTTTTGTCTATTCTGCAGCCTTCATCCAGAGCATGGAGACTTGGATGAAAGGTTTGATGGCACAATCAACTAGAGGCATAAACAAACCATCTAAACTGCGTGAAGCACTGGAAAACATCATGAAAGTATTTGCGCCGTTGCTGTAACAGTATTTTGTTTTAGTCATTTTATTGTTCAGTTTATTTGATTGTTTTTCTAAAAAACATCTATTTTTCTTATTTTTTATTGTTATTTTGCTCAAAAAAAGCACTATTTTTTTAAGATTGAACACTTAAAGGTTATACTTTAATCGTTCAAATGAAAGGAGAAGCGTGAAAAAAATATTATTATCAACAATAGTATTTACACTCTGTGCGCATCCTGCCGACTCTTTGGAAGAGATGTTCAAAGAGGGTGTGGCGCATGGCGATATACGGTACTATTATATACACACAGACAAGGAAAATGCAGCTAAAGAGAGTTCTGCCCATGCCAATTCGTTGGGCGGGACACTCAGTTATACCACTGCGCAGTACAATGGTTTCAAGACGGGTGTCACAGCCATGACCACAAACGGTTTTTTGCTTCCTGACTCGGTAGATGCGTCCATCATCGGAAGAGATAACGGTGTGCGATTGGAAAATGACCCAAGCGGTGATGTAGCTCAAGAGAGTTTTACGGTTTTAGGTGAAGCGTTTATCGCGTATGCCTATCAAGATCTTGACTTGCAGTACGGAAGAAAAGTTCTTAAAACACCCCTCATAGATGCCAAAGATGTGCGCATGCTACCCTCAGCTGTTCAAGGTGCATTTGGAGACTACAAGGCTTCAGACACGCTCAAACTGGGTGCTTTGTACTTAACGGACTTTAAACAGCGTACCTCTAGTGAATTTATCAATATCATTGAGCATGCACTGGGTGCTTACACCCAAGCAGTCACCGGTCACACCAAAGGGGATGTGGTCGCTTTGGATGCACAGTATCAACAAGAGGGACTCACTGCCTCGGTTTATGACTATTATGCACAAGATTTTCTTAACTCAGTTTATCTTGAAGCAGGGTATAAATCAACATTGAATGATGAATGGTCTTATGGGCTTTCGGGTCAGTATATCCATCAGTCCAGCATCGGCAATGCGCAAAACAATTTAGCACAGGCTGTTTCAGTGACCGGCGGCGAAAAGATTGGCTCAAACGCTTTGGGTGCAAACTTCGTGGCAGGGCATGGTGAATCGAATTTTGGCTTAGCCCTCACTAAAGTACTGAGTGATGATGCAAAACATGATTCATTGGTGCTGGCATGGGATGGAACACCACTCTACACCAACATGATTACCTCCAATGACCTTTTCCAGTCAAACTACGGAAAATCACTCACAGCAGACAGTGTCTATATCGGCGGTACAAGAGGGATTAGGTTGGTTTATGCGCAAGGCTATGATTTTACGGGTTACACAGGGTTTAAATCTGAACTCTCTTACCTTAATGCAGCCAACAGCCAATTTGCTCACGACCAAAACGATTTGAATGCCGTTGTCTCTTACGCAGTAGGTCATTTCTCTTTGGCACTCAAAGGCATTTGGGTCAATAACCCAGTTTCACAGTCGGCTACAGGCTCAATCACACAGGATGATTCACTGACACAATACCGCGTCATTGCAAACTATACATTTTAAATAAAGGAAATACTATGAAAAAAACACTTCTCATCACAAGCTCACTTGCACTTTTAAGCATCATGTCACATGCATCTGAGCATGAAAAACACTGGGATTATGCACAAAATGGACCGACACACTGGCAAGAGTTTTCAAAAACCTGTGGAGAGGGGCATGCACAATCCCCCATCAACATCGTACCGGGTAAAACCGTTCAGGTAAACCCTAAGTATAAACTGCATTTGCATGAAGATGTGCATACTACAGCCGATGTCATCGACAATGGACACTCCATTCAGGTGACTCCAAAAGTAGGGGGTACGGTTGACTTTAACGGTGAAGTTTTTCACCTCACGCAGTTTCACTTTCATGGAAAAAGCGAACACACCATCAATGGAAAACGTTATGACCTCGTAGCACACCTTGTGCACCAAAACCCCAAAACCAAACAGTTGGCTGTCATCGCAGTTTTCTTTGAAGAGGGAAAAAACAATCCAATCTTAGATAATATCTTGGGCAACATAGGTCAAACCATCAAAGTAGACCCACAAGATATCTTACCTGCAGACACGGCGCATTACTATCATTATGTTGGCTCATTGACTACGCCTCCATGTAGTGAAAATGTTCAGTGGTATCTACTCAAAACACCGATGACTGCCTCCAAAGAGCAGATTGAAGCGTTTAGAAAATATTATGTTGACAACGAGCGTCCGGTACAAAAACTATTTGATCGTCCTGTTGAGGCACTCTAGTAGCATTGCAAAGAAAAGTTTTTACTTTTTCTTTGCTGTTTCCTGTTTTTTCTTTTTTTGAGCAGCGTATGTATATTTGCGTATCTTGTCGTAGTCTATCTTGCCTTTTTTCTCACTCAGTTTCTTTTTGATCTGGCGTTTTTGTCTGGGCTGTTTGTCGGTGAGTTCAAAACCTTCATAAATGTCTCGTTTGATGTTCAGCTTCAAGTGTTTTTCCATCGTCGTAAAAAAATCATAGTCATGTATCGTTAAAAGCGAGATACTTTCTCCCTTATGATTGGCTCTGCCTGTTCTGCCGACTCTGTGCGTAAAGTCATCCGTGCTCTCAGGCATATCGTAGTTGATGACCATCGCGAGCTCTTTGATGTCTATGCCACGTGCCGCGATGTCTGTGGCAACCAAAACCTGCGTTTTACCACTTTTAAGCAGTGCAAGTGATTTGGCTCTGGCACCCCTGTTGATGTCACCGTGAATGATAGAGGTACGGATATGTTGGGATTTGAGATACTCATAGATGGTATTGGCAGACTCTTTAGTGGTCGTAAACAAAAGCACCTGTTCTAGTCCCATGTCAGTGATGAGTCGCGCAGTGAGTTCAGCTTTTCTTTTTTTATCTACTTTGTAAGCACGGTGCGCGATGAACTCCACAACATCACGTCTATGACTGACTTCCACTACTGCTACATCATGCATGAACTCTTTGGCAAGTTTTTTGATGTTTTGTGAGATGGTTGCAGAAAACATCATCATTTGTTTGGGTTTTTTGCACTGTGAGAGTATGGCTTTTATCTCACCCAAAAAACCAAGTTCGAGCATCGTATCTGCCTCATCGAGAATGATGGTGTTGATGTACTCAAGGTTGATTTTTTTATCATCTATAAAATTTTGCAGCCGTCCAGGAGTTGCCACGATGATATCTGCACCCTCTGCAAGCCTGCCTAACTGTGTCGCTTTAGGAATGCCGCCTTGTATCTTGACATTTTTGATAGGCAGATACTTGCTTAACTCCGAGATAGTACGTGAAACCTGATCCACGAGCTCAATCGTGGGTACAATAATTAGTGCCCGCACCACCTTCTCTTCTTTTTTGACAATCTTTTGTAACTTGTTAAGCAGAGGAAGCACATACGCCACCGTTTTACCTGTACCAGACTTCGATGCACCCAGTACATCCAAACCTTTCATGGCAGCGGGTATGACCTTTGCTTGTATGGCTGTCGTCTCTTCGTACTTCAAGCCGGCAATCGCTCTAAGGATGTCAGGATGTAGATTTAATTTTTCAAATGCTTTGATGGGATGTCCTTGTTTTTATTACTGTGTACTTCAATACACTTCTTTTTTATGAGCTATTCTAATCAACGTGATAACTAAAATATCATTTTCTTTCAAATAAACGATTCTGTAATCACCCGCTCTTTTTCGAAACTTCCCTTTGTGCTTACCTTTAAGGGATTTATCTGTTTCAAATAAGCCTTTCTCTAAGTCTCGTATCTTGGTATACACAAGCTTTTGGTTTTGGAGGTCAATCTTTTCCAATTCTTTAAACGCAGCTTTTGGAATAATGATTTTGAACATTAACTAAGACCAAGTCTTTGTGCTACTTCCTCAAGTGAATACACTTCAGTTTTTCCCGCTTTGAGTTCATCAATGCGTTTATCTGCAATCATCTCATCCAAAGTGTCAAAATAGGTACTCACCGCTTTTTCAATAATATAAGTCCTTGAACGCTCCAACTCATGAGCATAAGAGTCCAAATCTGTCAATAAATCCTCATCAATACGGATATTAATCGCTTTTTTCATAGTGTATCCTTTTGTATCTACATTGTACTACAATTAGTGATTAAAAGCAAGCAGTTGTCTATAGCGTAAAATTTGAAACATCAATCCAACAACCCATAAAACTCCCTAGGCGCGTCCACCTCCAAACATATCTCTTTTTTCGTCACAGGATGCACAAACTTGAGTCTCATGGCGTGTAGTCCCATCTTATCGCCTTTTTTGCCGTAGCGTTCGTCGCCTACTATGGGATGTCCTAGCCATGACATATGGGCGCGGATTTGGTGTTGTCTACCTGTTTCGATGCTGACTTCAAGTAAGGTGCGTGTAGTGGTACTTTTTAGAAGTCTGTAGTGGGTGAGGGCGGGTTTGGCGTCTTTGTGCTTGCCTACGTGCATGCGGTAGAGTTTTTCATCCATACGCAAAGGCTCGTTGATGCTTCCATTTTCTGCTTTAGGTATACCTTCCACGACGGCAAGGTAGGTTTTTTGGGAAATTCCCCATTTGTCCATCACCGCTTCACGGAGTTCTTTGGATGTGGCAAAAAGTAGGATGCCTGAAGTGTCTCTGTCTAGTCTGTGTACAGGCCAGAGTTTGACTTGGTTTTTACCGCGTGAGAGTTGATGCCTCAGTAGTGCCAGCGCGTGGTTTTTGTTTTCACTCTCAGTACTGACGGACAAAAGTCCTGCGGGTTTGTTGATGGCGATGACTTCTTTGTCTTGGTAGAGTATGTGCAGTTTTTCTGGTGTTTTGTCCTGAGTGGAAGCTTTTTGAGTGACACCCACTTCCACTACATCGCCCACTTTCAAAGATGCGTCATGTTGGGTCGTGACCGTACCGTTAACTGCAACAGAGCGTCCTTGCAGGCGTTGTTTGACGGTTTTTTTGGGCCATGTACTTAGTGTTGTAAAAAGGTAAGGCAAGAGCGTTGTCTCTTGGGTTACGGTAAATTTTTCTGCCATCAGGACTCCAGGTGATATTTACAAATATCTTACTTTTTTCTTCGTCCTCGGTAACCGCCAAAACTGGTCGTGCCACCACGTTTGCTTTGGGTATGACACTCGTCACAGATGGAGAACCGGTAGGAGAAATCAAGCACTTTGCCGCACTTTCGGCACTGTTTGGTGAACATCCCTTGGCGGAGAGAGTTTTCGATGAAGTTGTTCAGGCGCACTCTGGCCGCGATGGCTTGTTGGGTGTCTTGGAAGATGTCGGGGAATTTAAACGAAAGCCACAGATACAGAGAGATTTCTCTTACTCTGTCTTCGGCGTTGAGCAACATGTCGTTGGTCTGAGCAAACGAGGGCAGGTCACGCGGTGGGATGTAGAGCACTTTGCCGCCTGCTTCTATCTGCCTGACATAACGGTGAAACACAGACTCAAGATAGGCTGAAGAGATACTTGCAGGTGCGCAGGAGAGATAAAACCGTGTTCGTAAGTCCAGTTTGTATTCGCTCACGATGGCAGCCACTTCGAGCATAGAGTCGATGTTGGCAGCCACAAAAGGCCCTTCAAACTCCATGTTTTCTGCAAAAAAAGCCAAGATTTCCAAGATGTTTTCTGTCTCCAGTATCTCACCGATGAGCATGACATGCTCCAAGCTAGCCATGACCGAGACGGGCAGTTTGATGTCTGGAAGCGGTGCATGAAAGGCAGCACCTATGACCTCCAGTGCATTTTCATCCAGAGCGCCCACATAACCTTTTTCTTCAAACCCGTACCGTCCTGCACGACCTGCTATCTGCTGTACTTCTGTGGCGAGCAGTTCGCGTCTTCGCAGACCGTCAAATTTGTTATCTTTAGAAAAGAGCAGGGTTTTGATGGGCAGGTTAAGCCCCATCGCGATGGCATCGGTGGCAACAAGTATCTGGCTTTCACCTTCTCTAAATCGTCTTGCTTCTTCACGTCTGACTTCAGGAGAGAGATTGCCATAGACCACTGAGACGGAGTACATCTCGCCCAACTGCTGCTTGAGGGAGAGCACATCACGTCTGGAAAATGCCACCACAGCGGTTTGGGGTTCTATCTTTTTAAGAGGAGTCGCGTACTCAAGCATCACCAGCTCATTTTTACGCGCAAAATGCACCACTTCCAAAGGCTCTTCAAGGTACTCACACAGCTCTTCTACGGCTTTGAGTGCAT
The DNA here is from genome assembly GCA_002281755.1 of Sulfurovum sp. 16-42-52. Lineage (GTDB taxonomy): Bacteria > Campylobacterota > Campylobacteria > Campylobacterales > Sulfurovaceae > Sulfurovum. The sequence continues at coordinate 31,187 of NCHB01000005.1, forward strand.
CGATGGAGCCTGTGAGGATGACTTTTTTTGCAGGCACACCTATGAGTGCGTTTGCCCATGCCCAGCCTCTATCCCTGTCGCTTATCATCTGTATCTCGTCGATGACGCAGACATCCACATCCACTGAAGCGTTCATCATCTCGATAGTAGAAGAGATATGCGTGGACTCTTCATCGATGATTTCCTCTTCACCCGTGATGAGCGAGACGTGCACCCCGACACTTTTAAGGTTCTCGTAGCCTTCAAGTGCCAAAAGACGCAAGGGAGCCAAGTAGTATCCTGTAGTAGCAGATTCGAGTTGCTTGAGGGCTTGGTAGGTTTTGCCGGAGTTGGTTGGTCCCACATGAAAAACGATACTGCGTTTAAGTTCACGGGCAAGCGGAAAGAGGTTTTTAAAGTCACGGATTGTTTTAGCCAACAGCTCTTCTTGTTTGTACTTCTCAAGTAGCGGCTTGAGGTATTCACCAAAGTGAAACAAGATGCGTCGTTTGCTTTTTTCTTTGAGTTTGAGTAAGCCCGTAGAGCGTATCTGCGGTTCTACAAAACGCACGATAAATTCATGGATTTTCTCTTTGGCAATTCCCAGTTTTTGGCTCTCTTCTTCCATCTCTTCGATGATGTCATCCACCGCAACTCTGAAGTGCGCCAACAAATCATCATTGACCCTGTTGATGTCCTCTTTGACGGGAAGCTCTTTGCCTCTCCAGAGCAGGTTATACAAAAACGGTTTTTCATACGAGACTGAAGTCATGTATCGGATTTCTGTACCAAAGAGTGTGTCAAACTTCTCTTTTTCTATCATGATATGATCGGTGCTCTCATAAACATCATACTTGTCGCTGATATCTGTCAGTACCCTTTCTACCGTCTCAAACGAGATCGGCGCATGATAGAGCAGGGTCTCAGGTGTCATCCCCCTGAGTGCGGTGTTGATCTCTTTTTCATTGAGGTAAGGATGTTTGGCGGTGTTAAGAGCTGTGAGAAACTCTTCTATCTCTACTCTTTTTTTCTGGATTGCTTCATCTTTGATGGCTTGTAGTTTTGTCAGTATGGCATCTTTCTCTAACCCCCAGAGTTCATCCATGCTAAGCGTTGGAGTCGTACACAGAAGCAGTTTGTTAAAATCAAAACTAGGAAGCGCAAAGGTAAAACTGTGGTAAAACTCCATCTCATTCAGTGCATTAAAAACAACATCAAGCTCTTTTTCTAAAGCATGCAGCTTCTCTTTCATGCGAAGGTAGCTCAGTTTTGCAAGCACTTTCTCTTCGGTAATCTTTGCACTCTTTACTTCGATGAACGCTTCAAGCAGTTGGTTTTCTTCCTGTCTGCTGTGGGGTATGTCGGCTAAGATTTGAAGGACGGTGTCGACTTTATCGGTAGGGCGTTTGTTGATGCCTCCTGAATAGGGGATGGCTTTGTAGCTTTGTGTCAGATAAGAGACTATCATCTCCCGCGGTCTGGCATCCGCTTCACTCCAAACGCGTCTTAGTGCGCGTATCATCTCTTCTTTGGTGTGTGAAGGAAGGCTCAGTTCAAGCAGCATCACCAGCTCGATGAGTTTGTCTTCACTCAGTGTAGCTACCCCTTCTTCAAAAGGCATGCCGTTAAAATAGGTTCGGATTTTGTTATTGAGTTTAATGAAGTATTTTTTCTTTTTCTTTGCCATAGGTTTCTTATTCTTTGTGTATTTGTCTAGGTGTTAGTATAGCAGGAAATGAGAGCATAAGAGCAATATTTTACGCTGGTGTCCCCACGAGGACTCGAACCCTGTTTTATATCTATGCCATAGGTTCACAACTCCCACTATAGCGTTACTTTATTGGATTGTCATATTACCACAAACTCCCATAATTAACCATGATTTAACACATTTTGTAGTAACATACAGTAGTAACAAAGGAGACTCCATGCCATTGATTAGAAAAGCAAAAGGTATTTACGGACTGTACCGAGGCAATACCAAGAAGACTGTACGCAGCAGCGAGATAGTAGGGTACTACATTAACTATCGTGATGAAAATGGTAACCCCATTAAAGAACGTGTGGAGGCAAGCACTATTGCCGAGGCACAACTGGCCCTTAAACAGCGAATAGTGGAACGAGACAGGCATCGAGTCCATACTGATATAAAAAAGCGTGATATCGTAAAGGGCAAAGCGACTATTGCCATGATAGCAACCAAGTATTTTGACACCAGGGCCAACTCACTACGTGACAAACAGGCCTTTGATAAGTATCTCTTGGCTGCCGTAGGAGACAAGCGTGAAGTTAAAGCAGAGGACATCAAGATGCTACAGAAGAACCTATCAGCAACAGGACTTGGAAATAAGACTGTAAACAATCATACCGACCTGCTGCGTACCATACTTAATTTTGGTGTAGATAATAATTATTTGTATGGCGATGCCTACATCATGAGAAGATATAAAAAGCTGGATACAGATAATATCGTTGAGAAGTATCTGAACCCGACAGAAGTAAGAGAACTGTTTGAAAAATCATTATTACCGGATAAGGTACTGAGTGGAAAAGAAGAAGTCAGCGAGGACTATGAACCATCATATACCAAAAAAAGATTGCAGTTCTTTTTGAAGATGTTGTACTACACAGGTCAAAGACCAATCTCTATATTACGCCTACAGGCTAAGGACATACAGGGGAATGCCATAGATGTTGCACCTGTAAAAAAACAGGACAGACATAGAATACCTATAAGTGAACATCTTATGGATGATTTAATGGCATGGGTTAAAAAGCTAAACCCAAACGACTACTTATTCCACAGCGAGAACACTCCTTCAAAACCTATCAATAGATTTACGATGATTGAACAGGGCAAGCCTCTATTTGACCATTACAACCAAGGGCTGGACTTCAAGACAGACCGTAAGCATTGGGTTAGTTTTTATACTATGAGGCATTCAGCAGCTACAAATATCCTTGCTGCAACAGGCAGTGAAAAATATGCAGGTGAACTGCTTAACCACAGTGACCCCAAAATGACAAAACGATATGCCAAAGTGCTTAAAGATAAAATGCAAGGGGCAGTGGATGGGCTATAAAACCTCAGAAGAACAAAGAAATGCTTTAACATTAAGGGCTAAAGAAATAGGGCTTGATGATGCTATAGCACACGAGTGTCGCAGCGAAGAACAGCAGGATGCTATGCTTGAACTGCAAAAGCAAATAGGAGTTCAAACGATAATATATAGTGATATGTCAAAAAGGTCTCCACAAAAGCCAACACGGGATTATGAAGCAGCACAGCAAAAGCTTGATGACCTCATCGAATATGCAAGAGGTCTTGGCGATAAAGACGCATGGGTATTACTCAGCCAGGTAAAAATAGAAAAAGCATCATCTAGTAGAAATTATTATAGAAACTATGTGAAAGACTCGGTAGAAAAAAAACTCAGCACAATAGACGCATCCAAGACTAGAATAGAGATACTTATTAAAGCTATGATGCAGTATTTTGATAGTTACGAACCAACCAAAATGTACTATGACAACATAAATGGATTTAGTGACTACCTAGAAGAGTGTGCAGAACATGAACGGGATTCACTAGAATATGAACATGACAACCTTCCACTAAAAAAACGAGACTTTTAACTACTCAAATTAATCTCCAAATATGGAGATTAATCTCTATTTTATAACTTCCCCCATTCTCATATACTACCTCTATCAAAACCAAAGGAGTCAAAAAATGACTGCAAAAGAATACATAGAACAAGTAAGAGAAGAGTACGGCACATTGATGCTAGACAAAAAACAGACAGCAAGGGAACTTGGTATCTCAGTGAACGGACTAGATAATCTTAGAACCGATGGTGAAATCAAATTCATCACTATAGGTAATCGCATTAAATTCAATGCATCCGATATAGCAAAGATGATGAGGTTAGCGTAATGAAAAAGGACATAAGAATAGTGGAGAGTGCTGAAGCATTTTTCGCTGAGACGATAATTCACAGTGAACTGTTCCAGGATGAGGTGATAGAGGTGACAGCCAATGGTAAGAGTGTGGCTGTCAGTTTTAGTGATAGAAATACCACTACAGTATTTACATATACCTCCAACAGTATAGCCAATGCGAACCGCATAGCCACTGACCTTGGATTGATATTCACAGGGGAGGCAAAGCATGAGAAAGCTAACTGATGATGAATTGATACTACTTGGCACAGGTGCCTATACATTGAGGCATTTCACCTTGGATGAGATGGAAGACTACATAAGTGGCAGTGTAAGCTTTGAGACTGAAATGGGTGAGAATAATTATGCAAACAAACAATTCAGTCAATGGAATAAATCAGGACAAGAAGCACTAAATATAGTGTATAAATATCCGTGTACTGCATTTGCATTTTCACTGCTTATTCATAGACATGTAGGAGTGCCAAAACAGCTATGGGCATACGAGAGTATGGGTTACAACTGTGAAGTCTTCACGGACTATATGCTGACGTTCCTGGAGGTCATAGGAAAATCACACAGCTACGGTAAATACATATGGGTAAAATCTGTAGAATATTTCATAGCCAACGGCTATGATGCACCCAAGTTGAGGGTGTTCCTAGAGGATATCAAGGACATAAATTTCACCAAACTTATAGGTTTAAAGAAAGAAGAGTTGAGAATACTACTCAAAGAAATGAAGAGTGGTAAATATCCTGAACTTGCATCAGGAATTGCACTTGGAATAGACAGCATAATATTCTCAAAAGAAGCGTTCAATTTCCCTAACAATGAAGATACATATGACATGTTGGAAGTATTGATAGGTAAAGCTAGAGAAGGCTTGAATACAGCGAGAGGTGCATGATGACTATTGATAATTTAAAGTTTGATATGTCAATCAAACCAGAATACCATCCAATTGCCAACCAAGAACCCCTGATGCTTGACACAGTAAAGAAGATAGCAGAGTCTATGCTTGCCGTAGGCTACAGGGCTGATATGCCAATAGTAATGTTTGAAGAAAAGTATTTGGATGGCAGGAATAGGGCAATAGCTGCAGCAGCATTGGGACTGACACCAACCTACAGAATCTTTGAAGGTACATATGCAGAAGCACAGGCTGAGTCTGATAGACTAAATAATGACAGAAGGCATAGAAGCAAGAGTCAAAGTGCGATGATGGCAGCATACATCGTAGTAGAAAACAGAGAGAAAGTAGCACTGTTAAAGGCAGAAATCAGAGAGAAGAATCCTAAGATATTGAAAGATGCACTCTCTCGAGAAATGCGAAAACACCACATTTATGTGGAGATTTCGCACTTTCTAACTGCAGAACAAGTAGCCAAAAAGTATGATGTTTCAAAAAATTATGTTGAAAAGTGTATCAAGTATCTAACATATAGAGAGATAGATTTCTCTGAGATGTGTAGAAATATATTCGATGGCACACTTGAAATGTACCAGGCAGAAAATAAATATCAGACAGCAAGGCTTGCCCTTGATGCTGCAAACAGACCAGCCAAGGAGTGCAGTGAAGAACAGGCTTTACTCTATGAAAAGATTGACCTTGCAAAGAACCATCCTGAGAGTGCAGCCAGAGAAATCATATCCTATATGCAGGAGGCAGAAAACAAAGAAGAAGAGAATGATGAGTTGGTTGAAAAGATTGAAGACCTCACTGCCACAATAGATGATTTGATGATTGAGTTATCTGTCATGCATAGCACACTTAACGATGTAGAAGGTAAAGGTATTTCTGTGCCAACCAAGGTGGCAGCTGCATAGGCATATTTGAAAAATAAATATTTTCAACATGTCGATGTAATTATTTTGGTATAAAATCCTAATATAATATAGAGTTTCAGAGATTGGAGATAAATATGTCAGAAGAAATTGTAGAAAATATCACCGAGAATAAAAATAAAAAAATACAAACACTATTCTATATTTCGATACTTATTGTAGTACTGATTGCGGTTTTTAAGATAGTTAATTATCAAGTTCCTGTTCAAGTTGAAAAGGTAAATAATAAATATTTTGAAGGTGCTTTTGGCTTGAAACTAGGTGACACATATGATGTAAGCAAAAATTCACTTTCTCGTGTCGAAGTAGAAGACATAATAAAAAAAAATTTACCTTTTTATGACGAAGAAGAATACATAAAATCTTATTATATTGTTCCACCAAAACCATTGGAATATTTTAGTCAATACAGTATTTCCATTGATCCACAAAGTCATAAAATTTTTGAGATTATAGGTTCTAAAGATTATCAAACTTATGAGGAATGCCGTAGCAAATATAAAATACTAGAACAAGTAATTGAAAATAAATACTGCAAAGTTATAACACCTCTGAAAAATATATTTCAAATGACCAAAGAAGAAATAGAAGAAGCATCAAAGCCGAAAGATTGTGAAGCAAAATCAACTGATTATGGTATACATATTGTTGTTGCTGACAGGGAGATATTTTTAGGGTGTGATAACCTCACATTAAGCATAAAGTACAGTACTACAAACGGTTATAAGGTAGCATACGAAGCATATCTCGAATTAATTCAAACAAAGAGAAATTTAGAAGCTAGAAAAATTGATAATTCATCTTTATAGTGGTATTTTACATAGCCTCACAATACCCATGAGACAATCTCCATTTATAAGACTCAACATACCGTTCTGCAAGCAACCATAGATACTCATTTTCACAGAGGTCAGAAATGAGTCTCTCTAATTTAGCTTTGGATATTTGACGTCTTGTCTTGGTTGGTAATTTATGTCCTGCCCTGAATCTATAGATACGACCTGAGAAGGCATTGACTGAGGCAGCCAAGATATTACGTACGTTATGCCCGTAACGCTGCGGTACAATGGCATACACAGCCATTCTACGTGTAAGAAACATTACTACCTCTACACGAAAGTGTGTAAGATTTTTGATACTTATATTCGCATCAAGAATATCACAATGACCAAGACGACAAAGAATCCTGTCAGCCAAGTTATAAATCGTATCATCCTTTTTATGAATACGATAGGCATCTTTACTAAAATAGCCCTTTATCTCATCAACAGTGGGACAGTAATAATCATTACATGCTTTATTTGTTTTCCGTCCATATCTAGGATTTGTCATTATCTTCCAAAGGCAAATAAAACTCTTCACCATCCAAATACATTTCACAAATCATGCACGCAGCATAGTATGGCTGCTGCTTCATCTCATTTATCAGCGTAGTAGGCAGGTCTTCTGCTTCGATCCAAGCATCTTCATGATTCCATTGAAGTTTAGTTCCAACAAGTTTTGCACCCATACCATCCTCAAAGCGTTCTGTATTGGTCATTTCTTCCCTCCATTGTGCATATTCAGATTAAGCAGCTTTGCCAACTCAGTAAATAATAAAGTATCTCCACGCACAACCGTTGATGACATGACCGGTACTTGATACACATATTTTGTTTTTTTTGGCTTCTGCCATGCTACTTCATTTTCACTAAGCATGATATTGCCACTCTTTTTGATAGTCAGTGCCACTGCTTCTTGTATGTCAAAGCCTAATTCAGCACTACAGATATCAAATGGAACCCACTCACCATATTTTTTGAGTATGTAGGCTTCAAGATTACTCATTGTTAAACTCTATCTCTGCATGACGGTCTCTGCGTGACATTCCACTGAGGTCAGCATTATCTTGCTTCACCGTTGTTTCATTGAGTGGAAAGACAATATCCCTAAAGTGTTTACGTACGGCTATACCATCACTAGCATATCGCAGGGCAAGGGCATCCAAGGATACTTCCTGTCCTGGATGGTCAATCCTGGCTACCTGTGGGCTATTCTCATTGTGTTCACGTATAATCGCAGGGTTTAGAAGTGCAGCAGGTATCTTTCCCTGTTTCAGCAATCTTTTTATCTCATTAAATAGTTGCGTCTGATGACGTGGCATATCTTGAAGTCGTGGTTGATTCATGGCATTCTCCTGCTTATTTTATGCCTCTGTAGTGAACCCCTTCTACGGGACCAGTTGCCTCTTTTTTAAAAGCCTCATCCTGTGCATGTGCCAGTCGTGTCTCAGGTAGCTGATTATGATAAGCTTGCATATTCTCTTCTTTTGTTGTTGCTGCATATGACTCACGTTCTTTACGTCTATTAGTATCATTATGCCTATTTGCCTCGGCAATGGCTTTGTCTCTATCTGATAGTGCATCTACACCCATACCACCTATCAGCCCTTCATTTAACGACCATGACTCGATAGTGTTCTTTTGTAACTGACGCACACCACCTGCCTTTGTCTTGATGATATACCCATCTGCCGTCTCACCCATTACCTGTACTTCACCTGCGAAGTTTCTTGAAACGTATGCTGCTAAATGTATCTCATTTGTCATATATCTTCTTGCCATTTGTTAATCCTTTTGATTGGTTTTTTGTTTGATAAGCATTTGAACAATGCTTGATGGTGTGGTCTTTCTTTTATGGGCAAGCTTCTCTAATCGTAGCTTGTCTATCTCGGGTAGTCTTACTGTGATAGTTGAATCTTTTTTCTGTTCCATGGGTTCTCCTATTCATCAGTATAATTGATGTTGTCTTACATATTGATTAATAATACTGATTAATATGTATATCTTGATAAATAATACTGATGATGTTAGATATACAAAACATATCACTTTTACTTATAGGGTTCAAAAATTGGAATATACAAATGAGGGGGTATCCCCTCCATACTCACTTAAGACTTCCCCCATAGGGTACCTCTGCAACACACACATAGACAGACAAAGAAACTACACAATTCAGTGTATAGCTATGGGGTAGCATAGTTCTATAGCAGGTTACAGTGGCAAGGGAGTCCGCACAGTCATCACAATGGTCAGAGTTGCTAAGAGGGATTAAATCATCACCATACTTATGATGAACACCATTAACGATAACACCACACCTCACAGCGTACACTCCTTGGGTGCAATAGCTGTACACTCTTCTGCTTATCTCCACACAAATATGCTGATAAAAAACATTACATAAATCTAATCATCCACCTCTGCAACCCAGCCCGACCGTAAGGGAGGGCTGGCATTACTAACAAACATATACACTAACAAAACTTGCATAACAGAGTCCTATTGGCTACAAAGGCGACTAATCCTGCATGACCAACTCTTCGAGTTACTCACACAGTCTGTCAAACATCACAGCAAAGACTTCTTTCCAAGAACAATATAAATATCCATATTTGTTACACGACAAAAATATGCTAGTTGTATAATTGCTGTTTATGAAAGAAAAGGTTGTGGTATTGTGTACTACAATATATCATAAATAATATACACAGAGTGAAAGCAAATAACACGCCAAAGCCATCAAGGGAGGCAACCAATGCAATTCGAATATTATGAAGACAATGATATGTCACAGAAAGCACAAGACTATCGAATGAAAAGATTAATAAAACAAGAGAGAAAAGAGTTTATAGGAGAAGCGGGAGAGTGGATTATAACACACGGTATCGTTTATGCAATGATAGCATCTATACCAATATCACTTGTATATCATTTTATATCATGGATAATAAACTAACCATAATAAGACCATTAAGCACTGTTTGAAAAGACAGCCAAGAGTTATTACCTAAAAACCACATCTTATAAATAAGAGGCAACGCTATGATTTACAGACTACTAATACTACTAGCACTACTGACAATCAATGCACAGGCAGACGACTATTATAAGAATATAACAGATGAAGCTTTATCAGAAATGATGCAAGACAAAAGCATACCGAAGGAAACAAAAAAAGGAATAGTGAAAGAATTCTCACGTAGGTCATTACAAAATATTAAAGTAGCAGTAGATGATTACAAAAAAGCAAAACAAAAAAGAGAAGCAACACAAAAAGAATATGAAGAAGCAGTAAAAAAACACGAAGCATTAGTAAAACAAGAAGCAATAAAACAAGAACTCTTGGCTGCACAGGAAGAAGCAGTAAAACAAGGGTTTTTAAAAAAGTTAGATGCACACTATAGACAACAGCACTTGGAGGAACAGCAGCAGCAGAACAGCCAATTGAGATACAATCGAGTATCTAGTCATTCTTATGATGAAGCAAATAATGCAATAGCAGAACTTGACATGGAACAAAGACTAAATAGACAAGAACAAGAGTTCAATGATCATAAAGCAGAACAAGCAAGACAAAGGGCAACAGACAAACAAAATGAAATATTTGACAATGCTATGGAACATATACATGGTGATAGTTACAGAAAAGGATATTGAGAGGAGATTTAGGCGTCTTTCTCTTGGCTACACATACGAATGTATGCCTAAATGGATTCTACAGCCAATGGATTCGTTAGCACTATATTTAAAATACTCCGCTTGGCAGTATATATTATAACATATCAAAATCATAATACATTTTATTGTTTCCTGAACAGCAAGCAACCTTGGTTGGGAGAAATGCATAGCATTTCGGTGGTTAGAATACATGTTGTAGTAACACTATGTAGTAATAAATAGAAGAGATGCCCACTGTAGCGTGCATTGTAGTGGTGTCCCCACGAGGACTCGAACCTCGAGCTAGGCCTTAGGAGGGCCCTGCTTTATCCTGTTAAGCGATAAGGACAGATTTGAAGAGTCGCATTTTAGCCTAAATTGACTATCGGAGGGTTTAAATACACTGTGATATAATCTATCTAAATATATCGAATTGGAAAAATGTGAAATCAGATATCAAAACACCGAGAGATTTTCTCAATCCACTACTGGCAAAAAAGAGCATAGATAAAACAAAGTTTGATGCATTTAATTCAAATTTGCAAATTTATGTTAATGGCATACATTCTCAACATACCTCAGGGCAATCAGAACCAAATATTGTATCAAATACACTACAGCCATTTATCCAAAGTCTCAACTATATAGCTGAAGTTCATTCTCAAAAAGGTCAAAGCGGAATTGATTTGGCTATTAAAAAAGAGCATAAAGTCTCTGTTGTTATCGAGGCAAAGAAATATCAAGATAGAGACATGATAACCAAAGAGGATTTGCATAAAAAATCTTTTTATGAATCAATTTTGTATTTTATGAGAGAACGACACCAAGGCAATCAAAACATCTATCATGTCATCATAACAGATTTTTACAGTTGGTTTGTGTTTGATGCAAAAGATTTTGATAAACTTTTTTGGCAAAATAAACAGATAAAAAAGATATTTGAAAGCATAAACAACAACTCTCTTTTGGGAGACAGGACGACTGATTTTTACGATTTGGTTGCAAAAGAACTTCCAAATCTTAAAGTAAATTTATTTGATGACTTAAGCATAGAGTGTGCCTACTTTAATCTCAAAAATGATAACACAGAAAAAGAGTTAGTTGCCATCTACAAACTCCTAAGTCCAGATAGTTTGCTAAAAGAGTTTAATCCAAACGATGCCAATAGCCTCAATCGTGAGTTTTATAGTGAATTGCTCTATATATTGGGGCTAGAAGAAGTGAAAAATGGCAGTAAAAAACTCATCTCACGAAGCCTAAAACCTCAAAATGGATCTTTTTATGAAAATATAGCCGACAAACTCTCACAAAGAGGAAAACAGAGCGACTTTGAGACTATCATCCGTCTGATTATCATCTGGGTGAACAGGATACTTTTTTTAAAACTTTTAGAGTCCCAAATCGTGAGTTGGAATAAAAATAGTGACTATAAGTTTTTAACCCAAGACAAAATAGTGGATTTTGATGCTTTGGAAAATCTCTTTTTTGATGTATTGGCAAAAAAATTATCACAGAGAAAACATAAAGAGTTTGACTACATCCCCTATCTCAACAGTTCGCTTTTTGAATTTAGTCCCATAGAAGATGACAATCTCTCTGTATCAAATCTAAGCGATGATGCAGTGATGGAGTACTACGCCAAAACTGTCATCAAAGACGAAAAAACAAACCGTAAAAGCGGAACTGTATCTACACTGGTGTATCTTTTTGAGTTTTTAGATGCGTATGATTTTGGTTCTATAGGTAGTGACGATATGTTTGCTTCAACCAATAAAACCCTTATCAATGCTTCTGTACTTGGGCTGATATTTGAAAAGATAAACGGATACAAAGATGGCAGTTTTTACACGCCGAGTTTCATCACGATGTATATGGCAAGAGAGTCTATTAGCAAATCAATACTAGATAAATGCAAAGATACATTCGACATAGAAGCAAATGATATAACTACCCTCAATCGTGAACTTATCAGACAAAACATATCTATAGATGTCATAGATACTATCATAAACTCCATCACCATTTGTGACCCTGCTGTAGGGAGTGGGCATTTTTTGGTCTCTGCACTCAATGAGATTATTTATATCAAATACCAGTTAGGACTCTATAGCATCAGAGGGCTAAACATCAAACTAGCCAATGATGAGCTTATAGTCTCTCTACATGATGAGTGGTTTGAATATATTAAGCCAAAAAGTTATGACAGCGACAATCATCTCGTTCAAAAACTCCTCTTTGAAGAGAAACAGCGCATCATCGAAAACCAACTCTTCGGTGTGGACATCAACCCAAACTCTACACAGATAACCAAACTACGCCTTTGGATAGAACTACTGAAAAACAGCTATTACGCTCAGAGTGGTGAGCTGGTCACTTTGCCAAACATCGACATTAACATCAAAACAGGCAATAGCCTCATCAGCAGGTTTGATTTAAAAGATGAGATAAAAATCAAAAATATCAAGCAAGAGATAAAAAACTATAAGCAGATAGTAAAAGATTACAAAGAAAATCTAGGAACAAAAAAAGAAGTCTTAGCCTCCATAGAAAACCTCAAAGACAAATTTCGACTTACGCTTAAAGCAGAGTACAAAGTACAAAAAGAGCTAAATGATAAACTTTTGGCGTATTATCAAGAGTTTAGTTTTGACAAGCTTAACGATGCACTGAGCCTTAAATGCTTAAGTTGGAGAAATAGCAATTATCAACAGCAACTTTTTGGAGAGATAGATGAAAAAAAACAAAATAAATCACTCTCAGAACTCAATAAGCTACTACTACAAATTGACGAGATAGAAAAAGGAAAGATTTACGAAGATGCTTTTGAGTGGCGGTTTGAGTTTCCTGAAGTGTTGGATGAAAATGGGGAATTTGTAGGGTTTGATATTGTGATAGGCAATCCGCCGTATGGCGTAAATTTGAGCGAAGCAGATAAAAAGTATTTTCAAAATAGCTTTTATAGTGCAAGAACAGAAAATGGATTGAAAGGCTCAACTGATACATATAGTCTGTTTATAGACAGAGGAATGGAGATTTTAAATAGAGGTTATTTGCATTATATCGTTCCTCTTGCTGTAACATCAAGCGAATCAATGTCAAAGCTTCATAGTTTAATTTATAAATCTTGTGAAGATGTCAAGATATCTTCATATTCAAATAGACCTAAACAAATATTTGACGAAGCAGACCAAAGAGTAGCAATTGTTGAGCTTCATAAAAATAACAAATCTATAAAAAATCTAATGACAACAAAAATAAATAAAAGATATGCAGATACACAGCCTGATGAGATTATCAAAAATCTTGCATTTGCGAATGCTGTAAAATTTACGAAATATGGCAGGATTCCAAAAATTGGCACTCAACTAGAAGAAAATGTTTTGAGTAAACTTTTTGCCTTGCCAAAAACACTTAAAGAGTATTATCAAAAAGATGGTTTAGATGTATATTATAGGACTTCTGGCGGTAGATATTATAATATTATCACAAACTTTTCTACCGGCTCAACTCAAGAAAAATCAATCAAAGTCAAGCCAGAATATCGTAATTTGATAGGAGCTATCCTTTCTAGCAATCTGTATTATTGGTTTTATCAAATGTATTCAGATACCTTACATATTAAATCTTTTGATTTAGATGAACTTCCTTGCAGTTTAGAAAAATTTACTGATGAGCAGATAGTAGAGATTGGCAAAATATATAATGAGTATATGATTGATTTAGAATCAAACTCAAGAATTGTAAATAATAGTTTCAAAGAGTATCGTGCAAGACTTTCGAAACATTTGATTGATAAGTTGGATAGAGCTATATATAGTGGATTTGGATTAACAGAAGAAGAGTGTGAATTTTTGATAAATTATGATTTGATTTTTAGAACAGATGAAGAGTAGTTAATGAAAATAGGCAAAGACCCAAAATCGGACATTTCAGAACTAGAAAACCAAATAGATATGATGGTCTTTAAGCTCTATGATTTAAGCGATGAAGAGATAGCTGTGGTGGAGGGGAGATAAAATGAGTTTGAAACAATTTGAAAATAGCACGATAGAATATAAAAGTTTAAAAAAAGCAATCGGCAAAAGTGCTGATTTAAAAGATTTGGCTAAAACTTGCGTATGTTTGGCAAATACCCAAGGTGGATATTTATTTATAGGCATCGAAGACAAAGACAAGCAACCTCCCATTGATCAAAAAATAAATCAAGAAGAGATGAACGGTGTAATTAAGAAATTGAGAAGCTTAACCGATAGTGTGGGACTTGTAAATCCTGAATTACTCACTCATGATAATGGTGGTGAATATTTTGTGATACACATTTATCCTTCCATGAAAACCATAGCAATCACAAGTGATGGAAAAGTTTATATAAGAGTGGGAGATGAATGTACTGGCATAAAAGGTGAAGAACTTACTAGACTTGCCCATGAAAAAGGTGCTTTTCAATGGGAACTTGTAGTGACAAAAACGCATATTTCACAAATAGAACAGGCTAATATTAGTAAATTCACAAATGAAATAAGAAATTCTGATAGGGTCAGCGAATTTATAAAGAATCTTATAGATGAAGATATTTTAGAATATTACAAATTAATCGATGAAGGCTACTTGACCAATTTAGGGATATTGTGGCTTGGAAATTTTAAACAAAGAGCAAAATTAAATTACCCAATAACAGTACAATATATTGTTTATGATGAAAATGAAAAGAAAATAAGAAAAGTTGATTGGAATCTAAATCAATTAAATCCTAAAGAACTTTTGCTTGATATTGAAAAAGAAACAGTTGAGTTAAATTATAGTTTTGAACTACCTGATGGAATGTTTAGAAAACAAATAAGGCACTACGCAAAAGATGTAGTCAGAGAATTACTTGTAAATGCTTTTGTTCATAAATCTTTTACAATTTCAGGAGATATTTTTATATCACTATTTAAAGATAGATTGGAGATAAAAAATCCTGGTGGCTTACCTCTTGGAGTCACAAAAGATAATATCTTACATCAAGTTCAAAGGAGAAATCCACATCTTATTGATACTTTTAAGGCATTAAAATTAATGGAAAGTGAAGGCAGTGGTTATGACTTAATCTATGAAAAATTGAGTCTTGATGGCAAGCTATATCCTAAAATAGATAGCGATATAAATTATGTACAAGTTACGATTTACTCAAATATTATTGATAATGATATTTTGCAATTTATAGATTATCTAAACAAGCATTATCAATTGAATCAAAAAGAAATCATTACAGTTGGAGCGGTCGCAAGAAATAAAAAAATATCAGGATTTGATTTGTCAAAAATATTGCAACTTGGAGATGATAGATTAAGACAATGGATTGATAATTTATTGAAGAAAAATATACTTGTTACGGAGGGTAAAACAAAAGGATTAATGTATATGATTAATCCAAAAATTTTATCATCTGTCGAACACGATTTAAAGCCAAGCTTAAAAACGATGGAAGAACCACAGCTTAAAGCCCTTATCAAAGAAGATTTAAAACTGCATCCAAATAGTAAAATTTCTGAAATACATAAAAGAATGGGGGATTTTGATATCAATTATCTTAGAAGAGTTATTTATAAAATGGCCAAAAATGGAGAAATTTATAAAGATGGTAAAAAGAAAAATATGGTTTATTTTCTTGGTCAATAAAAAATAAATTTTTAATAAAAAAGAAATAAAATATTATTAAGTTCCATAAAATAGGACTTTATTAAGATGTTTTTTTATTTTTTATTTGAAAATAAAAAATAAAAAAATAGATAATCGTTGTTAAGCTCTACGGTCTTAGATAAACTATGGTGGAGGGAGGATAATTATGTCATAATCTATTCATTCACTATTTTAAAGGCAAACACCATGAGAGAAAACTATTTTTTACGCTGGGTTGGATTTGTGGTATTTGTGCTGGTTATTTGGCTTTTTTTCCCTTTTTTAAAAAGTTTTTTTGTAGCATTGCTGATGGCGATGGCTACGTTTTCCATATACCATCCACTGGAAACAAAACTAAAACAGAGTAAAAAACTAAAAACGCTTGCTCCACTATTTGCAGCCGGTATGGTTACCTTACTGTTTTCATTGATTGTTTTCATACCCATTACACTATTACTTTATTATTTCTTTAGTCACCCTTCAGATAGTATCGCTATGATTCACACCTTTTTGAATGAAGTTGAGACCTTGAGTGAAAACCTCCCGAACTATTTGGATTGGCTTAAAACTCCCATCGATACGATTAATTCATTACTCGAAACACGCAAAGAGGATATTGTGACGTTTATCGCAGGATGGCTTGGCAATGGATTGAAAAATTTCATGCAAATGCTGGGTAATATGATAATGGTTATTGTATTTTTCTTCTTTTTAACCTTGTACGGTCGAAAGCTTTTATTATTTTTTGTTCCCATTATTCCGTTGGCACGTTCGGTTAAGCGTGACTTTTTAAGAGAGATGACGATTATGGTGTCGGTTGTTTTTTATACCCTGATGGGTGTCATGATCACGCAAGGTTTGGCATTTGGCATTTTTATTGCATTTTTTGATGGATACAACCCTGTATTGCTTGGATTTTTAGTCGGCATTGTGTCGGTTATTCCTATTATTGGTACTGCACTGGTTTGGGTTCCACTGGCGGTAAATGAGTATCTTCATGGCAACGTCATTCATGCGCTCATTATCTCACTTTATTCTTATGCGATGATGGCGGTTTTCATTGACAATATTATCAAGCTAGTGATTTTAAATTTTATCAATCGTAAAGTAGGTAAAAACAGGCATCGTATCAATGATTTTATTATATTTTTTGCTGTCGTAGGAGGATTGGCAACTTTTGGATTCTGGGGATTTATCTTAGGACCTGCTATCGTAGCGCTTGCTGCTACCACGCTCATCACTTTACGCAAAGCCAATCGATCGAGCCTTGCGCATGAGGGTGACACACTTAGATAAAAATCAACTCTTTATACTGAATGATTCAATTTCTTTTTGCAGTTTATCGAGTTTTTTGACGAGTTGCTTGATTTCGTTCTCTTTGATTTCATCCACTGTTCCACCATGTAAAAATTCTTGTGCCGTAGATTGAAATGTTATGACTAATTCTTCAAGCTTCTCTTTTGCTTTGCCGACCAGTACCCCATAATCATCAACAAGCGTTTCCTCTAAGGCGTTGATTTTTTTTTCAATTTCATCTTTATTCTTGAAAACATAATAGGCACTAATGCCTGTAATGGCTGCACCGAGTGTGAAACTGAGTAGATTGTTGTTGTTCATGTTGTCCTCTTTTATTGTTGGATTTTTTTTAAAAAACTGAGAAAATGCCTTCATCGCAAGAGAGGCATTGGTTAATTTAGTGATACCGTTAGAAGCCCTAAATGTTAAGAATTGGCTTTCATTACCTAGCTTCTGCAACAAATCACTACTTTCTTGCGTGATTACATTAAGATTGTTAGTAAGCGTAGTAAGCCCATCTTGACCAAGGGTTATAAAGGTATTTACTTTATGCATGGTTCTAGTATGTTGAATGGCAGAGAAAATAATTATCACAGTCATGATAACCATACATAGTGCAATAATCCCTAAAAACAGAAGTTGTTGATCAATCATTTTATAAAACTTTCACCACTGGGATTTTACATTATACTCTTCATTCTGATTTCTACAGCTTAACTAATCTAAATGTGTGTTTCGATTCAAGATTTTGGATTTTTACTGTAGTGCTTTTGATTTTATCACCATGAGTTTCTCTTTGCTCATCTCTTCCATGGAGTAGGGGATGCCACCTAGTCCAAGCCCTGAAGCTTTAGCCCCTCCAAATGGCATCCAGTCTACTCTGAAAGCGGTGTGGTCGTTGACCATGACCGCGGTTGCATTGAGTCGTCTTACTGCGTGTAGGGCGGTGTCGATGTTTTTGGTAAACACAGAGGCTTGAAAGGAAAACTCTAAACTGTTAGCGGCATCCAAAGCTTCTTCGATGTCTGTGTAGGTGTAGATGCACGCAACAGGTCCAAAGACTTCTTTGGTGCTGACTTTAGCCTCTTTGCTTGGATTGAGCAAAAGTGTAGCCGCGTAACAACTCTCACCCACTCTCTCACCGCCACACACCAGTGTTGCGCCACTTTCTACGGCTTCCTGTACCCATGTATGGATGCGGTTTACTTCGTTATGGCTGATGAGCGGGCCGACCTCGGTTTTAGGGTCAAGCGGGTCACCCACTACCATCTTTTGTGCGGCAGTACTTAGACGTTGTGTCACCTCTTGTACAATGCTCTCATGCACATAGATGCGCTGCACCGAAACACACACTTGCCCAGCATGGTAAAACGCTCCTTTGGCTAGAGCAGGGATGAGCTCATCCAAGTTGGCATCTGGTTCTACGATGACAGGCGCAACACCACCATGCTCAAGCCCCACGCGTGTACCTGCGGCTACTTTGGAGTTCAAAAACCATCCGACTTTGGCTGAACCGATGAATGTAAGGTAGTCTACTTTAGGGTGTGTGGCGAGGTATTGGCTCTCTTCATTTTCGCACAACAGTACCTGACACCATGCTTTGGGCAGACCTGCTTCGTAGAGGATGTTGACAAAGTTCAGTGTGGACATCGGAGTAAGCAAAGAGGGTTTGATGATGACAGGTGAACCCACGGCGATGGCAGGCACAGTTTGATGCACACAGAGGTTGAGCGGATGGTTAAAGGCTGAAATGGCAGCCACTACACCGATGGGCTCTTTCATCGTGTAGGCGATGCGACCCGCAGAACTTTTGGTGTGTCCCATGGCGATTTCTTTGCCCTCAAACGCTCCCAAATGTTCTATGGCAAGTTTCACCCCGTTAATGGCGCGTTCGACTTCGACTTTTGAGTCCATGTAGGGTTTACCGCCTTCATTGGCTGCGATGAGTGTCAACTCTTCGATGCGTGAGGTCATAATCTCAACGGTTTTTTGCAAGATGGCGACGCGTTCGTACTTAGGTAGCCATTGGCTCTGCTCATCAAACACTTCTCTTGCGAGGCTTAGAGCTTGCTCTACATCTTCTTGGGTATGGAGTGGCAGTTCGTCTAAAAGATGTCCGTCGTAGGGCGATGTTACTTGTATCATATTCATAAATATTTCTCCTTGATTAAATTAAACAGCTTTTGTTTTCGAGTAACTCATTGAGTATGGTGTGGTTGAGCGAGTAGTCTATGGCTACATCAATCAGATGCACCCCCTTAGCACCCAAAGCCTCTTCAAGCATCAGCATAAACTCAGACGCTGAAGCAGGGCGGTACCCCTTGGCACCATAGGCTTGTGCATACTGAACAAAGTCGGGGTTTTTAAAATCCAGTCCGAAGTCTGTAAACCCCATCCCTTCTTGTTTCCACTTGATCATCCCATAGCCGCCGTCATTGATGACAATCACAACCAAGTCAATGCCCAAGCGCACCGCCGTTTCAAGCTCTTGTGCGTTCATCATGAAACCACCGTCACCACAGACGCAAATGACTTTTTTGAGAGGGTACACGAGTTTCGCCGCAATAGCAGAGGGAAGCCCTGCGCCCATGGTTGCCAAAGCGTTGTCAAGCAGAAGGGTGTTGGGCTCGAAACATTTGTAGTTGCGTGCAAACCAAATCTTATACATCCCATTATCAAGTGCAACAATCCCGTCTTGGGGCATCAAATCTCGGATGCCTTTGAGTAGCCGTTGCGGTAAAAGCGGGAAACGGTCATCTTTAAAATAAGAGGTGATATGTGACTGTGCTTCAGTGATGACGCGTATATAGTAGCTAAAATCCCAGTGTTCGGGTACGACAAGCGCTTTTGTTAAAGCAACAACGGTACTGGCAATGTCACCCACTACATCCATTTGTGGAAAATAGGTCGCATCAACACTTGAAGCGTTAAAGTTGATATGAATCACTTTGGTGCCGTCTTTTTCCATCAAAAATGGCGGTTTTTCCACACTGTCATGCCCCACGTTGATGATGAGATCGGCTCTTTCGATGGCACAATGCAGATAGTCATTTTGTGAAAGTGCCGCCGTGCCCAAACACAGAGGATGAAACTCACTCACGACCCCTTTGCCCATCTGTGTCATAAAAAAGGGGATACCCGAAGTGTTAATGAACTCTACCAAAGCGGTCTGGATGCGTGTTCTGTTAGCTCCTGCACCGATGAGTAGGAGTGGGTGTTTGGCAGCATACATCATCTTGAGCGCCGAATCAATACTCCCCTTTGATGCCACAGGATAATAGTGTTCATGCACGGCAAATATATCACACTCACAGGCTTCCCTCGCGATGTCTTCGGGCAGCTCAAGATGCACAGCCCCTGGGCGTTCCTCTTTGGCGCACTTAAAACTCTCTCGCACCATGGAAGTGATGAGATTGGCATCGACGATGGTTTTGGTGTACTTGGTCAAAGGTTTCATCATCTGGACGACATCGATAATCTGAAAACGACCCTGTTTGCTTTTTTTGATAGGTTTTTGCCCTGTGATCATCATCATCGGCATCGCACCTAAGTTCGCATAGGCTGCAGGCGTGACAAGGTTGCTCGCTCCTGGTCCCAGTGTGGACATGCAGACACCCACTTTACCCGTAAGCCTTCCATAAGTAGCTGCCATAAATCCTGCGCCCTGCTCATGGCGAGTCACAATAAGCTTGATGGAAGAGTCTTTTAAGGAGTTCAAAAAATCCAGATTTTCTTCACCGGGGATACCGAAAATATATTCTACGCCTTCATTTTCGAGCGCTTTGATGAATAGATCTGAAGCTTTCATGAGTCACCCTTGTAATAAGATTTTAAATGATTGTTTAAAGTATAGCATCCTGAAGGTTAAGGGATAAACAAAAGAGAAAAAGTACGCTATAATACTGCATAATTAAAGCGTATATCGGTCAACGACTTCTATTACTTCATCAAATAAAACACTTAACTTAGCCTAAGACCGACCTCATACTAAAGATGGTAGGCTCGTTCATAAAGGTTACACATGTCATTTACACACTTGGGGTTATCTGAACCTCTTTTAAAAGCAATCAAAGCACAAGGCTACGATACACCCACACCCATACAAGAAAAAGCCATACCTGTGGTCATAGAAGGCAGAGATGTTTTGGCTGCAGCACAAACCGGTACAGGAAAAACAGCAGGCTTTACCCTTCCGTTACTTGAAAGACTTTCTCAAAAACAACCACACATGCATGCCAAACAGATACGTGCACTGGTACTCACACCCACGCGTGAACTTGCCGCACAAGTAGCGCAAAGTATTGAGAATTATGGTAAATATACGCCTTACCGTTCTACCGTTATCTTTGGCGGCGTGGGCATCAACCCTCAACTCTCAGCCATCCGAAAGGGTATTGACATCGTGATCGCTACTCCGGGAAGACTCTTGGATATTGCTGGGCAAAAAGGTATAGACTTCTCCAAACTCGAATGTCTCATCCTCGATGAAGCCGATCGTATGCTGGACATGGGTTTCATCCACGACATTAAAAAACTGATGAAACTCATGCCGCCCAAAAAACAAACACTGCTCTTTTCTGCAACCTTTTCGCCAGAGATCAAAACCTTGGCTTCAAGCTTGCTCCATAACCCTGTACTGGTTGAAGTGGCACGCGAAAATGAAACCGCAAATCAGATATCTCAAGTCGTACACTATGTCGATAAAGCACGCAAAAGAGAATTGCTTTCTCAGCTCATCAAAACCAAAGGCTGGAAACAAGTTTTAGTCTTTACCCGTACCAAACACGGTGCAAACAAACTCACCCAGCAGCTTGAAGAGTACGGTATCACCGCTGCTGCCATACATGGAAACAAAAGCCAAGGTGCCAGAACCAAAGCATTGGCTTCTTTTAAAGCCAATGAAATCCGCGTACTGGTCGCTACAGATATCGCCGCAAGAGGCATCGACATCGACCAACTGCCGCATGTGGTCAACTATGAACTGCCCAATGTCCCTGAAGATTATGTGCACCGTATAGGTAGAACCGGACGGGCAGGGCAGAGTGGTGAAGCCATTTCACTGGTCTGTGTAGATGAGCATAAATTATTGTTTGATATTGAAAAATTTATCAAGGCTGAGATACCCAAAGTGGAGATAGAAGCCTTCAGACCGGACCCAAATATCAAAGCTGAACCCATCGAAAACGGTAGAGGACAAAATAGAGGCGGCAAACCGAACAAAGCGCGAAATAACGCACCGCATGCACAGAGTCACAATAACCGCAAGCCAGCTACAAACAAAAATAAATCATAAGGAACGCATACAATGAAAAAAATATACAAACTTACCGATGAAAAAAAACATGAAGACCGCGTGCTTGAAGCGGTTAAAAATGATATTCGCAAATATGTAAAACGGGAAAAGAAAAAAGAGTTACCCGATAAAAAATCAATGTATTGGGATTTTGACTGTAAAATAGGCTCTAATGCTGCGACAGCAAAAGCGGTCGATTTTGAGGTACTCATCAAAGAACTTGATAGTATCAAAAGTACAGGTGCAACGGAGTGTTATGTTGAGATACTGGCTAAACCCGTAAACAAACCACTTAAAGACTCAGAGACAAACGAAGAAGCAGACGTCAAATAGCACCTGTACGATAGACTTTTGATATAATTTCAATAAAAAGGAGTAGAGGATGAAAAAAATTTTGTTATTGGTAGCACTGCTACTATTTACAGGTATGAGTTTGAACGGATGCTCAACATGGCATGGTGTTAAAAAAGATGCAAATCGTACGTGGGATGTTGTAACGGCATAATATCCATAGCTACTTTCCCTATGGGGAAGTAGCGTCTAAAATTGCTATTTACAGAGTGATAGATTTTTCTTCGATAATTTTAAGATTGAGCCATGAGGGAGGATTGTAAAAGCACAGTTCGCTTTGATTCCAATCACTTCTTTCACTATGG
The DNA here is from genome assembly GCA_002281755.1 of Sulfurovum sp. 16-42-52. Lineage (GTDB taxonomy): Bacteria > Campylobacterota > Campylobacteria > Campylobacterales > Sulfurovaceae > Sulfurovum. The sequence goes on from NCHB01000005.1 coordinate 54,343, forward strand.
CGACTATGCAAGATATTATTAATGAGTGTGTATTGCAATCCTGTAATACCGCTAATAAGATTTTTGCCTTCTTGTAACGCTTCTAAAACAGCTTCTTTGCTTTTCATATGTGTTCCTTCTAAGGCTTTATAAAAAAACCCGTGGGTTTCTTTACAAAACTGTTTATAGCGGGCAGAAAAATCTGCTCACAAAGAGTCTTAGAGACCCGTTACATTTTCAGCTTGTAGACCTTTTTCGCCTTTTCCGATTTCAAAAGTTACTTTTTGACCTTCGTTAAGGGAAACACGTCCGTACCCACTGCTGTTAATCTGACGATAGTGTACAAATACATCATCTCCGCCTTGTTCTTGTTCGATAAATCCGAAACCTTTTTCACTGTTGAACCATTTTACTGTTCCGTTTACTACTGTTGCCATTGTTATTCCTTTTGTTGTGTGTACACATCATTGCTGAAGTGTTTAAAATATAAAGTGGAGTGTTCTTTCGGGAGGAAAATACTGGAAACTAAAGGTTATCAATACAAGTCAAGCCAAAGATGAAACTCTAAATCATCTTTCAATAACGTATTATAACTGAATAGTCCAATAATAGCAAACAATTATTCTACATCAAAATATTGGACTTTATTCCCCTTTGAGCAAAGGGGCTTCGTTAATGCTCTCTGGATGAAATTTTTACTCATAGGCTGTGCTCATCGTAAACATGAGTTTCAAATCAGCAGGGCTACTCGCGTACTGATAGGCTTGTTCTTCGGTTATTTTTTCTGCTAAGGTGAGATCAAAGAGTGCCCTATTGAAGCTGATAGAGTCAAAACTGATACCTTCTTTTTCAAGCGCATCAGGAATCTCATTGTCACGTTTGGTACGGATGAGTTCTTGTATCTGGGGGCTTTTAAACATCATTTCCACAGCAGGAATCATGTTGCCTGATATGCCTCGTATCAAACGCTGTGCTATCACTGCTTCAAGGGTTCCGGCAAGGGTTGCACGTACGCGGTTTTGCTCCTCCGAGGGAAAGATACCTATCAGCCTATCTACTGTTTCTCGTGCATCTAAAGTATGTACGGTTGAGAAAACAAGATGCCCTGTATTGACGGCTTGTAAGATACTTTCAGCTGTTGCAAAATCACGTATCTCACCGACTACGATGATGTCAGGATCTTCACGCATGGCTGCTCGCAAAGCTCTGGAAAAACTACTCGTATGCAAGCCCAGTTCTCGCTGTTCTACAATCGAAAGTGCATCATGATGGACATACTCTACAGGGTCTTCAATGGTAATAATGTGGCGAGGATAGTTTTGGTTGATCTCTTCAATCAAACTGGCAAGTGTGGTGGACTTACCGCTTCCTGTAGTCCCTGTAACAAGCACAAGTCCACGTCTAAGTTGTGTCAACTTATGTAATGCGCTTGGAAGATTGAGTGCTTCAATCGTTTGAATAGCATAAGGAATAAGCCGCATAGCGATGGCATATCCTCCCAGATGCATATTGATATTGACCCTGAAACGATATTTTTCATCCAGTCCGTAAGCACCGTCAAACTCTTTGTTTAGGATGAAGTCATCATAACGATTTCCCGTTAACAGTTGAACCAGCGACTCCATTGTTTTAGTGTCAATTTGTTCTTGTGACAACAGAACGATTTCACTTTTTACCCGTGCGCGAATTGCACTGTTATTTTTAAGGTGCAAATCTGCTCCACCCACATCAATCAGCAGATGTAACCATGCATTTAACTTCTGTTCTATTGTTTGTACTGAAGGCATTTAGATTTCCTTTGGTATTTATTTTACTTATATTGTACTACAGATTATGATTTTTTATTCTAATTATCCCATCGGATAGAGTATCTCAGCATGTACTTTGTCACAAGCCCGCAAAATCTCATCGCTCAATGTAAGATTCATCCCTGCGAGTGAAGCATCAAGCTGTGAAACATCTGTGGCGCCTATGATGGTTGAAGCCACAAAATCAAACTGTTTTGACCACGCTGTTGCCAAAGTGACGGGATGAAGTCCTGCATCAGCCGCTATCTTGAGATATTTTTGTGTTGAAGCCAGGGTTTTATCGTTCATAAAACGTTGTGCCATGAGGCGTTGTCTTTGATTGGGTGATTTGAGGTAGGTAGCAAATCTTCCCTGTGCCTCTTGGGCTTGATTGTACTTGCCTGAGAGGACACCACCGCCAAGTGGTGAGTAGGGCAGGAGCGAAATCTGCTCTTTTTGACACAGCGTTGAAAGTTCATCCAAAAATCTTCGATTGAGCAAGGAGAAATTGTTTTGGATGGACTCAAAGCGTGCATAGCCTTTAAACTGTGAGGTCATCAAGGCTTTTGTTGTTCCATAAGCTGTGTCGTTGGAAGTACCGATGTAGCGGACTTTTCCTGCCCTAACCAAACGATCAAAGGCTTCAAGTGACTCTTCTATGGGCACGATGGTATCGGGCCAATGCATCTGGTAAAGGTCGATATAGTCTGTCCTCAGTCGTTTAAGACTGCCTTCTATGGCTTTTTCGATGTGAAATCGGTCTATGGCAGTCAAACCATGACGAATCGGTGGGACAAACCAACCGCTTGCCGCTCCTGCTACTTTAGTTGCAAGGATGATGGCATCACGCGGCTTGGTCTGTAGCCATTCACCCACCCATTCTTCGGTGATGCCTGCTAGTTTACCATCTGGTGGGACAGGGTAGAGCTCGGCGGTATCATAGAAATTGACTCCATGATCATACGCTTTATCCATGATGGCAAAAGCTTCTTTTTTGTTGCACTGTGTACCAAATGTCATCGTTCCCATACAAATAGGGGAGACACGAAGACCTGTTTTTCCTATATATCGATAGTGCATCCAACGCTCCTTAGAACTTTTAATCCTCTAAGTGTAGCTTACATTCTATAAGGCTTAAATAGAAAAATGCAAATAGGTATTCTCTTCATCTGCTTTTGGATACTTGAGCACACTGTCTTTGGCACGGATGCACGAGATTCTGTTTCGTCCTTCATTTTTTGCTTTATAGAGTGCCATATCTGCACGGAACAGAATATCATCAAACTCATTATCGGTTTTATGGCTTTGACTGATACCGATTGAAGTGGTGACACTCAGATAATGTCCCTCATATTCTATCATGAGTCCTTCAATGGTATTGCGTATTTTTTCTGCAAAAATGAGGGCATCATCTTTGTGCATTTTGGAGACCAAAATGGCAAACTCTTCACCTCCGATACGCGCAAAGATATCACTGGCTCTAAGCGTGTTTTCAACGGTTTGAACAAAATATTTCAACAGTTTGTCTCCTGCCTGATGCCCATAGGTGTCATTGATATTTTTAAAATGATCCAGATCAAGTACAAAGAGAGTCAGTTTAAACCCGTCACGCTGTGCAGTTTTAAAATACCGTTTTGATAACTCGCTAAACATACGTTTATTCATGATGCCCGTGAGATAATCGGTAGAGGCAAGCAGACTAAGAGAATTGTTTTTTTGTTTCAGATTTGTCTGGTATTGCGTGATGATTTTGGCATGAGACCAAAACATGGCGCTACTTGCGAGTAGTGCAATAATACTAGCGTTGATTGATATTTGTGAAAGATGCAAATCTGACACAACATGCAAGACGATGATGATACCGACTGAGAGTGTCGTGTAGATAAGCCCCCCTTTGCTGTCAGTAACAATATAGGCAAATACAATCAAAAGAAAAAACCATATGGTACGGGCTTCATTGGTAGGTAGATAAACCAATATATAAGTAAACAATAAGAACGTCATACTAAGTAAAAAATAGGCTATCTTTTTAAAATGCTGTTTTGAAATCCTCAATATGAATATAAAGCTTATCATCATTACACCATAAGCAAAGTCAATGATGGCTTGTTTTAATCCAATATCATGCAAACCGACAAAAGCCAACAGACTGATGAGTATACTAAAAAAAGCAGTCACCATTAACATAGTGTTAAGCATTTTAAATTTGAACTGCAAAAGATACTCTTCTTCAGAAAACTTAAAACCGCTGCTAAGATAATCATTTAGAGTCATTTATTGGTACAACTTTCTAATCATTTACTTTGATTATAAAACAATAATGTCATAAAAATGTGATATATTCGTATTTTTGATACTAAACATACCCTAATGGAAAATGCAAATGAAGTCTATAACGTCTCAATTTCTCTTATTTTTGCTTGTCTCACACTGTTTATATGCAGAAGTGACCATGCACCAAACCAATCCTGATGACTTTCCCGTAGAGATACCGATATTGGACGACGAAAGACCTGTTAGACCGACCAGACCCGTTGTAGTTCCGCCTGTGATACAGTATGGTGAACAATACAATACAACGGTCTACAGTACTCCAGAGTCTACATGCACCCAATACATCAATACTATTAAAGAAAAGGATGCACAGATAGAAGTCTTGAAAAAGGAAATTGCCCAATTGAAAGATGTTGAGCAAAAAAAGCTGCAAAAAAGCCTGAAAGAAGAGTATGAAAGACAATTAAAAGAGTTTGATGAGAGAAGAGGTAACTAATCAAAACCATTTTTCAGTAATTTTTATTATAATTGCAAAAAATAATACAGAAAGTTATAAAAAACGATGAAAAAATACGCTTTTTTAAAAACATCATTGTGTTTAATGCCTTTGTACTTCTCCACGGCAGTGATGGCAAATATACAAGATGACAGAAAACAATTGGCTGATGCCAAGATGCAGCTTTATATTGTGCAAAAACAAAATATCCTTCTTAAAGACAAACTTGCCAAAGAGAAGAAAAAATCTTTTAACATTACCAGTATTCGTGCACACGAAAAACTCCTTAAAGAGTATCAGCAAAAAGAGGTTAGACTCTACGAAGAGTACAATAGGGTGATGCAAGAACAAGCACGAAAAGATGCCAAGATGAAAGCCTTGGAAAATCAAATACCTTCACTGCACGGAGATATCTATGTGCATGTTGATCTCTCAGATCAGATCATGAACATCTACAAAGGTGACACGCTGGTGTACTCTTGGTTTGTCTCCACAGCAACAGAGGGGCTTGTCACACCTACGGGTAAATACAGACCATACCATACTGAAAAAATGCATTTTTCAAAACAGTTTGATAATTCTCCGATGCCATGGTCGGTCTTTTTTAAAGACGGATTTGCGATTCACGGTACTGAGTATGTAAGAAGTCTTGGATACAAAGCATCCCACGGCTGCGTGAGACTGCATCCTGAAAATGCGCATAAACTGTATGGTTTGGTACACCAACATGGTTACGATGGTGTAAAAATCCATATCACAGACTAAACACTTCATAAAGTATTGTATGAGCTAATATATGCTCTTACAATACCAAACTACAAACAATCTTCCTACAAGCACACAAATGTAAGCAATTCCTTTCAATACAATTAGTTTTATATTTTGATTAACATAATATAAATTCTATCAAAAATAAAATAACGTGCCTTTCTGCACTACCGCAAATCTATCTCAGCTATTATTTTTTACATTTATAAATATACATTACACCCAGATACTTCATATTTATATCTATCAAATCAAAGCCATTTCAGATCCTCAATGTTCATATTAAACAATAAAACTGAAACTATGAAGACAAAAGTTTAAACGAGAAGCAAAAACATTGTCAAATTAATATTTATAAGTATCTAATTACTGTCTGATTCGCTTATCTTCATGTAGTAATGTTTATTCAGATTGCACTGAGCTAAAACCATACGTATTTAAGGGCACCCATTGAGATATATGAACAATCGTTCTCTAAAATAATTTTACCATATCGAATATATGAACAAATGTTCTTTTATTTAATTTGTCGTAATTCAGTATATGAACAATCGTTCATATACACATGCAAGTAGATTCTTGACAAATGAACAAATGTTCATTATAATACCGTTAAAGGAGTAACTATGCACGAGCAGAGCGTCATTTCACCCCCTTCTAAGGGAAGTAAAACAAAAGAAAAAATACTCAAAACGGCGCTTGGGCTATTTGCCGTCAAAGGATACAGTGCCACTACGGTACGAGACATAGCTGGAGCCATGGATGTCAAACAAAGTGCGCTTTATAATCACTTTAAAAATAAAGATGAGATACTTGAAACGCTGGTGAGTGAACTGACCACTTCTGCGATTGTGACACTTTTTGCAGACAAAGAGTCTGTAGGGCTACACAGACAAGGTAAATCCCTTTTGATGTCCATCGCAACCACCTTTAAACTCATAGGCTTTGATGGACCCAATGAAGCATTAGTGAAGCTCCTGATGCAAGAGATATTTCGTAATGAACGCATACGTGAAATCTATAACGAATATTTCTATCAGGAAAACGTCAAAAAGCTCTCAGGCATCTTTTTTGCGATGATGCAGGATGAGATGATAAAGTCTTCTGACCCGCTGTTGCTTGCCAATGAATTTTTCTCACCGCTTTTTTTCTATCAGATGCAAGTTTCTTTGCTAAAATTAGATAAAAAATCCACTTCTTCAGTCGTTTCTCTGTTCGAAAAACATGTGGATTATTTCTGGGATACGATCAAACTAGAAAAACAGCAAACACTGTTTTAGTATTATGCTAAAAAATATTAAGGAATGAGACAATGGAAAATACAATCGATCACTTTGTAAACAAATCAAAAACATGGGATATGAGTTCTGAACGGGTTCAAAATGCCAAAGAGATAGCAGAACTCATCGTAAGTAATATTAAATTAGAGAGGTCCATGGAAATTATGGATTTTGGTGCGGGGACTGGGTTGCTTAGTTATTTTGTCGCGCCTTATGTCAAAAAAATCGTTGCTGTGGATAATTCTCCTTCCATGTTACGTGAATTTGAAAACAAATGTGATGAATTTGTTTGCGAGACGGAAGTGCTGGAGATGGATTTGAGTTACCAAACTTTAGATAAAAAGTTTGACGGCATCATCTCATCAATGACACTACATCACATTGAAGATACTACCGCCCTCTTTTCCAAACTCTATGCCATGCTTCCTGAACACGGATTTATCGCCATAGCAGATCTTGACTCTGAAGACGGCACATTTCATGGGGACAATACAGGAGTATTTCATTACGGATTTGATCGTCACGTACTTACAGCGTCTGCCCAAAAAGCTGGATTTAGAGATGTTGCATTCTCATTGGCAAACACGATTAAGAAACCTCAAGCAACTTTTTCTGTATTTTTGATGACAGCCGTGAAGTAAATGATGCGTACACTTTGGCTTCTTGTTTTTTTGACTGTACTTATCTGGTCGGCTGTCAATCCAAAAGATACACTCACGTGGTTTTTGGAGGTTCTGCCAGCACTCATAGGTTTTGCACTGATGGCACTCAGTTACAAAAAGTTTCCGCTTACACCCCTGCTCTCCGTACTAATATTAATACATATGATTATTTTGATGGTCGGTGGACACTATACCTATGCCGAAGTTCCTTTCTTTGACTGGATGAAAGAAGTATTTGATCAGACTCGAAACAATTATGACAAAGTGGGACATTTTGCACAAGGTTTTGTACCTGCCATCCTTGCCAGAGAGATTTTGCTTCGCAAACATGTCATACAAGGCTCAAAGATTTGGCTCAACTATAGTATCGTGAGTATCGTTTTGGCATTTTCTGCTTTTTATGAACTGGTAGAGTGGTGGGTTGCGCTTGCATCCAAAGAGAGTGCTGAAGCATTTTTGGGCACGCAGGGGTATATTTGGGATACCCAGTCAGACATGGCATACGCCCTACTTGGCGCTGCACTGGCACTTTTTCTACTTTCAAAAATACATGACACACAACTACAGACACTTAAGTCCTAAATTATTAGAACCAAATCCTTACCCCTAGCAACAGATTGGTTTCATCGATGGGCATATAGTCTCGTGTATTGCCAAAAGTTTTTTCCCATGTCACACCAATGTAGGGTGCAAATTCACGTTGTATCTCATAGCGTAACCGCAACCCAGCTTCTATGTTTGAGAGTCCTGAACCTACTCTCATCTTGGCATCATTGGCTGTATAAAAATCTGCTTCCAAAGAGGGTGTGAGTATGAGTTTTTGGGTCAACAGTGCTTCGTACTCTGCATCAAAACGAAACCCGACAGTTCCCTCTTTGCCAACAAGCAGTGCCGCTCTTGTCTCAAAATAGTAAGGTGCCAAACCTGCCAGCGCAATCTCAGCCCATGTTTTGGAGGCGTCATCGTTTTTATCATAGGCAAAACCCATTTGCACATCCCAATAAGGAGCGATGGCGTGTGAGTAAACGATATCATTTTGACTACTATTAAGACCATCTGAAGTGGCTTCTGTTTCACTATAAAAGTAAATTTTATGAAGGTCATACCCCAACCAAAAACTGCCTTCAAACATTTTTGTCTGCTCTGTGTCATCATGAACTTCCAGCCTGTCTATGATGACCATACTTATCAGGGGGTCATCTTCCATATGTCCCATGTGTTTCATATCAGCATAAAGGTTTTGAGTAATGCCTATTATCAAAAAGAAAAGTGTCTGTTTCATTTTGCCTCCTTAGACCACATGCACTTCTCTAAACATACCTGCCATATGGTAAAGCATATGACAATGAAATGCCCATCTGCCTTTGGCATCGACGGTTACCCTGTAGCTTATCTTTGCCCCTGGTTGTACAATGACGGTATGTTTTCTGACTAGATGCGCATCATCTCCCGTTTCCACATCACTCCACATCCCATGTAGATGCATGGGATGGTTCATCATCGTATCATTGATGAAGGTAATGCGTATGCGTTCACCATAGGCAAATGCCAAAGGTTCGGCATCAGCATATTTGATGCCGTTAATCGACCACATAAAGCGTTCCATATTGCCTGTGAGATGCAAGATAATCTCCCTGTCTGGTTTTTTCGCATTCCGTGTGGAGTATCTGTTCTTCAAATCAGCATAACTGAGCACTTTTCTACCGTTATTTCTCAACCCTACTCCTGGGTCATCCAGTCTGTACTGGGGTGAAGTAGCCCTCATATCTATCTGAACTCCCTCAGCCATAGGTAAGGGAGTGATGGGATAGTGTTGCGATTCCATGTGAGCATACTTGCTTTTTTTCATATTTTTTTTAGAAGGCATGCTCATCCCAGCACCGCACTTCATGCCTCCATCGTGATCCATCTCATCCATCGCCATACCCATGTCCGCATGTGTTAAAATAGGTTTAGGATCCATAGGAGGGGGTGTTGCCAGCATCGATGTATTTGGTGTCAGTGAACCTAAAGTATACCCAGAACGGTCGATACTTTGGGCAAATATCGCATAGGCTTGGTGTTTTTTAGGTTCCACGATAACATCATAGGTTTCAGCCACCCCAATGCGAAACTCCTCAATGTTCACAGGCAAAACATGGTTACCATCAGCAGCCACCACCTGCATGGTTAGTTCAGGGATACGCACATCAAAAAAGGTCATCGCAGCCGCATTGACAAAACGCAGTCGTATCTTTTCTCCTTTTTCAAAAAGAGCTTTAAAGTGTGTGGTGGGATTTTTCCCATTCATTAAGTAAGTATAGGTCGCACCCGATACATCAGAGATATCTCTGTCACTCATACGCATCTCATTCCACATTTTTCTATCAGAAGATGCCGTCATAAACCCTTTTTCTTTTACTTCATCCATAAAGTTACCGACTGTTCTTTGTGAATAATTATAGTAACTGCTCATCATCTTGAGTTTGCTATAGATGGTCATCGGTTTTTCATCGCTCCAATCTGAAAGCACGACCACATAGTCTCTATCGTAATTAAAAGGCTCTTTTTTCTTTGGTCTAATGACAATCGCACCATACACCCCCGTTTGCTCCTGAAAATTTGAATGGCTGTGATACCAGTATGTTCCGTGCTGTTGCACTTTAAAACGGTAGGTGAAAGTTTCTCCAGGAGCTATGCCGTCAAAACTGAGTCCAGGAACACCATCCATAGAGGTAGGCAAGATGATGCCATGCCAATGGATAGATGAAGTTGTTTTGAGATGATTGGTGACATGCAAAGTAACGATTTCACCCTCATCCCACACTAAAGTCGGTGCAGGAAGCTGACCGTTTACCGTAGTAGCAACTGACACTTTTCCCGTAAACTGTACCAGTGTATAGCCAATCTCCAAAAAAAACTCCCTCCCTTGCAAAACAGATGTTTGACTGGGCTGCGTGATGTTTGATTTTGTTGTAGCATAAGCAGGAAAAGGGGTTAAAATCAAGCCTTTGACAAAGGTTCGTCTAAACATACTATAAACTCCTTTTATTTTTATAGATGAATTTACACTATATAATAGTAAATGTTTCCTTGATACATCTTAAGTAGCTAGTTGACTTTTGTCAATTTGCCTTACAGATTTTCAAGCTACAATCCATTTATTTGAAGGAGAAACTATGCTTTTTAAACCAAAAGATGTACAACAAGTCTCAAATGCGATGATGAATATGCTTCACACCGAAGAGATCGAAATCGTCAATAATTTTCATGATGCCGTGCTGGCGAAGGATGTCGATAAGATAACGGAGCTTTTTGAAGTACTGCTTTATGACATAGAAGACCACTTTACCACAGAAGAAGAGATGATGGAAGAGAGCCAGTTTTATGCGGCGCAGATACACAAATCTGAACATGATACCCTACGCAAAAAAGTAAAAGATTTGCATGAAAAATGGCAAAACACCAAAGATGTTGATGCCGTCAAGACTTTTTTGGAAGGTGAATTTAAAAGTTGGATGGTACTGCATGTTGCCAGATGGGATGCAGAAACGGCGATGCATCTGGGTGATTCTATCTGATTGTCACTGTCACCCAATGAAAACAAAGGTCTCTATCATCTTCTACAATGAGGATATTCATAGTGCTCAATTGCTTAATGTATAGTGAGCGTATATTCAATCAATTTACAAGAAAAATGAAAATGAAAGCCACTATGTGTCAAACAGTGGTCATATTGAGTAATATTATCAATCCAACGAGTGTTGGTCGGGTGAGAGATTACGCATCCTAGCTGACCTCACTCACAGATAACTCCTCAAAATCGCCTCTTTTTTCTCTTTTGCGCTCTCTATAACTTTTTTTGCTTCACTTATTTTATTTTCCAAAAATTCTATTTTTGAAACGATTTGTTTTTGGATTTCAAGGGATGAAACTTGGATTGAAACAGTTTTTATATTGGTTACTGAAAGTCCAGGTTGTGCCGTACCTGTTGCATATTGGTTGAGATTTAATAAAATGAGTTGATGATATAGCCATTTTATGTCCATATCGACAAGCGGAGTAACAGCAACTGCATGTTCTGTAGCATGAAATTTACCCTCAGCTAAAGTAATATTTCCACACAATGCACCTTGTCGCCCAATAAGTGGATAAATCCCCTCATGCGTAAATGTTTTCGTATATCCTCTTTGCCCATTGCCACCAAAACAAGGGTACATATTTCCATCATTTTCATCATAAATATCACTTGCCGATACAAATTTTCCAGCTTTCATATCACAAGCATCGCCTAGTTTCATAGGTGTATATTCTGACGATGAATTCATAGCTAAGATAATATTTACTTTTGATTGCCCTATAGTCTCATTTGCTTTTAAAACTTCATCATCCACTTTTTGACACTCTTTTACTATTTCTTCTTGAATTTCAAGTGGTGGAAGTGGGATTTTAAAATTATTCAACATACCCATATTAATATGTTTAACTCCAGAATTTGATGTCAAATTTTCTAAATTTTCTTTTTGTGTCTTCAGGAAATAAGCTAAAAATTCTGGGATTACTTTTGAAATATCGCACATTAGCGAGTTTATTTGTTGATTTGTGGTTAATTCAATTTTCGTCACTCCCACTTTTCCTATAGTAGCCGTACAAGTCAATACAACTGAATTTATTGGAATAATTGAAACTTTTTTATCATCAAAAGCTTTTTTAGATACAAATTGAGAAGTATTTAAAATATAAATCTTTTCATCACTAAAATCTGGAGTTGTAAGCCAATTTATATCATTACTATTCCAATATGAATCTTCTGTTTTTGAAGGAGTTGAGCCATTTATTAATTTTGTAATTATTGTTTCAATTTTCACCAACGGATATTGACTTTCAATTTCCACCTTTTTACTCGGTGTTAAACTCAAAGCTTTATTAAAATCAACTCTACTAAAGTCAAGCATATCAACGAGACGAGTGCGAGATACAAAGGGTTCAAGTTCAGTTGGAATAATTGTTTTTATCCCATCAAAATTATCTTTGATGATTTTATTTATCTTGACTTTATCATCGCTATTTGACGGATTGTAAAGTGGAGTATTGATACTTTTTAGCCCTGCAAGATTTTCCAGTATTCGCTTATCTTCTTCATCTAAACTTTCATCTTCCACTGCTACAACTGAACTACTTAGATAGTGTATCCCCTCATTTCCTTTAGCACTGCTCCACTCATAGCCTAGAAACTTTTTATTTTCTTTTCCATCACTTGGGGATTTGACTATGACAACATCACAAGAGTTTTTAGAGGCTAGGCAAAAATAGTAAAACTTATCTTTTTCTATGAGCCTGATATATTTTGTCAGCTCAGATTTTTCACTCTCCTCTTTTTGTTCTTTTGTAAGCGTTGCATAGGTTCTTGTTTTTCGTCTGTTTTTTGTCTCTGTGAGCTTTTCAAACTCATTTTTGTACTCTTTAAAAGTATCTTTTTCAAAAATCTTTTCATCCAAATTTTGACAAAGCAGCGTTTTATACATCTCAAAATCTACTTCGATATGGCTACAATAGTGTTCAAGTAGTCCATCATCTTCAAATGCTTTATTTGTCTCAAAATCACACTCAAACCAACACTCCACCATATTTTTGAAATGTTCAGCTAAGTCTGGATTGTCTCCTCTTCTTTTTAAAAAGAGTGTTACGGTATTTGTCCCTGTTTTGCCAAAAGTCCCGCTTCCGAACTCTGCGATGGCTACGATGTCAAAATATTTGAGCAAAATCTCACGGGTTGCTACATAGACATTATTTTTGGCACCTTTGTTTAAGATAGAGCTTGGCACGATGATACCCGCAACGCCATTTTTTACTAAAAGCTGTTTGGCTCGCTCGATAAAAAAGCACTCTATGGCATTGTTTGCCGTGTAGCTTTTTTCTTCCACCGTTTGGAGAAGTTCATAACGATTTCTATCATCATCGCTCAAAGTCTCAAGAAACCCTTTGACGCTGTAAGGAGGATTTGCCACCAAAACATCAAAGCTGTTTTCTCTGATTTTTTCACTTTTACAGAGTGCGTCAGCGTAAATGATGTCAATCTCACTACCATACATAAATGAGCTAACTTTGGCTACTTTAGAGAGGCGATACTCTTTTTCTATTCCTATGATTTTGGCTTCGTTGTTCGTCAGGGCATATTCATTGAGAAAGTGTCCTGCGCCACATGCATAGTCTATCACTTTGGGTTTTTGCTTTTGTGGAAGTGAATTAATAATAAATTTTACGATTGGCATAGGTGTAAAAAATTGCCCCTCGGATTGTTTGACCCCTTGGTCAAGAAATCCCTCAAACATATCTCCCAAAAATTGATTTTCATCGCTTCCTGTGAGGCTAATATCTTGGATAAGCCTTGAAATTTTTAGTAAGACTTCAAAGTTTTGATAAAAAAGCTTTTCGTTATGAACATCAATAAAAGCAAAATCGTTGTTTGTAAAGAACTTTTGCGCTCTTAAGAACTCTTTGATTTTTGTTTTGGTTTCATTGGTTTTGTTTTTAAATACTTCAAAAGCTTCATCAATTTGGTGGTTGTCGATGTAGGTAATGGTTTCGCCTAAAAACTTCTCCATACCGTTTTTGTAGAGTTGTTGGAGTCTGTCTTGAAAATCAAAAGGGTTATCGTAGGCTTTGCCTTTCCAATAAAACTTTAGTTCCCCCGCATTTTCTTTTTCATCGACCACTTTGCATAAAAAAAGATTGACGAGTTTATCAAAGGCATTCTCCCTGCCACTTACATTGTGTTGTCTCAAAATCGTAGCAAATTCGTGGTATTTACCTTGAATATCTTTTGAATTGATATTTTTTAGGTCGTTTGAGGTAAATTTTGTTTTGCCTATGTCGTAAGCTTTGTTATCTTCAAAAAGTCCAAGTGTAGCAAAATCTTTACCGTAAGTGTCACTCCAAACTTTATAAATCTCTCCTACTGTTGAGGCATCTTTGAAGCTTTGTAACTTTGGATTATTTTTAAGTAGTTCATCATTATCACTTACATTGATAAGATAATAGTTTGATACGACTTGACTATCGACAAAATCACTAGCATATAGGGCTATAAATTGTGTTGTTCTCGTTTGTTGCACATAGCTAAAAAGTTGCGTGGGTTTCGTTTGTGTGGTGTTCCACGCTTTAGTAAATTCAGCTCCTGCTGTTTTGCACTCGATAATCAGAAGCGATTTGTCATCATTGTCTTTGACCAAAATATCGGCTCTTCCACCACTTGCACCGTGACCCACTTGCCACTTTGGCTCTAGCTCTATATGGGCTGGATTGTACCCTTGATTTAACAGTCTATACACACACTCGAAAACTACAAAATTTTCATTTGCTTTGAAATTACAAGTTTGTCGCTCATTGACTGTAAAACCTTTATTTTCAGGGTATATCAATATTTCATTTTGAAAGTCTACTTTGAGTTCACACTCAAACGCATCAAACTTTTTTGTAAAAATGTTATTTTCTTCTTTGAAGCCTAAAAACTCTAATGTTTTTTTAAAATTCTCTTTTGTTATCACGATGTAAGTCCTTAGAGCTTCAGATAGGTATAGACATCTAATTTTATCGACTTATTCTAAAGTGTAGGGATTTTTGGTTATGGATGCTCTTTATGAACTTCTTCCAGCCTTTTTATGCACCCACTGGGATATAAGCTTCAAGTGCTGCAATGGAGAAGAAAAATCCCACTCTTTGCTACCGCCTCTGTTTTGTTGCCTCTTCAAGGGCTTTGCATTTGGCACAGCTTGTTCCTAAAATTTCTATTTTCATTCACACAGTTCTGCTTTGATGACTGGCAAGAGTTCTTTTTCTATAAGCTCGAGTGCTTTGGCGTACTCCTCAACTTCTTTTCCGCTTGGGTCTTCAAAGCCCATGTGGATAGTCTTCACCGCTTTGGGAAACATCGGACAAGTCTCATGCGCATGGTCGCAGACAGTCACAACCAAATCAAAGGGTGTATCGAGTACGGTGTCGATGACTTTTGAGTGATAATCCTCTTTCCAGTAACCTTTTTCTTCTAAGAGTGCTTTGGCATGTGGGTTTACTGTGCCGCTTGCTTTGATGCCTGAACTTTGTGCTGTGACGCACTCACTCATTTTGGCATTGATGAGTGCTTCAGCCATGATGGAACGGCAACTGTTTCCCGTACATAAGATCAATACATTTTTTTTCATATTTTACATTCTCCATTTTGTGATGTTTTGTTTAAAGTTGGAAGCTCTATGTCCAAACAACGAATCTCTTCGAGTGCTTCAGAGCGAAATCTGTCTAGCGGTGTTCTGATGGAGTAGTACGCCCATGTACCGCAGCGCTCTACCCGCAAAAAACCTCCCTCTTTAAGTATCTTGAGGTGGCGTGAGAGACGCGACTGGATCATCCCAAAACTCATCTGCAAATCACACACACACAAAGCACCATGGGTATCTAAAAACCGTAGTATTTTGATGCGTGTGTCATCATTGAGCGCGGCGATAGTGTGTAAAAACAGTTCCATACTTAACTACACTTTGAAGTCGACCACTTCGCACCATCAGCAAAAGAGGGCTGACAACATCCAGACCCACCTGTAAAACTATCCCCACCAAAAAACTCAGCCTGCTCCATCGTGTGGTAATTTTCCCAGATAATCCCCTGCGGGTCTTGTACCCAGTACTTGTTTGACTTAGCATAACAGCAAACGGCTTCTTTTTGTTTCTCTCCTGCCACGCCCGCAGCCTGTAGTCTCTCTTCAAGCTCTTGCACTTCTTCATCACTGTCTACCTGTAGCCCCATGTGATTGAGCCCTTTTTTGTCTCTACCTGAAGAGATTGCCAGATTGACCGCGGGTTCATCTACCAACCACTGCGCATAATCCTCTTTGAGCTTCGTAGGCTCCATCCCAAAGAGTGCTGTGTAAAACTTGATGCTTTGAGCCAAATCTTCTACCGATATATGCATGTGTAAACGCTTCATGATGTTCTTCCTTAAGTTTGTATTTGTCAAAGTGTAGCAGATAATTATCATTAAATCAAGATATATTGATATATTTATCTTTTTTTCGCTATAGTGTGAAAAATCATTTATACGGAGTATTTCTATGTTTTTAGCCATTTTAGTTTTTTTGGTCACTTTAGTCTTTGTTATTTGGCAGCCTAAAGGGCTTCAGATTGGTACCACAGCAGTCATCGGTGCGATTGTCGCTTTAGTGCTGGGTGTGGTGAGTTATGATGATGTCTTAAGTGTAGTAGACATCGTTTGGGATGCGACACTGGCGTTCATTGGCATTATCATCCTCTCTATGGTACTCGATGAGATAGGTTTTTTTGAGTGGGCGGCGATTAAGATGGCGAAGCTCAGTGGTGGCAGCGGTAACAAAATGTTTGTGTACATCTTGCTTTTGGGTGCTTTGGTTGCGGCATTTTTTGCCAACGACGGTGCTGCACTCATACTCACCCCCATCCTGCTAGCCAAGATGAAATACCTCAAGATGAACCCTCTGGCTATCTTTGCTTTTTTGATGGCAGGTGGCTTCATCGGTGACAGTGCTTCCAACCCACTGGTCATCTCAAACCTCACCAACATCGTCACAGCTGGGTATTTTGATATTGGTTTTGTCGAGTACGCACAAAATATGTTCCTGCCAAACCTACTCTCTATCTTTGCTTCCATTGCGGTGCTGTGGTTTTATTTTAGAAAAGATATTCCACTCAAAGTCGATGTCACCACCCTACCCGAAGCCTCTAGCGTCATCAAAAACCACACGATGTTTAACCTTTCGTGGTTCTTTTTGGCATTTTTGATGGTAGGGTATTTTGTAGGCGATTTTTACAATCTTCCTGTTTCTGTTTTTGCTTTAGGTGGAGCGCTGGTTTTTTTAGCACTCGCAACACATTTTAAAGCAACCAAACCCCTCATGACCATCAAAGCCGCACCTTGGCAAGTGGTTTGGTTTAGCATCGGGCTTTACATTGTTGTGTATGGTCTTAAAAATGCAGGATTTACCGATGTGATTGCCTCATGGATTGAGATATTAAGCCATCAAGGCAAAACCGTTGCCATCGTGGGTACAGGGTTTCTCTCAGCGATTATCAGTTCAGTGATGAACAATATGCCAACCATCATGATAATGGACATCGCCATCGACAAAGTGGGTTATGTGGGCAATGAAGCACTGGTCTATGCCAACATCTTAGGCTCCAACCTTGGCCCAAAAATGACACCCATCGGTTCACTCGCTACCCTGCTTTGGCTGCATGTCTTAGCGCAAAAAGGCGTGAAGATAGGATGGGGAGAGTACATGAAAGTAGGACTGCTCATCACACCACCCGTGTTGCTTGTGGCACTCTTGGGATTGCTCTAAAACAAGAAAGTGGCTTACATCAAGTAGCAGGAAAATCGCCTGCTAGTTCTTGACTAATTATAGATTGGCGATTGACTTGCACCACTCAATCATCGTAGTATTGGCTGTGGGATTTGGGGCAACTAAAAAACTTAAAACAAAATCTTCACTTCTTTCTGCAACACCGATGGAGCGTGGTCTAACAGCTAAAACTTGGGCTTTAGGCAACTCTTTTCCAAAACAAAAAATAATATTTTTAGCATCTAAAATCTCAGGTGAAATAGTACCTTCGTCAAGCGATGCCGTATGTGCATAGTGATCAAAAGTTGCGATATAGGTCGCGACCTTATGTTCATCTATTTTAGTTTTTAAATAGGCAATAATCTCATCTACAGTGTTAAATCGCGTCTGAGTTTTTTTGATATCTATCTCGCGGATAGGGTATATTTCCATAAAAGTTGTCTGTTTCATTTGTAGTCCTAATAATTATTATAAAATAGGACTATATCCAATCGATTTTAAAATGAAGGTTAAAACAGACTAAAACCAAAACACCCTTCACAGATCTCAAGTGCTTGCGGGTTATGTTTTGTATTTTTCATCCTTAAATGATAACATTCACGAGATATTTTTTCGCTATTTGGATATACAAAACTTATAATTACCGTTATAATAATCTGTGATTTTACAATCAAAATACTCAACAAAGGATATAGCTTTGAAAACAAAACACAGCACAACACTATCTGCTTTGGCTGCTCTCACACTCATTGTATCCAGCACCGTACAAGCAGAGACTTCACCCAAAATGAAGATGACCACTGATATCTCACCGAGTATTATGATTGCCGATTCTATTGAAACCCGTTTGGGCACCTTGCAATTTTTTGACGGATTTCCTGATAAACCAACTGTAGAAAAACTCTATGACAATCTGGATTTCCAAAGAGCGGTTCAGTCGTATCTACTGGCTTTACCCGCAGTAAATATGGCTGGTTTACGCGAGGGCTTACTCCAAGTCGGTCCTGCGAATATCACCATTCCTACCTTTGAAGAAAATATGAATGCCCGCTCAATATTTTTAACGGCAAACGCCACCACGCCTTATACATGGATATGGATTGACCTTCACAACGGTCCGATTGTGGCAGAAGTGCCACCCAATGTCTTAGGGATGATTGATGACTTCTGGTTTAAGTATGTCACAGACATTGGTCTAGTAGGTCCGGACAAAGGCAAAGGTGGAAAATACCTGTTGCTACCTCCAGGATACAAAGGTAAGATTCCAACAGGCTGCATAGTAGTACGCGTTCCTACATTTGAATCGATACTTGTATGGCGCAATATGCCAGTTAATGGTAACATCAAACCAGCCATTGAGAGTCTCAAGAAGCTCACACGCATTTACCCCTTAGCAAAAGTTTCCACTCCCCCTGCCAATACTTTTGTCAATGTGACCAACCGTGACTTCAGTACTGTTGCCGCGGCAGACTATAAATTTTGGGAACTTCTTAACTATGTTGTTCAAAACGAACCTGTCGAGTCGCTTGATCCCGTCACTTTAGGCTTTTTTGCTTCCATAGGCATTGAAAAAGGCAAGCCTTTTGCCCCCGATGCCCGTATGAAGAAAATATTGACTGAAGCTGCAGCGGTTGGTGATGCTACGGCACGAACTATCACTTATCAAAGTCGGATTCCAGCAGCATTTTATTATCCCAATAGCACATGGCGTCAGTGGTTAGGTGGTTACAAATTTCAATCACAACCGGGAGTAAGCTATCTGGATGCTGCAGCCTTCTTCTATTTTTATGCCACAGGTGTAACACCGGCGATGGAAGCAAAAATGGTAGGCAAAGGCTCTCAATATGCAGTAGGCATTGTGGACTCCAAAGGCAATCCGCTCGATGGTTCCAACACCTATCGTTTACATGTCATGCCCAAAGCTCCAGTTAAAGATTTCTGGTCGGCTATCGTCTATGACAACCAAACCCGTTCGATGTTGCAAACAGAGCAAGATTACCCACAAATTAGCAGTTTGGATAAAGAGCTGCTCATCAATTCTGATGGTTCTGTAGATATCTATTTTGGACCTAAAGCACCTGAAGGAAAAGAACATAACTGGATTCAGACACTCCCCAACAAAGGCTGGAATATGTTGTTTCGTCTTTACGGACCGCTTGAACCTTGGTTTGATAAGACTTGGAAGCTCAACGAAATTGAGTTGTTAAAGTAAACGTTTAGCCCGCTACTAACCAATCTAAGCGACGGCACAAGCCGCCGCTTCATCTTCACATTTGCTTTCTTTATGTATAATCAATGACCTACAAAAGGAATCACCATGAATGAAAAACTCTATTTGTATGCGATTTATCTGACGAAATCTTTAAGCACTGCAGAGATAGAACAGGCACTGGGCATCAAGCTCACCAAGGGCATCGAGTCGATGCTTTATGCCCAAATCGGTAAAAGTATGATTAGTTATGCGGATTTTAATGTCTTAATCCTTATCAATTGGGATAAAGAAGATATCCCCAATGTGCTTCAAAGACTCGGGATCAAAGAGTCTTCCAACATCGCTTCAACACAAAACATTTATCAGGATTACCCCATTGAGATTGATTCCACTCTTGGTAGATTATTTGAAATCGACAATCAAAAGATAACTTTAAAAGAGCACAGCACCATCTCTTTACTCATCATTTCCCATGTCATCTCACAAAGTGTTGCCTTGGAAGTGTATGAAAATAAGCTTTCAGATTATTATGAAAGAAGCAGAGAATTGTTGGAGACGTCCGATACATTTTCCCTGTTTAAACGCACCCAGTTTGCCAAATTTGCCAAACAGCTTGTTTTGCTTCGGCATGATATGATGATCGATCTCTATCTGCTTGATAAACCCAACATCGTCTGGGACAATGAAGATGCAGAGGCACTCTACAATACACTTGCGCTTTCTTTGGAGCTTAAAGAGCGATTTGAAGTGGTGGAGTACAAGCTTAACAGCATCAAAGATGACATTATTATGATCATGGATCTGAAAAACCATAGCCACAGCGCATTTTTGGAGTGGATTATTATTGTATTGATTGTCATTGAAGTGGTATTTGGTTTTATGGAGTGGTTTGGACTCAAATAGCAGGTTTTTTGACCTGCTAACCTTCAATCTTAGTGCTTTTGTATCTCAGCGACGATGACCCCTCGCAGTGAACCCGCTTTGAAATGTGTTGCTTTGTCATGAGGGTAGCTACTTTTGAGTGCATCTTGTATCTCTGGACTTATATGCTCTCCATGACACTTTAGACAGGCAGCTTCAGTTACAAGTGCTTTGTACACCCTTGTTGCATTGCCCTCTTCTACTACCCGAATTTCTGTTGGCAAAAATGTTTTGGCTTTTATGTCTGCCTCATAGGCTTTCATCACTTGTGTATCCATAGCATCAGGAGCATTTTTATCATTTCTAGTTTGCAGTGAAGTACGTCTTACTTTGGCATAAGCCGGTAATTTGGCATTTATCTCATCGGTGATACGCTCTGCACTTCCCGTACAAAACGCCAATGCATCAAGACCTGAGGGATCTTTTTTCATATGGGCTTGAAGCTCGGTTTTAAGCGCTTCTCCTAGCATCTTGATGTAGGTGATGCCTTCTTGTTTGGGGGATATCTGTGTTGTGTTGGTATCTGCTGCTTGCAACAGAGTCATGCTCAGCAGTGAAGCTAAAAATACTTTTGTTTTCATGGTTAATCCTTGGTTATACTGTTTATTTGTTTGAAGTATGACAAAAGTATCTTAAAGGAAGCGCTAAATGATTTTAGTAGCCGTCAAAAACAGATACTGCTTACCTGTTATCGTCACACGAAACTTGTGTTGCTGGAGGTACTTTTTACAAAATATCACATCATCAAAAAGCAATGACATCTCACTCATGACATAGTTTGGCGCTTTGGCACCGTATATCATCTCACCATCTATCCAACGGCTGTTTGGAAACCCTAAAATGATTGCTGCATCTTTTTGCAAATAGTTTTGAACCAAAGACATAAAAAAGGGTTTAAAGTTGATGCTGGGGCTTTGAAGCGTACCGATGCTGATAAGCAAATCAAATCTTCCTAAACACAGTGTTTCAAGTGCATTGATGTCATGCGCATGGAGTGTTACATTGTCTTCAGGAAAGCGATCTCTAGCATAGGCGATGGCTGATGTAGAGTGGTCGATGCCTATGAGACTCATTTGTTGAAAAATCTCTTTATCTACACTCTTTTTAATCACTTCAAACTCATCTCCCGTGTTGATACCAAGGTTTAAAATGGCTGTTCTTTGGGTGAGTTTGGCATTGTTGAGGGCTTGGGTGTAGTAGTGTAAAAAAGCAGGTTCTTCCATCTTGTTTACTTGCGAAAAAGCTGAACCTACGCCGTACTTCTCTTCTTTGGGGCTTTGGGTATCAAGGTGAAAGGAGTTCCCAGTGTGTAGTTTTTTAAAACGAAGTGTGATGCGCGGATACGTACTTTTCTCAGGGGTCATCATCTTGCAGAATGACAATTCAGCCAAGTCTACCCAAGCCTTGTAACCTCTGTAAATATACCTTGCGCTGTCTAAGTCAATGTGTTTTCCCGTATAGGCATCAGCAAAATCAGGGTCAAGCACCTCAAAAAAGATGCTCTCCCCTGCTTTGCAGCATTCAAGCTCTTTAGCAAGAAGGGGAAGTATCTCCTGCATGGATTGTGTAGTGAATATCAATGACAGTTTGCCTCATTTATATTCATTAGCATTAAATTCTAAAGTGTTTATTTGGCGTTGCATTTTGCGCTATTTGGTTGACATTTTTGACACTGTTTCATTCTCTGCGCCTGATGAGCACTAAACTCTTCTTTACTGAGTGAGCCGTCTTTATTGGTGTCTATCTCTTCAAATGTCACCATATTCATGCCTTTGTTTTGGTTCATTTTGCCTTTTGTTTTACACTGGCATGGGCACATTGTATTGCCTTTTGTACTTTGACAAGCTTTTACGCGTTCTGCCTGATGTGAGGCAAATTCTTTTTCATCCACATTACCATCTTTGTTGATGTCCATGTCAGCAAAAGCAGGCGCTTTGTAGGCATTTTTCAGCATTTTACCCTCTTGGGTTTTTTGAGCCATCTGTTTTGCGCGTGCTTCTTCTAGTTCACTGGCAGTGATTTTACCGTCCTTATTGATGTCAAATTGTGCAAATGTAGGCTGATTTTTCATACAGTTGAGTTGCATACCTTTACCTTGCCCCATACCTTGACCAACAGCTTGTGAAACATCCGCAGACCACGCCAATGAAGCGAAGAGTGCCATAAATATCATTTTTTTCATTTTGATTCCTCATTTTAAAATTCCATTCTGAACTACAGAACAGTAACAATACTATACCCAAATCTTTGTGCAATAAATGTGAAAAACATTCAAGATACATCTTATTTTTAGTTCCCCTTTTTGTAACATACTGTGTCAAATTTGTTACAATATATAGTCACCCCTGAAAAACCCACTCTCCAAACAAGCCAACTATTTTATACCACCAATATTACCACAATCTAAAAAGCATCAAGTATAAATCAGCA
>NCHB01000051.1 GCA_002281755.1 Sulfurovum sp. 16-42-52
TAAAAAATTATAACTTTTTGAAATCAGAATCAGCTTTTTTTCTTCGTTTTAACCCTTAATAACCCCTCTTTTTTACTAATCTGCAAGTGGCTCTATTTTATAAGGTTTTCAATATATGTTAGAAATGATGAACAGTAGACACATCTTTATTTAATACTTACCCCCGAAATAGCTCAATCCCATACAAAATTAACTAGTATCCCAAGTACAATGTTCTACTTATATTTCAAAACCATTGACATTAGTACTAATTAGTAGTATAATGTGACTAAGGAGAATTTGATATGAAAATAAAAACACTTAAAAGTTATGGTTCACATACTGATAAAGCTATGACAACATGGATACAACTTTTTAGAGCTTTTAATAAAATAAGAGCGAAAGAGTCACTTTATATTCATTCATTTGATTTAACGATGAACCAATTTCAAGTTTTGGAAGTTTTATACCACAGAGGTGATTTGAGTATAGGTGCTATCACGACACTCACGATGGGTACACCTGGAAACATTACTGTGGTTGTACGAAATCTAAAAAGAGATGGTTTGGTTAATTCTATTCCTGATTCAAGAGATAAAAGATCTTCAATACTTTCTATAACCCAAAAAGGAAAAGACATTATTGAACAGTTGTTTCCAAATCATGCAAAAAATCTTGAAAGCTATTTTGAGGTTTTAAATGATAATGAGATGGAAACTTTATTTAATTTATTGAGAAAGTTACAGAAGTCACAGTAACTTTTTTTTAATAAAATATTACTAATTAGTAATTTAAAGGAAAAAAGATGAAATTAACAACAGTAGTATTAGCTTCAATGCTAAGTGTAGGCACTCTATTCGCAGGAACATATAATGTAGATATTGATCATTCAAATGTTGCTTTTAAAGTTAGGCATATGATGATATCTAATGTAACAGGTCAATTTGACAAATTCAGTGGTACCTATGACTATGATGAGAAAACAAAAACTTTAAAATCGCTGGATGGAGAAGTTGATGTTACGTCAATCAATACAGACAATGTAAAAAGAGATAATCATCTAAAAAGTGCCGATTTCTTTGATGTGACGAAATACCCGACAATGCACTTAACGCTTGAAAAAGTGGATGGAGATACAGCTACCATGAAACTAACAATGCATGGTGTTACAAAAGAAGTAAAAATGGAGTTAGAAACCAGTGGTGTAGTGATTAAAGATCCATGGGGTAATAGTAGAACAGGTCTTTCTCTTTCAGGAAAAATAAATAGAAAGGATTTTGGCTTGACTTGGAATGAGTTTTTAGAAGCAGGCGGGGTCTCTGTCGGTGAGACAATTAAGATAAACCTTGAACTAGAAGGTATCTTAGCTAAACAATAAAGAGGGCCAAATGACAAGAAAACATTTTTTAAAGCTACTTGCTTTAACATTAGGAGGTTTAACAATGCCACTCTCAGCAAACAATCAAAAACGAGCCCCTGCTTTTTTTATAGGTCATGGCAGTCCCATGAACGCTATCGAAGATAACGCTTTTACAGACTCTCTTAAAGTGTTAGGTCAAAGTCTTGAGAAACCAAAGGCAATTTTAGTCGTCTCTGCGCACTGGCAATCACCTTATGATGCGATAAGTGTTCATGACGAGGGAGAAGCACTCATGTACGACATGTATGGGTTCCCAGACGCCTTGTACAACGTGAAGTACCCCGCTCCAAACGCCAGGTTGTTAACGCCTGACGTACAAGAACTGCTTACGTCTTTGAAAGTTGAGGAGAGAAGTTTAGATCATGGAGCGTGGAGCGTATTGGTACATCTCTTTCCACACGCGGATATTCCCGTAATGCAGTTGGCCATAAACAGTAATCTAACAATGCAAGAGCATTTTGAGATGGGAAGAAAAATAAGAAGACTGAGAGAGCGTGGCGTTATGATAATCGGTAGCGGGAATATAACGCACAATCTTCGAGATATAAGAGCTGAGACAAATGCTCCGGTAGTTCCTTGGGCGCAAGAGTTTGATGATTTTGTTGAAAATGCAATACTACAACAAGATTATGATGCACTGATACACTTTAAAGATATACAGCGTTATGCACAAGATGCACATCCAACAACAGAGCATTATATTCCATTGCTCTATGTTGCAGGAAGCACTTATAAGGATGATAAAAGTCAGTTTGTATATGAAGGTTTTGAACATGGAAGCCTAAGTATGCGTAATTGGCTACTTACATAAGTAATTGAAAATTAGAGTTTTCTAATGCTTCTATTACGATATATAAATTAAAAAAGGAAAGAGAAATGAAAAATTCATTCATAGTTAAATCATTAGCAGCCTTGCTGCTTAGTTCAACACTTGCTGTTGCGGGTGCAAATTCTTCAATCCCAACGGCAGTTTCTTTAACAGGAAGTAAAGCGAATTTACCAACAAATGTTCTAGAAGCTGCTTCTAAACTACTTAATAAAACAAAAGTAGTTGAAGGGATCACTGTTGCAGATAAAGGGAATAACCCAGCAAAGTATTTTGATGGTGGTATCATTGTAGGTGAACAAGCCAAAGGAAATATTGAAAATTTTGATGAGTTAGACTTTGAAGTTTTTAGTCATCAAGACTGGGTCAATTTCCATAAAAGTCATGCTGATAATATTGTAGTTTCTTGGCCTGATGGACATGAGACTTATGGTATTGACCGCCATATAGCAGATTTGAAATGGCTCTTTAGCCATGCACCAGATACGAATATCAAACTGCACCCAGTAAAAATTGCTGCAGGTAATTGGACAGCTGTACAGGGACTCATGGAGGGAACTTTTACTAAACCAATGAAATTAGCAGATGGCAGTGAAGTTCAGCCTACTGGCAAAGTATTTAAACTTCCTATGGCAACATTTGCGCTCTGGAAAGATGGAAAAATTATCCACGAATGGTTGTTTTGGGATAATCAAACGTATATGAAGCAACTAGGATTATCTAAATAATATCAGTCCATGGGAACTTATAAGTCTCTTATCTGAAAATTAGAGTTTTCTAATGCTTCTATCGCGATATATAAATTAAAAAAGGAAAGAGAAATGAATACAGATATTAAAGATCGAGCAATGGGAGCGATCGTAGGAGCTTTTATTGGCGATGCTATTGCATTAGGCCCACATTGGTATTATGATTTAGAAGAACAATATAGAGATTATGGGACCTGGATTACCACTTATACAAATCCGAAAAAAGGAAGGTACCATGAGCATGAAAAAGCTGGTAACCTATCACAATCAGGATATATACTAAAGTTAATGATTAACTCTATTATAGAAAATGACGGTTATAATCAAGAAGACTTTTGTGAAAAACTAGATACAAATTTATTTACCAAGATAGATGGTATTCCCACAAATGGTCCAGGAGGTTATACTTCACAATCAATGAGGGAAGTTTACAGACAAAGAGTTGAGCAAAAATTGGATTGGAAAGAGGTTGGGAGTCGAGCTGATACAACTGAAGCCATTGAGCGAACTATAGCCCTTGCTGTAAAATATGCACTTCATCCAAAAGAGTTAGCAAAATCAATTTCTCACAATACCTTTTTAACCCAAGTAGACGATATCGTAGGTTCTATGACTGTTGCATACGGAGCTGTTTTGGCACAATTAATACAAGGGGAGAAGTTAGATAAAGACTTATCTACGAAATTAATGAGATTGGTAAAAAAAGGTGAGCTTCCTTTTCACGCGGTCACGTCAGATAATTTACAAGCACCTAAAGCAGGTGCGAAAGACCCTTCAAATATAGGTTTATTTGCCTCTCCTGATGCACTTTTATCGCCATCTTTCATGGCTCAAGCAGCTTGTGATCCTGACATAAAAATTGAACCTGCATGGAAAGTATCATTGGTATATGGAATGCCATGTGCAATTTATCATATGTTGCCCGCGAGTTACTATTTGGCAGCACGATTTTCTGATGATTTTGAAAGTGCAATTTTACATGCGCTTAATGGTGGTGGTCAAAATCAAGCAAGGTCAATTTTAACAGGTGCATTAGTTGGTGCACAAGTTGGCATAAAAAATATTCCTCAAAGGTTTATTGATGGGCTTAATGAAAAAGATGAATTACTAAGCTTAGCTACAAAACTAGCCAATTTGGTTTAAATACTGTAAAAGGACACCATGATTAACTCTGTTTAGGGTGTTCTATCCTTGTGTCTAACGAATAATTATTTATGTGGAATAAAATTTAACCGTAGGAGTTGGTTAATTTTATACTAAATATATTCTATTGTGTATTTTAGGTTTAAGTTGTACAAGGCATAATGGTTGGTAATATTTATTGTATTTCCATTGATTTACTTCTAAGTAGACTCAAGGGTAAGGCAGATCCTAGTCGTTCATTTTGGACAGAATTAAGTACAGCAGTAGGAATTGTATTTTTCATTGTCAACGGCGGAGTTAAATTCTGCAGTTTTTTCGTAAAAAAATTACGAAAAGTAACCTTAAGCAACGAGGGTTTAATTTACTCCTTTTATTGATTTTTTGGCTTTAAATTTATACAAGTCTGAATCTACCATTCCCTCCTCTTTTTTCTCTTTTAAACGATAGGAATCTCCAAGTATATTTATGACATGAGAATGATGGAGCAGCCTGTCAAGAATGGCAGTGGTTACCACTTTATCATTGGCAAAGATTCCACTCCACTGACTGAATACAAGATTTGATGTGACGATAGTTGCACCTCTTTCATATCTTTTTGAAATCACTTGAAAAAAGTGATGGGCATCTTCTTTGGTCATTGGGAAGTAGCCTATCTCATCTATTACAAGCAAGGATGGTGTCATGATAGACTGACGGATAAAAGAGTCATAGCGTTTCTCTTTTTTGGCATTGCTCATCTGCATGATAAGGTCGGAAATTGTGATGAACCTTGCTTGCGCATAGCGTTCAAACCGGCCACCAAACACGCAGAGCATCCGGCCACCTTTTAGGAGATATTTTCTGTAAGACTATTTTAGCATAAAGTGGCCGGA
>NCHB01000052.1 GCA_002281755.1 Sulfurovum sp. 16-42-52
TTTGAATATTTTTTTCAAATACTCAAATTATCCAACAGGATATCTCTGTCTATAAAAAACAGCTACTTGTTTAAGCTATTCTTTATAGGATGGTTTTTAATTGTTTTCTTGATTTTAGTGTACTACCAAAGTGTGTATAAAGTGTGCAAGTCTATGTATCCCAACTGCGCATCACTCGTTTTAGATTTTCAAAGAGTATAATCATGTATGTTTTAAACTCTTCCTTTGCTTCAACAGCATTAATAATCTCTTCAATTCCAATAGTTGACAATGCTGTCATGCCATTATTTTCATACATAGATATCCTACAGGGAAGATAGACAGAAATTTCCGGCAGTTTTGTAAGTGCTTGTTGTGCTCCAGGAGGGTTGCACAGTTCAAAAACGGTGATCTCTTTTTCTATAGGAAAACTTTTCTCTTCTAAAATAGTTTTAAAGTCATAGGTGTTGAGTAGACCGAAACCTACTTCTTTGGCTTTTCTTTCCAATTCACTTTTTACGGTTTCAATATTTGTTGTTGTTTGTATAGTGTAAATCATTGTAGCTCCTTTTGTTATATTACTTTAGAATACTAAAAAAGCGTGTATGTACTGTGCAACCTAAAGAGGAAAGAGCTCCCCAAAAAAAGGCTATCTTAACGATATTTACTACTATATTTGCCTTGACTACACTTCATACTTTCTTTTTTGCTCATCTGCATCATCTTTTGTTTACGCATCATTGGACCAATCATGTGACAAAATGTACAGTTGCCATCATATATTTTTTGGCCATTGTTTGCACTTAGTGTCAGTATTGAAAATAGTAAAACTACTGCATGTAAGATTGTTTTTTTATTGTAAGTCTTAAAATATTTTATACAGTGACTACAAACTGCCCCATCATCCCTGCATCTTCATGCTCCAGAAAGTGACAATGGTACATATAGGGCACTGTGTCATCAGCATAGTCTGTCATTTTGACAATAAATTTTACACTCTCTCCTGATGGTATGTAGACTACATCTTTATAGCCTTTTTCATTGGGTGCCACATTTGCAGCACTTCCATTTCGTTCCATAAGCATGAAATATGTTGCATGAATATGGAAATTATGATCTACCATCATCTCGTTGCTAACTTCCCATATCTCAACATCTCCGAGTAGTACATTTTCATCTATACGGCCGATATCCATCGATTTCCCATTGATCTCAAAACTTCCCATCATTCCTGAAAGTACGAATGGTCTAGTTCTAGCAGCGGTAGACGGATCGTATTTGGTAAGTGTGGTCAGATTATTCGGTAGCGTAGTTGTTGCAGTAGCAGATTTGCTTACATTTACGGTTATGAAATCCTTGCTATGCCTAAACTCTTTTAGTACGATAGTTTGGTTCAATGCATTGCTAAGATCTACTATGATTTCAGCCCGTTCAGCAGGAGAAAGTGTAAGTCTTGTCATCTCAACAGGTGACTCTAAGAAGGCATTATCTGTTGCTATCTGTTTAAAACTGCGTCCATCGGAAAACCCAAGCTCATAGACTGAAGAGTTAGAACCGTTGAGTATACGAAATCGTATCTCTTTAGCTTCCAGATCCAAGGTAGGCTCTATGGCTCCATTGGCAATGAATGTATCACCCGTATATCCACGCATGATATCCATCATACCCGGATTATATACTATTTGACCATTATTGAAATTTCTGTCTTGTAAGACAAGTGGTATATCGTCTATCCCGTAACGTTTAGGTAAGTCAAGACTCCTACTCTCACTGTCTTCGATAATAATGAGCCCCGCTAAACCTTTATATACATGCTCGGCTGTTTTATCCATAGTATGAGGATGATACCAGTTTGTACAGGCTTTCTGATTGACCGTGTAGACTGCTGACCAAGTTGCACCAGGAGAAATAGGTTGATGGGGAGTACCATCCATGGATGGAGGCACATGCATACCGTGTCCATGCATAGTTATGAGTTCATCAAGATTATTTTTATAGTTTATAGAAACATTATCTCCATTCTGCATAAGCAGAGTAGGCCCAAGATAGGTGCTGTTGATGGCAAATGTATCCGTTTCTATACTATTAAAGAAATCATGTTTTGCTTCTTGCACATTGAGATCGTAATGTTTTCTCCCTTCTCTATCTGTAGGATACAAAAGTTCCGGGATAGGAAGTGCTTTTGTTGTTATATCATCAGGAGGAATGGAGCTGCCGCCACCAGGAGGAGTGGTGGAACTGTCGCCACCCCCTCCATAACCAGTAATTACATACAGGGCAGCAACAGAGCTAAGTGTTAAGAATTCTCTTCGTTTCATGGTTCTCTCCTTTGGTTGTTTGATATAGGGTATTAGCTTTTCGTGTATGAAGCGTGCACACCGAACTCTTGTGTGTCACAACACTATATTTTAATACAATAGGCTATTTTAAAGTTCTTCATTTCTAAATTTTTTTAAAAAAATGCTCTCGCCTATAAATATAAACAATATCCCTATCAGTGCGGCATAAATCACCATCATATCCGTTGATGCTTTTACTATAAGAAATGCTCCAAGCACTACAACATCAAATAGTATTGCAGATATTAGAATAAATGCGTTAGCATTAATCTCTTTACGTAAATACTTGAAAACACCCCAGTGAACAGCAATATCCATAACTATATAAAAAATTGCGCCCAGCGAGGCAATCCTGCTCAAGTCAAAAAATATCGTCATAAATATAGCTATAACAACAGTATAAACCAATGTATGCTTTTGGATGTCTCCAGGCATACCAAAATGGCTATGTGGGACAAGCTTCATTTCCGTTAACATGGCTAGCATTCGTGATACCGCAAAAACACTTGCAATAACACCTGATACTGTTGCAATCATCGCAATTCCAACAGTAAACCATAATCCATAATTTCCGAAAGCAGGTCGTGCTGCCTCAGCCAATGCATAATCCTTTGCAATTATTATTTCAGGTAACGTTAGACTGGCTGCCACCGTAATGGCGACCAAAAAATAAATTACTACACAAATGACAAGAGAAATGATAATGGCGCGCCCAACATTACGGTGTGGATTAACAATTTCTGAACCGCTATTGGTAATAGTGGTAAAGCCCTTGTAGGCCAGAATAGCCAATGCCATTGCAGCAATAAATCCTATTATGGATGTGTCCGCAACATTTCCAGAAGTGTTTTCAAATGAAAATCTGGCAACCCATAATCCACCGATAGAAAAGAGAATAATACCGCCAATTTTCATAAAGGCCATTATCAAAGAAAACAGACCAACCATGCGATTTCCTGAAATATTAAGCAAAAAGGCAAAAAGCAGTACTCCTGTACCTAATGCAGGCACGATCCAGCTACCGGGATCAACATCGAATAGCTGAACGGTATATGTGCCAAAAGTACGCGCAACAAGACTTTCACTCACAACCATGGAAAAATACATCAAAAGTGCAGAGACTGCGGTCATGGTTCCTTTTCCATAGGCTTTTTGCAGGAACATAGCAATCCCTCCTGCGGAAGGATAAGCATTAGACATTTTTATGTATGAATAGGCACTGAAAGCGGTGACCACTGCGGCTGCAAGAAAAACAAGAGGAAAGAATGGGCCTGCAAGCTCCGCTATTTGCCCTGTCAGTGCCAGAATTCCAGCACCGATCATAACACCAGTACCCATTGATACGGCACCGACAAGTGTCATGCTGTTTTCTTTATATTTTGTTGATCTATCGAGTTGTGAATGATCTTTCATCATACTCTCCATTTCATTATTTAACTGTATTGTTCATCATGCCTTTGCCTTTGTTCATCATTATGTTTTGATCTTGGTTAGACTTCATGCCCTGACCCTGACTCATCATGCCTTTGCTTTGGTTCATATCTTTACTCTGGTCGTTCATCATACCTTTACTTTTGTTCATCATCATGTTTTGATCTTGGTTAGACTTCATGCCCTGACCCTGATTCATCATGCCTTTGCCTTGTTTCATGCCTTTTGTCTGCATATATTTTTGTCGCTCTTCTGGACTCATACTCTGCATACGTTTTTGCATCTCTTGCTGAAAAGCAGGACGCTCATCTACGGAAACACTTCCGCGCATATTCATCATATTCTCAGTACTCATGTGCTCAAAGTCTACTGCGTAAACTGAAGCAATCATTGCCATTATTGTTAAAATATATCTCATAGTTTTTTCCTTTTTTTATGTAAAACCATATTACTTTTGGACAAGTCTAAATCCTGCCAACATATTTCCTGTAATGCTACTATTTTGGTATACAATTATGCAGAGAAAAAGGAGGTATACTTCCTTCCTAGACACTCTTCTTTGGTCTTCCAAAATCCTTAGGGGGGCGCTTCATATGAAACAAAAAGAAGCCCCTATTCCATAATGTATATTTTCATTTTATTATTCAAGTGTGTATATTATGTGCAGTAGAGCTATTGTATATTATGATACCAAGGAGATATATGGCTGCATGGATATTGATTTTATTAATCTCTTGATCGTTTAAATACAAACTTGGCAACAGATTTAACCTTTTCTTTTGGACGCTGAATTTCAACTTTAATACTATAATACGTTTCGCTATACATAGTAAAGTAATTACCATAACTCAATAACTCACCATGCATTGGCTCAAGATCTTTAGTATCGCCTTTCATGGGACCGTTCAAAATTCTCTTATAATATGAATGTAGAAAAAAAAGAGAATTCAAGTAGCATATCGTCAAAATTCTAAATCTATTCTAACCGAATAAGATTGTGACACAGTTT
>NCHB01000006.1 GCA_002281755.1 Sulfurovum sp. 16-42-52
TTTAGTTCGTAACTTTGATGCGAGAGTCACTTTTTTAATGAGTGAGCAGCAGTCATAGGAAATGTGCTGCTACTTTGGGTTGAATTTGCAAGTGGCTCGTTTTTTTAAATTATAACTTTTTTTTAACTTCATTTAAAAGATGAACCGCCTTTAGATGATATATCCAAACTCTTCTAAGCCGTCTTTATTTTTACTCCATCCTTTTTTGACCGCGACGTGTAAATCTAAAAATATCTTTTTACCTGAAAAAATTTCCATTTGTTCACGTGCAAATTTTCCTACGCGCTTGATGCCTTCACCTTTTTGACCCACTATCATCCCTTTTTGGGTATCTTTCTCTACAACTATCGTCGCATATACTTTATCCAAATCATCACTCTCTTCAATACGCTCAATCGTCACATCACTCTCATAAGGGATTTCATCACTGAGATTTTCAAAAATCGATTCGCGTATCAGTTCCTTGTAAATGGTACGTATATGTTCTGTAGTAAGTATCTCGGTATCATAAAGAAAAGGTGATGTAGGCAACTGTTTAGAGATTGCATCCAAAAGTTGTTTTTTACCGACTTTTTTATTTACAGAAAATGGGATGATGGCTTCAAAAGAAGCTTGATATTTCTGATATTCACCCAGTTTTGCCAATATATCACTCTGTTTGACATGGTCTATCTTGGTTAGCACCACGATATGCTTCACGCCTTTTGCTTGAGCAAGGGTTAGAAACTTTTCGTATTCTGCCAATTTATCTGTTACAGGTGCTAAAAAGACAATCAAATCACTGTCACCCATTGCTTTAAGGGCTTCTTCCATCATAAATTGATTCAGCAACCTCTCTTTTTCATGGATACCCGGTGTGTCCACAAAAATTATCTGTGAGTCCTCATGCATAACAATTATATTCATCCGTTTTCGTGTTGCTTGTGCTTTTTTTGAAACCATTGCAAGTTTTTCTCCCACTACGTGGTTGAGCAATGTACTCTTGCCCGCATTGGGTCTGCCGACTACTGCGACAAATCCTGCTTTCGTGTCTATCTCTTCTGCGTGATCAAACATGTACTATTCCTTACAATATATATCGGGTTGTGTCTTCATCTTCTACCACTTTACTTATCTTCTCTTCTACCAATGCTTTATCTATCTGTATGGTTTCGCCTTGATGCTCATCTGCACAAAAGCTGATCTCTTCCACTATTTTTTCCATCACGGTATGCAAACGTCTGGCTCCGATATCTTCCGTTTTTTCGTTGGCAAGCAGTGCATAATGAGCGATGGCTCTGAGTGCTTCTTCTTCAAACACCAGTTCAACACCCTCCACCTTCATCAACGCTTTATACTGATTGATAAGTGAATTGTTCGGTTCGGTTAAAATACGGTAGAGCGTATCCTCATCCAAACTTTCCAACTCAACACGAAGTGGAAAACGCCCTTGAAGTTCAGGCATCAAGTCGCTGGGTTTGCTCACATGAAAGGCACCTGCTGCAATAAACAAAATATGATCGGTATGCACCATACCCAGTTTGGTATGAACACTTGAGCCCTCCACAATAGGAAGCAAATCTCTTTGGACACCTTCTTTGCTCGGGTCTTGTCTGCTTTGTGAACCGGATGAAACCGCAATTTTATCTATCTCGTCAAGAAAAACGATACCGCCCTTCTGTACTCTTTCAAGCGCTAAGGCTTTAAGCTGTTCTTCATCGAGTAAGGCTTCGCTGGCTTCGGCTTCAAGTATTTTTTTGGCATCTTTGACACTTACTTCTTTTTCTTGTCCTTTCTTGCCCATCCCACCTAACACTTTGATGATAGACTCTTGTACCTGAATCATCTGTGGCGGAAGACCTTCTTCTGGCATTGTTAGAGTATTAGGGATATCTACTTTTATCTTAAGATGGTCAAGTTCACCTTTTGCAAACTTCTCTTGCATGCGCACAAAAGAAGCATCATACTCAGCTTGTTTGACTTCACTTGCACCTGAGGGTAAAGGGGGGAGAAGTTTTTCTATGATCTTGTTTTCGATGTAGTTTGCTATCTTCTCTTTGTTTTTTTCATTTTCGGCTTCACGCACAAGCCCCAAAGAAACGGCTGCCAAATCACGTATCATCGACTCAACATCACGACCCACAAAACCTACTTCTGTGTATTTGCTCGCTTCCACTTTGATAAAGGGAAGATTCATCATCTTAGCCAAACGTCTGGCTATCTCAGTTTTTCCCACACCCGTGCTGCCTATCATCAATATGTTTTTAGGTGTCACATCTTGCTGCATTTCTGGGCTAAGTTGCATACGCCTGTAACGGTTTCTCAAAGCAACCGCTATGGTTTTTTTAGCTGCGTCTTGTCCTATGACGTAGTTATCTAAATAGGCTACTATCTCTTTGGGGGTTAAATTATCCATCGTTCTTTATAGTTCCAATATCTTAATGTTTTTATTTGTATAGATACAAAGGTCACCTGCTACTTCAAGTGATTCCTGGACCAGTTCTCTAGGCTCAAGACTACTGTGTTTGTCTAAAGCACGCGCAGCTGAGAGTGCATAGTTTCCGCCTGATCCGATAGCGGCTATCTTGCCGTCTTGGGGTTCAACCACATCGCCGTTTCCAGAGAGTATAAAGATATGTTCGGTGTTCAGTACAATCATCATGGCTTCAAGCTGTCTTAAATGTTTGTCTTGTCTCCACATCTTTGAAAACCCGATCACAGACTTAAAAAGATCCCCTCTTTTTTCAGCCAGTATCCCCTCAAACATATCAAAAAGCGTAAAAGCATCTGCGGTGCTTCCTGCAAAACCTGCCAAAATTTTACCTTCATGCAGGGTACGAATTTTGGTCGCATTTCCTTTAAGCACCGTATCACCAAACGTTACCTGACCATCGCCTCCGATGACTGCTCTGCCTTCACCTTTGTAGCCCAGTATCGTGGTTGCTTCAAACATGCCTATATACCTACGACTTCTACTTTGATGGTTGCATGGATGGCATGACCCAGTTTTGCATCCACTTCGTGCACACCGGTACTCTTAATTGCTTTTTTAAGATTGATATGTTTTTTATCAAGTTCAATGCCCAGCTGTTCCTGTATAGCTTCAGAGATATCTGCATTACCGACTGAGCCTTTTATGCCCACAGGCGCAGAAGTTTTTACTATTTTAATGATACTGGCTTCAAGTGTGATTTTCTCTGCTTCAAGTCTGGCTAACTCATCTTTAAGATTGCGTGCCATTTCCGCCTGTTCTGCTTTCCAGTTTTCTATTACATCGGGTGTAGCCAATTTTGCCAACCCTTTGCCTATGAGGAAATTTTGACCGTAACCGTCTTTAACCTCTTTGATTTCACCTACTTTCCCCAGTGTTTTTACTTCTTTGATTAAGAGTACTTTCATCCTATAATTCCTTCTTATGCTATATATGGCTATAATTCTAACCTATTTTAACTAGACATCGGTTAAAGCTACGTACATACTTCACGCAAAGTGCACAATATCTACGTACTGTTAAACAAAAGGAGAATACATCATGAGAAATTTTTACCCCATTCTATCCCTTCTTCTTTTTCTCTTTCAAGGGTGCAGTAGCACAAAAATCACACCTCAGCCAACAGCCTCAGTAAATGCAACAGCTCCTACCCAATCGAATTTTTCCTCAAACGTTCCTGACAACAGTATGGCTGACAGCTTTGAAGATGAGTTTACACAAGATGAAGCAACCCAAAGTACCGATGACTTCAATGCTTATAACAGAGTTATGACCTCTTTTAATGATGTGTTTTACAGCTCTGTTTTAGACCCTGTTTCAAAAGTGTATGGCGATGTACTCCCTCAACCCTTTCGCTTAGGGATTTCAAATTTTATTCAGAATTTGCAATTCCCCGTTCGTTTAGCCAACAATCTGTTACAATTCAAGCTGCAAAACAGTGCAGAAGAATTTGAAAGTTTTCTTACCAATTCTACTATTGGTCTGGGTGGATTGATGAACCCTGCTCAGGATCTGTTGCATATTCCTGTGCATGATGAAGATTTTGGTCAAACCCTTGGGTACTATAACATTGTTCCGGGTCCTCACATCGTTTTACCGTTTTTAGGCCCTTCCAATGCAAGAGATTTACTCGGTGTTACAGTCGATGCATACGCTTCTCCATGGGTTAATGTTCGCGGTCTCGAGCAGTACAAAATACCCAATAACTTAGCGCAATCTGTTGGTGTGATTGCTGTACAAATGACAAACAAAAATTCTCTCAATCCAGGTGTTTACGAGAGTCTCAAAAAAGATGCTTTAGACCTGTATCCGTTTTTCAAAGATGCATACGAGCAAAAACGTGCTGCTCAAATAGACAAATAAACCACATAAGGAAAGAAAATGATCAAAAAACTGCTGACACTTTTACTTCTATCCGGGATTTTCGCCCATGCCATAGAAGAACAAAATATCAAAACAGTGATGGACACCAGAGTAAGCAAAATACTCTCTATACTCAAAAACAGCTCTCTCTCTCAAACACAAAAAGAACAACAGTCCATTGTGTTGATTGATGATGTGTTTGACTACAACACCATGTCACAAATCAGTCTAGGCAGACAGTGGACAACACTCTCAGCGGGTGAAAAAGCACAATTTATCAAAGCATTTGAGCGAAAAATAAAATACTCCTATTTGGATAAATTAAGACTCTATAACAATCAAAAAGTTATTTTAGGCAATTCCAAAAAGATCAAACCCAACCGCATTGTATTTGATGCACAGGTTATAGGAACTGATGATACCTATAAAGTAGAGTATCTTTTTTATAAAAATACAACCAATAACCAATGGTATATTTACGATGTCGTACTTGTAGGTGTCAGCATCATCCAAACCTACAGAAATCAATTTGCTGAATTTTTAAAAACAAAGTCTATCACAGAGCTTACAAAGTCGCTCTAAATTCTCTTATTGAAACGGGCAGTTGCTATACCCGTTTCGAAAAATATATCATCTCACCTCTATCTGGCAAGAATCAATCGCTCCTTTTATAAAATATGCTACAATCAAAAAAAATTAAAATACGGATACCCTCACCTATGTTTCAAGAATTTAAACTAGACAATTTAGAACAGTTTCCCCAAGAATTAGATGCCCTGCTAAACCAGCAAAGAGCAACCATTAATGCTATCACAAGCTCACAAGAGAGCAGTTATGAAAAAGTCCTCAAGCCCCTTCAGGATTTAGATGAAGAGTTGGGACTTTTTTTTACCCCTCTGTCACATCTTAACGCTGTGATGAACTCTGAAGAGACCAAAAAAGCCTATGAAGCTTCTATCCCGCTACTCTCCAAATTTAGCTCAGAGATAGCACAAAATGAAGCACTTTTTAAAAAGATATCTCAGATAAAAACCACACATCCTGAAGCAAAAAAAGTAGTCGAAAACGAGATAAGAGATTTTGTACTCTCAGGTGTCAATTTATCCCA
The DNA here is from genome assembly GCA_002281755.1 of Sulfurovum sp. 16-42-52. Taxonomy (GTDB): domain Bacteria; phylum Campylobacterota; class Campylobacteria; order Campylobacterales; family Sulfurovaceae; genus Sulfurovum. Next base: position 5,442 of record NCHB01000006.1, read on the forward strand.
AGAACAGAAAAAAAGAATGGAAGAAATTTCACTGGCACTCTCAGAACTCAGCAACCAGTTTTCACAAAATCTTCTTGATGCAACCAATGCCTATGAATTGCTCATGAGTGATGAAAAAGATATTCAAGGCATGCCACAGTCCGATATTGATGCAGCCAAAGTAGAGAGAGATGGTACAACACTCTACCGGTTTACCCTACAACTTCCAAGTTACTTAGCCTATATGACATATGGACCAAACCGAACCTACAGACAAGAACTTTCCAAAGCCTATGCAACACGGGCACCTCAAAATGCAACAATCATAGACCAGATTCTTGCACTCAAAAATGAAAAAGCAAAACTGCTCAACTTTGAAAGCTACGCCCACTATGCACTTGAGACTAGAGATGCCAGCAAAGAAGAAGATGTCATACAGTTTTTAAATGATTTGGCAGATGCGGCGCTTCAGCCGGCAAAAAAAGAGATGGAAGAACTCAAAGCCTTTGCAAAAAAAACAGACGGGATTGAAGAGTTGGCAGGCTATGATGTTGCCTACTACAGTGAGAAGCTCAAAAAAGAAAAATTTGACTTTGATGATACCATGACCAAACCCTATTTTGAGCAAAACAAGGTGCTTGCAGGTCTTTTAGATATCGTCTCTGAACTGTTTGCCGTGACCTTTAGCCCTGCTGATGTTCCAACATGGCATGCGTGTGTCAAAGCGTTTGACATCTTTGATCATGGCAAACTTTCAGGGCGTATCTATTTTGACCTTGAAGCACGCAAAGACAAAAGTGGCGGCGCGTGGATGAACGACTGGGAAACACATTATGTTGACAGTAAAGGTAAGCAGCATTTTGCTTCTGCTTTCATCGTATGCAACTTTTCGGCTGCAAGCAAAGAGACACCTTCACTGTTAAGGCATGATGACGTGGTCACACTCTTTCATGAGATGGGACATGCCGTGCATCATCTCTTTGGTACGTGTACAGAGCGTTCTGTCTCAGGTATCAACGGTGTCGCATGGGATGTGGTCGAGTTTCCCTCTCAGTTTTTAGAAAATTTTGCCTATGAGGCTGCCATACTCAAACGCTTCGGCTTTCACTACCAAAGTGGCGAGCCTATCTCAGATGTACTGATGGCAAAAATCAAAGAAACCAAAAACTTTCAGGCAGCACTCGGTATCTTGCGTCAGGTTGAGTTTTCTCTCTTTGACTTTATGCTGCATCAAAACCTCTATCAGGGTGATGAGGTGCAAAACCTCATCGATACGATCAGAAAAAAAACTTCTTTGCTTCAAGTACCGCAGTACAATAAATTTCAACACGGTTTTGCACATATTTTTGCAGGAGGCTACGCCGCAGGGTACTACAGCTACAAGTGGGCAGAAGTGCTCTCAGCTGATGCCTTTTTCTCTTGCCTGGATGATGAGGACGGATTTAACAAAGCCCATGCACAAGGCTACAAAGCATTCATCCTTGCCAATGGCGGTTCAAAAGAGATGAGCGAACTGTATGAAGCATGGCTTGGACGCAAACCCGATGTCAAAAGTCTTACAAGGCTTTATGAGATAGTCTAAGCAAAGGAGAGTACATGAGCGAATATCGTACCCTTGCATTAACCATAATTGCTATTTTTATCATTACACTGCTGGGTGCCTATTTCTCTCCGACATTCTCGGAGCAAAAATCATTTTTGGAACTGTTTTTCTTTTTTGGCGCTTTGCTGTTTATCTTTTCTGTCGTAGCCATTTTTGCTACGCTGGGCTTTGAGTCTTTTGCACTCTATTTTGCCCTTTTTCTTGCTATTACAACCTCTTTGTTTGGCACAGAAGGTGCCTTGATTGTCACAAGTCTGAGTTATTTTCTCTGGGGCTCTATTTTTGCGATGGAGGTGCTTTTATGTTTTAACGGCATCCATAGTGCAAAAGAGTGGTTTATGACTCGTTACACTTTTAAAACATTTAAGATGGAATACAGAGCCTTTTATCCGCTGATGGGACTGCTCTATGTGATGCTCGAAGTTTTGCCTCATCTTTTGAGTAAAGAGAGAGTTGCAAGGTTTACCCCTTCAGAAGTTCTGAAGGAGATGGAAAGCCTTTTAAAGTAGGTTTATTTTTTATCTGTCTTATTGACTAAATTAGCGATACGCTCAGGCTGTTTTTTACCTTCAATAATAAAACGAAGTGCATTAAGACGGATGAATCCTTCTGCATCTTTTTGGTTATAGACTTCATCCGCTTCAAACGTAGAGTGTGCTTCAGAGTACAGAGAAACTGCTGATTTTCTGCCTACAACCGTTACATTGCCTTTATAGAGTTTGAGTCTTACATCACCATGCACATGTTCCTGTGTAGCATCGATGGCAGCTTGAAGCATCTTGCGCTCAGGTGACCACCAAAATCCTTGATAAATCAGTTTTGCATAACGTGGCATCATCTCATCTTTAAGATGTGCCTCTTCACGGTCAAGTGTAATCGACTCAATGGCTCTGTGTGCTTTAAGCATAATCGTTCCACCTGGTGTCTCGTAACATCCACGTGCTTTCATGCCCACATAACGGTTTTCCACGATATCGAGTCTTCCGATGCCGTGTTTTTTTCCATAGTCATTGAGCTTTGTAAGCAGTGTCGCAGGACTCATCTCTACACCATCGATCGCCACAGGGTCACCTTGTCTGTAGCTAAGCGTGATATATTCTGCCTCATCGGGAGCATTTTCAGGACTCACTGACCAGAGCCACATATCTTCTTCAGGCTCTGCAAACGGGTCTTCCAAATGCTCACCTTCATAAGAGATATGTAAAAGGTTTGCATCCATAGAATATGGTTTTGCTTTGCCTTTTCCATCGATGTTGATGCCATGTTGCTCAGCATAGGCAAGCAGTTTGGATCGTGAGTTTAGATCCCACTCTCTCCAGGGTGCGATGACCGCGATGTCCGGATCAAGTGCAAGATAGCCAAGTTCAAAACGCACCTGATCATTTCCTTTGCCTGTAGCACCATGACTGACTGCATCTGCACCCGTTTGATGTGCTATCTCTATCTGTTTTTTGGCGATGAGCGGTCTTGCAACCGATGTACCCAAAAGGTACTCACCCTCATAAATCGCATTGGCTCTAAACATCGGGAATACAAAATCTTTTACAAACTCTTCTCTTAGATCCAAGATAAAAATATTTTCCGGTTTGATACCCATATCAAGCGCTTTTTGTCGTGCCGGTTCTACCTCTTCACCCTGTCCGAGATCTGCAGTAAAAGTGACCACCTCACACTGATACTCATCCTGAAGCCATTTAAGTATGATACTCGTATCCAGTCCCCCCGAATACGCCAATACCGCTTTTTTGATTGTTCTTTTTGCCATGTCATAAGCCTTTAGTTGATATGTCGTGATTTTAGCGTAAAGTTGGTTATGATTTGGCTTTAATGTTTGTTTCCAGAGTACATCCTATTCAGACAGATACGCCCCCCTTGCACCGCTTACTCCGACACTGGCACCCGATTTTGCCTTTTCTGTTTTAGCTTTTTCTACATTTTGTCTATGCTCTTGAGCCGATAAATAATTGCCGAATATTTCAAATTCATCTTCACCTTTGGCATTGAGCTGTTTCTCAAAAAGTCTCAGTGCATTTTTCAGTTTATCGCTTAACATGATTATTTCATGATAGTGAACCGTGGATATTTTAATTGCCGCATCACTCAGAGGCTTTTTTATTCCAAAGAAACTGTTTTTTTGTTTTTGTGCACATACTTCATAAATATCCATAAAATGGCTATGTATCTCTGTCCATAATGCTTCCATTTCACTGACAGTACTTGTGCAGGTACCCTCTGAAAACAGCATGGCTTCTTGATGAAACCATTTTCCAAACTCTATTTCCAATGCATTCAATTCGATGGTTTGCTTAGAAGTATCATAGAGTCCTGCAGATAACAATTTGATCATCCCGACCCATCTGGTATACGCTACTCTTGCCTGATGCAGATGATGCAGATACATTTCTTTGTTTGTCATTGAAGTCATCCTTTTCTATGTTTACTCGGCTATTAGGAGATATTCTATCTTAAAATATGTTCTTATATTTTTTATAAGATGCTTAATTTTTAATCAAAAATGAAAAGGCTGATTTTAAACATTTTGAACCAACATAGAAGCCTCAAAGCACGCCTGCAAACACTATCTTAAAAAAGTTTGCGTATAATCTCTATTATTCAGATACAAGGAGAATCTATGCTGTTGGGTGTCAATATCGATCATATCGCGGTGTTAAGAGAAGCACGAAAAATCGCAGACCCCGATCCGCTTGATGCACTGAGTATCTGCAAGCGCGCAGGAGCGGATCAGATCACCATCCACCTTCGTGAAGACAGACGGCACATACAAGATGCTGATGCCAAAAACATCATCACCCTCTCCAGTCTGCCTGTCAATCTTGAGTGCGCCATAGAACCCTCTATGATTGACATCGCCTGCTCACTCAAACCCCATCGTGTCACCCTCGTACCTGAAAAGCGTGAAGAAGTCACTACCGAAGGCGGTCTTGCAGTCGATACAGAAAATCCCAAACTTAAAGTTGCTATCCAAAGACTGCAACACGAAGAGATAGAAGTCTCACTCTTTATCGACCCTGTTTTAGAAGCAGTACAGGCTTCTTATGATCTTGGCGTAGAGTGGATAGAGTTTCATACAGGCAAATATGCCAATATCTACGCCATGCTCTATACCCAACTCTCTAAAACACATCACAGTATCCCTGAGCTTGAACTCCCTCGCAATACACTTAAACAGATGCTTAACGATGAGTTGAGCTGTTTGCGCCTGCTCTCTGGCGATGCAGTGGAACTGGGTCTGCGTGTAGCTGCAGGTCATGGACTTACGATGCACAATGTAAAAGAGATCGTTGAGATAGAAACCATCGAAGAACTCAATATCGGTCAAAGTATCATCGCACGTTCTGTATTTACAGGACTCGAACAGGCCATCAAAGAGATGAAAGCGATAATGCAACGTAAATGAAGCAAAGCTGCATTTACTGCGTTAACACTGGGTTCTCTTCAGCAGAGGGCTCAAGCAACTTGTTGCTTTAATTAGGATAAGGTAATATGAAAAAAAAAGTAGCCATCTCAGTTGGTGATCTTAACGGTATCGGTATACAGCTTGCCCTTGAAAACCATCACACCATCGCCAAAGTCGTTGAACCGCTTTACTGCATCGACAGAGCCATGCTTGAACAAGCAGCCCAAAAACTCAGCCTGCCCATACCTGCTGATTTCCAAACTTTAGAAAACATAGCACCCTACTTTGAGATAAAAGCAGGCACAGTCAGTGCAAGCAGCGGTGCGTACGCCTATGCCTCGTTTGCCAAAGCTGTTGAACTGGCACGCCAAAACAAAGTAGCTGCCATCAGCACCCTTCCTATACACAAAAAAGCGTGGGAACTTGCAGGTGTTACTTACAAAGGTCATACCGATGCACTAAGAGCAATGTTTGATGCCAAAGCCATCATGATGCTGGGCTCGCCTAAGATGTATGTGGCTCTTTTTACGGAACATATACCGCTCAAAGATGTCGCAGCCAGTATCGATGAAAAAAAGCTCACACAGTTTTTTATAGACTTTTACCATACAGCCAAACCTGCCAAACAGGTCGCTGTACTAGGACTTAATCCGCATGCCGGAGATGATGGGGTTTTAGGGGATGAGGAAACAATCATACAAAAAGCGATAGACAATGCTCACGTCATACTGGGTAAAGAAATCTTTACTTCTCCCCTTGTACCTGATGTGGCTTTTACCCCCAGAGTAAGGGCACACTACACCCATTACATCGCGATGTACCATGACCAGGGTTTGGCACCGCTTAAAGCACTCTATTTTGATGAAGGGATCAATGTCTCTTTAAATCTGCCCATACTCAGAACCTCTGTTGATCACGGTACAGCCTTTGATATCGCATACTCAGGGACAATATTGAGTGCTTTGAGTTACATCAATGCACTCAAATACATCGCCGAACACTAGCAAAAGAGACTTGGATTTTCCTCTTCCACCATTTCACAGTTTTCATTCATACGTGCGCAAAGACTCTCCTGGCATTTCTTGCACACATAACGGAAATTTTGCACATCATAATGAATAATATCGCCTTCAAGCATATCATCATAACACTCTGCGCACACATTCGTGACTCTTAGCAGTATCGCCTGCGTTGCTTCTTGGGAGATGAAACACGTACTACTCACCCTCACCCTCCAGTTCTTCTATCATTTTTTTAGCCACTTCAAGTGTGTTATCGAGCGCATACGCTTTTTTGTATTCTTCAAGTGCTTCTTTTTTACGTCCCAGATCATAAAGCGTATTGGCATAATTAAAATGGTGCGGTGCATACTCAGGATCAAGGCTGATGGCACGTTCATGGTGCATCTGTGCACCCTCTTCATCACCAAGTTTATGTAAGACATTTGCCAGCGATGCATGCGCCATGTCATCACTCTCATCGATACTCAATAGTTTTTCGTAACTCTCTTTAGCCTCGGTATACTCTGCGCGTTGTACCTGTACATACCCCATGCGTCCCAACACTTCTGTGTTATCTGCACCCAGTATCAATGCTGAACCCAATGCTTTCTTGGCTTCTTCAAAATCTTCTTTTGCCACCGCATCATCCGCCATCGCAAGAAGCTGTTCTAAACGTGAGGGCTGTAATGCAGGCGAAGAAAATATTTTGTCAGGACGATTGATACCGCCTATCTGCTCATCTGGAATCTTGGCTTCAAAATCAACCCCGCGTTTAGGATGATTTCCCGAAAAAATCTGTTTAAAAAATAGATAAAATACTCCTCCTGCAACCACAAGAAGAAAGAATTGAAATGTTGTCATAGTCTCTCCCAAATTAATGCCTTATCATAGAATAATCTAACTTAAATCCAAAGAAAACCTGCTATGATTGAAAAAATACAATAAGGAATACGCATGTCTTATAAAATCAAACTCGACACCGAAAAACTCAAAAAAGAACTCACACCCCTAGAGTACAATGTCTGCCTCAACCACGGAACAGAAGCCCCTTTTCAAAACGCTTTTTACAACTCCAAAACGCATGGAATGTATAGCTGCAAATGCTGTGCGACACCACTGTTTACTTCAGAAAGCAAATTTGACTCAGGAACTGGATGGCCTAGTTATTTTGAACCTATCAGTACAGATGTGATAGAGGAAGTAGTAGATAGCACGCTGGGTATGAGGCGCGTAGAAGTCCGTTGTGCTGCATGTGGTTCACATTTGGGTCATGTTTTTCCCGATGGCCCAGCACCCACTTATCAGCGTTATTGCATCAACTCTGCTTCTTTGTCATTCAAAGAAGATTAAGATTATTTTTGAAGCTGTGCGGCGATGCGCCCCACAGCTTCATCCATCTCTTCTCTGGTCTGAAAAACAAAACTGTGTTTTTCTTCTTCACCTAGATGTACAAAAACACCATAGCCTACTATCTCTACTCTGCCTTTAGACTCACTGTCTATCCACTCAAGGCTTACCTGCGTGGTTTCCTCTTTGTGTCCTGTTTTTACTACCGCTGCAGGGTAAAGCTGGGTGATGGTTGCTGTGTCAAATTGTTTGTTTTCAATGGTAAGTATCATAAAGGGATTATAGTCAAATCCCTTTAAAGCGTCGCATCAGATAGGGATAACGCGGATATTGGGGTGGAGTTTGTGTTTGAGTGCATTTTCAATGGCAATCAGTGTACCGCTACCTGAACTTGAACAACTGCTGCATGCTCCAAGGTAGCTGATATAGACTTCAAACTCATCACCTTTTTCTTTCACACTGAGCACATCGATATCTCCGCCATCCATGATGAGAAACTGTCGAACCGTGTTGTCTATGGCAGTATCGATGGCGATGATACGCCCTTCTTCACACAACTCTGCAAACGGTGTAGCAGAAAGGATGTTCTCAGCTTCTTCTTGCTCTTTGAGTGCAACTTGGTGTGCTTCAAGCAAGCCATTGAGCGTTTCACTGCATGATAGATCTACAGAGCCGGCTTTGGTGTATGCTACCAATGCCTCATGGTTTTGAATGTTGTGTGTCTTGATGGCATCTTTAAGTGCAGCCAGACTGAGCGGTGTATCTTTGCAGGGGAAAGTTTTTTCATCATGACTGAGTGCTTGATTGGTAAAAACTTTTACCGCGCGTTTGGCTGCATCGATACCAAAAACAATAGAATAGTTTTCAGATGCAGGAAGTGCTTCAATCGTAGGATTGTCACGCAGCAAACGCTCGATGACCTGATAATTGACGGTGTCTATCTGTGCGATGGTTTTGTTGGTAAACATCAGTGCCAGCATATAATTGACCGCTACACCGGAAGGAACACCCTCATAAGTATAACGCGCTAATACAACTGTATCTTCAACGGTATTGACCGCCCAGTAAAATGTGAGTGTGTAGCCCACTGATTCGTCACCATAGCTATAGGTAAACAAAGAAGCACCCAACCCTTTGGCTTCTTCTTCGGTGATGACACCGCGATATTTGGAGTCATTGATGAGCATCGCAACTTTGACGCCGTATTCGTTATTTGTTTGCATATCCATATTATTTAGTCCTTTGGAATAATGATGCCTACAATAGCATGCTAAACTAAATCTAAGATAAAATATCGTCAATGCTATTCTAATCTTCTGCCTGCTATACTTTGCTAAACCCCACAGGAGAGTCACCATGACCTTAAATGAACAAATCAAATTTGACATCAAAGAAGCGATGCGCGCAAAAGATAATACCAAAAGAGATACACTCAGAAACATACAAGCTGCTATCAAACAGATAGAAGTGGATGAACGAAGAGAACTAAGTGACAGTGACGTGGAAGCCATCTTGATGAAATATATCAAACAACGTGAAGATGCCAAAGCACAGTTCTCTGGGGCCGGCAGAGAAGATCTTGTTGCCAAAGAAGAAGCAGAGATAGCCATCGTCAAGGCTTATCTACCCGAACCCATGGATGATGTCGAACTAGAAGCCACACTCAAAGCCATCATCGCTTCCATAGCAGCTGAAGGCATGAAAGATATGGGTAAAGTGATGGGTGAAGCAAAAATAACCATCGGCAGTCGCGCTGATGGGGGTCGTATCAATGGGATGGTGAAAAAACTGTTGAGTTAACCTCCATACTTCATAGCCTCAGAATTGCTCTCTTCAATTCAGGTTTGATTCACATGCGAGCATTATAATCTTACAAATGTTAACACAAAAGGCTATCATGAAAAAACTCCTGTTTTTTTCTTTACTGTCGCTCTCTTTAACCGCACAAACCCTTAGTATGCAAGCGTGTGTGGATCAAACATTAGCACAGCATCCTGATATCAAAATCTTTATACTCAAAATAGCCCAAAGTGAAGAGAACTATGCTATTTCACGTTCAGACTATCTTCCCCAAATTGCGCTGCTAGCAGAATACTCTCCACAGCGTACGTATGTCATGCCACAATTGGGACAATTTAACACCATTGAAGATGATGGCTGGTCTATTGGTACGATACTCAAACAGAAAATTTGGGACTTTTCAAAAACAACATCCCTCATAGAAGCTTCCCAAATAGATAAACACATCGCAGCACTTTCTTTAGAGGATGCAAAAGCAGTCATGACATACAAAATAAAGTCTCTCTATGCACTCATGGCAGTGCAGCACGAAGCCATTGACGTTCGCCAAAAAGATACGCAATCCAAAGAAGAACTCTACAAGCAAACACTGGGGTTTTATACACAAGGTCTTAGAACAAAAGCGGATGTCTCTCGTTTTGAGGCTGCTTACCAACTTGCCAAAGAAGAACTCATACTCTCACAAGTTGCTTTTGATAAATCGCGCAATACCATGTCGCTTTATACAAAGATACCCATCAAAAAAGATGTCAGACTCGATACTACTCTCATCAAGTCGGGTACTTTGACGATTAAAAACACTTCTGCCATAAAAGACCGGGCTTTCAAAGACAATCACCAAATCAAAATCGCATCAAAGCAAATCGATAAAAACCAAAAGCTCCACCAAGCTGCCAAGGCAAACCATTTTGGTTCTATTGATGCGATAGGTTCCTATACGCAAGCAAACATGATCAACAGATATGATACAAATATAATCGGAGTATCGCTAAACATCCCGCTCTACAGCGGCGGACGGCTCAGCGCGGAAGAGCAACGTATGCAAATCGAAACCACTGTGGCAAAAGAACAGTTAGAGTCTCAATCGATTGCCTTAGAAGAAGAACTTGAAAATCTTTTTCTTGATCTTGAAAGCTACCAAGAGAGTACTAAAGCTAAAAAGGCGCAGCTGACTTCTGCCAAGGAAGCCCAAGAGGTCGTAAATGCACGATACAAAGAAGGATTATCGACCTATATTGAAGTGTTGGATGCTGCATTTTTTTTACTGAATGCACAATTGGGACTACTGGAAGTCGGATATAAAAAACGCGTCACACTTAATCGGATAGAGTATCTTACAGGAAACATACAATGAAAAAATGGATGAAATACACTATAGCTATTTTACTAATCTTAACAGCAGGAATACTCTTCTACGTCAAGGTTTATACACCAAAAACTACTTTCAAAACGACGACTCCGAAACAAGGAAACATTGAAGCAAATGTCTTTGGTATTGGCGAAGTCGGTGCTAGAGATGTGTATTCGGTCGGCTCACAAATGGGTGGGAAGATATTAACCCTTCTAAGCGATCAGGGACAATGGGTGAAAAAAGGACAACTATTGGCTACCATCGATCCTGTAGATCTTCCCCCGTTGCACGAAGAGGCAAAAATGGCACGCTTAAAAACAATCCAAGAATCTACCGTACTACAAAAAGAGCTTGAAAATCTGCGCGCGCAGAAAACACTCGCCCTGCTCACCTACGGACGCTATCAAAAACTCAAACGCCAAGGGTATGTCTCCCAATCTGAATATGACAAAGCCAAAACTGAGTTTGAAAGCATTCAAGCACAAATTGCAGCAACAATGGCACGTATTGATTCCAGTAAAAGTGAAACGGTTCGCATGGAAAAAAATATCGAAGGTATACAGGAAAAACTGAAACGATATGAAGTGTATTCCCCTATAAACGGGTATGTGATTTCCAAAGATGCTGAAGTTGCACAAACCTTGACACCATCACAAACTATATTTCGTATCGTTGATCCAAAAACAGTCTGGATAAAAGCCTATATTGACGAACGTATCAGCGCACAAGTAAAAACGGGAAACCCTGCAAAAATTTTCTTACGCTCACACCCCGACAAACCGCTTGCTGGTTACGTAGCTCGCATCAGTGCGATGAGCGATGCGGTGACGCAAGAACGGGAAGTGAATGTGGCGTTTGATACACTACCCATTCCCTTTTACATGAACGAACAAGCCGAAGTATCCATTAGCACAAAAACTGTTAAAGATACCATCAAAATACCGCTGTCTTTACTGAGACAGAATAATGGACAGTATGGTGTCTGGACAGTCGAAGACGATAAAGCGCATTTTCAACCACTCAAAATCACGCTTCGCGGTGAAGATGAAGTCGGCATAGCACAAGGGCTAACCAAAGAAAGCATACTCCTCATCCCCGATGCGCGCAAAAAATCTCTTTTTGAGGGGATGAGGGTACATTTTTGATCAACCTCGCACAAAAAGATATCGCTCACACACTTGGAAAATTTCTGGTTACAGCGATGGGTGTAGGTATGCTGCTGGGTATCGTGCTGATCATGATCGGTGTCTATAGAGGCATGATGGTAGATGCAGAAATTTTGCTTAATGACATCAATGCCGATCTTTGGATCGTGCAGGAAGATACACTGGGTCCTTTTGCAGAAGCATCACGGATACATGAAGACTTCAAAGACACATTAAGAGCACTCGAGGGCATAGACAAAAGTGAAGCATTAACCTTTCAAAATTTACAGCTGCCTGGGGAAACAAAACCTATACGGGTTACAGCGGTGGGTTTTAATGTTTTTGGAAAAATCAACCCTATCAATGTTGAGCGCCTCATAGCGGGAAAGCCCCTCACAAAAGAGCATTATCAAATAGTAGTATCGGAAAAAACAGGATACAAAGTAAATGACAGCTTTAAGCTCGGGCGTGATCTCTATAAGGTTGTAGGCGTAACCAGAGATACCGTTTCTTCTGGCGGAGACCTGCTGGTGTATATCAGCCTCAAGGATGCGCAAACTTTACAGTTTCTTTACTCCAACGCACGGATTCGAAGCGATCGTGCGCGGGGTATTTTGGAAAACAAAGAAATGAAGATGGCAAATGCCATTGTCGCCACCGTCAAGCCCGGATATGCTATTGATGATATAGCAAGCAAAATCAAACGATGGAAACATGTTGGTGTTTATACGCGAAGTGAGCAAAAAATGATCTTGACCAAAAATCTTGTCGAACGTTCCTCTAAGCAAATCGGACTTTTTACTATAATTCTAGTGGTGGTTTCTACGATTATCATTGCCCTCATCATCTACACCATGACACTTGAGAAAATGAAAGAGATTTCCATTATGAAGCTCATTGGCATACCCAATCGTATGATTATCAAAATGATTGTGCAGGAGACACTGGTACTTGGCGTACTTGCTTTTATCTTTGGGAATATCTTTTCACATCTTATTTATGATCGTTTTCCCAAAAGAATCGTATTGGAAATTCCTGACGCTTGGATACTTTTTGGTGTTGTGATTGTAGCGTCTATACTCTCTTCTTTTGTCGGAGTTGCCAAAGTGATCCATGCCGATCCTGCCGCAGCAATTGGAGGTTAAGATGGCTATACAAGGCATTCGTATTGAAAATTTGGTTAAAAAGTTTGGTCAAGGAGAGAGCCTTGTCAATGTCATAGACGGCGCTTCTTTTGTCGTCAATAAAGGTGAACTGGTAGCACTCATTGCACCAAGCGGAGCGGGGAAAACCACCTTGTTGATGATGATAGGCTGTGTGCTTGAGCCTACTTCCGGGAAGATATGGCTGGGAGAAGAAGCCGTTTACGATGATCGTTGGCTGGGGAATGATACCCGCCGTATTCGTCGCGAAAAAATAGGCTTTATTTTTCAATCACACTATCTTATCCCGTTTATCAATGTGATAGAAAATGTGACACTTTTGCCACAAACCAACGGTTTAAGCAAAGAAAAGGCAGAAGCCAAGGCTATGGAGTTGCTTCACTATTTAGAGATTGCAGAAAAAGCAAAATCGATGCCTTCGCAGCTTTCAGGAGGACAAAACCAACGGGTTGCGATTGCTAGAGCACTTGCCAATGAACCAGAAATTATTCTCGCTGACGAACCAACAGCGGCACTTGATGTGGAGCGCTCAGTCAATGTTGTCAAAATGCTGAAAAAAATAGCGCAGGAACAAAATGTTGCCATTATCATGGTAACCCATGATGAGAGGATGCTTGCATACTGCGACAAAATTCTGAAGATTGAGGATAAAAAAATCGTTATTTCAACACTGCATACCAATGAGCATATAGTTTAAAGTTCTTTTAGCAGCGTATTGATTGTGTTTTGCAAAAAATCATGATGTACCACGATGAATTAAACACCGTATTTCAAGGCTCTAACCGCCTCAGTAACATCTGCTTGGCGCATAAAATGCTCGCCTACCAAAAAGGCATCTGCACCTATCTTGGAGAGTTCCACCACTGTTTCATACGTCGTGATACCGGACTCAGCTACGATAATCTTGCCGTTGGGGATGAGCGGTATGAGTTTGGCGCTCAGGCTCATATCCATCTCAAATGTCTCAAGATTACGGTGGTTGATACCGATGATGTCCGCACCTGCAAAGGTCGCTTTGATGAGATCGGATTTATCGTGCACTTCTACGAGTACATCGAGCCCCAAATGTAGCGCATAGTCATACAACTCTTTGAGCTCTTTACGCCCAAGTGCCGCTGCGATAAGGAGTACATAGTCTGCACCAAAAGCCAAGGCTTCTACGAGCTGGTATTTGTCGACGATAAAATCTTTTCTAAGTAAAGGTAAATTGACATAACGGCGCACCATACCCAAATACTCTTTGTCACCTTGAAAAAAATGGGGTTCAGTCAGAATGGAGAGCGAATCTGCTCCGCCTTTTTCATACTGTTGGGCAATGAGCATCGGGTCAAAATCTTCACGTATTACCCCTTTACTGGGACTGGCTTTTTTAACTTCAGCGATGATACGATAGGGATTTTCCGGGGTGGATCTGAGGGCACTTTTGACATCTTTTGGCATAAAAGGATTGAATGCAAGAGAGCGGCCCAGCCATTCAAGCGGATAATCCACTTTTCTTTTTTCCAAATCTGCTCTTGTTTTTTTAAGGATTTCATCCAGTATCTGTGCCATGCTTCTGCCTTACATAAAAGTTTTGGCGTATTATATCTTACTTACACTTTTTGATGGCATCCCAGTGCTCTACAATCTCTTGCTCTTGGAGTCCTTCTTCATCCACCACACGCTTCATCAGCTCGTAAGCTTTGGTACATTCATGTTTTTTATAGTATCCCCATGCTAAAGAGTCCAGATAGTAGGTATTGTCAGGCTGTTGCACCAGTGCATCTTGTATGATTTTCATCCCTTTTGCAACATCGACCTCTTTATCGATGAGTGTGTAACCATAATAGTTCAGATAGATACTGTCATCCACACCCAAAGCAATAGCTTCTTCAAGCGTAGCAATGACTTGGGCTATCATCTTTTTATCGTTTTTGTCTGGTGCATTTTCAAAAAGAAGTACACCTTTTTCAGCGATCCATTTGGCGTCTTTATTCTCTTCGTAGAGTTTATCGGCAAGTATGAGGGCTTTAGAAAAATCTTTTTTTGTTTTATAGAGTTCATACAAAATATCGTCTCGTTTGGCATCTTTTTCCAAAAATGCTATCGCACCGTCAATATCTCTTTTATACACATACGCATCGATGATTTTGCTCAGATACTCTTCACTGTCATCTTGCGCATACATGGCTTTATACGTCTCCAAGATACCATCGATATCTTTCTCTTTTTGATAGAGCAGCAACAAGCGAATATACAACTCTTCACTCACGATATTCATACGTCGATGTGTTTCAAGGAGTTGTATCGCTTCTTTGCGCTGATTGGTAAACTCATCCATGATTTCAGTGATGCGAAGCAGTATCTCTTCCTGCGGCAGGGTTGCATAGATTTTATTGAGCAACTGTAATGCCCGTTCAAATTCACCTGCATACAAAAATGAATTGGAAGCCAAATCCAAATCGATAGGCAAAGTCGATTGCTCCAACAGAAATTCTGCTTCTTTTTTTGCATTGTCAATCTGCTTGGCTGTCAGATAAAGCGGTATGAGCAATCGTCTTACTTCAATGCTCTGCGGGTGTGCTTTATCCCATGTTTTAAGACGCGCGATACTCTCAAGGATATGGCGTTTACCCATCAATGCAGCCGTTGCCTCTCTAAAGAGATAGACCTCTGCACCCGTGTCATCAAAAAGTTTTTTATAGACTTGATAACTGTTTTCATAGGCTCTGTATTCATCATACAATAGTGCTCTGATGATAAGCTCATCTTCGCTGATTTTCATGATCTCTTTGGCAGAACTTGTAACAGTATGCAGCCCAAAAACCACACAGAGTGTTAAGGCTATACGATTCCAGGACATTCTTTGCGTACCTCTTCTTCATTGTTTTTAAATTGTTCCCAAAACGGGAATGTACGACACTGCAAAGGTCGCACAGGATAAATAGAACAGCGTTTTTTACTTTCATCAAAAAAAATACAGGCAAAATTATCAGGTGCGAGTTGTTTTTCGATGAGCGAATAACGGTGTTTGACCTTACGCAAATAACGTGTGGCAAACTCTTCTATGCTTAAGGTTAAAAAAGAAGCCATTGCATCTATCTCTTCATACTTCGCCCAAATATACCCCGTCTCACCCGTGCAACAGTGCCCGCCACAGGCTTCACAGGCACTGGGTGTAAACATATAGGTGTATCCTTCTTCAGATAACAGTTCCACTAAAAATCACCTTTTATGCTATGGGTATTTGCTTTGAGGAATGCTTGTGTAGCCCCAGGCGTATAAAGCCCTGCTTCATCAAACACCACAAAAGGAGGCAGTATCTGCACCATAGACTTCGAGCCCATCCGCGCTGCAACCATTACCAGCTTGGACTCTCTGTCTATCTTGGCATGTACAAACTGCATCACTTCAACGTTTATACCATACATTGTTAAATAATACAATACCCTATCCACCTGCTTTGCATCGTAGCAAAAAATGAAATACCCTCTGGGCTTTAAGCATTTTTTGACCTTGCTTACAAAAGCTTCTATGGGCAGGTGATGCGCATATCTGGCGATATTGAGATGGGTGTTTTCACTCTGCACCACACTCGCGTCATAAAAAGGCGGATTGGAAATGATAAAATCATACTTTTGGGGACTTTCAAAGTCTGTAAAATCTTCAAGATAACCTTCAACCCTCAAGCCATTGAGCAAAAAATTGTGCTCTGCATACCTTAACATCACTTCTTGTTTATCTATGATGCTGGTTGTCGTGTCAAAATCTCTTGTCAGCAGAAGTGACAATATGCCCACCCCACACCCCACATCAAGCAAATTTCCTTTAGGCTTAAATCTGGCAATAAACTGATACAAAAAGAGTGAGTCACTGTTGTAGCAGTAGCCTGAGGTCGGTTGATAAAGAAACATACTGCCCTGTCATTTTTGAATAATTTTACTATACTTTGAGTATAATCGCGTTTATGAACGAAGAACTAGACCTACTCAATCCTTGCTCTACTGATTTTTCCATGCTTGATTATGACTGCGCTTACTTGCCCGGTAACAAAGTACGCATGAACTATAAGTATGTCTCACATGCAAGCAAAGCGTTTGCCACAGCGGTGATAGACAGAGGCTGGAGACGCTTTGGCAAGTACTTCTTTCATCCTATCTGCAATGGCTGCAACGAGTGTAAAAGCATCCGCATTGATGCCACAAACTACCGCTATACCAAATCACAGAAAAAAGCCATCAAACGCAACGCTGACACTACCATCATCGTGCAAAAACCAAGCCTCACGCAGGCACACATCAACCTCTATAACAAATACCACCACCACAAACACCACAAAGACGGCTGGCAACACAAAAACATCTCACAGCGCGAATACCATGAAAACTTTGTCGATGGGGCGCATGATTTTGGTAAAGAGATACTCTACATCAAAGATGAAAAACTCATTGGGGTAGACCTCATCGATGTGTTGGATGACGGCATTAGCTCCATCTACTTCTACTACGACCCTGACTATGCCAACCTCTCACTGGGTACCTACTCCTTACTCTACCAGATAAAACTTGCCAACATCTTAGAGCTGCCGTGGATTTACTTGGGCTACTGGGTCGAGGGATGTAAAGCTTTTGCATACAAACCAAAGTTTCAACCCCAAGAGATACTGGGTGACTTTCCTGCTATCACACAAGAGCCAGAGTGGCAAGTATGGGATGCTCCTAACGCAGCGCAAGAAGCTCTGGACTCTTGCGACACCATTTAAAAAAAAGCCTATCTGCACACACTCTAGTATCTACTTTTTTGCCCTCCACAATGTGCTCGGCTAACCATTTTGCCATCAATGGCGCAAAAACAAAACCTCTGCCCCCTAAACCATTACAGACATACAAATTTTCCCTGTAATACAGTGGCGCAGTTGCCCCTCTCACAATTGCAGGTGCGCTCTCCAGCATCCTAGAGACATCTATCACCTTGCCTACTAAAGGAAAATAGTCCTTAGAACCTGCCCTCATACCACAAAAAACTTCCTTGAGTTCCAAGTCAGCAACATCTATGAGCATAGAAGCTTTTTCTTTGAGACCCAAAGCCTGTTTTTCTTGACAGGGCACGCTCTCTTTTACTTCTTTTTCATGAGTAGCACCCAGCTTGATGATGCCCCCCACATTGGCACCCACAGACATACTTTGATGCATACTCACTCCCAGCGCCAAGTCTGAGACAAAATCTCCCCTTGTACCCCATGTACCCTTGATGCCCATATAACGCAACTCTGCCAAGTTGCTCTCAAACCCTGTTGCCAGCACCACATTTTTAGCTCTATAGTCACCCACACGCCAATATCCGTCTTCTTCCTGTTTTAACCCAGCGACTTCAACCTGTATCACTTCTATGCCTTCAAGTAAAAATGCACACACCGCCTTCGCATCACAATCTCCTGCTTCAGGAAAATAAAACCCATCAAACGCTGTATGTATACCCAACGATTGAAGCATCTCTTTCGTGTACTTTTCATAGGCATTCTCGTTGTACTTTTCATACTGGTCAAACTGCTGTACATCCGTCTCGTCTTTAGGCAAACGCAGCACACCTGTTTGGTGAAAATACTGCGGACACACCGACAGATAAAAATCTTGCGCATAAACAAAGGCCTCATTAGTCAAACTCTGAAGCATACCACCTTTACCTATCTTAGGTGAAACAAAAGCCCCCGCCGCCCCCGAACCACCCGAAGCGATACCGTTTTTATCTAATACCAATACTTTTTTATTTTTTTGTGTGAGCGCATACGCCACCGATGCCCCAGCGATACCTGCTCCTATGATGAGGGTGTCGTAGGTTTTAGGCATTCAAATTTCCCTGCGAGTGAGCCACCACTAACACTCTATGACCGTCCATAATGCTTTTTTTGTATTTTGTTTCTTGCTTATTCTGTTTTACTTTATTTTTTCGTTTTTCTTCATTAGTTAATATTCCATTTCCGAAATAAACATCGGTTTTGCATTCATCAATGGCGGAGTAAGCCATAGTCGAGAACAGTAAAATAAGTAAAATAAGTAAAATAATCTTTTTCATAGCTTACTTCTCATATTTTATTGTGTCAAAATCACAAGCTACTTTTTGTTCTTTTCCTTCTATCAGCATATAGCTATCTCCACTCAACAAGGTAGAATATTGCACATAAGCATCATATCGTTCTTTGGTGCTATAATATATTTTACTTCTAAAATACTCACCTACTCCACTATCGTCTTTAATCAGAATAGGTTCACCATAATACTTTGCTTCATATTTATAATATGACAAACAGTCAAGGTATGCTGTGGCATATCCATGAATCTCCTTAGCCCTCTCAGGAGTCTCTAAAACTTTCTTGTATCCTCTTGCCGCTTGCATCGCAATATCAATATAAATCGGATGTTTATCCTTATACTCTTCATAGATCCACCGCTCCACATCATCCCTCACCCCATTATTGTTAACATCTATGCCCAAGAGCGTACCGTCATTGAGTGCTTTGTCAGGTTCAGGTGGCAAAGTGTGTCCGTTTACTGTCCATGTCACAGTGAGCGTGAGTGTGTTGGAGAGTGTATTGCCTGCTTTGCCTTGAATAGTAAGCGTGCCATCTTGCTTGGCTGTGAGCGTGCTGTTGTTTACCTCTGCACTCCCGTTGGGTGTGATGGTGTACTCGATGTTTGTGTTTAGTTCTTTGCTTGTGCCATCGGGAAGTGTGGCTAGGAGCTTAAGCGTTGTGTTGTCATCTTTGTTAAGAGTGGTTTGTTCTGCCGAAAGTGTGAGAGACTTATAGGTTGAGAGGGTATTTGGGTCTATGGTTGGAGGTATGGGGGTTTGAGTGGGTGTAGTAGTGTTTGTAGCACTGCCATGATTATTTGAATTGTCATTTTTATCTGAACAGGCGGTAAAGCCTAGGGTGAGTGCTATGAGTAGGAGGATTTTGAGGTGCTTCATGAGTGAGCCTTGGGGTTTTATGATTTTATTTTTCATTGTGTAGGTTTATTTTTATTAAATATTCTCAAGATTTCTATTTCTTTTTTGATTGGTCTTATTCTGTAAACGACAGTATATCCCCTATGTACCATGTCTCTCATATTTTTATCTTGAAAATATATTGATTCTCTGTGCATGGTTGGATTGTTTAGTAGTAAGTTTAGACTTTCTTTCAAATCATTTTTAAATTTCATGCTTGCACTGGGTTTATCTTGTGCTATGTATTCAAGAATTTGTTTTAATTCACTCGAAAATGTAGGCTTAAATATGAGCAACATTACTTTTGCAATGATTCTGTGAAAGTATCTATTTCACCCCAAAAGTCTTCGTTGCTTATCATTTGAACATTGCCAGCATCAATCTCTTTTATATCTTGTTGAAGTTGTTTTTGTCTTTCGTAAAAATAGGGGTCTTGCTCTAAATTTTTATCTTTTTGGAGTTGAACTTTATCTTTATAGTGTTCAATGATGGTTAAAAAATCTTGTACAAAATTATCTTGAACATTTACAGTCAATGTTTGCATGATAAAATCCTTACTGTTAAATTTTTATACATTATAACAAAACCTAAGCGAGTTTTGCCAAGCCTAAACCGTAATCTCTTTAATATCCGCAATACTCTTAAAGGTCTTATAAATCGAAGCGATAGTGTTGAGTCTGTTAGCTCTTGTGTCTAGCTCTTCGGCATTGACCATTACATCATCAAAATAGGTATCGAGTTCTCTTTTGAGTCCAAAGAGTGCTTCAAGTTCTTCTTTGTAGCTGTGGTAAGAAGCATTGATGACTTTTTCGTAAGCGGTGTAGAGTACCACTTCAGCTTCTTCTTTGAAGAGTGTCACATCGATACTCAAGTCGCTATCCAAATCCACCTCTTTGGAGATGTTTGCCACGCGTTTAAAGGTGGAGAATTGCTCTTTGAAGGTATCGGCACAGACGATGGTGTTCAGCGCGGTGACTTTTTTGGCTATCTCATTGATGTCTCTTTCACCTGAAGCGAGTACTGCAGCGATAACAGAAGGGTTCGCAGGCAGTGATTTGTTGATACGCTCTACGATAAACTCGCTCAAAAGCATTGTATCAAAAGCTTCATAACTACCTTTAAGTAAAGTAATCACATCATCGATGTTAAACGGCAAATCATACGCCGTCACGATGCGTACCACACCATTTACCGCGCGACGAAGCGCAAAAGGGTCTTTTGAACCTGTCGGGATTTTGCCTACAGAGAAAAGTCCAAAGAGCGTATCAAGCTTGATGCTCATCGCCACGATGGCACTAAAGACTGAGTGCGGCAGTTCTGCACCCTCACCTACAGGCATATACTGCTCTTTTATGGCATTAAAGACCAGCTCTTCTTCACCCAGTGCTTTGGCGTAGTAGTATCCCATAAGCCCCTGAAGCTCGGTGAACTCATACACCATTTCACTCATGAGGTCTGCTTTGGCAAGACCTACGGCTCTATCCATTGCTTTTTCAAGCGTGACTGAACTTTTTCCTGTTTCTTGCTCAACCTTATCCATGTAGAGTGCCAGCAGTCTAATGGCGATATTTTTCTCTCTTTTGATCTTGTCGGAGAGCGTTCCCAGTCCATCAATGAACTGTACTTTTTCAAGCCCATCCGTGCGCAGTCCATTTTTAAGATCATTGGTATAAAAGAAAAGTGCATCAGCCAAACGCGGTTTGAGTACGCGTTCATTTCCTGCGATGACTTTAGTGTAGTCATCCGTATAGGCGTTACTTACCACCACAAACTTATTGGTTATCTTGCCGTGTTCAAATACAGGGAAATAACGCTGATGCTCTTTCATCGAGGTGATGATGACTTCAGGAGGCAGTGCCAAAAATCCTTCATCAAACGAACCTAAAAGTGCTTTGGGGTTTTCTGTGATAGCGACCACTTCAGCCAGTAACTCCTCATCTCTTTCTATGATGATGCCGTGTTGTGCTTCCAAAGCATCAAACTCCACCAAGATTTTTGCTTCTCTGTCTTTGGGGTAGAGCATCACCGCACCTTCAGATAAAATCTCCTCAAAGCTCTGTAAAGTGGGAACGGCGATGGCTTCATAACTGAGCATTCTGTGTACATAAGTTTTGCTGTCTGATTTCACACCAAAAAGCTCCATAGGCACTACTGCCTCACCCAGTCTAACCTGAAGCCATCTAAGAGGTCTAATGAACTCATCTGCTCTGCTTCCCCAGCGCATCATCTTGCCAAATGCCATCGAAGCGAGCCAGTTTTCAAGCATCGCTTGTAACAGTGAAGCCGTAGGAGCGCCTTTTTCTTCTTGCTTGAAGTAGAGTACCTCTTTACCGCCTTTTTCTCCTCTGCCCAGTAGCTCAAAGGCTACACCACACTTTTTGGCAAACCCCAGTGCTGCCTGCGTAGGCTCACCTTCTTTAAGTGCTGCTTCCACCGGTGGGCCAAAGTGTTCGATGGTGCTATCGGCTTGATACAACGGCATGGCAGCGTGTTTGAGCACCAAGCGTCTAGGCGTATAGATAAACTCAAAATCACAAGAGAGGCTATATTCGCCGAGTATATTTCTCCATGATTCTTCTATGTTTGTTACGATTTTAAGTAAGGGCACTGCGGGTAGTTCTTCTACACCGATTTCGATGAGTAAAGCGTCTGTCATAGTAGGATTTCCTAGTGGGTAATAATGGCTAATATTTTACCCAAGAGTTAGTAAAGCGGTGGTTAGTCTTTTTCTTTATCGTCTATGCGCCTGCCTGCATCGTCAAACTTATTTTTATAATAATTTCTCACAATACCAAAAGTGATATAAGCAAACAAAACCATCGCAACCACATAAAGTACATCACCTACAGACATCAAGACTCCAGTGTATTGGGGATGATGATTTTCTCAAAACCATCATAGTTTTGTCGCAGTGCCTCATACAGCACGATGCCCACACTGATGCCAAGATTAAGGCTTCTGCCTTTTGCACCCATGGGGATGGTAATACACTGTTTGGGATGCGCCAAAAGTACTGCCTCATCGATACCTTTGGTCTCAGAGCCAAATAAAATATAATCACCCTTTTCAAAACCAACATCAAAATAAAGCTTGTCTGTTTTGGTCGTAGCCATGTAAGTATGCGCACCGATGGGATGTGTCTCCAAAAAAGCCTCAAAACTCTCCCACACCACCAGATCTAACTCTTTCCAGTAGTCAAGCCCTGCACGCTTCACCGCCTTATCATCGATGTCAAAACCCAGTGGCTTCACTAGATGCAGTGTCGCACCCAGATTGACACAAAGCCGTCCGATGGTACCTGTATTGGGTGGGATTTGGGGTTCTACCAGTACGATATTGAACATATTTTTCCTTTTTTTATGGGTAAATTTTGCTAGTTTTTTAACACAAGTTTTAATTATATTCTAGCATCAATTTTTCGGATTATCACCCCATATATTTTTGTATTGCTTGATAAAATTATTCATCATTACCCCTCATCAACCCCAACCCAAAAACATCCCTCTCTATCTCCGCCCTCAACTCTTCTTCTGTTGGTAAATAAAGCTGATACTTCGACACAAACAGATTTTCATTGTCATTTAGAACGGAGTATTTTACGACGGTGTTGTCTTTATCGGTACAGAGGATGATGCCGATGGTTGGGTTGTCATTTTGGGCGATTTCGAGATCATTGTACATGCGCACATACATATCCATCTGCCCGACATCTTGATGGGTCAGTTTTCCACTTTTTAGGTCTATGATGACGAAACATTTGAGGATGTAGTTGTAAAAAACCAAGTCGATATAAAAATCGCTGGTCTCTGTTTTGATCCTCTTTTGTCGTGCCACAAAGGCAAAACCACGCCCTAGTTCAAGTAAAAAATCTTGTATTTTTTCGATGAGGGCAGATTCTAAATCGCTTTCATAAAAAGCATTGTTTTGCTTGAGGTCTAAAAATTCTAAAACATAAGGGTCTTTGATGATATCTTTTGGTGTGAGTTGTAAATCTTTGGTGTTATTTGTCGCTTCTGCTATCACAGGTTGTTTTTCTTTACTAGAGATGATTCGCTCATAGTACAATGTTCCGATTTGTCTTTCTAGTGCGCGCACACTCCAGTTGGAAGCGATAGATTCTTTAGCATACCACTCTCTGGCATTTGAATTTTCTAGCCGCAAAAGTAATGTGTAATGACTCCAACTTAATTGGGCAGACACTGTCTGCCATATTGGGAAATAAACATAAAACTGTCTCATATTCCTAAGATTTCTTTGACTAAATCCTTTGCCAAAGTCTTTTGTAAGTCTCGATGAAAGCTCTTTTATCAGGTATGCACCGTACTCGGCTCTGTCTTTGCCGCGCTGTTCATCCTCTACGATTTGCTTGCCGATATGCCAATACGCCTCCACCATAACAAAATTGATATGACGATAGACATTATCCCTTGCGCTTTGAAGTATGTTTTTGATTTTTAGATATATATCATCGTTTGGTATGAGGTCTTTCATCTACAAATCTCCCTTTGTAATCCAAAATATCCTTAAAATATCACCGTTTTATTGCCATTGACAAAGACTCTGTCGTCTAGCACAAGAGTAAGTGCGCGGGAGAGGACGATTTTTTCGCCGTCTCGTCCTGCGCGTTGCATATCTTTCCAGGTGAGACGGTGGTTGACGGGGATGACATCTTGTGCGATGATTGGGCCTTCATCAAGGTCATCTGTGACAAAGTGTGCTGTCGCTCCGATGATCTTCACACCTCTATCGAAAGCTTGTTTGTAAGGATTTGCCCCTATAAATGCAGGCAAAAAAGAGTGATGGATGTTGATAATCTGCTCAGGATACGCCTTGACAAATGTTGGGGTCAAGATGCGCATATATTTCGCCAGCACGATATAGTCAAACTCAAACTCACCGATGAGTCTCATCACCAGCTCTTCATGCTCTTCACGGCTCATACCCTCAGCAGGGATATGAAAGAATGGGATGTCAAATCTGCGTACGAAGGTCTGGAGCGTATCGTGGTTGGCGATGACACACTGTATTTGCGCGTCAAGTTCACCGTCTGCATGACGCACCAAGATATCACCCAGCGCGTGAGACTCTTTGGTGGCTAAGAGGATGATTTTTTTATCTTCAGGTTCTATGACTCTGATGTGGGCATCTCCAGGTATGTCGGCTTTGAGTGCGTCCAAAAGTTCTTTGACATCAAACGCACCAGAAACAACCGTGCGCATAAAAAATCGTTCATTTTCTTTGTCTACAAATTCACGGTTATTGTCGATGTTTAACCCTCTGTCATAAAAGACTTTTGAGATTTTGTATACCAATCCTTTGGCATCTTTACAGTCGATGAGTACTCTTGCTGTTTTTTCCATATTTACCCCAACACTTTTTAGTCAATTTTGTGAAATTATACCTCTTTTTCCTGCAGAGCATTTATTTTTATCTGAGTAAGTCGCTCTAATTCACGCCCCAATGCCTCACCTTTGTACCCTTTCGCCATGAGGTCTGATGCGCTTACTCCGCTATCAAAAGGCTTACCCCATACATCCAACTTTTCTGCCAACTCTCTTACTTTTGCGTCATAATTGCCCACATACTCTACAATGCCTGCTTTAAGAGACGCCCTAGCCACAAAAGCAGCTGTTATTTTTTCGGGTAACGGGGTGGTTATGATGTGCTTATAGTACCGATTGGGTGCGGCTAGCAAGTCGAGTATCGTAACACTGTCTACACCCCAATAGTCTCTAGCAATAAAAAGAAAATAATAAGGTCTAAGATTCTCAATAAAAAAGGGCTGTGCGCGTTGCAGCTTTTTAGAAAGCGCGATAAACGCTTGTTTCTTCAGCCCCTCTTTGTCACCAAAAAGCTTTTCATAAATACCGAGTGAAAAAAGATAGTAGAGTCCATAATATAACCGTTTAGCCGTAAACATCTTTTCAAACTCCATAAACAACCGCTCTTTTGGCAAATCATCCAAATCTATATTTTGACACAGTCTGCAAGTCTCTTTTTCTATCTTAAAACCTAGTCGTGCCGCAAAGCGCATCGCACGCAACACACGCAAACTGTCTTCAATGAAAGCACGACCATCTACCATACGCAACACTTTATGCTTCACATCTTCAAGACCACGCCAATAATCAACTATTTGCTTTTTGTCGATGTCGTACATCAAGGCATTGACCGTAAAATCGCGTCTTCTTGAGGCTTCTTTTTCCTCGTGTGCCAATTCTACGCTAAAACCTTGGTGTCCTTTAGCGATTTTTTGCTCTATTCTTGGCAAAGAGATATCAAGCTGATGGTACTTGTAAACAAAAAAGCTTTTCCCCACCCCTTGCGCGCCCAGATGTGCCATGGCATTTTCAAAATCTTCTACCCCGATGCCAAAACACTCAATGTCATAATCTTTGCACACTTCATCCAAAAGATAATCACGCACAGCGCCACCCACCACATAACACTTGGCACCATAAGTGTGTGACAAATAGCTTGTAATGGTTTGGATGTCTTTAAGTGTAGAACTGTCTGTTTTGGAGAAAAAATGGGGACACGGTTGAAGTGTGGGCATCTTAGCCCTTAGAGTAAAACATCCCCAAGAAGAGATGTTTCTTTGGTGTTTTATCTGCTGGCATAATCAGCAATAATGTCACCCATTTCACTGCAAGTACAAATCTCTTTGGCATCATAGTCACCGATGTCACCTGTACGATAGCCTTCACTGAGTGCTTTTTTGATGGCAGCATCGATCTTGTCTGCTGCTTCAAACTCTCCAAGCGCATACCGAAGCATCATGCTGGCACTAGAGATGGTAGCCAGTGGATTGGCTATGCCTTGCCCTGCGATGTCTGGTGCAGAACCATGGATAGGCTCAAACAATCCTACACCTTTACCCGTACTAGCACTTGGCAAAAGACCAATAGAACCACTGAGCATACTCGCCGCATCTGAGAGGATGTCACCAAAAATATTTCCTGTTAGTATCACATCAAACTGTCTAGGGTCACGGATGAGTTGCATCGCGGCATTGTCTACATACATATGCGAAAGCGCTACCTCTGGGTAGTCTTTAGCCACTTCTTCTACGATTTCTCTCCAAAACTGGCTGACTTCAAGTACATTGGCCTTGTCAACTGAACAGATGCGTTTTTTGCGTTTCATGGCTATCTCAAATGCCACCACCGCGATACGAACGACTTCTTCACGCGTATAAATCATCGTGTTATACGCTTTGTCCTGCAACAACTCTCTTGGCTGTCCAAAATAAATCCCGCCTGTAAGCTCACGAACGACCATGATGTCCACACCTGAAACGACGGAAGCCTTGAGGCTTGAAGCGTTGACCAACTCATCATACACCATCGCCGGACGCAAGTTCGCAAAAGTACCCATCTCTTTACGAAGCCCTAAAAGCCCCGTCTCTGGACGCAAATGTCTCTCCAGATTGTCCCATTTTGGGCCACCGATAGCGCCAAAAAGCACTGCATCACATTTCTTGACACCCTGAATTGTCTCTTCAGGTAAAGGCACGCCCGTCTCATCTATGGCTGCACCACCCAAGAGCATCTCTTCATATCTAAGGTTGAATCCCTGTCTTACAGAGACAGCATCAAGTACCTTAATGGCTTCATCGATAATCTCAGGACCGATCCCGTCACCTTTAATCACACCGATTTTATAGTTTTTATTCATGCCTGATTCCTTGCGATCTCTTTTTTGGCATAGGCTATGAGCCCACCTGCATCTACCAACTCCTGCATAAAAGCAGGGATGGGTGTAAATTTGTAGGTTTTTGCTTGAGAGACATTGATGACTTCACCTGCTGCCATATCGATGCGTACTACATCACCTTCACAAATCTGGGCAGCTTCGGGGAGTTCAAAGATCGGCAATCCCATATTGAAAGCATTTCTGTAGAAAATCCGCGCAAATGTAGGAGCGATAACAGCTGAAATACCAGCAGCCTTGAGTGCTATTGGGGCATGTTCACGACTCGAGCCACACCCGAAGTTTTCACCTGCTACGATAATGTCGCCGCTTTGCATTTTGGCTACAAACTCAGGGTCTGCATCTTCCATCACATGCTTGGCAA
Organism: Sulfurovum sp. 16-42-52; assembly: GCA_002281755.1. GTDB lineage: Bacteria > Campylobacterota > Campylobacteria > Campylobacterales > Sulfurovaceae > Sulfurovum. Next base: position 33,289 of record NCHB01000006.1, read on the forward strand.
GCTCTGAGGGCTCACTCGTGTTCAGATATCTTGCTGCGATGATAAGATCGGTATCGACATTATCACCAAATTTCCACACTTTACCTTGCAAAATAGTATCCTTCTTTGTCTGTCTAAGGTTTTATCTTAGAGTTTTGATGCGACTAAAATTTTCGCGATTATAGCCAAAAAAAAATATTTTGACAAATTTGTTAGCCATAAAGCAGAAAATTTCGGTATAATCCACCTTAATTCACTCTGAGGGTTTTCACCTCACACATCAAAGGTTTTTCATGGCAGTAAAAGATAGTATGAAGAGTATCGAAGCGATATTTAAGTCCAAAAAAAAGGGTGATGCAATCACACTTGAAAATATGGCAAAAGAGTTCACAAAACTCCCCACAGCTGCACAAGCAAAGAAAATTCACTCTCTTGCTGCAGAAGCAAAAGTAGAAATCGTTTCTGCTTCAGAATACTCAGAACTACTCGTAGGCAAAGAAAACAAGAAAAAAGAAGATGCCAAAAAGAAACTCTTAGAGCAAGACGATGAAGATCATTTTGACCTTCATAAAGAAAAAGAACTCCTTGAGTGGAGTCGTTCTGACAGTCCTGTAAGGATGTACCTGCGTGAGATGGGGAAAATTCCGCTACTCACCAAAGAAGAAGAGATCGATCTTTCTATCAGTATTGAAGAGGGTGAAGATATCATCATCGATGCGATTTGTTCTGTTCCTTACCTTATAGGCTATATCATCAACTACAAAGAACCCTTGCTCAATCGTGAAAGACGGGTAAAAGAGCTTTTTAAAAGTTTTGAAGATGAAAAAGGCGAAAAAGAAGAGGAAGATGACAGCGATGAAGAGGACAGCGATGAACTCCAAGATGAGGCTACACCACCCAAAGATGACAAAAGGGTTAAGCAAGTCATAGACAGCTTTAAACAACTGGAAAAAGCCAAAAAAGAGTGGATGAAAGCACGGGATGATCTCGATACTTTTATGCAAAATGAAAATGATCCTGCGGTTATCCTCCACGAGCGACTGAAAATTGCCTTCAAAAAAGAGCAGCTTAAAGATGCTCTGCTCAATCTTGGGCCTACATCCAAACTCATCAATGAATTGGTAAAAGCGATGGAAACAGCACTCACCAGTGATGACAGTTTCGAGCGTGAACTTAAACGCCTTGAGTACAAACTGCCACTTTTCAATGAAGCACTTCAGGAAAACCATGCCAAACTGTTAGCCAATATCATCAATATGGACAAAGATGACATCATCGATGCAGTACCTGAGACAACAATGGTGAGCACCTATGTGGAGATCAAAAAACTGTTTGAGACTAGAGAAGCCAGTAAAGGCGGTTTTGATCTCTCAGAGGAAAAACTTCACGAAGTTCTCGGACAGATTCGCCGCGGTAAAGCCAAAAGTGAAGTGGCCAAAACACGTATGGCAAAGTCCAACCTTAGATTGGTCGTCTCCATCGCTAAACGCTACACTAACAGAGGACTGCCGTTTCTTGACCTCATCCAAGAAGGTAACATCGGTCTGATGAAAGCCGTTGATAAATTTGAATATGAAAAAGGGTACAAGTTTTCAACCTACGCCACATGGTGGATACGTCAGGCTATCTCCAGAGCCATTGCCGATCAGGCTAGAACCATCCGTATCCCTATTCACATGATAGAGACCATTAACCGTATCAATAAGATCATCAGAAAGCACCTTCAGGAAACCGGCAAAGAACCTGATCTTGACACCATCGCAGAAGAAGTTGGACTCTCTGTGGATAAAGTCAAAAATGTTATCAAAATCACTAAAGAGCCTGTGAGCCTTGAGACACCGGTGGGTGATGAAGACGATGGTAGATTTGGTGACTTCATCGAAGATAAAACAACGCTCAGCCCAACCGATGTCGTACTCAAAGATGACCTCAACAACCAGATAGATGACGTACTTGATCAACTCAATGAAAGAGAAAAAGCGGTGATTCGTATGCGTTTTGGTCTGCTTGAAGATGAAAGCGACAGAACACTCGAAGAGATAGGCAAAGAGCTCAATGTCACGCGTGAAAGAGTACGACAGATAGAATCTTCTGCCATCAAAAAACTCAAACACCCTAAAGTAGGACGTAAACTTAAAAATTACATTGAAGAGTAAGGCAAAGGAAAGTGATGTCTGAGCCTCGATTTTTTGCCCTTATCATAGGCACAGAGATACTCAACCGTCGAAGAGTCGATAAACACTTTGACTTTGTCACTCAAGCACTTGAAGCCAAAGGTCATACGCTGAGAGGCTCTTTTATCATCGAAGATGACCCTGAGCTTATCGTTCGTACGATAGCCTTTATCGCTTTAGACCCCCATGCTGTACTCTTTTGTTTTGGAGGCATCGGCTCGACACCCGATGACCATACACGCAAATGTGCTTCCTTAGCGCTCAGAGACGGTACACTCCCCGTACATGAAGAGGCAAAACAAATCATCGTGGACAAATTAGGTGACAATGCCTACCCCTACTCTGTGCGTATGGCAGAACTGCCCCAAGGTGCAAAACTCCTTCATAACCCTATCAACAACATGCCTGCGTTCTCTTTGGATGAGCGCTTTTATTTTATGCCGGGATTTCCGCAAATGAGCCATCCGATGGTAGACGCTATACTGGACAAACTGATACCCACCAAAACACACTACTATCGCCATACCCTTACCGCTGCATGCAAAGAAAATCTGTTTATTGAAATCATGGAACAGACGCCTGAGGGTGTAGATGCTTCTTCCTTGCCAAAACTCTACCCTGATGGCTGGCGTGTATCGATCTCGGTGGGCTCAAGAGACGAACATGCTGCAGAAAAATCATTTCAGCACTACCTAGACTTCCTTGAAGCCAGACAGATCCCCTACGTTCTTGAAGATGAAAGCAACCAGTAGACAGTATGACGTATCTAGAAACACTCAAACACCCCATCATCAGAAGACTCTCGCTGATACAGTTCATCTCCTACTTTGGAACATGGTTTTCACAAGTGGCTATCTTCTCCATGATTGTAGCCTATGGTGCAGATGAGATCACTATTGCCTTAACTGCTGCCATGGCGATGTTTCCAGCTGTGGTTCTTGCTCCCCTGATTGGCATTATTATTGACCGCATAGAATTTAAAAAACTGATGCTTACCTTGCTACTCACGGAAATTACGATGACGATAGGATTTATCTTTATTGACTCTTTGGAGTCTGTCTGGGTATTGATGCTACTGATATTTTTGCGCTCTTCGGCTGCTTCTATGCTCTTCTCGGCTGAGATGACCCTCTTTCCAAAGCTCGTACAAGGTGAGATGCTTAAAAATACCAACGAGATTCACTCCATCATCTGGTCTGTATGTTACGCTTTGGGCATGGCTGTAGGAGGGCTTGCAACACATAGCATGGGGTTTGATACAGCTTTTATGGTGGATGCCCTGCTATATAGCATTGCTGTACTGCTGTTGCTTGGACTACAGCTTAGACTTGAGAGAATAGTTCATGTCGATTCTGGTTGGCAGATGTTTAAAGACGGTTTTGCCTATCTTGTCTCCCAAAAAAAGATTCTTCATCTTCTTTTGCTTCATGCGAGTATCGGGCTTACCTCTTTTGATGCACTCATTACCCTGCTTGCTGATGTACACTACAAAGAACTCTTGGCTGTACCACTTTCAATTGGCTGGATGAATGCTACTAGAGCCCTCGGTCTCATGATAGGCCCGTTTATCATCAGTAAAATCATCTCAAAACACAATCTGCATTATTTTTTCATCATCCAGGGGCTTGCCATCATGTTGTGGGCAGGGCTTGAATACAATTTTTATCTCGCACTCGTGGGTTTATTTGTGACAGGGTTTTTCATCACGACGCTTTGGTCTTATACCTACTTGCTGATACAAGAAGAGACTGACCCTGCATTTATGGGACGGGTGATTTCTTACAATGATATGTTTTTCATGCTTTCCAATGTGGCGACTGCCTTGTTCATCGGCTATGCTGCAGAGTGGGGATTTTCATTGGAAGGTATCACGTTTACTCTAGGGCTTGGATTTATCATGACGGCGATGTATTATCTGTGGTTTAAAAAGCAGTACCTTGATGAAGAAATACAGTAGAAGTATCTGCTATCACTGTTACCGTCCACAAACGTCATGCATGTGCAGATATATTACGCCCATAGCAACCCATACACGCTTTGTCATTCTGATGCATCCCAAAGAGTTCAGAAAAACCAAGAACGGTACAGGCCACTTTACAAATCTCTCTTTGGAAAACTGTGAGATTCATGTAGGTATTGATTTCACGAAAAACAAAGACATCAACGATATCATAAACGACCCATCCAATATCTGTTACACGCTTTATCCGCATCAAAGCAGTATCAATCTCAATGAAACATCTATAGGTGAAGAACAAAGAAATACGGTCATTTTTCTTATAGATTCTACCTGGCCCTGTTCAAGGGCCATACTTGCAGCGAGCCCCCATATCGATGCTTTGCAAAAAGTCAGTTTTACCCATACGGAAGTCTCAAAATTCATTTTTAAAGAACAACCGAAAGAGTACTGCTTGAGTACCATGGAATCTACGTTATGTGTCTTGAAACTTTTGGACCACCACCAGATCGAAACGATAGAAGAGACAAAACTGGAACGCTTTTTGCTGCCCTTTGAGAAAATGGTAGAGTACCAACTTTCCTGGGGCTGAAACGACCCGTACCCACTATATCAATTTAAACAACACTGCGGTGGTAAGAAAAGAGAGGAGTATGCCATAGCCGACGATGGCAGAAGTAAGCCTTGGGGCAAGTCCGTACAAAGAAGCCATCGCTCCTGCAGTGACCATCGGTGCCATTCCCGCCTCCATGACCGACACACTGGCTGCCAGACTGGTCCACCCTGCCATGGAAACTACCGCCAGCGCCACCAGGGGTGAAATGATCAATTTGATAAAGAGCGCCATACCAAAAGGCTGTATTTCATGACGAGGCAGCCTGAACTGTAACTGCAATCCCACTGCAACCAGAGCGACAGGTACAATGGTATCGGCTAAAGCAGACAATACATTGGAGATGGTATCAGGGAATGGGGTATTGATAAAAAACAGCGCGATGAGCAATGAGATGAACGGCGGAAAGGTGAGCGCTTTTACTGCCATGACCTGAAAGCTGATCTCACTTTTATTTGCATAATAAGATGCAACAAAAATGCCATACGTTGAGAGTGCCAAAAACGTGCCCATTTGATCATACACCAAAATAAAAGGGAGAGCCTCTGCTCCCAAATAAGCATTGATGAGAGGGATACCCAAAAAAGAAGAATTGGTCAATACTGCAACAAGCATCAGTGCGCCCGTTATCTCTTTTGTAAAATGAAGCAGGTTGGACACCGCCAGTGTGATCATAGCCGTAAGGATCATTACACTCCATGCGATGATGATGGGGATGACAAACTCCATCGAGAATGAAAGTTTGGGTATCTGCAGCAGTATCATCGCAGGAAGAGAAATGAATATAACGAATTTATTTAAGATAGCTGCTGACTCTTCCGGAAAAATGCGTAATCTGTTGAATAGATATCCAATGGAAATAGCCAATACTATTAAAATAAAATTTTCCATCACTACTTATACCTCATCTATCTACTGCACTTGCATTATGATGCCCTCTTTGCAAAGAAAGAAGGCAGACTATTTTTTACTTTGTTGCATGGACAAGACGCTCGATCTGTCCAACAATGCTAGGATCTTCAAGTGTAGAAGTATCTTGAGTGATCTTTTCACCTTTTGCAATCGCTCTAAGAAGACGACGCATAATCTTGCCTGAACGGGTCTTTGGAAGATCCGGGACAAATACCATGTCATCACACAAGGCAATATTACCGATCTCTGTTTGAATGATTTTATTAATTTCTTTGATGGTCTCAAGCTCATTGGCTACGTCATCTTTATGTTCTACAGGAACAGACTTGAGTACGATGTAGGCAAAGATGCCTTCTCCTTTGAGTTCATGCGGTTTGCCTACCACTGCCACCGCAGCGACATTGCTGTGCTTTTTGATCGCTGCTTCTACCTCAGCTGTACCCATTCGATGTCCCGACACATTGATGACATCATCGGTTCTTCCCGTGATGGTAATGTAACCATTTTCACCGTAGATTGCACCATCTCCTGTAAAATAAACAGGTTTTCCCTTATGGATTACATCACCGAAGTAAGATTTTCTGAAACGTTCGTCATCGCCCCATACCCCACGTATCTGTGAGGGCCATGGGCGCGTAACACACATATAGCCGCTTTCGCCCACACCTACCTTTTCTCCTGTAGCAGGATCGAGAATCTCAGCCATAATACCCGGCAAAGGAAGGGTCGCACAGGCTGGTTTGATGGGTGTAGCACCCGGAAGCGGAGAGACGATGTGCCCGCCTGTCTCTGTCTGCCAATAGGTATCTACGATAGCACACTTGCTTTGCCCTACTTGCTCATAGTACCATTTCCATGCAGGTGGATCGATAGGCTCGCCTACGGTTCCAAGTACTTTTAGGCTGCTAAGATCATATTTTGCCGGTTCATCCTCTCCCATTTTGTGCAGTACACGGATGGCTGTTGGTGCTGTGTAAAATTGGTTTATCTGATGTTCTTCTACCATTTTCCACGGTCGTCCTGCATCAGGGAAGGTAATCACACCCTCAAACATCACCGTCGTAGCCCCCATCGCAAGCGGCCCATACACGATATACGTATGCCCTGTTATCCAGCCCACATCCGCTGTGCACCAGTAGGTATCATTTTCTTTCACATCAAATACCCACTCCATGGTCATCTGTGCCCAGAGAATGTACCCTGCGGTGTTATGCTGTACGCCTTTTGGTTTACCTGTACTACCCGAGGTATAGAGCAGAAAGAGAGGATCTTCACTCTCCATAGGTTCAGCTTCGCAGACGCTTGATTTATCTTTAATGAGTTCATTGTAGGAGTAGTCGCGTCCTGCTACCCATGTGACCTCTTCATTGTTTCTCTCTACAACCAAGACTTTTTGAACCGGTGTCTCACCTGTCAATGCTGCATCAACCACAGGTTTGAGCATGTATGGTTTTGTTTTTCTGTACGCACCATCAGCGGTGATGACCACTTTTGCCTGCGCATCTTCTATCCTGTCACGGAGTGCTTCAGATGAAAATCCGCCAAAGACGATGGAATGTATCGCACCGATACGTGCACAGGCAAGCATCGCATACGCCGCCTCATGGATCATCGGCATATAGATAACAACTCTGTCCCCTTTTTTGACCTCAAAATCTTCTTTAAGAAGGTTGGCAAACTTGTTGACCTGCTCAAAAAGCTCAAGATAGGTAATCACTTGTTTATCGCCACGGTCACCTTCAAAAATGATCGCTGCTTTATTTTTTCGAGTTCCTAGATGACGGTCGATACATTGGTGCGCAACATTGAGTTTACCGCCATCGAACCATTTCACAAAAGGTGCATTAGACTCATCCAGTACTGTATCATACGGTTCAAACCAATCGATCTTCTCATCTGCATACGCTTTCCAGAAACCTTCATAATCTTCAGTAGCCTTTTTGACCAAAGCATTGTATTCATCCATACTTTTGATTCTTGCATCTTTTGCAAATTCAGGGTTTGGCTGATAGATTTCTTGTAACATAGTTCATCCTCATGTAAATTTATGTAAAAATTACCGCTGTAATTTTAAAATAAATTTAAACTCTACGCAATGCGCCTTTATTTCTGGACATATTTTTTAACTTGATATACATCATGGCTGTCATCACCGCATCATTGAGGGCATCATGCCCCGGCAGGTTCGGCAAAGCCAGATCTTTAACCATGGAATCAAATCTCAAATCGATATGCCCCTGAGGTATTCTTGCAATTTTCTGATCATAATAAAGTGCAGAGACCTCTTCTTTTCTGTTTGGTAGTGTTATACCAAACATGGGCTTAAGAGTTTTGTTTATCATCGCCACATCAAACTCAAGATAGTAGCCCACCAGTGTTCGGCTGCCTATATAATACAGAAATTTCTCTATCGCTTCATCCAAAGGAATCGCTCCGTCCAAATCACAGTTTCTTATTTGATGAATGGTGATACTGTGATGGGTTATTTCTTCTTTTTGCTGAACCAAGAGATGTAACGCTTCATTGGTTAAAATTTTGTTTCCTTTTATTTTCACTGCCCCTATAGAGATGATCTCATCAACTTTTGGGTTAAGTCCTGTTGTCTCACAATCAAACACGACATATTCATCTGCCTTAGCCTCTTCAAACAAAAAAGAAAAACGCTCCTCTTTTAAACGATTAAGATTGCGTTTTTGTTTCCATCTTTCAAACATATCTTAGCCTACGACTGACAGATGAAAATGATGACCCAAACGTTTTTTAAACGCATTGACTGTCTTTAACACCTCTTTGAGTGCATCTCTTTCGATTTTACTCAGAGTATTTAACGAAATGTAGTTATCCATAGGCTCGCCTTTTGACTGTTTGATAAGCTGTGCATCCAATCTAAGAGTATTGATCACTTCCAAAGCTTCTATGAGATTCTTCGCATCTTCTTTACTCAAGTAGCCGATCGTGTTCAGTTCTTTAATGCGCAAAGTGGTATTTGTCAGCGTTATCCGGTGTTCTAAAGCCAGCCCTCTCACCCCGTGAACCAAGGCGAAGAGTGCACCTTTTTTGATATCAATCTGATTTTTATGTTCTTTATCGGTGCTGATGAACTGCGAAAATAGTCCCAAAGGAGAGTCAAAATGCTCAATAGCACGCATAAAATGCGGTAATATGGTCTTTGTCTCCTGCACTTTTTGTATCATATAGGCTATGAGCCTTTGATGCAGGCTGACCTCTCCTGCCACACTCATGGAATCAAAAAGTATTGCCATATCCATAAACCCCTCATAGGTTGGAGCATCCACCCATGTGTCGATATCATTTTTATATGCCCTAAGTGACTTTGCCCATTTGGGGTTGATGATCATCACATTGCCTGCGCAGCGAGGAAACCCGATCTCATCCAGTACGGCTATAAAGCGGTGTGTGATTTCTTCCAACATCTTGGGCTCAAAACTATCTTCAAATATCAATGCATTGTCCTGATCCGTACGCAAGAGCTGCTCCCCTCTACCTTCGCTTCCCAGTACAATAAAGTTTGACTTTTCGTGCCACTCCTTTGGCATGATGAAAGTAAAAATTTTCCTATACATCTTACGGTTGATCTCTGAGACAAGTTTAGCGATATACCGTGTTTTAATGCCTTTGGTATGTAAGGCTTCTATGATAACATTGACCCTTTTAACAGCAGCGATCACCGCATCAAGCGTCTGTGCTTTTTCCACTTGAACACTTACTAGATGTGTTTGATTGGAAAAATAGCTCAACAGGTCAATTAACTCTAAAATACCTATGGCTTTACCCTGTTCATCCAAGACAGGAAGATGTTTGATCGACTGCCCTGTCATCAGTAGAAGAATGTTAAAAAGCAGCTCTCCCTCGTGTATGGTAGAGAGGGGATAGGTTTGTATATCTGCTGCCACCCTGAGGTTTTTTGTCTCTTTGTTGAGTATATAGTGACGCAGATCTTTATCGGTGATGATCCCATACCCTTGAGCATTTTCAACTAAGATACAAGTCGCATTTGCTCTGTCCATCTGATCCAGTGCTTCTAAAATCGGTGTCTTGGCTTGCACCATAAACACTTCATGAAGGATTGACGTATCGACTCTTGATACCATTAAATCACCAATAGCTGAAAACTCTTTTTTGTCTTTTAGCAATGCCATCCTCTCTACCATCGTAGAAAAAAAGTATGCCCTAAATGCCTGATTTTCTTGTGTCAATGTTAAAAATACCTTTGCCGGTATCTCATAACAGATCAGCTCCTCTTCAACACGATAGTCATAATCCGAAGTTTTATTCTCAATCAGTTCGATACCACCAAAGGTATCATGATTTTGGTACACGTCAATCATCTCTTCATCTTTTTGACACACTACCCTGCCTTTGATAATGTAATAGAGTGATTCCAATGCTGTATGTCGCTGTATAAGAACCGTTGATTTGGGGTAATAGGCAATGTGGGCAGAAGTTTCTATTTCCCCAAAAGACCCCTTGTCGAGGTATGAAAAGGGGATGTCTATTTTCAAATTTTCCAATAATGCAATCATGACGTAGTTTTCTGCTCTCTGGTATGGTTCCAAAGCCCTAAAGGACTTTAGAACTGTTTTTAGTGACTCGTGTTGGCATCATCTGCCCCGATACCTGTTTGACATCTGATATCCTGCGCATCAAACGCATCGATACATCGTTGTGCATCATCTGATTTGTCTGTAACAGAAAAGAGCCAAATAGCAACAAATGCAAAAGGCATCGAGAACACAGCCGGGAAGCTATAAGGTACAATAGGTGAAGCATTACCTAAGATATCTACCCACACACCAGGCCCGAGGATGACAAGAACGAGTGCAGTGATCAAACCGATATATCCGCCCACTACTGCCCCTCTTGTTGTCAGCTTTTTCCAGAAGATAGACATAAACAATACCGGGAAGTTGGCTGATGCAGCGATAGTAAATGCCAAAGCAACCACAAATGCGATATTTTGTTTTTCAAACGCGATACCAAAGAAAATTCCCGCAATACCGATAGCGACAGTCGCCATTTTTGAAACATTCATCTCTTTTTTCTCATCTACTTTAGATGTTGCAAAGGCATTGGCATACAGGTCATGTGATATGGCTGAAGCACCTGCCAATGTAAGACCCGAAACAACGGCAAGAATCGTAGCAAAGGCAACGGCGGATATAAATCCTAAGAAGTAGTCACCGCCTACTGCATGAGCAAGCCAGACTGCTGCCATGTTGTTCATCCCTTTGAGCGTAACGCCATCTGCTGCCAGATAAGAACCTGCAGGATCACCCAGTACAAGCACGATAGCACCAAAACCCATAATAAATGTCAGTACATAGAAATAACCGATAAGCCCTGTTGCAACAAAGACTGATTTTCTTGCCTCTTTTGCATCCGCAACCGTAAAGAATCGCATCAGAATATGAGGCAGACCTGCCGTACCGAACATCAGAGCGATACCTAAAGAAATCGCTGAAATAGGATCGCTTACCAGTCCGCCGGGGCTCATGATGGCTACACCCTGAGTGTGAATCTCTGTAGCTCTGGTAAAAAGTGCATCAAAGCTAAAGCCAAACTTCGCCATCACCATAATGGACATAAACGTTGTACCGGCAAGAAGCAACACCGCTTTAATGATCTGTACCCAAGTGGTTGCGAGCATGCCACCGAACACCACGTATAAGATCATCAATATCCCCACCAGAACAACGGCAAACTCATAATCCAAACCAAATAAAATCTTGATCAATTGACCGGCACCGACCATTTGGGCAATCAAATAAAGAAGAACAACAGACAAAGAGCCCAGGGCGGCTAAAATTCTGACCTGTTTTTGTTTGAGTCTATAGGCAGTCACATCGGCGAAGGTATATTTACCAAGATTTCGAAGCTGCTCGGAGATCATAAAAAGTATGATAGGCCAGCCCACCAGAAAACCGATTGAAAAGATGAGACCATCGTACCCTTTAAGGTATACCATACCGGTAATGCCCAGAAAAGAGGCTGCCGACATATAGTCTCCTGCAATCGCCGTACCGTTTTGCGTACCTGTGATACCGCCGCCTGCAGTATAAAAGTCTTTAGCCGATTTTGTTCTTTTTGAAGCCCAGTAGGTCACACCCAGTGTTGCAGCCACAAAAATAAAGAACATCACAATCGCAGGAATATTCATAGATTCCGCTTTTGCCGTCTGACCGATATCTGTACCCACAGCCAAAGCAGCGGTAAGCCCCACTGTCATCAATAGAGATAAAATTCTACCCACCATTAATTCATCTCCTTTTTCAAATCATTTTTTAACGCATTTAAGATGCCGTCAAATTCACCATTGGCTCTTCTGACATACACACCTGTCATGACAAACGCAAAAACGATAATGGCTAGACCGATAGGAATACCCCATGTTGCCATACCATCAGGGCTTATTTTGGTTCCCAATGTCTCTGGGCTGAATGCAATAAATAAAATAAATGCATAATAGACCACCAGCATGATCACAGTCAGTGTCCATGCAAATTTACTTCTTGTACGAACCAGTTTTTGATACTTCGGATTGTTTTTGATCGTTTCTACCTGTTCTTTGGTCATTGTTTCTCCTTTTCATTAAAAATTGTAGTTTGCTATGAGGCGATATTCATCCCAATCCAAACCCGGTGCAAAATCTCTAGGATAATTGGCTCTGAGTTTTACATTCAGACCTTTGAGGGCTTTAACATCATATGCTACCTCAAATCCTGCCTCTGTTGCAATCCACGCTGTACCGTTTACATAACTATTTGCGGCTCCGACATCAAAATGTGTGTAGTAAGCAGCAGTGCTTACACCATACTCAGAAATGGTATAGGCTCCAGCCATTTTCCATGAATCGGTCTCTGCAAAAAACTGATGTCTTGTTACCATACCTTGGGTATATGCCGGCATACCGCCCCAAGGCGTGATAATACCGCCATGGGTTGCACCGTCACTCTTTCCGGTTGAAGAGTAAGCCGCATATCCGCTAAGCGAACCATATGATACACCTATTTTACCTCCAAAGTAGTCACTGTTTACGAAACCGGCAAAAGTATCTCCACTATCACGTTCATTGATGTATTGTGCAGCAACGTTTAGCTTAACCGTATCTGTGAGGGCCCAAACATAGTCTGCATCCAAATAGACTGCATTAAGAATATTCCATGCGATGTAGTCCCATGCCTGAAGTTTTAGATTTTCTATTCCCGTATACACTGCAGCCAACGCCGTAACACCTGCCGTACTGTTATCGGTACTGCCATCAGCATTCAAGTCCGTATCGCCAAGTGCAACGGTTCCCATATTGACAAAATCACCGCTGAGCGCCTGATTCATACCCAAACCGTAACCGCTGGTTACCCCAAGCATGCCTCCAGCATAGATATTGCCAAAGGTACCTACGGTTTCTCTGGTCACATGTGCTGCAATTAGTGTCGTATTTTCTATATCTGTATTGCTCAGTACGGCTGCTTCAAAAAGGTTTGGCAGCATTCTTGCATCATCTATGCCTACCATAGGGGTATTGAGTTCCTGACGGCCTATTTTAATGGTGGTATTACCATAGGCGTAGTTTATATATGCCTGTCCGATAAAAGCATAATTGTCAAAGTCTCTTCCGTAAAGGGATGGCTCATAATTTGCAGCACCCAAAATATCTGCATCTTCATGATGTATATCAAAACCATACGTTCCATAGGCTGCCGCAGCAAAAGTAAATCCGCTGAAATTAGGTGATTGATAGCCTATGTATCCGCCAGTAGTGAGTGCATTACGGTTATTGTTTGTTGTACCGCTATAGGTTCTGTCTATATAAAAAGTTCTGGCCTGTCCAAAAATCTCACCATAATCCGGCTCTGCCTCTGTCTGTACTACCGGCTCAACAGGCTTGATCTCACCTCCTGCCATAAGCACCGCAGACACCATGACCGATAACCCCAGGTACTTTCTCATCTCTTCTCTTTTGTATCTATTGGACTATGAGTATGAACCAGCAACATAGCATTAACATAGCATCCGCAAAAAGAAACAGCAAAGATGTATTAAAAAAAGTTATCTGTGTATATTGGTTACAGAAGAAAATACTTTTAGCGTCAAAATCTATTGTTGTTTTAGAAGCCTGTATCCGACTCCCTTGAGTGTTGAGATCAGATCTTCTTTGAGTACTTGACGCACTCTGTGTATCTCTGCTCTGATGATGGCATTATCCACAGGGCTGTCATCCCATGCGTAGTGCCTAAGCATTTCAAAATCAACCACTTTATTGATATTGAGAGCAAAAAGCTCCATGATCTGCGATTGTTTATGGGTCAACAGTTGTGCTTCACCGTCAAATAACAGACAGTTGCTCTCAACGTCATAAGCATACATTTTTGATATCTTGATAAAACCCTTTGCCCTGATATCTGCGATTTTCAACAATCTCTCAATATGCAGGCTTAATTCTTTCAGATGAAAAGGTTTTTTCAAATAGTCATAACATCCCAAAGCATAGGCTTGGGAAATCTGCTCTATTTCGGTGATGGCAGAGATGAAGATAGTCGGTACATGTATCTTCTCTTTTTGCACTCTGTCCAGCAAAGAGAGTCCATCTATCGTAGGTATATTGATATCAAAGATAAAAAGGTCATAGTTGTTCACCACGATGCTTTCGTATGCTTCCTGTCCATCTTCAAATGCGCTTACCTTATACCCCGTATCTGTGAGATACTCTTTGATAGCACTTTGCAACATCAGTTCATCTTCAAGCAATAGAACTTTCATTTACGTTTCCTTCCTGAACCTATAGGAAAACAGGGTCATTGCATCGCTGGAGCTTACAGAGATTTTTACATTTTCCTTTTGACAGATAGTATAGACGATCTCAAGTCCCAAACCAAAACCGCCGCGTACATCATTTTCACGCTGATAGGCTTTAAATATACGTTGCGTATCTTCTATTTTAGGCGAAAGCGTTAAAAATTCCAAAACAATCTCTTCATTTTCTTCAGCAAGTCTGACCTTGACATCCGTACCTTTATTGGCATATTTAATCGCATTGGACAAATTGTTATCCACAATTCTCTGCAGCTCTTCAGGACTAAAATAAAGCCAAAGCCCTTTTTGTATGTCGGAGATGATCGTGTGTTGGTTTCCTTTTGCTATCTCATAGAAAAAGTCAATCCTTTCTTCAAGAAATGCAGAAACATCAAGCCGCTTTTTCACATAGTCAAAACGGTTTTTTTTGACCATATAGCTCAAATCTTCATAAATTGTACTGATGATCTTGCTGGCTGCTTCTATTTTGCTCAGATATCTGTTTTCACCTTCTTTCATTTTAAACAGATCAATATGTGTCATAATCACTGCCAAAGGTGTATTGATTTCATGAATAGAATGTTTAATAAAACTGTCTTGGGCTTTCACAAGCGAGGCATTAAAATCTTTTTCCCGCACAAGCAGTCTATTTTGCTCACTGAGGTCTTTAGTTTTTTGCTCCACCTTTGATTCAAGTACACGATTTAACGCTTGCAGTCTCTCTTTGCGTTTGTGAATGACACGGATCATTGTATTGATGTAAGGCACCATTTTTTTAAACTCAGACAGCCGTATCTTGGCTTCATCTATTATGACATAACCGGATGAAGCCTCTTTAAAATAGTTGCTAAAAGAAGCTATCTCTTTGTGCAGGATACGATTTGTGATGAAAATACCCATAACCCCCACTACACATAAAACACCCAACAAAAAAAGCATTTTTATGACATATTGATTGAGTCTGCTTTTGAGTATGGCTCGCTCTTCTTGTATCTGTTTGTTCACTTCATCAAGATAAACACCCGTACCCACCATCCAACCCCAAGGTTCAAATGATTTTGCATAAGAGATCTTAGGGCTTAATGAACCCGTGGTCGGTTTTATCCATTGGTATTCAACAAATCCGCCCTCTTTTTGACGTGACATATCGATAAGATCCCTAATGACCATCACCCCGTTGATATCTTTGGTCTCATAAAGATTTTTGCCTACATTTGGTTTTTGTACCGGATCAGAAAGCACTTTACCCTGAAAATCATAGATAAATATATATCCTGTACCGTCCTGCCTGCCATACAAATGCTCTATGGCATCGAGTATCTGTTTTTTAAGTAGTGTTTCATCTGTGTCACTCTGTCTACCCTCATACGCATGGCTGATGAAATGCAGTACACGCGTCGTATCAAAAATGAGCGTATCTTTTTGTTTTTGTATAAATGTTGTTTGAATGTTTTTCGCTTCATTTTCAAAATTTTGATATTCGTTATAGGCGACAAGGGCAGAAAACACAATAATGACAATGAGCATTACCAGCATACCGATCAAATGGATACTAGCTATAGTTTTATGTTTAAAAAAAATAATATTATCCTTTCTGATGAAACAGTTTTGTCTTTATAGTACCATGATTTGACGAAGGATTTATAAAGATTATGCTAGTATTTGCAAAATTTTTCAAGGAGTATCACATATGGATATTACAAAAATAGGACATGGTGAAAACCCGGATGCAGTCAAAGCTATCATCGAAGTACCGCTTAACTCAACTATCAAATACGAAATAGACAAAGAATCAGGCGCGGTTCAAGTGGACAGAGTACTCTACTCTGCGATGCACTACCCGGCAAACTACGGTTTTGTTGCCAACACACTCTCAGATGACGGTGACCCTGCAGATATTCTTGTACTCTGCGACTACCCGCTTCAAGCAGGCTCATTCATCAAATGCCGCCTTGTTGGTGTACTGATGACTGAAGATGAAAGCGGTGGAGACGAAAAACTTCTTGCAGTCCCTACCACCAAAATAGACCCGACCTATGCCAATATCAACGACCTGTATGACATACCAGAACACACACTCAACCGCATCAAAAACTTCTTTGAAACGTACAAAATGCTTGAGCCTAACAAATGGGTAAAAGTAGCAGGATTCAAAGACAAAGAAGCTGCAACAGCCATCTTAGAAAAAGCAATCAAAAACTATAAATAATCCCTACTTTATCTGCCAGACTTTTGGCAGATAAAGCTTCTCTTAAAACCCAACTTCTTTTTTGCGGTTATCAATATATCTTCCCACTCCGGTAACTATCCCTTTTGCTAACTGTTCCTGATAGTCAGGTGTAAAAAGTCTTTTTCTCTCTTTAGGATTGGTGATATACCCGACCTCAACGAGTATCGAAGGTCTGCTAGCTCCGACCAAAACGTAAAACGGTGCCGGTCTCACACCGCCATTTTTTACGCTTCTATAGTTTTTATTGAGCTGTCCATACATATTATTTTGCACATCGATAGCAAGCTTATGGGATTCTATCACTTTAGGTCCGCTCAACACCGAATCCAAGATTACATTTTGGCTCAGGGCATCGGTTCCCATCAACACCGAAGCATTTTCCCTCGCGGCTATACTTTGGGATCTTGCATCTCGTGTTTTTTGCAAATAATAGGTTTCAACCCCTTCAACCACATTAAAACGCTTCATATCAGCAATGGCATTGGCATGCACAGAGATAAACACGTCAGCATTTTTACGATCGGCAATTTTTGTACGCTGATCCAATCTCAAAAATCTGTCGTTAGACCTTGTCAAGTATATCTTGTAACCCTGTTTTTTAAACTCTTTGTAGAGTTTTTGAGTGATCTGCAATACTGCATCTTTCTCTTTTTTACCACTGTTGACCGCTCCGCTGTCCTGTCCGCCATGCCCCGCATCGATGACAACAACATTGGAAGATCTATCGATATGTAAAGCACTGCCGCCGCCACATCCTGCGAGCATAAAAAGGACGGCAATGCCCATCATAAGTGAGTTCTTGTTTCTTAATATTTGTTTCATTCCCAATCCTGTCATTAAAAATCTATCTCTTTTTTTCTATTGAGCAAATAGGTATCTACGCCTTCTGCGATCCCTTTTGCGACAAGACTCTGGTACTGGGGGTTACACAATCTCTGACGCTCCGTAGGATGGGAGATATACCCCACTTCAACCAACACAGAGGGTCTGCTTGCACCGACTAACACCCAAAACGGTGCATGTCTTACCCCACCATCTTTGACACTGCTGTATCTGCTGCGCACATTGGCTAAAATACGTCGCTGCACATCAATGGCAAGCTTGTTGGACTGAACGATCTTTGGCCCAGAGAGAACCGAATCCAAGATAATATTGCGACTCAGCAAACTTGCTCCCTGAAGCACCGATTTATTTTCTCTCTCAGCGATACGCTTGGATCTGGCATCTCTTGTTTTTTGCAAAAAGAAAGTCTCGATGCCCTGCACTTTATTTTGTTTGTTTTTAGGAACCGAGTTGGCATGTATCGATATAAAAGCAGCCGAGTCTTTCTGATCGGCTATCTTGGTACGCTGCGGCAGTGTCAAAAATCGATCGGTTGAGCGTGTCATATAAACAGGATGCCCTCTTTTTCTAAGCTCTTGTTCGAGTTTTTTGGCGATTTGCAAGACAACATCTTTCTCTTTTTTTCCTCCCGCAACCGCACCGGCATCCTGTCCGCCGTGTCCTGCATCAATGACGATGAGTTTGGAACGGCTGGATCGACTGGGTAGCGGTATTGCGCTTTCTCTAGGAAAAATTTTAGGCTCTGTTACACCTTTACTGGGTAAAGTTCTAGGATTTTTTTTCGGTGCAATGTTTACCTGTTTAGCAAACACTTTTTTAGGGGGTTTGGGCAAGGCAATATAGTACTGGTTATCAGGGAAGAACGGCTGGTAGCCAGCAAATTTTAAACGTGTGTCTGCCTCAATCACAATCCGTACAATCCCAGGTTTATACTGTGAGATGCGTACATTATCAGGGAGTCCTGATGCAACACGGTTGTGTGCCAAACGTGTGTTTTTAAAATCATAAATCATGCGATAAGGTGCATTCAGCCCAGAATGAGCCAAATCATTTTTACCCAAGGGTTTGGAAAAATAAAGCTGCAGTTCACCCTTTTGTACGAGCGCTTTCTGCAAAGTATTGATACCTGAGACCAGCAGGGTATTCAAAACAAAAAGTAAAATGAAAATCCTACCGAGTTTTGCCATATCTTAGCTATTTTCACCATTCATCAGTTTATCCATCAGCTCTTTTACGGTGATGATCTCTTTAAGACGGTATCCGTTTGCCCCCGTAAAGAAAAGCCCAGTTTCAGCCAGCCCATCATACGCATCAGTCAATCTGTCTGCAATACAGTAGCCGACAATCTTGGCTTCTTCACCACGGTGGCACGGTGCAACACAGTTTGAGATACACGCTACTTTAGGTGCTGTGCCTTTTTCGATATCTTCATGTAACTGTGTTCGTACACCCCGTGCAGGGTATCCCACGGGAGATTTAAAGAGTTGGATATCCTCTTTATCTGCAGCGATGATAATCTCTTTCATCACTTGACTTGCATCACACTCCACTGTACCGATAAATCGTGTTCCCATCTGCACAGCATCTGCACCGAGTTCCATCATTCTGACGATATCATCATGATCCCATACACCACCTGCAGCAATGATGGGCATAGAACCCCAATTCTTGGCTTCTTCTACCACAGGTGGTAAAATCATTTCCAGTTGGTTTTCAGGCATAAAACACTCTTCGTACTTAAAGCCCTGATGTCCTCCGCTGAGTGGACCTTCCACGATGACTGCATCAGGAAGTCTGTTGTGTGTTTTTTCCCAACGGCGGCATAAAATCCTTAACGCTTTTGCCGTAGAAACAATGGGCACCAACGCGACATCAGGGTAATTTTTGGTTGCCTCAGGCATCGTTAGCGGTAAACCTGCACCCGTAATGATGATGTTGGCTCCGGCTCTGCACGCATCTTCTACCACACGGTTATATTCGCTTTGCGCATAAAGTACATTGGCGGCCAAGGGTTTATCACCACAAATTTCTCTTGCATTGTCGAATATTTTTTTGAGCGCTGGATACGAATAAAAGTTGATGGCTTCTAGTGGTCTATGTTCTTTCCCGACTGTCTTTTCAGCATAGGCTCTGTTTTTATAGACCCCTGTACCTACAGCTGAGATAACACCCAATCCACCCTCTTTTGAAACATTTCCCGCTAACTGATCCCATGATATGCCAACACCCATACCACCTTGAATAATCGGCTTTTCAATCGTATATTTTCCGATTTTAAAAGATTTAAATGGCATTACCTAACCTTTACTTTTGCAAATTTTCGCTTGCCTACTTGCAGAATATACTCTCCTGCACTAAGGTTTAAGGCATCATCAGAAACTTTTTCCTGATTGAGGCTCACAGCGTTTTGCTTGATGTCTCTTCTTGCCTGAGAGGTAGATGGCTCTAAGCCTGCATCTACCAAGGCTTTACAGATCCAGATACCCTCTTCTACCTCTATTTCATTCATATCAGCAGGCAGAAGATTTTCTTTAAAGACATTATCAAACTCTTCTTTGGCTAGTGTAGCCAACTCTACATTATAAAACCTTGTAACCAGTTCAAGTGCAAGATTTTCCTTGACTGTTTTAGGATGAAGTGTACCCATTTGCACACCCTGTTTCATTTGCGCTATCTCTTCAAGCGTATTTTCGCTCAAAAGCTCATAATACCGCCACATCAATTCATCAGAAATAGAAAGCGTTTTGGCATAAATATCTTTAGGCTCTTCCGTGATACCGATGTAGTTCTGCAACGATTTACTCATCTTTTGAACCCCATCAAGACCTTCCAAAATAGGCATCATCAAGACAGCTTGTTCTTTGCCGACATTGTACGCACGCTGAAGATGTCTTCCCATCAGAAGGTTAAATTTCTGGTCTGTTCCGCCTATCTCGATATCAGATTGAAGCTCAACCGAATCATAGCCTTGCAACAAAGGATATAAAAACTCAGAAATCGAAATACTCTGACCCGCTCTGTAGCGTTTTTCAAAATCATCACGCTCGAGCATTCTAGCTACATTAAAAAGCGTGGTGAGTGCCACCATACCCGCTGCACCCAATTTATTCAACCACGTAGAGTTAAACACCACCTCTGTTTTACTTTCATCCAAAATGTTAAATACCTGCTCCTGATAGGTTTTTGCATTTGCCAGTATGGTGTCAGTATCGAGTATCTTTCGTGTTTCACTTTTGCCCGTAGGGTCACCGATGGTTGCGGTAAAATCACCGATAAGAAGCTGTACCCTTCCTCCATGTTTTTGAAATACACGAAGTTTTTGAAGCAGCACCGTATGACCCAGGTGCAAATCCGCACCTGTGGGATCAAACCCTGCTTTGACCGTATAGGTTGTGCCATCATCATAATATCGTGTTACGAGTTTTTCCACACGCTCTTTGTCTATGATTTCTGCTGTACCTCTACTAATCTCTTCTAATGCTTGTTGCACCATGGTTACTTCCCTTGTTATTTATTGTATGCATCATCCAAACTGATAATTTCGATGAGTTTAAATTTTTGTGAAATTTTTTCAGCCAAAAGCTGTTTTTTTGATTCGCTGCTCTCAGCTTCTATCTGACAAAACTCCGCTTCTTCAGAATTTTTAATGCCAAATTCGATACTCAAAAGATTGAGATTAAGCTCGGAAAGTTTTGCCAACAGATCTGCCAATATACCTTTTTTATTTTGAAGGCTGATGGTGAGTCGGTATTTGGTCAGTTTCGTACCGCTCCATCTTACATAAAGCATCTCCTCACCTTCAAGCATTTTACCG
Organism: Sulfurovum sp. 16-42-52; assembly: GCA_002281755.1. GTDB lineage: Bacteria > Campylobacterota > Campylobacteria > Campylobacterales > Sulfurovaceae > Sulfurovum. The sequence goes on from NCHB01000006.1 coordinate 54,622, forward strand.
TACGCCTTTTTGCACAGTTTATGGTGTACAACCGCTTTTCCTGCTTGATAAAATGCAACGATCTGATCCCCAACTTTAGGATGACAGCAATAATCAAATTCTGCACCATCAAGCGGTTTATTGGTAAAAAAACTAAAATGTTCAAGCTCTTTTAGATTGGGTTTTTTGTACCCTTTTTTGAGCAATTCCCAAAATCGCAACTCTTTAGTCCCCAGATAATCCGCCACTTGATGAATCACTTCTTTGTAATAATCAAGCGTCGTAGGCAATTTATGGATGGTATCATGCAATTCAATATGCTTGATAAGATCCATCATTTCCGTACTTTTTTGAGAAAACAGTGCGCCTAAAATGTTATAGGCGCTCAGTGTATCTGCTTCTTTTATTCTCGCTCTACACGCAGCGCGTATGCCCTCTTGTGCTTTAGATGTCTTGACCGTATCTGACCATGAACAGTACAGATGAGGCTCTTTGTCTTTGAGGATTTTTACAATGTCACCATTTTTCAAGACGCTTAAAAGTGACGCTTTTTGTTTATTGATCAGCGCTTCTGTGGCTGTTGCACCCACTTCAGAGTGAATCGCATAGGCAAAATCAAGTGCAACCGAACCTTTAGGCAGTGTATAATAATCGCCTTTGGGTGAAAATACCGTAATGTCTTCTGAAAAGAGATCTGACTTGGCAAGTTCGTAAAACTCTTCCACCGACTCATTCTGATAATGCAAACTCTGTAGCCATCCCAGATTGACAGCGTTATCCCCGCCTTTATATTTCCAGTGCGCTGCCACACCATACTCTGCAAGCCTGTGCATCTCAATAGTACGTATCTGGGCCTCGACGATACCCTCTTCATCAAATAAAGTCGTGTGAATCGTTTTATATCCATTCTCCTTGGGAACAGCGATATAGTCTTTAAATCTCGAGATAAGCGGCGTAAAATGTAAATGTATCAACCCTAAAACCCTGTAGCATTCTATGGGCTCAGCGACGATGATACGAATTGCAAGTAGATCAAGTACCTCTTCGATACTCACACCTTTACGGTGCATCTTAAGATAGATAGAGTAGTGGTGTTTTACCCTGCCTAAAATCTCGAAATCATCCTCGCTAAACCCGTCTTTTTGCAGTATGTCATGAATTTTTTGGATAAAAGCATTGAGTTTAAACTGCAAATTTTGATTATTTGAACGTAGATAGGTATCTATCTGTTTGTAGTCTTCAGGGTAGATGTAACGAAAACTTAAATCTTCCAGATGCTTTTTCACTTGGGAGATACCCAGTCTGTGTGCAATAGGTGCATAGACCACCATCGTTTCTTCTGAAATACGTTTTTGTTTTTCCGTGCTCAGCGCCTCAAGCGTGAGCATATTGTGCAGTCTGTCACAGAGCTTGATGACCAGCACCCGTACGTCTTTGATGGAGGCAATAAGCATTTTTCTAAAGGAGAGTGCGGAATTTATAAGTCTTTCATCTGAGCCTGATGGGATGAGTTCTTCATCACGAATCTCGATGATCTTCGTAAGTCCTTCAACCATATGTGCCACATCTTCCCCAAAAAGAGGAATCAACTCTTCAATACTGTAATGTGTATCTTCTACCACATCATGCAGTAAAGCAGCCTGTACCATCATTTCATCATTGGAGATACGTGCGGTAATGGCTGCTACCAGTATGGGATGTACCACATACGGTTCACCGCTTTTACGTGTTTGACCTTCATGGGCTTTATATGAAAGTTCTAATGCAGCATCTGTTGCAGGAAGCGGAGCTGGAATCACACTATACAGAAGCGCCTTTGCTTCCTCTATGGTGTGTATGTTTTTAGCTTTATCCAGAAAAGCATCCAAGGTTTTTTAACCTTCAATACTTACGATAATTTTTCCTTCAGCTATCTCTCTGAGTGCAATTTCAGCATATTTCATACCTGAAGTATCTCTATCCAAACACGGTTTAGCCCCATTGGCTATTGCTTCGGCTCTTTTTCCTACCGCATTGGCAAGAAGATATTTGTCAAAATCGACTTTTTCTAGTGCTTTGGCGGTTAATTGTTCTGTTCTCATATTTATCCTTTAATTGATTTCGCGTAATTGCGTTTTACATCATTTTACAATAGAACACAGGCTTGTATCGCCTTTGATGATTGCAAGCAAATTGCCTTTTTCAAACATATTGCAGACAATAATAGGCAAGCTGTTTTCTTTTGCCTGTGCAATGGCTGTATCATCCATCACCTTGATATCATCACTGAGTGCCTGATCGTAGCTGAGTACATCCAGCTTGATTGCATTTTCAAATTTATTGGGGTCTTTGTCATACACACCGTCTACCTTAGTTGCCTTAATGAGCAACTCAGCACCGATCTCTGATGCCCTGAGTGTCGCTGCTGTATCGGTCGTAAAATAGGGATTGCCCGTACCACCGGCAAATACTACCACACGACCTTTTTCCAAGTGTCTTCTGGCACGTCGCACAATAAAGGCTTCACCAATCTCCTGCATATCAATAGCCGTTTGCAACCTGGCTTCCAAACCGATATGTTCCAGTGCTTCCTGAATGGCAACACCGTTTATAACGGTTGCAAGCATCCCCATATAGTCACCTGAAGTACGGGTAATAATACCATCCGCAGCTGCAGAGACACCACGAATGATATTGCCGCCGCCTACTACGATACCGACTTCGATACCATTATCTACAAGCTCTTTAATCTCACCTGCAATAAATTTGAGAATCTTGGTATCAATACCATACCCTTCCTCACCGGCTAGCGCTTCACCAGAAAATTTTACCAATACTCTTTTTGTCACAAGCAGCCCTTTTTCTATTTTCGCGATTATACCCAAATGTGGTTTAGGGAGTGGTTAAAACTGTTATTTTTGATAGCCTCGGAACGGTCTTGAATAAGGTGCCACATAACTCTGGGAATCATAGTCATACCCAAAAGGAACATACGTGTAAGGAAGCTGATAGTAATGCAAAACCTCACTGGTTTTATCCCATCCCAAAGCCTTAAGTACTTCAGCCCCATTGAGACCCACACCTGCATACACTACGCGTTCTTTCACCTCATAAGATTCATGATCCTGATACCCTCTTGTGTAATACCCCACCTGCAATTCAAAATACTTCATAAAAGAATCTTTCATGGGCTCAAAACCGCTGAACTTCAGTGCCATGAGGTATTTCATCGAGTTATATTGAGTAAAGATATCGACACTTGAGCCAAAATCAGGTACATATTCCAGACGAAAATCCAACGTTTCTTTTACCGCCGGATATTTCTCTCTGACGTAATAAAATCCCGCACCAAGAGTATTCATCACCAAATCTTCATAGGAGAAACCCTGTGAGTTACTAAAAGAGTCCCCTACTTCCATCATGCCTTGAAAAACCCATGAAGTAAGCGGACCATAAAGCAGTGACTCTTCTTCGCTCATCCCCCAATATTCATACAAAGAAGAAAATCCCAAAGACCAAAGATAGGTAGAGTAGGTATGCCCCAGTTTATCCGCGCCTCCATATTTTGTATCGGCACCGAACCATCCTTCATCACCTGCAACCGGCGTGATGGTAAAATAATCCCAAAATACTGAACCCCATATCGCAACAATGCCCGTACCCACAATATTGGTGTAAAGCACCCTATTCATCAGTTCGTCATGACTCAAAGGTTGTTGCGGTTTTCCCATCATGATTTGAAGATAGGTACGCTCATCTGTGCTATTCTGCTCCATGGTAGGAACGTCTATTGTCCTAGCAGGCTCTTTTGTGAACATCGGTTCAGCGGGAACGATGTTTCCTCCGGCAAAACCGAAACTTGCCGCAGACATGATTGTCAATACTGTTTTTTTCATAGTTCCTCTTAATATTAGATTTGAATGAGTTTCAAGGGGTCGATATGTTTAGAGTCTTTGGTTGCCTGAAAAATCAGTTTTTCATTCACTTTTCCTACTACATACCCTTTTTGTATCTTTGCGCCGACATGTATCGTTGGGGCTATCTTGGAGAGTCCTGCATAGACGGTGTGGATGCGGTCACTGTGCGATACAACCACCACCTTGCCCAACATACTGCTCTTACCTGCAAATACCACTTTACCGTTTAAAATATTTTGTACCTTTGTATTGGATGCACGCTGCATCGTAATCGATTCATTAAAAATCTTGATTTTATAAATCGGATCCACATACGTACCGAATTTCTTGATAACACGCGCACCCGAAAGAGGTGATATAGTCTTTCCACCCTGATACGCGTAGGTTGCAGAGGCTTTATAAGAGGAGTTGACTTGTTTGACTTTTTCACTCTCCTGATAGACTTTTGTGTTCTCTTTCTCTGCCTCTTTTACAGCGACATGTGCTTTTTCTTTATCTTCTTTCGTTTTTGCTTTACGCAAAGCCTCTTGCGCTTTCTTTGCATTGGTACGCGCCAAGGCTTTGGCTTCACGAATCTCTCTTTGTCTTATCTTCTCAAGGCGCATGGCTTCTTTTTCTGCTGCAGCTCTTTTTTTTGCCTCTTCCACTTCTTGCGCTTGCAAAATATTGAGTTGTGCCAACGTCGAACGTAAAGAGTTTTGCTTGTCTACTATCTTTTCAAGCTTTGCATTGTAAGTCTCTTCATCTTTACTGAGTTTTTTACGCAATTTCTCTTTTGCTGCCTTCTTTTGCGCATACTCTTCTCTCTTTTTGTCAATGGTTTGAATCTCTACTTTTGTTTTATTACGTAAAACGGTTTTGTCTTCTTTTGCTTTTTTAAGCGTACCGATGTCTGATTTAAGGGTTTCAAGCATTTTGGTATTGTGCTCTTTATAGGCCGTATAAATCTCTTGCATCATCATAGACATTCTGGTTGGCTCATGCGACTGTTCCAGCGCATAGACAATAGAGAACTGCTCAGAGAGCAAGGAGATAAAAGCCTGACGTTTTTCTTCCAATGCGCCGCTGGTCTGAGCCAATTCTTCTTCGGATTTTTCGAGTTCGCTTTTGAGAAGATCGTACTCTTTCTGAGTCGCTTCATGGTCCGCTTCAAGTTCATCCATCTTTTTTTCGATATATTCAATCTCTTTTTCAGTCTTCTTGATATCTCTTGCAACCCTGCCCAAATAGGTACTGGCTTGCTTTTTCTCCGTCTCCACGGCTGACAAGGTCTGTTCGGATTTTTTGATTTTTGCAGTGGTGGAAGCGGCATACACCAAGCCCACACTCATCACACAAAGGAAAATGAAGGATTTCACTCCTGCACTCCCTTGCTGCTAAAGACGACAGAGTAAACGGCAAAAATAACGATAAAAAATGCAGATGCCAACAAAAGTCCAATATCACTGAGCTTAAAGAGTACCTCTTGGTTCTGAACCATAATGTCGATACCGCTCTGAGTTGCCCAATAAAACTTGATATAGAGAAAAAGCGCTGAAACCAGTATCGTTGCGACTATGGCATCCATCAGTGCAACCTTAAAAAGCACACCTGATCTCAGCATCAAAGGTGCACCAAATATCTCCATGACCTGCATACGTTCTTTGTGGGCATATTTCCATATTTCCATCTGTTTAATGATGAGAAATAAACTCACAACCGCCATAAACACAATAAAAATCTTCAGTGTAAATTTAATAAAAGAGAAAAGTTTATAGTTTGAATTATGGCTGCTCCCAAAGGTCTCAACTTTTTTTACATTCTCGTTTGAGAGTAAATCTTTTTTGATTTTTTCAAGCTCCGAAGTACGAAGATACGAGTCCAAACCAAGGTTATAAAAATAAGGTAAGGCAGCCAAAATCTCTTCGCTCGTGCTTTGGCTCACACCTTTTGTCACCTCTGCTACAATATTTTCGCGCTTAATGAGTTTCGTCCCGCTAATATGGTCGTTTAATGCCTGAAAAGCCGAAAGCTCCATAGGCTCTTTGGTAACCACGAACATCGAATATCCGTCTTTGAGTCCTTGTTCATAGGTATCAGTCGTACGCTCAAATACCAAAAAAAACTCAATACCCAACAATATTGCCATCAATGGCAAAATAAACATCAGATGATTTTTAATGAACTTCATACACACCCTTGCTCTCAATGATAAAATGTCTATACGGCAGCGAAAAAATAGTCGGAATTTTATGTGTCACTACCAGCACCGTTGTTTCAAGCTGCTGACACGCATTTTCCATCAAGTCCCAAATCACATTGGAAGAGTAGTCATCAAGGTTTCCGGTGGGCTCATCTGCCAAAATCACAACAGGGTTTTTTGCCAATGCCCTCGCAACTCCCACGCGCTGCTGTTCCCCACCACTGAGTTCCAAAGGATACTTATCGGCATGTTCTGAGAGCTTGACATGCTTGAGCAGTCTTCGTGCCTGTGTGTCCTGAATCTCCGTAGAATACCCTGCAATCATCAAAGGAAGCACCACATTTTTGGCAACCGTCCATTCATTGATGAGTTTATAATCTTGAAATATGATACCCATATGCGCCCGCAGCTCTTGCAGTTTGCCTTTGCGTATGGTAGCAAGATCATGCCCACCTACGACCAAACTTCCCTCTGTCGCTTGGATTTGGCCGTAAAGAGATTTAAGCAGTGTAGATTTACCCGAACCGCTAGGCCCTGTGATGAAAACAAATTCACCTTTTTTGATGCTGAAACTCGCATCTTTGATGATTTCTTTATCACCGTTGCCATAACTCAGTGTAAGATGCGAAGCGTGAATCACATTGGACATACTCTACTCTCCTTTAGCTAACATGATTTGCGCCACCATTGCTTGATGTGCTTGAAAATTGACCGAAGTTTTAATAGGAGAAGAGACAAAATACCTGCATCCCTCTTGATTGAGAATCAAATATTTGTGCTCAGGTCTATCAAAACTCCCAAAAGCACATTTGATGACTACACTGTGCCCAGATATTTGATAGATACGCTCAAAATGTACAAAATATCCCTCAAAAACCAAGGCTTTTAAAGGCAAACGCTCTTCCAATCCTTGAATATATTTTACCCCATTAAAATTAAAATCTATCGTCTCTTCTTTGCAGGGAGAGTCTTGCAAAGAAGTGGTATGCACCTCATAGATATCTTTTTCCTGCCTGAGCCATCGTGCCTCATATTTACTGGTCACTTCAAGTGCCTCGTTTTTGTGCACATTCACTTCTGCTTTTGGCAACGCAAAAAAGGTCTCAAGTGCATACCAAAAGTAGCTGTCGCTATCGGTGCGCAACTCCAAACGACCGCCTTTTTTGAGTACCCGCATAGACTCTTCAAGGAAACTCGGGCTGATGACTCTTCTGTGGGGTTTTTTATCCCAAGGTACAGGAAAATGCACAAAGATCTGTTCACACCTGTTTGAGGGAAGCATTTCCAAAAAAAGCCGTGCATCGTAATTGACCACCCAGATATTTTCAAGTTGCTGCAGTTCTATCTGTTTGAGCACCTGTTGTGCTGAGGGGGTATGGATCTCTATACCTATATAGAGCGTGTCAGGATTCTTTTTTGCCTGAAACAACAAATGCCGACCGCTCCCAAATCCCACTTCGACACACAACTTCTCCTTGGGGTACACCATCCCTTCAAAAGATTCAATTTTTTTAAAATATTCTGAAGAAAGCGGTGTTTTGGTATTGGTTGTTGCGATATTGGATGAGAGTATCTGTAAATCCAACTCTTGTGCCACAAGAGCAATAGCCTCTTTAAGAAGCGCTACTTTTAGCGGTCTTGTCACCTTGTCATACTTGAGCAGCATCGCATCGGTATCCGGCTTGAGTTGCAACAAAAACTCTTCACCTCCGTGTTCAACGCCGATGAGCATCTCTTTCCCGGTAGATGAGGTTGCCACAAAAGTCATCGTCTGGCTCGATGCCACTTTTTGCTCTAACAATGTCGTATCAAAAGGGATAACTTTTAGGTGTGGCATTTTTCCTGCTTTTATCGGTATAGCATCTTGATGCGTTGTATTAGGCTACTGTAACTGTGCTACTCTTGGATAAAAAGTGAACCCAAAGTCTTGGGATTGATCTTTTCATTCACCTCATCCATCGCAAAATATTTGGATAAAAATTGTTTCATATCCTCAAACACTGGGGCAACAAATTCCATCTTTTTGCCCGTGATTGGGTGTGTCAGATACAGAAGATACGCATGCAAATAAACTCGTGGTATTTTATCTCTTTTGCTCTTAAACCCATATAAGTCATCCCCCAGAATATGCCGACCCAAGCTCTTGAGGTGTACACGAATCTGATGGGTTCTCCCTGTATAGAGTTTAGCAGCGATCAGTTCGGTGTCCCACATTCCCAAAGCCAGTTTAACAAAAGCCGTTTTTGCTGTTCTGCCATCTTGAACCACATCCATCATCAGCCTGTTTTTAGGATTGCGTCCGATGGGTTTATCTACCTGCGTATCTTCTCTCATAGGATGGTCAATCAATGCCAGATAATAACGCCCCATACTCTTGTCCTGAAGCTGGGCGCTTAGTGCTTCATGCGTTTCATTGTCTTTGGCGATGACAAGAGCACCGGTGGTCTCTTTGTCTATGCGGTGTACGATACCATGACGCTCTTCCCCGCTTAGCGTCGAGAGTGAGATGCCTTTATGCACAAGCCAATCAACCAATGTAGGCTCTTTAACTGAAGGCGCTGGATGCACCACAAGCCCTGAAGGTTTGTTGATTACCAAAAGATGGTCATCTTCGTACAAAATCTCAATATCAAAATCGATTTTAGGCGCAACCTTTTTCTCCGCCTCTTTAAAGACATAAGAAACCGTATCACCCTCCTGTACTCTAAAACTACTCTTGATGACAACTTGCGCATTGACAGATACCAACCCTTCTTTTACAAGCTTTTCAAGCTGATTGCGACTTGCATCAAGGTGCATCGCAAGTATTTTATCAAGGCGTCCTTCTACCGTTGCAACAAAGTGATTCATGGTGTTAGTTCTTACAAGGTTCATCAGACAAAAACTGTTTACGCACCCATCCTATTTTGCCTTTTGCATCCACCTTGCACCAAGTGGGATATTTCCATGCCATATAGTTTCTTTTGACCTCATCCATCCCATCAAGTTCTTTTTGGGTTATCTCCCTCATGCAGCCATAATTTTGTACACACTCTTCTGTCCAGACACGCGTATATATCTTCTTTGCTTTGCGGTTAGGCTCTTCATTTAATACAAGCACTTCACATCGTTTGATGAGCTTTACTTTAAATGCAGAAGGATAGATATTTTCATCCGAGACGCCATCATTTCTTTTTAAAATATCTCTAGCAAAGAGCATCACGCCAAACAGAGTCAAAAACAGAAAAAACCTCACACCATCACCTCGTTATCATCTCTTCTCCAACGCTTTGGATCTAAAAATGTATCATCGTGTATCGTGCTTAGTGATGATTGCAGCATTTTAAAGAGATTTTTATTTTCCATCTCCATACCTCTGAGCCACTGTTTCGTCTTTGCTCTTGCGTAAGGCGCTTTAACGTCTTTGAGCATCGCTGGACACGCCTCATCGCCTATGGCAACAAGACCATTGTCTTCCACAAAACCTCTCGTTTGAGATTCTCTCACCATGATGAGCGGTCGTATGAGATGAAATCCTCTTTGCGCTTTATAGATGGGGGCTAATGTTCGCATGGTGCCGTTATAAAACATATTCATAAAATAACTCTCTGCCATATCATCAAAATGATGTCCCAATGCCACCTTGTTGAAGTCGCCTTGCTCGGCATAACTATACAAAGCACCCCTTCTCATGCGTGAAAAATAACTGCAAAATGAGCTGTTTGGGCGAATGGCATCCTGAGAGACATCAAAGATATTGGTCTCAAAAACATGATGGATGATCTCATGCTCTTTACAGTGTTCGCTTAACGCATGATACTGCTCACCCGGCATACCGTAGTTGATGGTGACTGCCTCAAAAGTAAACTTAAACGGTGCATGACGCTGCATATGTTTAAGCACATGCACCAACGCTAACGAATCCTTACCTCCACTAAGCCCCACCAAGACCTTATCACCCTCACCTATGAGTTTAAACTCTGCATTTGTTTTGCCCGCTATGCGCAGGAGTTTTTTACTGACCGTTATTGCCACTTTTTACCTTCTATATGAGTTCACAAGCGTAGTGTTCAAACTTTTTATCGACTGTGATTATTTTATATTTTGCACTCAAGCTTTGAGCTATTATCATCCTATCAAAAGGGTCACGATGAAAAAATGGCAAAGAACCAAGCAACAATGCACTTTTACCATCAAAATCCAAAACTTCAAGCCCCATACTCTCGATAGATTCAAATATATCAAAATCCACTTCAAGATTTCCAATAGATTTTTTTATCATTATCTCAGCGATACTGATAGAGCTTATAAAGATTTTATTATCCATATCTTCCAAATGCGCCAAGTGTTCTTGGCTGATTTTTTTAGGTTCAAAGTTTAGCCACAAAAAGATATGTGTATCTATGATGATATTCATAAACTAGAGCCATAGAACATACTGTTTATAGCGTGATTTTCATCGTCAAAGTTATCGCTTATTTTGCTTTTTCCCTCATGCAGACCAAAAACTCTCTGTTTTTTCTCTTCGCTGTATGGCACAAGCATCGCTACTTTTTTATGTTTTTTTCCATACTCTATGATATAGGTTTCACCCTCTTTTTGCACTTTATCCAATATACTTGAAAAATCTGATTTGAATTGTCCAACTTGAATTGTTTGCATCATTTTTCCTAATAATTTGACTTATTATACCGAAGTTTTTGACAAGTTGTTAAGAAAAAATTCCTAAACCCTCTCAACCATTTCAAGAATAAAATCAGCACTCACTTTGGCACTACTTGCCAAAAAAGTGTCAAAATCAAAACCTGCATCCATGTCAGCCGTGTCCGAGATGGCGCGTAAAATAAAAAAGGGTATGTTCAATGCATGACAGACGACAGCGACACTTGCTCCTTCCATCTCCAGGGCATCGGCTTTAAAAGTCTCTTCTATCCAGCCTTTTTTTTCATTACATGCAACAAACTGATCACCCGTGGCGATAATGCCCTCTTTTAGAGTCATCCCTTTCGTTCTTGCAACCTCTTTGGCAATCTCTCTTAGCTTTACATCTGTTGGTATGCACACTTCACCCTCAGGCACATATCCATAAGGATGTCCAAAGGCTGTGATGTCAAGGTCATGCTGACACAGTCCATCCGCGATGATCAGATCTCCTATAGCAAGCTCAGGGCTTATTCCCCCTGCAACCCCACTAAAAAGAAGCATGTCACATCCAAATTTTTCTATGAGTAGCGTTGCGGTTAGAGTAGAAAAAACTTTACCTATTTTGGAGTAGGCGATGACAACTTCTTTACCTTTATAAGTGGCTTCATAAAAGGTATTGTTCGCGTAAGAGATTTTATTAATATTTTCTACACGAGAGAGTATCGGCTCTATCTCCTCTACCATTGCCCCTAGTATTGCAATTTTGCTCATCATAGCTCTTTGAGGGCTTGGATGGTTGCCTCAAGGCTCGCCATATCAAAGACATTAAACGTTGGTTTTGTTGCACTTGATTTGTTGAGTCCGGCTAACACTTTGCCGTGTCCGAATTCTATGTAGCAGTCCACCTCATCATCACTATTTTTGATTGACTGTTTATAAAGAACGGGCATCACAAGCTGTTTTGGAAGTAGCTCTAAAGCTTCGGCTTTTGTGTTGTACGGTTTAGCCGTTACATTTGAAATCACAGGAGCGATAAAATCATCTTTAATCACCTCTTGTAGTTTAGCAGCCAGTGGCGCAGTCGCACTATCTAGTAAAGGACAATGGCTTGCAACCGACATATTGAGCAACATCGCGCGTTTGGCTTTTGCCTCTTTGAGTACATCAACCAGTGTTTCCAAGTCTTTTTTGATTCCTGCGATGACTATCTGACCGTCACTGTTGTAGTTGACCGCCCACACGCTCTTGCCACTCTCTCGTTGGCTTTGGCAAATGCCTTCAACCATTGCATCATCAAGCCCAAGACAGACCAACATACCGACTTCTTGTTTACTGCACGCTTCAGCCATCAGTTTTCCTCTTAGGTTGACCAACTCAACCGCATCAATGGCATCCAATGCACCACTTGCCACAAGCGCAGAAAACTCACCCAAAGAGTGCCCCAAAGTAAGCGTCGGCACGATACCTGTTTGTTCCACAAAAAGTCTATTTGCTATGGCGCTCACCAATAAAATCGCGGGTTGAGTAAACTCTGTTTTGCCCAACTCTTCATTTTCAGTAAACAAAAGTGTTTCAAAATCAATCCCTGTTCTTTCTTTTGCCTGTGCAAACATCTCTTTTGCTGTATCGGTATTTTCAAAAAAATCTTTTCCCATACCAGTGGCCTGTGAGCCCTGACCTGGAAATATAAATGCACACTTGATTGACATAGGTATCCTTTGGATGTAGTAAATATTGTGGGGTATTTTACCATGTTTAGTTTACACTTCATTCAAACGCCCTCAAGCGGTAAGAATAAGTGTTTATTTGATATGCAGTTCTTTTTTGATCTCTTCAAGCAGCTTTTTTAGTTCAAGATGAAATTTACCGGGGTAAATTACAAGCATATCGAGTTTGTTATAGACAAAAATCAGACTCACCGTATCGGCAAACTTCAACATACTCTCAGCACCGATTATTTTAGCATGTTTCTCCAGATCAATACAAAACTGCTTGATCTTGTTTATCGCTTTTTCATTAACAATTTGTCTAAAATACAAATCCGACTTGTCAAAAATATCCAAAAATATTTTGAGCTCATTTTTATAGTCTAAGCCCATTTTTTGGGTATTTTTTAGTCCTTCTTCTTTATTTAAAATAGCCAACACAAGCTCTTTTTTGGGCTGAGTGCTCTTTTGAAACCCTGAAGCAAAACCAAGAGGATTCTGTATTGTAGTGGCTTGAACTACATTCTCTTTTTCGGTTTGAAGGTATTTTTCTATATCCACTGCATGTGTGGTCTCATTTGATTTGATGGTTATTTGATCATTTGAATCCTGATAGAGTGACAAAATTAACGTATAGATACTCTCCTGTGTCACAGGTTTGATGAGGTGTGTACTCACACAGGACATCGTTGAGGGTTGTACCAAATGAGAATCCAAAAGAATGACACATTTTAAAGACACTTTTTTTGTACCTCGATGATGATATCATTCACCGCATCGGTACTGAGTCTTTGATCTATAATCGCGATGTCATACAGAGCCAAATTGCTGCCTTTGGCTCTGTATGACTCAAGCCCTGCATCAACCTCATATAAAAAATAGCAGAGCATATGCGCTAAAGTACGCTCTACCTGTTTACTCTCACAAATTACCAAAACTTTTTTATGTAACATCCCGACATGCGGGAGTCTGTAGTGACGTCTGTATCCCAATTCATGTATTTTAAAAGGTATTTCTATATGGATATCGTCTGGGGTATCGGTCATTATCTTACCTCCGAGTATCGCCAAATCATTCCCCAATCCGGTCTTTAAAAAGGTCACAATGTCTTCTTTGGCAATATGGGTCTCTTTGATACAAAATGACACAAACTCTTCATAGAGAAAATCTTCAGGTGCACCCAAAGAGAGTACAATCTCCTTTTCATCGGTCCGTTGAAACACAAAGGTAAGCAAAGCGTGAAGCAATCGCGACAATACATCAGAATCCCCTCTTAATTCTCTGGGTATGGTTGCCTGCATATCATAAATAAGTTCAATATTTTTTTCTCGTCTGATAGCATCCAAAGAGCTAAAAAGCGTGGTTAATATGGTATTGATATCAAAAGACTGTTCTGTCTGATTCATGACACACCTTCACATAAATATAAAATTATCATAGCAAAAAATCATACAAAACAAAGCATTTACCTAAAGTAAAAAGGTCAGCATGGAGGTGAAAGAGTAAAAAGAGAAAGGAGAAAAAAAGTGTCGGTTTGCAAGAAACCGACACACAAGATTAAAAATTAATGACAGCCACAACCTGTACCACAGCTACCGCCAGATGTCGCAGGTCCGCCAACGATACCTGAAGTGATTTCATCTGCAGTTGCTTCTCTGGCACTTAGAACCGTGATAGAAAACATAAGGTCTTTACCCGCCATTGGGTGGTTAAAATCTACATTCACTTCATTGTCATCAAATGATTTTACAATCACCTGTACCGTTTGCCCATCTTCTCCTTGACCATAGAGTGTCATGCCCTCTACAAGATCAACACCTGCAAACTGATCGATAGGAAGTGTTTGCATCGCTTCAGGATTTACATCACCATATGCATCTGCTGCCTTGACCATGATGTCTCCACTTTCCCCTTTACTCATACCAACCAATGCTTTTTCAAGACCGGGAATGATTTGACCTTTCCCGATAATAAACTCCAATGGTGCTCCGCCTTTGTTGCTATCTACAACCTCTGTTGTACCTGCTTCTTTTAGTTCGTATTCTATGCCTACTACACAGTTTTCATTTGTAATGACCATTGTTTTATCCTCGTTTGTAAATTTTTCTTATTCTAGCCAATGAAGCTTTAGTCAGGCTTATCTTGTTTCACCGTGTCCGTATATTTTATATTTATAGGTTGTGAGTTCACTCACTCCCATAGGACCCCTGGCATGGAGTTTGTTGGTACTGATGCCCACTTCCGCTCCAAAACCAAATTCTCCTCCATCGGTAAACTGTGTACTGGCATTGAGATACACACAGGCGGCATCAATGACATTTAAAAAATATTCTGCAGTGGTACAGTTTTCTGTAATAATCGCTTCAGAATGCCCAGACCCATACCTTTGTATATGCGCAACAGCTCCCTCTACTGTGCATCATAGGCTTGTTTGAGCACTGGAAGTATTTCATTGGCTATCACTCCATCCACCAAAAGTGTCTCCATCGCTCCACAGATTCCTGTCCTTCGGCACTTAGCATTGACGGCAATAGAAAGCGCTTTTTTCAAATCTGCATCCCTATCGATATAGGTATGGCACAATCCTTTGTCATGCTTGACTACAGGCACGGTAGCATTTGCACAGACATACTTAATCAACGCCTCTCCGCCACGCGGTACGATAAGATCCACATAGGCATCTTGTTTTATAAGACTTGTCACACCTTCTCTGGAACTATCAGGCAGCAATGCAATAACCTCTTTAGGCAACCCATTGGCAATCAATACAGATTGAAGTACTTTTGCTATAGCCTGATTGGAGTGTTCCGCTTCTTTTCCGCCTTTGAGTATAGCAATATTGCCACTCTTAAAACACAATGCTCCCACATCGGCAGTCACATTCGGACGGGATTCGTAAATCACCCCTATGACACCGATCGGCACAGAAACTTTTTCTATCTTAAATCCCGCATCAGCATACCAGCCATCAAGAACACGACCTACAGGCTCTTTGAGTCCGGCTATCTCCTCTATTGCTTTAGCCATGGCTTCGATTCTGCTTTCATCTAAAAAAAGTCTGTCTTTGAGTGAAGAGGCAAGCTTATTGGATTCTGCTGCAGCCATATCATGCCGATTTGCATCAAGTAGCACCGTTAGGTTAGTCCTTAATGCTGCTGCCATCTCTTTAAGTATTCTATTTTTTTGTGCACCGCTAAGCGTTGAGACGATGCTGCTTGATGCTTTTGCTGTTGCTAAAAATGATTCCATACCGATCATACCTCTGTGATTAAATGCACCCATTTTAACAAAGTTATACTAATAATGCTATAATGCAATCTACCAATACACAAGAGAGTTCATGATGGATACAATCACATTTATAGGCAATGGCAACATGGCACTAAGCATTGCCCAAGGTCTCAAAAGTAGCTACGCTATTGAAGTTGTCGGAAGAGATATGAAAAAACTCGAAGCATATGAACGAGCACTTGGCGTTTCCATAAAAAAACATCACCTAGATGCTTTTGATATCACAGATAAAACAATTCTTTTATGCATCAAGCCTGCCAACGTAGAAGAAGTAGCACTGAGGCTTTCAGGAACAGCCAGGGTTATTTTCTCAGTGCTTGCAGGCACTTCGCTCAACAAACTCAAAAACCATTTCAACTCACACGCTATCGTAAGAGCGATGCCAAATCTTGCTGCAAGTGTCGGTAAGTCTATGACTACGCTCACCGGCGACAGTGCATTTAAAGAAGAATCTGGGAGACTGTTGGGTGCCATAGGCAGTACACTCTGGCTTGACTCCGAAAAAGAGATCGATATTGCAACGGCTTTAGCAGGTTCAGGACCTGCGTATTTGGCACTTGTAGCTGAGGCTTTGGTGGATGGTGCAGTCAAACAGGGCCTTAAAAGAGCAGATGCCATGACTGCTATGCAGGGATTGTTTGATGGGTTTGGCAGCATCATTCAAACCATACACCCCTCCCTGCTTAAAGATGCAGTCATGAGTCCAGGCGGAACGACGGCTGCTGGGTATGGTGCACTTGAAGACGGTAATGTACGGGCATCATGCATCAATGCCATTGAAAAAGCGTACCAAAAAGCAAAAGAGCTTTAAATTTTATGGCCAATTACCATATATTTTGAGTAAATCTTCGCGTGCAAAAGGCATATATTTATGTCGTGTAACGACGACTTTTGTACCATACTTTGCCCAACGGTAAATCACAGGTACATCTTTAGGGTCGATGTGGATACACCCATGTGACATCCATTCCACACTGCCTTCATGCAAAGCATGTCCCCGTGGGGTAAATTTCATCATATAATTCATATTGTTCACACCGCTTTCATCTGGGAATACGGTCGACATATGATAACGCTTTTTTTGAAATATGGAAAAAATGCCCGAAGGACTTCTAAAATCAGGCGTACCTGAGGTGATAGCCCCGCTCCACCATACTGTTCCATCACGATCAACTGCATAAAATCGCCCATCACTCCCAGGTTCACGCACCGAAACAAGGATAAAATTTTGTCCGCTCAAATCAACAATCTGTTCACCGTTTTTTTTCAGAAGTTTAAAAAGTGTTTTACCGATAGGAACCGTCTCGGTACCTTTGAGCGGGAGTGTTTCAAAATCATTATTGTCATAACGATCATAGGAAAAAGCAGAGAGATAAAACGATATGAATAAAAATGTGATTTTTAACATATCATACTGTCTATTTTAATTTACTAAGCTTCTGTTTTGCAATATCTGCAGTTTTTTTACCTGCATAGTTTTGAATGATATTTTCATAAAAAATCTTTGCCTGTCCCTTGTCTCCGGTTTTTTCAAGTGAGATTGCCGTATGAAGAAGCAATGTATCGATGTAGGTCGCCTTATCATACAAACCGGCACTTTTTTTAAAATAAAAAATAGCGTCTTCATACTTGTTTGTATAGTAGGCAACTTCGCCTAGGTAATAATTTGAAGCCGCAGGTTTGTAACCTTTGGAATCGGCGAGTGAAAATCTTTTCTGTGCCTCTGCATACTGTTTTTTGACAAAAAACCTCACACCTTCATTGTAGAGTGTTGCACTGCTTTGGCTATCCAGTCCCTCTTCGCTGCTCTCTGCAGAAGACATTGTTATGGGTTTTTCACGCACCGGAGCTGATTGGGTTTTGCCTAAAGAACGCTGCAACTCTTGCTTACTGACATAATTTTGATTGATTTCATCTATCATCCCAGCCAATTTTTTCAGTAACACATCCGTATCTGCACTTGAGCTACCCGCAGCCGTATCATTTTTTGCAAGCTGCAATTCATTGATAGAGGCACTCAAACCTTCAACAATAGTTGTAAGACCATCTATTCTCTCATTCTGCTGTGCAATCTGTTGACGCAAAGAAGCAATAGTACTTGATGAACCTTGGTCTGAATCTGAATACGATTCGGTATCACTCGATTCGTCAGTGCCGAAGCCATATACGGAAGGTTCAGCACACAGAAGCCCTGAACCCAAAAGAGCAATCCATGCAGCACGTATCACATACTTAGCTCTCATAACAAACCCTACTTAACGAGACGGAGATCAACTCTTCTGTTTCTATCATAACACGTATCACTCGGCTCAGTACAAACGGGGCTGCTTTCACCAAAACTCACCAATACCATTTTGCTAGAACTTACACCCTGTGCAGCCAAACTGTCTTTCACTGCTTTAGCACGTTTGAGTCCTAGAGCATAATTGTACTCGTCCGTACCAAACTCATCACAGTTACCTTCTATTTTGATTTTAGCAGATGCAGAAGAACCTACTTTAACGTTCGTATTCATGTTACTTTCCATATTTGGAGAGATTGTATAATCCCCAAATCCAAAATAAACACTTCTAAAGCCATCGCTGCTGCTGTTATAATTTCCCATAGATCCGCCACTACCGTATCCACCGCCATTTTCATCGATACTTACCGTATCGCCTCCAATGTCTGAGCCATCGGTAATGTTGTTTTTACCATCAAGTTCTGGTGCATTTTGTCCACAACCACTCAACAAGAGTGAAAGTACAGTTCCTGCTATCAGTAATTTTTGTGTCATATTTTATCCTTTAAATTAGATTTGATTACCAATCAATAGATTGAATTTTTCTGTCGTTAAACGGAAAAAGTAAACTTTGCTGACTGGTTAAATTGATATATCCTATCGATGAGCTACGGCCACTT
This sequence comes from Sulfurovum sp. 16-42-52, assembly GCA_002281755.1. Lineage (GTDB taxonomy): Bacteria > Campylobacterota > Campylobacteria > Campylobacterales > Sulfurovaceae > Sulfurovum. The sequence continues at coordinate 73,200 of NCHB01000006.1, forward strand.
TGTTTCAAAAAGAGTACCGTAGATCCATCAGAAGAAAAACGCGGGAATTGGTTTGTCCCTGTTGTAGTCAGAGGTCTTGTGTCTGAACTTCCTGAAGAGGTGAGGTACAGGTTAAACGTATTGCCTCCAAAGGCATTATTGCTCTCTCTGCTTGAATAGACAATTTTACCCCCATGCGCATCACAAGCATTATTGTTTCGTCCATGGTACACTACCTGCGAGGTTGCCGGTGAGTGAATAGACTTTTTAAATACATTGGCATACCCCAGTCTATTTGAGATGAATACAATACTGTTCTCATCATCTACATATTTACCGTTTACATCGATGCCCTTAAAATCAGTCACTCTTGTTTTTGATCGTGAACCAAGATTATACTCATAAATATCGGCCTGACCCTCAGGTGCCATTGTCAGCAAAAGTTTTGTGCCATTGCTATTGACATCAGAACAAACCAGCATACCGTCAGAACTGACGATTTCTTCTTTTGAACCGTTATAAATATTTAACTTATATAGTGCAGGCACAGTACCTTTGTAAGACGTATAGTACAAAGAACGCTGATCCTTATCTGCCCATTTTGGAAAAAGATTGAGTCCACCTCTAATAATCGTTTTCTTATAGTTGAAGGTATAATCAGCTAAGCGAATTTCACTGAGTCCGGGTGCAGAATAGACGGCATACACAACATAGCGTGTAATCCATGAAATATCAGGGTACTGCATCATATCGTTGATGTCAGAAATAGCCTTGTGTATGAGAAAAGGCATTTTATCTGTTGTGGGGATACTGTAGCTTTTTTTGAAAAGTTGTGTTCCATCCGAACTCTTCAATAAACGCACATTCAACTCAGTTCCTGATTGCTGATTGAGACTATAGCGCAGTACATACTCTTGACTTTTAAGTGTAGGAGGAAGCATGTTTGAAGAAACATCGCCTTGATGATGCACAGTATCTGCCAAAAAATGTCCGCTGATTTTAAGATCTGAAAGGAAAATATTAAAGACTTTGCTGCTTTGGTCCGTTGAACCGTCAACCAAAGCAATACGAACACGCTGTTCCACATCTTTTTCTATTTTTAACCTTGCATCTACGGCGAAAAGTGTTGATGTAAAAAGGTTCATTGCCAACAAAACGACAAACAAATATTGCACTTTGATTCCTTATTGATGAGTATTGATTGACGTATTGTATCAGTGTAGTGTTAAAATACGTATTAAATATACAATAAAACAAAGACAATGTTGACAAACTCTATACTATTAGGGTTTAACATAAAGATCATTGCCTATCGGAACAGCGAGATTAATCCTTCGCCACAAATTCAACATCAAGATCATACGGTCTATCACCCTTATGTCTGCCAAATCCAATACGTTGCAACTGTTCAAGATAGGCTTCAAGACCTTCATTGAACTCAACATTACCAGATGCCGAAATAATTTTAAATTCAAAATGACCACTTGGGTCGACAACGATAGAAACCTGCGCTGTTTCTCCGGCATATTCACTTTGTGCCGGCCACCCTTTGAGCTTCTCTTCTATCCTTGCGAGGTACGCATTTTCTATACCGCTGTCACTGTTTTTTTCATTTTTAAGCGAATCAGACACCATATCACTTGCACTTGGTCTATCCGATACTTTGATGACATCATTTTTTTTCGGTTTTGCTGTTGAATTATTAGCCTTCAGCATCGGTTTTGCTTCTTCAGCTTTTTTTTGTGAAGTCACGTTTGCAAACAGATCTTTTGGTTTTGTCTGCTTTTTTGGTTTTGTCATATTTTGATCTTCTACTTTTTTTACTTCGTTTTTTACTACTTTCTTCTCAACGGGTTTTGGTTTTGGCTTAGGTTTGGGTTTGGGTTTGGGTTTTTCTACCGGCTTTTCAGTGGGAATTGGTTTTTCCACTGGTTTTGGTTTTTCAATGGGCTTTTCTACTGGTTTTGGTTTTTCGACTGGTTTTGTTTTGGATTTTGGCTTAGGAGGCATTTTTTTGTTCGTTTTTGCTTTAACAGCTTTTTGTGTCTTTTTTTGTGGCGCTGCGCTTGCTGAACTCATAGAAACACTAATGCGTCCGTCATTTTTCTTCACATAATGTACGGATTTTTTTTCACTTCTGGTGTTAAAATAAAAAAACAACAAAATAATAACAAGAAAATAGATACCAAAAGCCATAGCGCCAGAGATAAGTGTAGATGACCTATACTTCATAGTGTTATAAGTGAAACCTTCTTGAAGCCTGCAGCCTTTACGCTTTTAAGGAGATACATGACATTTTTATATTCAAGATTTTCATCTGCCCGAATAAACACATCTGATTGTTTGTCAAACTTAGATGACTGGTTTACAAAATCATCCGCAAAAGTATCTAGCGTATAGGTGTCATTATTCAGATAAATTTTTTGATTTTTGTCCATTCGAATAGTCAGTGTTTTTAGATCTGAGGCTTTCGAACTTTTAGAACCATCTGGTAGTTTCAGTTCCTCTTGAAAAGTCACAGTAGGTGCAGTGACCATCAAAATCGCCATCAATACCAACATCACATCCACCAATGGCGTGATGTTCAACTCTGGATCATCATCAAAAGCTTGCATTTTAATCCTCTGATACTTGAGAAAGTATCACTTCAGATTGCGAGGAGAGCAAAGAGGAGAGCTCATAGGCCTTACGCTTGAGTATTAAGTGAAATGTATAAGCAAAAGTAGCCACGGCAATACCCACAGCAGTTGCAATCAACGCTTCAGAAATCGCTGGAGCAACAACGCTTAAAGAAGCACTGGACTGTGTGCCTAGTTTAGTAAATGTTTCAAGTATGCCGATTACCGTTCCAAAAAGTCCAATAAAAGGAGATGTAGAGGCGACAATAGACAACATGGTAAGCCCTTTGGTTGAAACACGGATGGCATCCGAAGATGCTGCTTCCAGTATTGCTTTATTGGGTATAGTTACACGAGACAGATAAGTAAAAATAAGTGAAGTCCTCGCCACTGATTTTGACTGGCCTGTATAAAGTGCTTTTAGTGATGTAGCTTCAGTGCTGATTCTTGAATTTAAAATATGATATCTGTCAAAAAATATCCAAAAAGTAGTGATAAAATATCCCGACAACAAAAGCAGTACAAAAATAGTAATTGCACTGCTTTCTATAAAATAGGTAATGAGTGATCCCACTTTAGTAACTCTTTCCGATCTGCTCAACTTTACTTACCGCAGCTGCAATAGCTGAAGAGGAAGCCTCTGTACTTTTGATAAGTTTTTTTGCTTCTTCAAGTGCTGCAGCAATATCACCATCTTCACCCGATAGGGAAACCGCACCATCAACGATACACGTTGTTTTTTCTTCGTCAACCTTAACATATCCGGAATTAATGGCTACTGCCAGTTCACTTCCGTCTGCTTTGTTGATCACAATGACACCCGTATCAAGCAACGATACCAAAGTAGCATGTTTGGGTAAAACACCAAACTCACCTTCAGACCCTGGTAGCGTTACCTGTTTTACTTCAGCGTCAAAAATCACACCGGTCGGTGTGACAATTTCTAGCTTCATAAGTTCCATACTCATCCTTTAAAGGCTCGGTTATTTTGCGTTTATCTTATCATTTTTCGCAATGGCTTCAGCAATATTTCCAACCATGTAGAAAGCTGCTTCGTTCATATCATCATATTTACCCTCAAGAAGACCTTTAAATCCTTCTATCGTCTCTTCAAGTGTCACATACACACCTGGAGAACCTGTAAATACTTCTGCTACGTGGAATGGCTGAGAAAGATATTTTTCAACTTTTCTTGCTCTTTGAACCACCAGTTTGTCATCTTCAGAAAGTTCATCCATACCAAGAATTGCAATAATATCTTGCAAATCTTTATATTTTTGAAGAATTTTCTGAATACCGCGTGCCAAAGCATAATGCTCTTCACCAATAATTTGCGGATCTAGCATTCTTGACGTTGAATCCAATGGATCCACTGCAGGATAGATACCTTTTTCTGCTATCGATCTGTTCAATACCGTCGTTGCATCCAAGTGTGCAAAAACAGCTGCTGGTGCGGGGTCAGTAAGGTCATCCGCAGGAACATAGACTGCTTGAACAGAAGTAATAGACCCTTTGGTTGTTGATGTAATTCTCTCTTGAAGTGCACCCATCTCTCTTGCAAGTGTCGGCTGATAACCAACCGCTGAAGGGATACGACCAAGTAGCGCTGACATCTCTGAACCTGATTGTGCAAATCTAAAGATATTATCAATGAACATCAAAACATCAAGACCCATTTCATCACGGAAATATTCTGCCATCGTAAGACCAGTCAATGCAATACGGTTACGTGCCCCTGGAGGCTCGCTCATTTGACCGTAGCAGAGTGCAACTTTATCAAGAACATTTGATTCTTTCATCTCATGATAGAGGTCATTCCCTTCACGTGTTCTTTCACCAACACCAGCGAAGACTGAAAAACCACTGTGTTTCATCGCAACGTTGTTGATAAGTTCCATAATAATAACGGTTTTACCAACACCGGCACCACCAAAGAGTCCTACTTTACCACCTTTTGAGTATGGTGCAAGAAGGTCAACGACTTTGATACCTGTTTCAAATACTTCTGTTTTGGTACTTTGCTCTTCAAATGGCGGTGGATCTCTGTGGATTGACCAGTATTCTTTAGCATTGACTTCACCTGCATCATCGATCGCTTCACCGATTACGTTAAAGATACGTCCAAGTACTGCTTCACCCACTGGAACCTTAATAGAAGAACCAGTTGCTCTCACTTCTTGTCCTCTAACAACACCCTCACTCATATCCATAGCGATGGTTCTTACTCTGTTATCACCAAGCTGTGCTGCTACTTCTAAAACCAATTTTTGCTCTTTGCCATCTACAACAAATGTTGTCTCCAACGCTTCATTAATCTCTGGCAAGTAGTCTGTAAAATCCACATCTAGCACGGGACCTAAGACTTGTACTATTTTACCTATCATTACTTCTCCTATCATTTAATTTCTAACAAAAAGAACAAAGTCCCTTTTGTTACTCTTGGGCAGAGCGCTTATCGCTCAATCGTGTTTTACTTCATAGACTCCACACCACTGATAATCTCAATGAGTTCAGTCGTAATAGATTCTTGCCTTGCTTTGTTATACTTTACAGTAAGCTCTTTAACCATCTGTTTTGCATTGGTAGTTGCTGCATCCATCGCTTGCATACGTGCTGAATGCTCAGCTGCCAGTGAATCGATCAGCGAGTAATACATGGTATACTCAACGTAACGTTTCACCAATGCTTCAAGCAGTGTGTCATCATCATCTGGCTCCACTTCAAGCTCTGAAGTCGAAACGGTATTGAGTGCAAGTTTTGATGCATCAATCGGTAAAACCTGATCTTCTCGTATCTCTTGTGCAATCATACTGACATAGCCGTTGTGTACCAATACAATCTTATCCGTCTCACCTCTTGCATACGCTGCAGAGATATCCGATATAAACGCTGCTGCTTGCTCAAAATTAGGAGCTGCAGAAAGTCCAATCACTTGGTCATTGAGATCAATATTGTTAAACTTATAATAATCAATACCTTTTCGTCCAACTGCTCTGAGGCGTATTTTTACATCTTGTGCTTTATACGTGGCAATCAATTGATTGACTCTTTTGATTGTTTGTGCATTAAAACCACCACAAAGACCTTTGTCTGCAGTAATAAATACGATATCTACCACTTTTGGATTGACGACATCTCTAAAATAAATGTTATCCAAACCACCTACATTGTTTTGATGCATTTTCTGAGCAATTTCATTTAAAAGCTCAGTCAATTTTGCAGCATACACTCTAGATCTTTTTGCAAGCTCTTCTGTTCTTTTTAATTTTGCAGAAGAGACAAGCTTCATCGCTTTGGTCGTTTTTTGTGTGTTTTTAACACTTCCAATTTTACGCTTGATCTCTTTTAAATTAGCCATAATTAGCCTTTCTTATCCAGCAAATGAAGCTTTAAAGTCTTCTATAGCTTTACGTAATTCTCCATCCGTTTCGTCAGAGATTTTTTTCTCATTTCTAATAGCAGGCAGAATATTGGTATATTTTGCTTCCATAAATGGTATAAGTTCTGCTTCAAATTTTGTGACTGAAGAAGCGGCAATGTCATCCAAGAATCCATTTGCACCGGCAAAAATGATTGCAACTTGTTTTTCAATCGCTACAGGAGCGTAAGGTCCTTGTTTAAGTACCTCTACCATTCTTTGTCCACGCTCAAGCTGACCTCTTGTATAGTCATCCAAATCTGATGCAAACTGTGCAAAAGCTTGTAGCTCTCTAAATGAAGCCAAGTCAAGTCTTAATGTTCCAGATACTTGTTTGGTTGCTTTAATCTGAGCAGCTCCACCAACACGAGAAACTGAAAGTCCTACGTTAATCGCTGGTCTGATACCTGAGTTAAACAAGTCAGTCTCCAAGAAAATCTGACCATCTGTAATAGAAATAACGTTTGTAGGAATATAAGCAGCAACATCGCCTGCTTGTGTCTCAATGATTGGGAAAGCGGTAATAGACCCTGCACCCAACTCATCAGAAAGTTTTGCAGCTCTTTCAAGTAGTCTTGAGTGAAGATAGAAAACATCACCAGGATATGCTTCTCTACCCGGAGGTCTTCTGAGAATCAATGACATCTCTCTGTAAGCAACTGCATGCTTTGAAAGGTCATCATAAAAAATAACCGCATGTCTACCGTTGTCTCTGAAGTACTCAGCCATCGTTACACCTGTGTAAGGTGCAAGGAACTGTAATGCTGATGCATCCGATGCACCGGCGTTAACAACGATGGTGTAATCCATTGCGCCATGCTCTTCAAGTTTTTTCACTGTAGCCGCTACAGTTGATTGTTTTTGACCAATCGCAACATAGATACATACAACATCTTGACCTTTTTGGTTGATAATAGTGTCTATCGCCAATGTTGTTTTACCTGTTTGTCTGTCACCGATAATCAGCTCTCTTTGACCTCTACCAACCGGCACAAGTGCATCAATCGCTTTGATACCCGTTTGAAGCGGTTCATGAACTGATTTTCTAGCCATGATGCCTGGTGCTTTTTCCTCAACAAATCTATGCTCTACTGCTGAAACTGCACCTTTACCGTCTATAGGCTCACCCAATGCATTGACCACTCTACCCATCAATGCATCACCTACTGGCACTTTAAGAAGATCGCCAGCTCTTTTGACTGTCATACCTTCTCTGATGCCTGTACTTGAACCAAGAATAACAACACCCACATTGGCTTCTTCCAGGTTCAACACAAGTCCTCTGGCGCCATTTTCAAAGACTACAACTTCTCCAGCCATAACATTGTTAAGACCATAGATGGTTGAAACACCGTCTGCAATACCTACTACTTTTCCTATTTCATTGATGTCTACATCAATTTCAAAATTCTCAATTCTCTCTTTGATGATTGAACTTATCTCATCTGCTTGTAATTTTACTGCCACTGATACTCCTTTCTGATTAGATAACTATAAAGATTTCTTAATGAAATCGATCAATTGTTCTTTAACTCTCTGCTTAGAGAAGTTTACCTCTATACCCAAATCATCAACCAAAACGCGTAAACCCTCTATGTCAGATTGTTCTTGTTTTAGTTTTATGCTTGCACCTGTATATTTTTTCAATGTCTCTTCAAGGGTATTCAATGATGCTTCATCCAATGATGATGTGCTTCTTACTACTCCTTCATACTGATTTGAAATACGTTGTTGCTCTGCATTCAATACTTTTGCAATGGCAGGTATCAAATCAAGTCTGTTGTTTTCACCTAGAATCTTAATAAAATTGACCAGTGAGCGATCTGCGTTTTGACCCAATGCAGCCAAAATCATCTCTGTCTTTTTTTCACCCGACACCATAGGAGAAAAGAGAGCTGATTTTATTTCAACACTTCCCAACGCTTCAGCAAGTGCGTTGAGTACTTCCAGTATACCTGAAAGATCTGTAACGACAGAAGTAAGAGCCTTTGCATATCTTTTAGCAATTAATTCTTCCATTAGGCCACCTTTTTGGAAATGATGTCAACAACTTTGGTCTCATCAAGCATGATATCGTCATTGGTAATATTTTCACTCAAGACTTTATCTATCATCTCTCTGGCTGCTTTTCTCTCTTCAAAAGCGACTTTATCTTGAAACTGTTTTTCTAAAAGTGCCAATTCATTTTGGTTGGCAGTCGCGATTTTTTCAGCCAAAAGTACTGCTTCTGCTTTCGCATCTGCAATAATTTTTTTGGCTCTTTCTTCGCTTTTTTCTAAACGGTTTTGTGCTTCTTTTTTCTCTTCTTTTGCTGCCTGAAGTTTCTCTTCGATTTCACTCAATCGTGTTGCGATATCCTGACTTCTTCCCTTAAAGAAACTTTTAATCGGGTTGGCAACCAAATAATAAAGCAAGGCTGCAAAGATAGTAAAGTTCACCACTCTGGGCCAAAAATCTGTCTCTCTGCCTGTTTGAGCAAAATAACGGCTTGATTCTGCATCTACACTGCTTGCCAAAAGCAAAGCAGGTACGATAATCAAAGCTGTCACTACTATTTTTTTCATATCAATCCTTTCCTAAAATTTGCTAAATTTAGCTTTAAGGCTCTCTTTGAAAAGAGGCATTTGAGAAAGAAGGGAATTTTTGAGGTTCTCTTTGTCAGAGTTTAGTCTGTCTAGAAACGTGTTATACTCGACTTCCAATTCATTTTGTTTGGTCTCAATTTTAGCAGCGGCTCGTGTTTTTTCATCATCCATTGCTTTTTGTCTGATTCCTGCAGCTTCATTTTTAGCAGCACTAATAATGTCATCTGCCTTTGCATTAAGCTCGTTGCTGTTGCCACTTAGCCCTTTTGCAGCTTCTAAATCTTTTGCTATTGAATGATCCCTGTCATCCATAAATCGAACCAAAGGCTGAAATAGCATTGTATTTAAAAGAACAAGTAGGGTTAAAAACAAAGCCAGAACGAACAACATCAATGGTAAATGTATGTCAAGCATTAAAACTCCTCGTGTAATTTCGCAATATTTTATCATCTTTGTTATGAGGGTATGATTAAAATTTGTAGATATTGCGCAAAAGAAAAAAGGGTATGGCTAAAAGATAAAAGATAGAGCCACTTGCAAATTCAACCCAAAGTAGCAGCACATTTCCTATGACTGCTGCTCACTCATTAAAAAAGTGACTCTCGCATCAAAGTTACGAACTA
>NCHB01000007.1 GCA_002281755.1 Sulfurovum sp. 16-42-52
CTTTCTAGCAACTCGCTAGCCGTCCATGTGTTGTTGGACGCGTATTATAGCACCGAACTTCTCCCTTGTCAAGGGTTTTTGCGAATTTGTGCGGAATTTACGCTTTTTTGTGAGTTGCTTACATTATATAGGTAAAAAATTACTTAAAGTTTTCTTCTATAATACAATTTCGCAATATTTGTGTATGGTCAAATATTCTATGAAGAAATAAAAGAGAGTATGATTTTATATATGATTGAAAAAGAAAGGAGGTAAAAAAAGCGTAACCAAAATGGTTACGCTTAACGTGGTGCAGATTAAATTTTTTCTGCTACTTGGACATCATAAAGAATATCATTCATGGGGTGTCTGTACATAGGCATTGCAAGACGTTTTTCATCTAGTACATGACCAATGAATCCAATCGTTCGACCCAATATAAAGAATGAATTAAGGGTACCTGATTCGATAAATTCATTTATCTCCTCTTCTGAATAGCCTAGTGCTCTCCACATATCCACCATTAAGATACCGATGGTTCCGTCAACGTTAAGAATGAGATTCTCTTTTTTCGATGTTGTCAGTTGTTCAACAGTCAATGCATAGTCAAGCAAAGGCGTTGCCGGGAAATATTCACGAGCGAATTTTTTAAGACCTTCAACACGCAAGTCCGGGTTTTTAAGCGACTTTATTCTATGACCGATTCCTGGAATAGGCACACCTTCATTTTTCATATAGTTCAAGAATGCTTTAGGATCCATACCGTTGTCATCTGCATGTTTGAAATATTTAGCAGCACCATCAATAGCACCACCAAATCTTGGACCGATTGTCAAAAGACCCGTAACAAGTGATTCAACGACCGACTTGCCCGCTCTTGCCGTTACTTTTGCATTGTGTGCACCAGAGACTGCAGGACCATGGTCAGCAACTGTTTTGATAACTGTTTCAATAAACTGTGTAGCCCATAGAGGATACTGTTTTTTGAACCACAAAAGTGATACAACATCACCAATACCTTTACCTGTATCTGGGGTTGCTAGAGAAGAGATAGGGAAGCCTGCATACGTAGCTTCATCACCTCTATCATCAGAAATCGTACAGATAAATTCTTTTGATTTTCTAACAGCTGGTACAACATTCATCTCTGGCTCAGCAACTGGAGAAATATTGAGCGATTCATACACTTCTTTTATTTTTGCCGGAAGGTCATTGAATGTTGCAGGAACATGAATGCCTGCATCACTCATCGCTTTGTTTTTTGATTCAGCTGTTTCACGCTCAGCATTTGCAGATGCACCTGCATGACCAAACTGAACGCCTGAGTCATAATACTTCGCTATTGTACCGATACACCATGCGATGATTGGCTTTTTAATCTTACCTGATTTAACTGCATCAATCACTTTGTATTCTTCTGTACCACCCACTTCACCCAAAAGAATCATATATTTTACTTCTGGGTTTTCTTCCATTCTAAGAAGGTTGTCAATAAAAACTGAACCAACAAATCTATCACCACCGATGGCAACACCTTCTGCGATACCATCAGCATTGATAGCAATAATATTGGAAAGTTCATTGAAAAGACCACCTGATCTTGTGACAAGACCACATGAACCTGCTCTATGCAATTTAGAATTGATAATGTTTTCAATCGTACCACCAACGTTCGCAATCTTAAATGCACCAGGAACAATGCCCCCGACAGTAGCAGGTCCGATGACAATCACACCTGCATCACGCGCAGCTTGGTTCATTTTACGTGCAAGTCTTTCAGGGATACCTTCAGCTGTAATCATGATAGAAGCGAATCCGCCGATTTGCAATGCTTCCATGGTTACATCATACGCTGTTCTAAAGGATGCAAAGTTCAAGAGAACATCGGCTTGTGGCTGTGCTGCTTTTGCTTCTGCGGTATTTTTATAAAGGGGAATCATGATTTCATCACCACCCCAAAAGAATTTCTCAAATTTGTTTCCGCTTGTAGGAGCTACAATACCCGCTACTGACGGTTTTTCTCTTTTAATTGTGTAGTCATAGTCTAACATTCTTTGGATTGCTGTTGTGTTGTTGTTCCAAAAAATAGCCTGTGTATTTCTCGTAAATAATTGTGCCATCTTCTCTCCTTATGCCTCTACTGCCATTCTAACGATATCAGTTACATGTGTCTCTGGTCCGTATACATCTATCCAAAGACCAAGTCTATCTGCTGCTTCTTTAATGTCTTTAAGACCTTTTTCGTAGTTTGGTCCGCCACGTCTAACATAAATTTTGATGCCTACATTTTTCATTTTGTCTGCATACGCTTCAAATGCCTGAATAATACCTGTAAAGGTTTTGGCAACATCTGTAAAGTTCGCGATTGCTCCACCGATAATCAGAATCTTCTCTCTGCCTTGCGCATCTTTTTCTCTTGTCATCAAATCAAGCAGTGTTTCTGCATAGAATTTTGTCTCCCCTGTTGTCGGTCCGCCTGAATACTCACCATAGTTCGCAAGATCATCAATACCGGCAAGATCGGCAATCGTATCGGCATACACAACTGATGCACCACCACCAGCAACCATTGTCCAGATACGTGCTTCAGGTTTAAGAAGTGTGAGTTTAAGTGAAGCACCTGTTTTTGAATCTGCTTCCTCAATAGCGAGTACTTCTGGAGACTTTTCTTCCATACCAAATGCAGTCGGGTACTCAACATCGCCCCATGCATCCACCATCATAAATCCGGCAGTGTCATCGAGTTTTGCAACCATATCAAGAAGTTCGATTTTGTTGCCTTGCATCACAAAGGGGTTGATTTCAAGGTAGGCGAAGTTTAATTCTCTGTATGCTTTAAAGAAACCGATTGCAAATTCAGCAAACGCAGCTTTGTCTTTTTCGGCTACATCTGCAGGAACATTGGCTCTAATCTTAGCCGCTATCTCTTCTTCGGTGTCGGTAATCTTGAATGCAACTTCTGTTACTTTCTCTTCCCACCCCTCTTCTACTTCCATACCACCCTCAGCAGACATATAGAGTACATCATCATCACCCACAACAGTTGCTGAAATGTAGTACTCTTCTTCTTGTGCATGCGGTGTAAAGGGCTCGACGATAAAATGCGTCAACATATCTACAGAAGGCTCACCCGTTGGCGTATCACCATCAAAGGAAAAGTAAACGGATTGTTTTGTGCTTGACTTTTCGTCAATCCAGCTTGTTGCTTTTGCCAACGAAACATCACCCGGTTTAGCATCTTTGAACAATACCAAATTGTTTTTACCTCTTTTTCCAAAAAGCATATCCGGTTTTGCAACCAGTGTTTTTTGATTGAGCCATGTGTGTGTTTTGGCAGCTTCTGAAAGTTCTGATCCGTTTTGAACCATTACCGTTTCATATGCATATGTGAAGTCCGGGAAATATTTACCCCAGTGCTTTGCCAGAATTGACTTTGCGTCATACTCTCTAATCGCCTTTTGAGCCATTGAGTTCTCCTTTAATTTAGTTCATATTAGTTTAGCATGTGTAAGATTTGACTTTCGTTTATCTAATGCAAACGATAAGTCTAAAATAAGTATTGTGTATTTTAGAAACAATGTGTAAGATATTTTCTTATGGGTTTGTGCAAGGAAGCATTTGATAATACTTCAACTGGTAATAGTACCGTCCTTTACTGCCTTCATAGCAGTTTTTACCTTCTAGTTTTAATTTTTCTGCCATCAAATAAGGGGCATAGAGACGGTGTGCAAAATGTTTTTTGGGATTAGGTGTAACATAATACAACAGTTGATGAAAGACAATCGCGCCTACCGTTACAGTTAAAAAGAAAAGTACCACATAAAAACCGCGTTGATACAGTTTTTGAAACTCAGGCAAACGCACTCTGATGCTATGATTATACACATCGAGCATCACAATCACAGCAATCATCACATAGGGTGCAAAATCGGCAATAGCCACACGCTGTCTAATAGAAAGCAATAATGAAAATGCCAAAGCCGTAAAAGAGATATACCACAAGAGTGTCTGTTTGCCTCTTAGCAGGGTACGGTACATCGCATAGACAAAATACAAAAACAACAAAGGAGAAAAAATCGTGGCATAAAGCCCGAATATTTCAGCAAAATGCCCTGCAGGGCGACCGCCGATTTCGATTCCTTTGGAAAAATAGACAAATGCAACAAAAAACAAGAAAGAAGAAAAGACAAGTTTTTTGTCTTGATACATCACACCATACAAAAATAGTGCAATAAAAAAGACCATAGAACTTTCATGAACAAAAAAGAGAAGCAGCATAATAAACAAAAGAGGAACAAAATACCCTTTTTCATAGAGTATGACAAACAAAAGCACAAGCGGTAAGACAACAATAGCCGCATTTGCCAATACACTTGCGGTGAGTATGCCCGGTAAGAACATGAAGATAAAGGTAGCCAGATAGGTATCATTGTTCTTATGAAAAGAATGTTTGCTAAGAATATAAAAAAGTCCTATGGTCAAAAAACCGAACAAAAGATAAAAGAGTCTTAAGCCTAAAAATCCAGGAACAAAGTGCTGTCCCCAACGCATCAGCGTACTGACTACGTCTTGTGAGGTATAGAGTAACTTTGCCTCATGGGGGCTAATGGGCGTAGTGGCTGCCAGGTAAAAAACAGCTATACTATAAAAAAAAAGTGCGACGATAAAATACTGTTTTTTCATACAAAGCGTTAGAGTTTGAGAAAATTGTCTAACATCTCATGTCCGTATTCACTCATAATGGACTCAGGATGAAACTGCACACCGTAGATAGGTTTGTCTTTTATCTGAAGTGACATAATCTCACCATCATCCTTGCTATGGGATGTTGCGATAATACACGCCGGCAGGGTCTCTTTTTTGACGATAAGCGAATGATACCGTGTAGCCCTAAACTCATGTGGCAAGGTATTGAAAATCGGTGTCGGTGCATCAACAACGATTTGTGAAGTTTTGCCATGCATCATATGTTTGGCTCTGACCACATCCCCACCAAATGCCTGAGCAATACTCTGATGCCCCAAACAGATGCCAAAAATAGGCGTGGTGTCTGCAAAAGTTTTGATGACATCTAGTGTGACACCGGCATCATCAGGTGTAGCAGGTCCAGGAGAGAGGATGATTTTTTCAGGCTTCAATGCTTTGATCTCATCAATCGTTAATTCATCATTGCGTATGATTTTCAGATCCGCACCTAATTCTCTGCAATACTGAACAATATTGTAGGTGAAGCTGTCGTAGTTGTCAATCATCAAAATCATAGTTATATCTTCCTCTTCATATCTTCAGTCCAAAAAAATGCAATCCACTTCTGCGCTTCCTGTACCGACCAATCTGGAGCTATTTTAGCACCTTTCTTATAAAAAAGCGAAGCTGTTTTAAATGTGATATCGGGATAGGTTTTGCCCAATACATTCAGAACTTCAGCCACTGTATCCCCGCTGTCTACAATGTCATCTACAATCAGTACACTTTTTTCGCTTCGCAACTGCGGCACATTGAAGACTGTCACACTTGCAAGCTTTGAGCTCTCTTCATACCCTATGGTATTGATACTATAGACTTCTCTGATGTCATAATACTCTCCAAGAAACTGTGCCAAAGAGAGTCCACCTCTAGCGATAGCGATGATGCAGTCAAACTGCCAGTCTATCTTTTGTGCAAGCGCTTTTGCATCAGCTAAAAAATCTTCATAGCTATAATACTGCTTATCCATTTAGTAAACTTTGAGCTCGTTATAGAGACTGTCTCTTTCTATGGGCTGGAAACCAGCATTTTTAATCAGCGACACAAAATCATCAAGCACCATACCCTGACTGCTTTTTGCACCCGCAGCCGATTGGATGGACTCTTTCTCTATGGTGCCGTCAAGGTCGTCACAGCCAAACTCTTGGGCAATCAGTGCCAAGTTAATCGATGCAGTGACCCAATAGGCTTTGATATGAGGGATATTATCAAGCAAGATGCGTGAAATCGCATAGGTTTTCAGTATCTCCTGCCCTGAAGGGTAGTCTTTTACTTTCAGAAAGTTGTTTTCTCTTTGATACACCAGCGGTATAAAGGCGTTAAATCCGCCTGTTTTGTCTTGCAAGTGGCGAAGGCGCAACATATGGTCGATACGGTGCGCTCTGGTTTCAACATGTCCAAAAAGCATCGTCGCGTTGCTCTGACGACCCCGTTCATGCCATTTTTGGTGAATATCAAGCCACTGATCAGAGGTAACCTTGCCTTTGCACAGATACTCTCGCACGCCCTCGTCAAAAATCTCCGCACCACCACCTGGCATGGAGTCTACACCATTTTCTATCATGAGATCTAACACCTCATCATAAGAGATGCCGTATTGGCGTGTCAAAAAGTCTATCTCAGCCGCTGTCATGGCTTTGATGTGAAGATGAGGGTATTGTGCTTTAATTTTTCTAAATGCACCCATGTACCACTCGACACCATCATGGGGATTGTGCGCTGAGACGATGTGTATCTCTTTAGCACCGAGCTGTGCTGAATGGCTGACGATGTCCAGTATCTGTTCATGGCTCATGGTGTATTGGTTGGGATTTTTTCTACTGGCACTATAAGCGCAAAACTTACAAATATCGGCACAGACATTGGTAGGATTGAGGTGACGATTGATGTTAAAATAGCTTTTATTGCCATACCTCTCTTTACGAATCGTATCAGCAAGCTCACCCAGCACATAGAGGTCTAAGTCATACAGCGCTTCGCCCTCTTTTTGGGTGAGTCTTTGTTTGTTTTTCACCTTTTGTATCAAATCCATTTGAGTCTATCCATAGTTGTTTTTGGGTATTATAGCACTAAAACATTAGGGCACCTCCAATAATAGGTGATGCTCACAACAGTTCCAACTTTTGCCTATTGTTGGAGGTGCCCTTTAGGAGTATGGCGTGGATGATGTCAAGATACAAATAGAAGCATTACTGTATGAAAATGCACCCCATACTCAGATAGCCAAAGTGCTCAAACAAGATATAAAAAACTACTTTGAAACACTGGGTGAGACCTTTGCCACATCAGGCGGTAAAGATTTTTTGGTCAAACACACCAAAAAAATAGACGACATCCTCAAAACCGTTTATAAAATTGCCCAGAGAGAGATGTTTCAAAGCTATTCGCCGATGAAAAATGCCATTCCTCTCTCTTTGGTGGCACTGGGCAGTTACGGGCGGGAGCAGCTGTGCGTGCATTCAGATATCGACCTCATGATAGTCTATAAAGAAATCCCTGGCTACAATCTGCAAGCGATGATAGAAAAAATGCTCTATCTGCTGTGGGATATAGGTCTGAAGCTTGGACACAGAGTCCATACGGTTGAAGAACTCATGGCAGTCTCCAAGACCGACATCACCATCAAAACAGCACTCATCGAATCGCGTTTCATAGAAGGATCCAACTTCGTGTGGACGGAAACGCAAAATGTCATCAACAAGATACGCCATGATGATATTCAAGGATTTATCCAAAGCAAGCTGGACGAGCAAAACCTTAAACACAAAAAATTCCCTCTTACGATGGAGCCCAATCTCAAGGACGGTGTAGGCGGTTTTCGTGATGCAAATCTGGTGTTTTGGATAGGCAAAATACTTTTTAATGTGAATAACATCAAAAATATACCCTCCCATATCATAGAAGATCAGGAGTATCGTGAGTTTCGTATCGCGTTGGAGTTTTTGTTCCGTGTGCGCTCTGCTTTGCATCTTGTTACAGGCAAAAAAGAAGACAAACTCAGACTCGACCTCATCCCAGATATCTCGCTACTCCTTGGCTACAAAGAAGGCGCAAGAGGTCAGATGCTTTGTGCCAAAAAAGTCACTGAAAGCCTTAAAATAATTAGACTCTACAGTCGGATTTGGGTTTCTCTTTTAACACAGGGCTACGCTGTTGGGGTGCAAGAGAAACATTTTATGTATCCCAAGGAGGAAGAAGTCACTTTTCATGCGCTGCTTAAACAACTGGTAGCGCATGCACAAAAACCTTTTTATATCCATCCCTCTTTTCTGCAAGCGCTTACTGTTGCCCCAAAGCCACAACGCCTAAGTGGTGAACTCTATAAAACCATCAAAGAGATCTTCTACCAGCCCTACTCCTACGCGATTTTCAATGCACTCTCGGATGCAAGACTGCTGGGATACACCATCCCTGCCATGAAAAAAATCATCGATCTGCCCCAGTTTGACGGGTATCACCAGTACGCTGTCGATATACACTCCATACGCTGTGTGTATTACCTAGAACATATAGAGGATTCTTTCATCAAAGGACTATATGATGCCTTGAGTGTTGATGAAAAGGCTATGCTCAAAATCGTTACCTTTTTGCATGATGCCGGCAAAGGACGCAGAAGCGACCATCACTTTGTCAGTAGCTCTTTATTTAAAATCTTTGCCCAAAAGATAAAGATGAAAAAAGAGTTAATGTCCTATGGGGAAACACTGATACTCTACCATACGCTCATGAGTAAAACGGCTCAGCGTGAAGATCTTTACAATGAAAAAAATATTGTGCAGTTCGCTTCACATTTTCCAACGAAAAAACTGCTTGATCTGATCTATATTCTCACCTATGCTGACATGAGCGGTGTAGGTGAAGGCATTTATAACGCCTTCACCGCCAAACTCATCAAAACACTCTATGATGAGTCTATAGAAATCTTAGATCAGACCGAGTTGCTCGATGAAGCTGCTAAGCGCTTTAAAAAAGAAGAGACTCTCAAGAAAAACAGTGCATTTACCGCACTTACAAATGCACAACAAAAGAAAATACTGCAAATTCCTTCAGACTTGCTTTTTTTACGTTACACCACTCCCAGTATCGTTGAGCTTGCAAAAAAAGCATTTCAAACTAAAACATACCATTTTGAGATACACAATGAAGGGTATTTGACCATCGAAGTCATCCGCGCCAAATCTTTTAATGTCTCTTATCTTTTGAGTAAACTCTCAACCCTTGAAGTGGTCAATATGGACATCTGTAAACTCTTTGATGAACTGAAATACTTTAAAATAGAGTTTTCAGACACACTGGGTGTTGAAGATATACATAGAGTAGAGCAAATACTACACGATTCCTTTGATGACAACAAAAAAAGCACATTAAGCATCCCGGAGATAAAAGAGGAAGAACTGCACATCGACTGTGAGTATTCCAAGTCTTATGCATTGATGCAACTGCAATGCAAAAACCAAAAAGGACTGCTTGCCTATATGATGAACATCTTTGATGCAATGGGTATAGACATCGCTACAGCGAAGATACACACCCTTAAAAACCGTGCCAAAGATATGTTTCTCATTGAAAAGAATGGAAACTTTTGCCATAATACACAAGAAGTAATCGAAAAACTAACTAAAGGTACAGTATGTGTGGAATCGTAGGCTATTTGGGTCTCAATGAAAAAAAAGAAATTCTCTTGGATGGTCTGCAAGAACTTGAATACCGAGGCTATGACTCAGCCGGCATCGCGGTCATCGAAGGCAAAAAACTCCACAACTTCAAAGCCATCGGCAAACTTGAAAACCTCAGAGAAAAAACCAAAACCTACCACTCAGAAGGCTTTGGCATCTCCATCGGACACACACGCTGGGCGACACACGGTAAACCCACTGAACTCAACGCCCATCCGCACTTGGGTGCATACTCGTATGTGGTACATAACGGCATCATCGAAAACTATCAGGAGCTCAAACATGAGTTGCAAGCTGATGGCGTGACATTTTTGAGTCAGACCGACACGGAAACCATCGTGCATCTTTTTGAGAAAAACCACAAAACAACACCTGACGCTTTTTTGGCATTTGAGAAAACCATCCAAAGGCTGGAAGGCGCGTATGCCACACTGCTCATCACCGAAGCAGCCCCCGATACCATCTTTTTTGCCAAACAAGGCTCACCGATGCTGATTGGTTTTAGTAAAGAGGATGTCTATTTTGCATCATCGGATACCCCTATTATAGGCAAAGCAGACGAAGTGTATTACCTCGAAGACGGCGAGTACGGGTATGCGAAAGCAGGAGAAGTCAAACTCTTTAATGCTGGGGGTGAAAAAAGCTTCACCAAACAAGCACTCACGAGTGACAAAATCTCAGCACAAAAAGATGGCTACCGCTTCTTTATGGAAAAAGAGATTTATGAGCAAAGCCGTGTGATGAGCGAGACGATGATAGGTCGCGTGCGTGATGAGAGTATCTACTTTGAAGAGTTGGGTGAAGATTTTTTTGACGGTATCACTTCGATTAAAATCTGTGCCTGCGGTACGAGTTACCACTCTGCACTTTGTGCTGCATACCTGTTTGAACGCTTGGCAAAAGTGCGCTGTGATGTGGAGATAGCTTCTGAGTTCAGGTACAAAGAGCCCTTACTGCTTAAAGACACACTCTTTGTCACCATCTCACAAAGCGGCGAAACGGCTGATACACTCGAAGCACTCAAAATGGCAAAAAGAGCAGGACTCAAAAGCCTCAGTATATGTAATGTAGACAACTCTTCCATCGTGCGCCAAAGCGATGCAGCCATCCTCACTAGAGCCGGCATCGAAAAAGGGGTTGCAAGCACCAAAGCTTTTGCGACACAAACCATGGTACTTTGGATGTTGGCGGTGTATCTGGGTCAAACAAGAAAAACACTCTCCTCTGTTTTAGCCAAAACAGAGATAGATGCCATGCTACACACCCCAAAAGCACTTATCGTAGGTGATGAGCTTCATGCCAAACTGCACCGACTCTCCAAGCGTTACTTACACGGGCACGGATTTTTCTTCATTGGCAGAGATATCTTCTATCCTTTGGCGCTTGAAGGCGCACTCAAACTCAAAGAGATAAGCTACCTACACGCAGAAGGCTACCCCGCAGGTGAGATGAAACACGGGCCTATCGCGTTGGCTGACAGTGAGCTTTTTACCGTTGCGCTCATGCCACGCACCATGCACTACGACAAGATAAAATCCAATGTAGAAGAACTCAGTGCAAGAGATGCCACCATCTTAGCCATCTCACCTGAACCCTTCGCTCTAGCAGATGACTTCATCCAAACGCAGTACGCTACCCATCCGATGTTGGAGTTTTTTGAGATGATGGTCGTCACGCAGCTATTTGCCCTTGAAATCTCCGTAAGACTGGGTAATGATGTCGATATGCCTAGAAACTTGGCTAAGTCTGTGACGGTGGAGTGATTGCTAGATATTACAAAATCATTGATTTTGTAATATTAATTTCACCAATATTGAGTTTTACTTTACTTCTAATTTATATGTTCTCAAGTCTTTTAACTGTTTCTAAAATTTTATCTTTAAACCTATAGATATCCTCGACATTTTCAATTAAAAAACGTGTTTCTTCCTTGTCAGCTATATGAATACCTATATACTTACTACTCTTAGAATTAAAGTGAAGTCTACAAATCCATTTTCTATTATTATCATCTAACAATATTCCAAAATAACTTTTAGTATCTCGTGCAAAAATTCTATTAAGTGCAATACTTTCTGCTAAAATGGATTTAACAATAAAAAAACCTTCTAGTTCTTCATTGCTTGTTTCTATTCCATTATCGTCTTCAACTTGCTTATCTATAGGGTTTATAATATCTACCGTAGCTTCTTCTGATAATCTCGTTTTGATTGAATTTATCCTTTCGTTTACTTGATCATTTACAATTTCCGAGAATGCTTGTTTTATATAACTTCTAAAT
Source organism: Sulfurovum sp. 16-42-52 (assembly GCA_002281755.1). Lineage (GTDB taxonomy): Bacteria > Campylobacterota > Campylobacteria > Campylobacterales > Sulfurovaceae > Sulfurovum. Next base: position 11,683 of record NCHB01000007.1, read on the forward strand.
TCTTCTAAAACATTTTGGGTAAATCTTTTTTCTGTTAATTTTGAGGCAAAAAGTTTCACCATATCATCACTTGGTTCAGCCGTTTCTTCTTTAAAAAGCAATTTTATACTATTTATAAATTTTTTACTTCCTGCCATATCAAGAATACTTTCGATATCTAAACTAAGACTTGAAAATTTTGATAACTGCTTTATATCTCTATCTTTTAAATTCAACATATCTACAATCAAAAATGGAGCATCATCCATAACATTTGGTTTTTCAAGATCTGAATAAAATCTGTACTCTATACCATTGGTTAAAATACCAAACTTACTGTCTGTAACCGTAAAGTATCTTTCTAATTGTGTTTTATGTCTATCAAGTTTTTCAGTATGAGGTTTTGCTTCAATTAAAATAATTGGATCCCCATCTTTAATAATTGCAAAATCTACTTTTTCTCCCTTTTTTTTGCCAATATCAGCTGTAAATTCTGGGACAACGACTGTTGGGTCAAAAACATCATAACCTAATGCACTTAACATTGGTAAAATAAAAGAATTTTTTGTAGCTTCTTCCGTTGTAACCTTGTCTTTTAAGGCTTCTATCTTCTCGCTTAATACTTTTATTTTACTTTCTAAATCCATAAAAATCCCCTATTAATAATCTTTATTTATGTTACAAAATACATACTTCATAACAACTTATTTATATTTATGAAAGCTACGCTGTCATCGATCGATACCTAACTCATCTTTAAAAAATCGATTCATTTGCTCTTCGTACTCTTCTTGTGTCGTAAAATGACCTTCAGTGATTCTTTTTTCCGCTTCATAAACTCTTCGTCGCACCTCTTCAACAATACTCACCACCACACTTTGTGGATAGTTGTTTTCAAAGTCATAGGTGTCATCCTCAATAAACTGTAATTTATGGTCTTTGACCAAACTATCTATCATCGCTTTATCCTTTAGTGTTCACCGAACTTTATACCGAATTTATTACCGAACTTGTTTGCAGCTTCTTTGACAGATACTCAAACGGATGTTTGCTTGGGCTGAACCAAGACTTCCAATGGTAGATGCAAACCTTTTGCGAGATTGTAAATCATAGTCAAGGATAATCCTACTTTACGGTTAAGCACTTCCGAGACTTTACTTTTGTTACCGATGTAAGGCACAAGGTCTTTTTGCTTAAGGTGCATCTGCTCCATACGCACTTTGATGGCTTCTATGGGGTCTGGTTCAGCTATAGCCCAAGCTTTCTCTTCGTATTTTTCTATCAGAAGGGCTAACACTTCAAGTTCATCACTCTGTGTTGTACCCATTGCAGGATTTAACGCCATCAGCTCATCAACCCTCTCAAGAGCCCTATCGTAGTCCGTTTCATTGTGTATGGGTTTTATGCTCATCTATATCTCCTCTGCATTTATTTTGTCGTACTGGGCATGTGTGCCTACAAATTTCACTCTGACTATCTTGCGAACATAGTCAATATGAACGATAAGCCTATAATCATTGCCCTTAATGTTAAAAACGACCCGATTGTCTTTTAAGAAAGAGGCATTTTCATACACTTTTTTAATGTCATCAGGTGTCTTCCACTCTGCTTTTCTTGCATCCGAATGCCATACCTCTAATGGAGTTTTAGCTTGCACATGTTCTTCATAAAATTTTATAAGTGTTCGTTTACTGATGACATTCATAGAGTGAGTGTAATATTTATTCCCTTAAAAGGAACTTCATAGGTTTTCTTCAAACCATTGCGCACACAGGGCTTTGTAAATCACTTTATAGGCTTCTAGCTTCTCTTGACTCCAACCTTTAGTGTCAAAATAGTCTGTTAAAAAAGAGGCTTCGTCTTCAGGGCTTAAATCAAACTCCACACACACAGACGCCAAGTCAAAATAACAGTCATTCAACGCGGCAAATTCCCAGTCGATGAACTTGAGTGTTTGGTTTAAAAAAATGCAATTTTTGGGATTGAGGTCATTATGGCAGAGTACGGTATTTTTGGGAAAAGAGTCTATAGTTGCAAAAGCTTCTTGGACTTCAGGAGTAGGTGATTTAAATAGACTTTTCAAGTCCAAACTGTCGATTTTAAGACTTAAAGTGTGTAGCTTTTGTAGCTGTGCAGCAAAAAGGCTTAAGTCTTCTCTGGTTAATACATAGTGATGTTTGCCTTCCAAATAGTCACACACCATAAACCCTTGAGACAAATCCAAATGTAAAGGTTTGGCTGCCATGCCATTTTCATAGGCTAAGGTTTGCACTTTGTATTCTAAGGCTCTATCTCGGTCTTGTAGTTTAAATTTGCGTAACAAGTACTTGGTGTCTGCGACCATAAAACTGTAGTTTTCATTGGAAAAACCTTGTTTGGGAAGGAGCGTAAACGCTTCTTTTTTTACATCTGCTGCAAACGCGAGTTTAGAGAGATCGATGTTGAGCAACACTGCTTCTCCATGAAACATACGCATACACCGCCAAGATAACATAGAGTACAAAAAGCACGATGGTGGCAAGGTATCCTGACTTCCAGTACAGTACAATCGCTACAGAGTCTACGACTATCCAATAGAGCCAGTTTTCAAGTATTTTTTTGGCTAACATCCAAGTGGCTATGACAGAGAAAACCATCACAAAAGTGTCAAGATACGCGAAGTTCGCACCCAAATACCTGTCTGAAATATAGCCACCCGTGAGACTTAAAACAAGCCCTGCTAAAATGATTTTGCCATGCAAATAAACGCTCCAACTGCTTATGGGCAACTCTTCTTTTTTGGTGCCACCTCGCCATAAATAGAAGCCATAAAAAGCCATGCCCATGTAGTAAAAATTGAGTATTGCCGAAGAGAGCAAAGCATCATGCCAAAAAAGAATAGTGTAGATCAGTGTACCAAAAAATGCAAAAAACCATGTCCAAAGTGACTCTTTTGCTGCCAGTAAGATATAGGCGATGCCAAAACCAACGGCTAAAAGCTCCCAATAAGACATGGCAGCAAAAGCATCCATGATGCCCTCAAGCAAGAGTGTCATGCTAAAAGATGCCTTCTCTGTTGTTGCCTATAAATTTAAGCACCATCACAGAGTGAGGAAGATTTGTGAAAACAGAAAACATCTCCTCATCCAACAACGCCATAATGGTTTTATATTCCCCATGAAGTTGGGTACTGAGTTCATTGCAGATGACCTTCACGGAAGGTTCTGTTTTGAGTCTCTCTATAAACGCGCTAATTTCTGCTTCGTATCCCTCTATGGCGAGTGGGTACATACTGATATCGACTGAGATTTCCATCGTTTATCCTTTAAAAATCATAACTAAGTGTGACACCGGCAGTGAGTGGTGTACCTTTTTGGGTATAGACTTCAGACTCATAACCATTTGCCGGGTTGTTTCCAAAGTAAAAACCTCTTACTTCATACTCTGTATCTGTTAAGTTTCTGCCCCACAGTATCACCGTAAAATCCCCATGCAGGTACTCAAGACTGCTGTTAAGCAAGGCATAAGGATCTGATTTGCTGTCGTGGGTATCGGAGAAATAATAACTTCCCATACCGATCACATTGGTTCTAAATCTCCAGTTTTCGATAAAGTCATAATCAAACCCTACATTGTACTGATAGGCTGGAGATTGTGCAGGTGCTCTACCTGTCATCTCAGGCGTGTATTCATCAAACTCTGCATGAAGAAGTCCCAGTTTAGTATAAAGATGCAGCGTCTCAAGCGGATAATAATCAAGCTCAGACTCAAGTCCATAATAGCTTCCTTTGGCTGCGTTGTCGAAATAAGAAGTAAAACTTTTTTCTAACTCTAGATATGGCTTAACCTGCTGGTCTTGTCTTTTGCCATAAAAGAGGTTAAAACGGTTGATAAGCGTATTGTCAAAATAGTTTGAATTGACACCGACATCAAGATTCCACAGTGTTTCGGTTTGATAAACCCTATCTGCCACAGGTACTTCATTGCCTGCATTCACGCCACCGGGTTTATAGCCTTTGGAGAGTGTGGTGTAGTACAGCACATTGCTTTGTGCCTCATAGCTAAGTCCGATTTTACCGCCAAACAAATTTTCATCTGTATTTTGCTTAAAAGCATTAGAGTCATCATACTCCACTTCCCAGCTTTCCGCTCTCACTCCCAGTGTAAATACCAACTTATCGGTTAAATCACTGTCTGTTTGTGCGTAAATAGCTTTAGAGATGGTGTTGTAATCATGTGTGAATAGATTATAGATACTAGGGTCAACATAATCCAGCGTATTTTGTGTCAGATTTTCGCTGTAGTCTTTGTAATACGCGCCCACAGTCCATGCTGTAGTTCCATCAAGTAGCTTTCCTGCTTCATCTGAAACTAAACGTATATCAAAATCGGTTTGTTTTTTGTCTCTTGCGTACGAATCAAAGCCCTGATACGGATACAAAGAAGCATCAAACTCACCCACATAAGACCAATCTTCATCATAACTGTAAAGTGAATCAGTTACAGAGTGACTGATGGCTGTCACCAAATGCATCGACTCGTTAACCTGATAGGTTGATTTGACTGAAAAGGCATCGGTGAGCTGTGTGTCGCGTCCAGGCATATCGGAGTGAGAGTCCCAAGAGTTGTCCAGCGTAAAAGCATCATAGCCATTGTCTATATCGGCATGCAAAAGGTTAAAATCAATCGTATGGTTATCGCTTACGAGCCACTTGAGCGCACCTTTAACACTGAGTTCATCGATGCCGTTAGTGTCTTCTCTCCCCAAGTAGCTGTTATCCATATACCCGTCACTGCTATTTTTATAGACCGATACACGCCCCAACAAAGTATCTTCAATGATCGTTCCACCCACGGCTGCACCAAATGCTTTGGTGTTATAGTTTCCTACAGTTATTTCAGCATGTCCAGAAGCTTCAGAAGTTGGTTGATTGCTCTGTGCGATGACCATACCCGCCAATGCATTGGCTCCAAATGTTGTGCCCTGCGGCCCTCTAAGTACTTCTATCTGCTTCACATCAAACAACGTCATACCAAGGGGACTTTGAGACAAATCAATGCCATCGAGTATCACACCCACCGAAGGATTCATGGTCGTTCCAAACTGGCTTCGTTCACCGATACCTCTAATTTGGATATATTTCGCTTTTGATGCGCCTGCGGTGAAATTGACATTGGGTGCAGATTGCAAGGCTTCGATAAAAGATTGTGTCGCTTTGTCATAGATCTCATCTTCGCCTATGACGGTGACACTATTGGTTGTTTTTGAAAGATTTTGCTCTCTAAAATCAGCCCCTACGACGATAGGATCAAGATTGACCTCTTGTGCAAAACTTATGGTGTTTAACAGTGCATATGCTGCGATGATCGAGCCGGTTAAAATGTTGGATTTCATGATATTTCCCTTTTAATGGTGATGAATGCAGGAAAAAAAGAAGTAGATAAAAAGTGATAAAAAGTTATCGTTGTTTATATACAAGCCTCTTCCCTACGCTGGCATTATCCAGTTCAAGTTCGACGGGTTTTCTCAGCCTAAGCAGGCACCCCGAGAGATTGATATGTACTTATACAAAAAATAGCCTATTGTTATCCTTAAAATAGGTACAGGCTCTTTCTTGTTATGTAAACTGATGCCAAAATGGTGTACCGACAGTCGGCGTTGAGGGTGAAGCAAACTCGCGCTTTTGCATCACGCCTGCTTCATACCCCATCCGACCTGCTTCCACTGCCATTCTAAACGCATCTGCCATTTTTACTGGATCCTGTGCCAAGGCAATGGCTGAGTTCAGCAATACCCCATCATACCCAAGCTCCATGGCTTGGATGGCATGCGAAGGTTTTCCGATGCCTGCATCGATGATGAGTTTAAGCTCAGGAAACTGTTTTCTGATGGCTGTCAGATTATCCGGATTCATCAACCCTTTGCCTGAACCAATCATCGAACCCCATGGCATAATGATCTTACATCCTACATCTGCCAAACGCTTGGCAACTACCAGATCATCTGTCGTATAAGGAAAGACTTCAAAGCCTTCTTTTATGAGCACTTCTGCGGCTTTAACCGTCTCAAACGGGTCAGGTTGCAGGTTGTACTGATCACCTATGACTTCGAGTTTTATCCAGTTCGTACCGAACACTTCTCTCGCCATTTGTGCCGTGGTGATGGCTTCTTTAGCAGAGTGCGAGCCTGCTGTGTTGGGCAGTACTTCGATGTTTAACGACTTGATGATGTTCCAAAACGCATTGCCTCCGCCATCACCTGCTGCTTGACGTCTCAGAGCCACCGTGACGATTTGCGCGCCCGATATTTTGATGGCATCTTCCATATTGGCAGGGCTTGGGTACAAGGCTGAGCCGATGAGCAAGCGACTATTCAGGGTTTTACCCCCTATTTGCCATGATTGATTTTTGGTTTCTAAAGCTTGCATCATTTCATCCTCCTTGAACGGGAGAGAGGATTTCTAACCTGTCATTGGCTTGTATAAATGTTGACTCATACGCATTTATGGCAACAAACGTACCGTTTAGCGCGAGTGCAAACCCCTCTGTTTTATACTCTAATGCGCCAATCGCCTCTTTGACACTGAGCCCTTCAGGAATCATTTTTCTTTCCCCATTTACAATAATCTCTATCATCCTAAATCCTTGTTTCTTCTAATGCACGTCCCATCCACTGCGGCGGATGTGCTTCCAAAAACCCTTTAGCCAATGCCTCTTCTACCACGGCAGGCGCCAAAAGGTACCCGTGTCTGTAAAGCCCATTGATGCGTGTCAGTTTTTCACTCTGCTCTATGATAGGCAGATTGTCTTTCATGGAAGGCCTGCAATTGGTCACCATATTGACAATGCGTGCCTCTGCAAATCCTGAGTGCATGCTATAGACAGCTGAAAGCAGTTCCAAACTTGAACGTACAGACATCGGACTTTTATCTTCACTTTCGATCTCGGTGGCACCGATAATGTATCTGTTATTGGGTCTGGGTACGATGTAAATCTTATAGCGTGGATGCAGCATCCTTGTAGGTCTGCTTATCTTCACTTCAGGTGCATCCAGCCAAAACACTTCACCTCTAACACCTCTGAGATTTTCTACCTGTGTCTGTGCACCCAAACCCCGTGCATCAAATACCCAGTCAAAGTGCTCCTTTTTCTCTTCATAAGAGATGCTTCCCTCTTCCACAACATCCACTCTTGTCTGCTGATGCCACATCACATCAGAGTGCTCCAGCAGATAATCGCTTGAAGCCTTCATAAAACGCTGTGCGTCCACCTGCCCTTCTTGGGGAATAAAAAATGCTTTACTGTGTTGTTCCAGATCTGGTTCAAGCGCCACAATGCCGGCTTTGTCTAAGAGTTCTATTTGGGATGCTTCTTTGACTTTTGATTGCAGTGTAGCAATAAAATGCTCCAACTCCCCATAATCCTGAGGATGTGCGGTAATGATGCTTCCTTTTTGCTGATAGGCATCCGAAATACCGATCTGATCCAACAGATCAGGCCACAGTTTTATAGAACGCTTGCCATGCTCAAAAATGCTCGACTCCGCACTCTCCAGCTCTGCAAAGACTGCCAGCATCCCTGCAGCCGTCATGCCTGCGGCTTTATCGCCATAGGCAACATCTTCATCAAACAGTGTCAGCGTATGCCCCAGCCGCAAGAGATTTAAAGCCAAAACCCTTCCGACCAGACCCGCACCTGCTATACCTATGTGCATTGTATTTCCTTATTTTGTATTAATCACGCGAAGCGTGCCTGTTGTGGCGAACGCCCTTGAAAGCGAAGCGATTCGAGAGCCACAACGCTTTTTTGCTTCGTTTTTTCTAAAAAAATGAAGAGAGTAACACCGCTACAGTCAAGCCAAGAGTAAGCCCGACCAAGTAAACATAATCTTAACTCTCAATTTTATCCACTTCCACATACACCTCTGAACCCAGTTCCTGAAATTTCATCGACATCATATCCATCCCATGTTGTTTTGCACTGTCCACATCTGTACCCAAAGAGTCTGCATACTCACGTACATCTGCAGAAATCTTCATCGAACAAAACTTCGGTCCGCACATTGAACAAAAGTGCGCTACTTTGGCGGCTTCCATCGGAAGAGTTGCATCATGGTAGTCACGCGCACGCTCAGGGTCAAGCCCGATGTTGAACTGATCCACCCATCTAAACTCAAAACGTGCCAAAGACATCGCATCGTCTCTTGCACGTGCACCTGGGTGACCTTTGGCGACATCGGCTGCATGGGCTGCTATCTTATAGGTAATCAGTCCCTCTTTGACATCTTCTCTGTTTGGAAGTCCTAAGTGCTCTTTAGGCGTCACATAACACAGCATCGCGCAGCCGTACCAGCCTATCATCGCTGCACCGATACCTGAAGTAAAGTGGTCATACCCTGGAGCAATGTCCGTTGTCAAGGGCCCGAGTGTATAGAATGGTGCTTCGTGACACCACTCAAGCTGTTTTTCCATGTTTTCTTTGATCATATGCATCGGTACATGCCCAGGACCTTCTATGATGGTCTGCACATCATGCTTCCATGCGATTTGCGTCAAACGTCCCAGCTCTTTAAGTTCGGCAAACTGCGCTTCATCATTGGCATCCGCGCCGCTTCCCGGACGTAAACCATCTCCTAAAGAAAAAGTGACATCATAGGTTTTCATGATTTCACAGATCTCTTCAAAGTGGGTATTGAGAAAGTTTTCCTGATGGTGGTGGATCATCCATTTTGCCATGATCGCCCCGCCACGACTTACGATGCCCGTCACACGTTTGGTCGTCATCGGCACATGGTGAAGCAAAAGCCCCGCGTGAATCGTAAAATAATCAACCCCCTGCTCTGCCTGCTCGATGAGTGTATCTCTAAAGACTTCCCATGTCAGATCTTCAGCGATGCCGTTTACTTTTTCAAGCGCCTGATAGATAGGCACCGTCCCGATAGGCACAGGTGAATTACGCAAAATCCAGTCACGCGTGGTGTGGATGTTTTTTCCTGTGGACAAATCCATAACCGTATCCGCTCCCCAGCGTGTTGACCAGACCATCTTTTCAACCTCTTCTGCGATACTCGAAGTAGTCGCTGAGTTTCCGATGTTAGCATTGACCTTAACCAAGAAATTACGCCCGATAATCATCGGTTCTACTTCAGGATGGTTGATGTTACACGGGATGACGGCTCTACCTTCGGCGATCTCTTTTCTAACAAACTCAGCGGTTACTTGTTGGGGTAAATTCGCGCCGAAGTTTTCGCCTTTTAGTCTTGCCTCACGCTCTTCATTTTGCAGATACTCCGCGCTCATGGCAAGATTTTGACTCTCACGCAGTGCGATAAACTCCATCTCAGGTGTGATGATACCTTGACGTGCGTAATACATCTGAGAAACGTTTTTGCCTTTTTTAGCTCTAAGTGGTGTTCGTACCAGTCCTGTGGCACCGGCTGTGACAAACTCAAGTTGCTCATCGGTGTTGTAGCCGTTATCTTGTGGCGCCATGATGCGCCCTTTGTACGCTTCAACATCCCCACGCCCTTCTATCCATGCTTTACGAATGGCAGGGATGCCTTGACCGACATCGATATCAACCGTAGGGTCAGTATAAGGCCCCGAAGTGTCATAGACACCCAGTTTGGTCTCATTGGAAAGCAGTATCTCTCTTATAGGCACACGGATATCTTTGTGTATTTCGCCCTGTAGATACACTTTGGTTGAGGCAGGAAACGGCTCACGTGTGAGAAGCTCATTGGAGGTGGTCAGTGTGTCTTTGTATGATTTTGTCATAGATTATCCCTTTAAATTTTTTGTCAATTTATTGGGAAGAGGAGTAAATAGTGAAAATATAAAACGATAAAATACCCCAAAATCGGGCACCCTACACGTTATACAAATACTGTAGATACAATTCTCTTCCTTACGCTGGTATTACCCAGTTCAAGTTCAGCGGGACAAGCACACATGTGCTATCTCAGCTTCTACTTTGCTTTCGCAAAACAGTAGCGCCCCGAGAGGTTGACAACGAAATATAATCTAATAAAGCTAAATCTATTCTTAAAGCAAAAGAAAATTGAAACAGGAAAAAATTATTCTTCCGTCTTCATGTCCATCAGTTCAGCCAAAAGCTCTTCTATCTCTTCTGCTTCAAGCTCATCACGCCCGAGTTCTTCGATGATAGCAAAACACTCGGTACGCATCTCACGCATCTCTTCGAGGTCTTCTTTTTGCTCTTTTGAAGCTGTTTTTGCCTTGTCTATGGCTTCAAACAGTTCATCAATGGCAGCTTCAAGGTCTGGAATAATTTCAATTTCTAAAAGGTTTTTGAGTTTTTCTGCATTTGTCATCAGTTTTTCCTTCATTTTTTTGACTGTATTGTATCTAAAAATAAAGGTTGATGGCTCATCGTGCAGTGGCTTACAGAAAAATAGTGTAAAATGCGAAAAAATCAAGGATACACGATGCCAGATACACCTAAAACACCTATAGATGCACACTTCTACAAGCGTGCTGATGCCATCATCGCGCTTGCAAACAGCCACATAAGTGAACAAACACCCCCGGCCGATGCGACCAACTCGCTGATGTTTGCCTCTTCACGCTTCAACGCATGGATTGCCGCAATGGGATTTAAAAATGCACAAGAGATGCAAGCTTCAAAAGAGGAAATCATCTCCTTTTTTACAACACAGTACACCCATATGCTTGAAGAAAACTTCAATAATTATGTTGAAAATTTTGATTTTTTCATCGCAAAAGCCAAAGAAGCTGTAGAAAAAAAAGGTTAAAAGAGTAAAAAAAGAGGGACTTCAGCGAAACAAAACCGTTTCGCTGAAAATAAAACAAAGCAAAAGCTTAGTGGCAACCACAGCCTGTGCCGCAGCTTTCGCCTTCGGTTTTGGCTGGAGCTGGTTTTGCAGCCGCTGCGCTTGTACTACATGCACTTACACCCGGAGGGGTTGTAGGCTGTACCGCTGAGTTATCGGCTCTGCCTTCTGCGTTTACTTTATCGATGAACACAAGAAGGTTTCTTGCTGCTTCCTGATAACGTTTTGCCGTCTCAGAGTCTGGTTTATGGTAAGTTACAGGCATACCTGTATCGCCACCGATACGAATCGCTGGCTCTATCGGGATGCGTGCAACCACTTCAGTGTCATACTCTTTTGCGACTGCTTCAGTAGTACCCATGCCAAAGATGTCTGACTCTGTGTCACAAGTAGGACAGATAAAACCTGACATATTTTCGATGATACCCGCTGTTGGGATATGCAATTTTTGGAACATGCTGAGTGATCGTCTTGAATCATCGAGTGAAACTTCTTGTGGTGTTGTAACTGTGATACCCGCTGTGACAGGTACAGACTGAGCCAAAGTAAGTTGTGCATCACCCGTTCCTGGAGGCATATCAATCACCAAAACATCGAGATCTGACCATAAAATATCTCTTAAAAACTGCTCGATGGCTTTCATAATCATCGAACCTCTCCACAGAAGCGCTGCACCCTCTTCCATAATCGATCCCATAGACATAATCTCTACGCCATACGCTTTTAATGGTTGGAGTTTGTTACCTTGTATCTCTGGTTTGATACCGTCTACACCCATCATACGAGGGATGTTCGGCCCATAGATATCGGCATCCAAAAGACCTACTTTTTTACCCTGCATCGCCATAGCGACTGCAAGGTTTACCGATGTCGTTGATTTACCAACGCCACCTTTACCTGAACTGACCATCACAAAACTTTTCACGTGTGGTGCGATGTTTTTACCGCTTACGGAGTTGGAGACTTGTTTTGGAGGTGTCGGGGCTACGATATTGATACCCACATGTTCAAAACCAAGTTTGTTCATCTGTGCTGTTGCTTCGGTGTTGATTTGTGATTTAACCTCATCGGCTGAAGAGGTAATATCTATCGTGAGTGTAATATTTTTCTCATCAATAATCTGAATATCTTTTACAAAACCAAATGTTACGATATCTTTCGTAAATCCGGGGTAGGTAACATTTTTCAATGCTTCCAATACATTTTCTTCTGTCATAGGGTACTCCTTCGTGTATAAACTTTAAGGAGTTATACCGATACAATCTTAAATTAGATTGAAATTTTTGCCCTCTCATTAAAATAGGAGTCATTTACTCTTAATTAAAGAATTACTAAAGCCAAATCTTGTATAATCCGTTACAATTTGATACACAAAAATTAGAGGAATAGTCTTGTCTCGTACCACTTTGATTCTTTTGGGAGCCGGCAGTTCAAGCAGATTTGATTGTGCTGTAAAAAAACAGTGGCTCTACACGGATGATATACCTTTATGGTTACATGTTGCAGAGCACTTTGAAGCAGCTGCAGACTTTGATAAGATTATTATTGTATCCACGGCAGATGAGATACGTCTGATGAAACACTTTGCGTCCTACTCCTATATAGAAGGTGGTGATACAAGGCAAGCATCTCTTCGCAATGCACTTGAAGCCGTAAATACAGAGTATGTACTTGTTTCAGATATTGCCAGATGCTGCGTGCCTTTAGAGATGATAACGCGTATTCTTGCGGCTAAAGAAGCAGCTTCCTGCATTGTACCTACCCTACCTGTTACCGATACACTCTACCTTGAGGGCTCAGCCATAAACAGAGAAAAAGTACGTATCATCCAAACCCCACAGCTTTCAGTCACACAGATACTCAAAAAAGCGCTTCAAACCCAAACCCTTTTTACAGATGAGAGTTCAGCCATCGCTGCCTTGCAAGAAACAATCCATTTTGTGGAAGGCTCACCCGATGCCCACAAGCTTACAACACTGTCTGACTTGAAAAAACTACCTTGCCTTAAGGCACCATGCGCTAAAACAGTGACAGGTTTTGGATTGGACATCCATCCTTTTGAGTCAGGGAAACCTATGTTTCTGTGTGGTATAGAGATAGATGCCCCATATGGGTTTAAGGCTCACAGTGACGGTGACGTGGCTATCCATGCCCTCATCGATGCACTTTTGGGCGCAGCGGGTATGGGTGACATCGGGGAACTGTATCCCGACACCGATGCATCGTACAGCGGTATCGACTCCAAAAAACTGCTCGAAGATACCGTTGCTAAAGTAAGGTCTTACGGGTACGCCATAGGCAATGTGGATCTCTGCATCGTAGCACAAGCACCTAAGCTGATGCCTTACAAAGAAGCCATGCGTCAAAAGATGGCTCAGCTGCTTGGCATACGAACCAATTTGGTGAACATCAAAGCCACAACGGCTGAAAAACTTGGTTTTGTGGGGCGAAAAGAGGGCGTGAGTGTACATGCCGTTGCAAATTTAACTTATTTTGATTGGAAAAAAATATGAAAATAATCATTGTAGAAAATGAACTCTATCTGGCGCAAAGTATCGCTTCCAAACTAAGCGGAAACGGATATGACACTGAGATATACTCCTCTACAAAAGAAGCGATGAAGAGTCATGGTGATGTCTATCTGCTCTCAACCAATCTTCCAGGACAAAGTACTGCACCGCTGATTAAAGAGTTTAAAGACAAAATTATCATCCTCATGGTGAACTATATCAATAATGATACAGTGGGAGAGCCTTTAAAACTTGGGGCAAAAGACTACATCGTTAAACCTTTTATGCTTGAAGATTTGATGCGCAAGATCAAGCACTATAATGAATATCAGACGCTTAGACAGCAAACATCGCTCTATCAGGAGTATATGCAAAATCTTCTGCATGACATTGAAACAGACTTTGACACTGAGAGTATCACCACCCCGCTTATCATAGAAACCAATTACCAAAGACTGGTCGATAAAATCGTTTTTGAACATGCCCAACAAAACAATATGCTCATGACATTTATCCCGCTTAGTGACAAAAACTGGAAAGAGAAGATAGAAAAAAGCAGTTCGAGTGCCGTACTCTACATCACAGAAATTCACGAACTGAAAAAAACCGACAAAGAGCTTCTTCTGGAGCTACTCAAAACATACAATTTTATCTTGTGTACCACCTCAACCATCGAATCTGAATTTAAAACCATTACACTTAACACAGACTCCAAACTTTATGATCAAAATGAAATCTTGACGATTGATGATTATGTAAAGTTTATTGTCAATAGTTTTCAATATAAATTCCCCGATACCGAACTCTCTAAAAAATTAGGTATTTCACGAAAAAGTCTATGGGAAAAACGTAAAAAATACAATTTATTTAAAAAGAAATAAATCACATACAGTAAGGCTGCGCCATGCAAAAAAACAAATCACTTTTTATCGACACAGAAGCCCTCTCTACTTTAGCATTGGTTAAAGCAGGGCTCATTGCGCCTGTTACAAAACTCATGAATAAAAAAGAAGCCCAAGAGGTGGACCAGACAAAATTCTACAAAGGCGTTCCCTTCCCTTTTGCTTTTATCCTTGCCCCTAAAGGTGAAAGAAACAACAAAGTGCTTAAAAATGCTGAACGCGGTGAGATCCTCGATCTGATCTGTGATGAGAAAAAAGTAGGAGAACTCATCGTTGAAGAGACCTTTCCTGTGGACGTTCAACAGCGTCTTATGCATATTTACGGCACCACTGACACCACACATCCCGGAGTCAAAAACACCAGTATGAGGCTGGGCAAGATAGCTGTCAGCGGTGAATACAGCGTAGAGTATCCGCTGATCACTGACAATATGAAACGCATTAAATCGATGGTTGAAAAAACGGGTGCCACTTCGATCAGCTCCATCATGCTCGCTGCCAATCCTCTCAACCGCGCCCATGAGAGAATGATTCGTCAAGCGCTGAGTTCAGTTGATCTGCTCATTATTTTTTTACGCAAACCTTTTACCTCAGAAGGGCTACGCTATGACATACGCTACAATGCATTGTCCACTTTTATTGACAATTTCCTGCCGCAAAATAAAGTTCTGGTTATCCCTTTTGAAAACTCCTACATTTTTGCGGGGTACAATGAACTAATTTTGGATGCACTTTTAGCAAAAAACTATGGATGCAATCAGCTCATTGTAGGCAGAAACCATGGAGGGTTGGGGCTTTATTATGATCAAAACCGTCTCAACACCGTGTTTGATCATTGTAAAAACATAGATATTGATATACAGACCATCGATGAGTTTGTCTACTGTGACACTTGTAAAACCTTGGTCAACGCCCGTACCTGTCCGCATGGTCAGCATCATCATGTGCATTACCATTCAGCATCCATCATGCAGCTCATGCAAGCAGGACTCATTCCGCCTTCTATCTTGGTGCGTAAAGAAGTCTCTGCCAATATTTTGGCCGCACTCTTTCCCGATAGATTTAAAAATCTTCAGGAGATGCACTACGCGCTTATCCCAAGTTCAGGGCTCTTGGAACAGCAAAGCGAAGAGCAGTTTTATCTCAATCTTGTCTCACTCTATCAAACCTCTTCACTGACTTAAGCCAAGGAATCTTTTATGACACTGCAAAAACTTTTTTTAACCTTTGGTGGTGCAGGACTCTCTCCCAAAGCCCCTGGTACCGTTGGCACGCTGGCTTCACTTCCTGTAGGTATCCTTGTGCTATATACTCTGGGGATGGAAACACTGTTTATGCTCACACTGACCATTACCGTCATCGGTATTTTTGAAATCAACAAGTATGAGAAAACCACAGGTATCCACGACCAGCAGCATATCGTTATCGATGAAGCAGCGGGTATGTGGCTGAGCCTGATGATAGCCTACTCAACGGCCATCACCCTAGAGTATGCCTATGCTGATATATTGGCTATTGTTTTGAGTTTTGCTACATTTCGTCTTTTTGATATCTGGAAACCTTCGACGATTGGATGGATAGACAGGGAACTTAAAGGGGGGCTTGGTGTCATGCTCGATGATGTGCTCGCAGGTATAGCTGGAGGACTTCTGAGTGTCTTGCTTCTGATGGGCATAGACAAAGTATTTTAAATTTCACTTTTTTACTTTTTTTCTCATCTCTTCATTGGAAAAAGCATCCAAAAACATTCCCAAGACAGAGATGCCCATCAGAAGATAGGCGACGAATCGCGTAAGAGACACGAGTAAAGACTCATACGCCAAAAGTCCCATTGCACTGAGCATATAATGAAAATCATGTAAAGCATCCACACCTAAAAAAGATTTGTGTGCGGGGAGCAAAGCGCCTTCATGTGCGGTGGAGAGGTACCATGCAGAGTATAAAAGTGAAACCCCCAGAAAAAAGAGTCCTATCCATGCAGCAAAGCGCTTGCCTTTTTTGTAGTAATAGTAGGCAATAAGACCCGGAAACAGCAACTGAAAGAGTGTCCCATTGGCAACCATCACAAACTCCGGGCAAGGCAAAATATAACACACCCCGTGCCCTGCCTCGTGCACGATACCTAAAGTCTGAGAAATGACAAAAAAATAGAGTGTAAATATCTGATACACCGCCGTGCCATCCTGCATAGAATGGGGTGCCCAAGGTGCATAGCGGGGGAAAAGAAGTAAAAAAACGACAAAAAGAAGCACCAATACTTTTTTCACAAACGGTGTCATCCCTGCGTGATTCTCTTGTGGTGCATCGTGGTGAAAATGGCTAAAAGGATTGATTTTAGGCATCTGCCACACGCTTCAAGATGGTTTGAATCAGTGCAGTATACTGTTCAAGTACATCGCCTTGTACGATTTCTTTCGCGCGAAACAGGGTGTGATATTTTTCTAAAGATTTTTTCATTTCATCCTGAAGCCATTTGGTTTTAAAGGAACTATCCATCACAATATCTACCCTGCTGCGCATCGCATGAGAGTACCCTATCACTGTGTTTGCATGGTACAGTGCCCGACCAAGCAAGATATAGGGGAGGTTTTTGTTCACCATCGGTCCCATCTCGATGGAACGTCTACCCAGTGTCTGTCCCAGTACTTTGATTTCTGAGAGTTCATTAAAACCCAAAAAGGCGCTTGCTGCTCCCCCGATGGCACCGATGGCTGCACCCAACAGCAAGGTATGTCCGACAAATAAAAGGTCAATACCCGCACCTACACTCGCACCTGATGTTGCAGCTGCGACTAAAAGCTCGTTACGTGTCAATCCAAATACCGATGCGGTCTCTTGAGAAAAGAGATCCATCCCCTCAAAAGCCAAGCGCTGTTGCTCCTTTTTAAGATGATCATGACTCCAAATGTGTTCCACACTCTTCTGGGCTGCCATTTCCAATGCTCTGAGTCTGTTTTTGTAGCGATGTTCTACTTCTTGTTTTTCCTCTTTGCTTGCTTCTTTACCACGAAGCGGCAACCTTTCTACGCTGCTCAGTGCTTCATACACCAATCTTGCGATGACTGAGGCAGTCTGTTCAAACAGATGCTCCTGATGTGCTTTAAACAGTGCTATAGAGTGTTTCATAGGCTCCGTCCACTCCTGCTTCAACTGTGCTATACTCTCTAAAAGTGCCATATGTTCCTCAAAATGTGCCGTCATCGGATTGAAAACACGGACAATCTTAAAGTACTGCTCCAACGCGCGCTTCCATTCTTGGGTGTAGTCTGACGTATCAATGGGATTGATAAGTGCCATAGAGGGTTGACCGGTGTAACGCAGTATCTCCATCTCTGCTTCATACTCTTGGCTGTAGGGCTTGGAACCATCTACCACATACACGATACCTGCGCCCGCCATAATGGGCTCAAGCAGTTCTATCTCATCATGAAAAGCAGAATCATGGCGATGTTGATCGATAAATGCCT
Organism: Sulfurovum sp. 16-42-52; assembly: GCA_002281755.1. Lineage (GTDB taxonomy): Bacteria > Campylobacterota > Campylobacteria > Campylobacterales > Sulfurovaceae > Sulfurovum. Next base: position 29,333 of record NCHB01000007.1, read on the forward strand.
GTATGACTTCATGTTTTTTATCGGCCGAGACCGGATGCTGCTGCAGCCATGCGAGTACTTTTGTGGGTCTTTGAAAACCGGGGGTGTCAAAAAGCTCATATAGCACTTTGCCATCTACACGCAAAGGAAAACTGCGTGTGTTGACGGTGGTTCCAGGAGTATCGGATATCTGTACCGTATCATCCAAACAGAGCGCTGAGACTATCGAGCTTTTACCTTTGTTGGGATGCCCCACAACTGCAAATCGAGGGTGAGACGACATCATCGTTTCAACCATAGCTTATCATGGTGCAACAGAGTGAGTTTTCTATCCCACACATCCAGTTCTTTGGGCGTAGCACGATACTGATTTTCAAGCGTTCCTACAGGAACTACGATGACTTTGTCTGCTCTACTGGAAAGTTCAGTCAGAAAATCCACGATTTCCATCGTCGGAGGCTCCCAAGCTCTCACAAAACAGAGTACCGCTGCTTTACTTTTGTCTTGGATTTCACCCTCTTTGGCTAAAGGTAGCTGAGCACCTGCCTCAATGCAACGTGATGCCCTCACACCCACACTCTCACAGAGTAACAAAAGCTGCTCTTGGGACATGAACCAGCCATATGCCTCATCATATGAAGGATCTAAAGTAAAAACCGTTTTTTCATACTTACCTTCAGCTGTAGACAAACCTGCTTCAGGCTCTATCGCTTGGCTTGTGATGATAGGCTCATTCATCTGCTTAAGCAGTATCTTTGCCTCTTCAAGACTCAAAACAGCCTCTTTTAGTGCGACACGCAGTCCGAAAGTTGCCGTCATTAGGAGCAGTAAACGCAAAAAAAGTGCATAAAAAACCGTAGCCAATGCCAAAAACTTCCACCACTCTCCCAGCAAAGCAGGATGCTGTATCATGGTTTTATCCAAACTGTTTCCCAGTCTAAAATAGTGACTCTGCTTAATCAGCTCAAGTGAGGGTACACCTGAAACACATAGCTCTCTCCAAGGCAAAGAAACAGCATACAAAAAATCATAAAAGGTTTTTGCATCAATCTGCAGTGTGGTACTCCATGAAAAAGCAATGTCTTTAGTCACCACCGTTGCCACTAGCGCCAACAGCAAACCAAAAGAGAACAATAAAGCAAGCATCTGTGAACGCTTGATCACAATCCAGTTTGCAAGCACAGGGTCAATAACTGTCTCTTGTACTTTCTTTTTCGACAATAGAGAGAGAATCTTCTCCATCCAAAAAGCGGGTGAGAGATGTACCAAAACCTCGTTTGAGTGCCTCACTCTTAACATCGCAATGAGACTCAGTAGCATGCTAAAAAGAGGTAAAATGATGACCATAGCCATAAAATACAGCACATTCACAGGTTCTTTGCCGCTATAAGAGAGCAGTCCGACACCTGAAAACAATCCCAAAAAAAAAGATACCAACCCAAGCATAAGGCTTATCTTGTACAAAGTTGAAGTGATGGTTTTGCCCACAAGCGGTTTTTTAACATGCTTTTTATGCGCTTCCAACCACACTAAAATCTGCTCAAGAGGTCGTGCTTTTAGGTGTGCATGCTGTATGCCAAACGCACGTCTTGCTTCGTTGGAGGAAGGATACTCCTTGACTACACTTTGAAAATCCAGATACGATTCAAGTGTCATATCTTAGATACCCTCTATACTGGATCTTAACTGTTCTTTATACTCATCCACATCAAACTCCTCGATACGTGCCACACCCTCTTCAAAAGCAGCCTTTGCCACAGCGGAAGCGACCCAAAAAAGCACTTCTTTATTAAAAGGAAGCGGGATGATGTGTGATTTACCATAAACAATCTCTTTGTTGCCGTATGCTATTTTCGCGTACTCAGGCACAGGCTCTTTTGCTAGTGTCGCTAGAGCATGTGCGGCAGCCATTTTCATTCCCTCTGTTATTTTTTTTGCGCGCACATCGAGCGCACCTCTAAAAAGTGCCGGAAATCCCAATACATTGTTAATCTGATTAGGATAATCTGAACGCCCTGTTGCCATAATCACATCATCTCTTACTTGGGCAACCTCTTCGGGCAGTATTTCAGGCAGCGGATTTGCCAAGGCAAAGATCACAGGGCTGGGTGCCATCTTGGCTACCATTGCCTTACTGAGTGCACCTGCCTTGGAAAGCCCTAAAAACATATCGGCATCCGTTATGGCATCCTCCAAGGTGCGGGCATCGGTCTCTACTGCAAAAGCCTGCTTATAGACATTTAAATCTTGACGCGCCAATGATACAACTCCTTTGGAATCACACATCACAATATGCTTGACACCAAAAGCACGGTACATCCTTGCACACGCTATCCCTGCTGCGCCTGCACCGTTGATGACGATTTTTATCTCTTCTGCTTTTTTACCTGTTAACTCAAGTACATTGATAAGTCCCGCAGTGGTGATGATAGCAGTCCCGTGCTGATCGTCATGAAATACAGGAATATCAAGGGCTTCTTGCAGTAAGCGTTCTATCTCAAAACACTGTGGCGCTGCGATATCTTCCAGATTGATGCCTCCAAAAGTAGGTGCGATAGCTTTACAGGCAGCGACTATCTCCTCCACACTATGCACATCCAGTTCAATATCAAACGCATCCACATGGGCAAATTTTTTAAAGAGTACCGCTTTGCCTTCCATGACAGGCTTCGATGCCAAAGGTCCTATGTTTCCCAAACCAAGTACGGCTGACCCATCAGAGATAACGGCTACAAGGTTGGAGCGATTGGTATATTCAAAAGAAAGTGCGGGGTTTTGATGGATTTCAAGACAGGGTATAGCAACCCCTGGCGTATAAGCCAAAGAGAGTTCATACTGCGTGTCACAAGGCTTGGTAAGTTCGATAGCGATTTTACCTTGCTTGTGGTAAGTCAATACTTCTTCTTTACTTATGTTCAGCATCATTTGCCTTTATATTATAATCATAAGTATACTCAAAGTATGCTAAGCGTACTTCGTATCAGTCTTCAAAATACTCTTCAACAATCTGAGGAAAAAACTTAATCGTTCTTCTTGCTTTCGCAATCTTGGGCTCAAATACCACTGCTGTACTGGGGAATTTTGTCATGCATTCTGTATAGATATCTATCTTATCTTCCATATGCTCTTCTAATGCATCCAATACCGACTGCATATTTTCTTTCGTGGTTGCAAACTTCATCAACAACTCAAACATTCGTTTTCTCGGATGAATCGCCATAGAATCACCAGCTTCCAATGCAATATTTTTGATATCCCATTTTGAGATATAAATACCGCTTACATAAGGTGCAACCAATTTTGCATACAACGCTTCCGTGTAAGAAGGGTAATCTTTTAAATCAACCGCCTCATCTGCTTCACACGAACCGTCCATACAATTTTCTAAAGGCGCAACAAAATTTTTTGCGCTCATATTTTCAAATTCTTTTCTAAAATCGTCCATTTCTTTCACTCCTTTTCTCCTATAAGTACGGGTATCATATCCACATCTATTCGTGCGTTGAACCACCTGTTTGCAATGAGCATGATTTTTGCAACAAAAATGATGTGCTCATCCAAAAATTCGGGTTTTTCAAACAAGGCCTGAGCCTCATCATCCAAACAATAACCATACACTTGACCCTCTACCACTTCAATAAAATCAACACGCCCTTTCCTGCTGGCACAGGCATTGAGTTGTGTACAGTAAGGCAAGGCTTTGGATGCAAACTCTTTTTCTAACATCATTTGTGTGACTTTTGAACTGCCGACACTTGAGAAAGTAAAATCAACATGTTCATCTTTGATATTAAGGGCAATTGCCGTTGCATTAAGCCCTTGATGTTTCATTATTTTATTAAAATAGCGTCTCATGTAGCCTGTTTGCGCATTGTAACCCAAAATGGTACACAATCCTGTGTCTGGTTTTATCTCATGTGGCTGGATGATACACCTCCCTACTCTTCATTTCGCATTCGTATCGCATTGTTATGCAAAAACATCGCTTCTTCTTCTTCGGTTGAGCAACGAGGGCATGTCTGCTCACCACCCCTATAGGTAAAACTATTTCCACATTCATTGCAGCGTTTAATGTTAAAGGTAGCGAGTGTTCTTTGTGATGGTTCAAAAAACTCTTTGATTTCAAATCCGCTTTGCAATTGTATCGCATCAGGCTCACAGGCATCATGACACAAACGACACTTCAGACAAAGCATGGCATCAAAATGAATCAGAGAAAACTTTGCATCCGAACTCAAAGCACCGCTGGGACAGATACGGTAACAGATTTGACAGTTTGTACAGGCATCGGTGACAAATTTTTGGGACACAAAACTCACTTCTTCTTCAGGAAGTATTTCAAATGTTTCGGGCACGCCTGCACGTTTGAGTGCTGTGAATAATATCTTACGTTTATCGGGTACACGTTTTTCCCTGATTTTTGCTATAGTCTCTGTATCCAAGCCAAATCGTTTCAGTTCATCGGCATTCACGGCTTCATCAAAAGTTTTTTTAACCTTGAGTGCTCCCTTGATGGAGGCTGTCTCTAAAAAAGCACGTCTTGAAGCAGTCTCCTCTTCAGTTTCTTCTTGTTCTTTGTCCAACGTTGTTTTTATGACATAGTTGCTTGAGAGCTGTTTAGAAGAGAAGGAAGAAAGAATGAAGTTGGCTTCTTCAAGCATCGCGTGTATATGCGCAAACAAATCACTTCCCTCTTCATAAGAACTCAAATCCAACGATATCTCTTCATCGCTTGCCAATGCCAAGGCTATCAAATGCTCCACACTCAACACCGATAAACACGGCACATTGAGTTTGGGAGAAATGTACCGTACTTTGGATTCCAAAAAAGTAAAGAAAAACTCTGTGGTTGAAAACCCGGACAAAGAAAAAGCTTCGGTAGGACACACCCCCACACAAGCAGCTGCTTCGATACCTGTAGCGTTTGCGAAGGTAGGAAGATTGTCCACTATCTGAATACTTGAGGGGGCTACATCCATGCACTTTGTACAGGCTGAAAACTTACTTTTGGCTCTCACACAGAGACTGACATCAAACTCTAATTGCATCAGTGTTCACAATTGCTTTGCAGTGTTTGCGTGATATACTCAAAATCACTCAATAAAAATTCCAAAGTCAACTCAGCACCATCATGATACAGAGGGGTTCTGGACTCTTTTTTGGCGTTAATTAAAAAGAGTGGTGCCCATTCTAAAAGATGCTCTTGCAAAAAAGATTTTTGCACATCAAGCAACTCACAAATACCCTCTTTATCATCCGCATCAAAGGCTCTTTGCTGTGCCATACAAAGCATATACATAAATTCGAGCTCGACACCAATATGATCAGGACTAACAACCCGTGCTTTATCGAGTTCGACTCTAAATCCATACTCATTATACAAATCAAGCACAGGATTGTCTCCACCACTCTCGATCATTTGATCATCTCTAGTATAAAAACTTTCATACGGAATCAAATCCAGCAAAAACAGATTGGCAAAATCTACATTATACTGCTCGGCTATGAGTGTCTCATTTGTATATTTGCTGCGTTTTTCCCACGTCTGATAGTGTGGAAATAACGACAATAAGGCCTCATTACTTTCAATGGTATCCAAAAATGCACTGTCAACCTCAGTCATCATCAGCCTAGAAATCAAGGCATATAAGGTGATTCTATTTTCAATTTCTTCTTTTATCATGGTGCTCTTTTAGTGATAGTATCGTTTTGCAGCAGTGTAATAACGCTTCTTTATCTTAAAGAAGCGTTAAAAGGAGGTGTTACCCTTTTATCTCAACAGACCAGGCATTTTTAGTCAACGGCCATACCGGTCGTTTAAGCTGCGTTGGTCTTCTGGTTGTATTAGTACTGTCAAGCGGTCTAGCCAGCTCATCTCTCCACGCTTTATAAATTTTGAAGTTATTCTCATAGTTGACGTAAATATCACCTATCACTTCATCCTTACCTGCAAGCGTGATCGATACTTTTTGGTGCCATGCATGGTTACATGCAATTGGATCCGGGTGTGCAGGTGCAACAGCATTTTGCCATGAACCGCTCAATCCGTTCCACCAAATATTATCAAGGTCTCTGTTGTATTCTTTAAACTGCCATGTATCTTTTCTTGCCATCATTCCAGCAACGATACCCTCTTTTGGCTTGAGCGTACCGATTTTATCATCCATCGTCATTTCATACAATGGTGAGCCGACACCCATGACACCCAATTTTTTATCAAAACCAGGGATGTCAACTGTATTTTGAAGTTTCCATCTACCTGCGTGGTGTGAACAAGCCAAGGTACCTGGCAATACCGCCTCAGTCGGTACAGCCATCGCGATAAAATACCCAGACTCAAGTCCACAAACGGTATCTGAAATCGTAACTTTGATACTGTCGCCACGTTTGATACCCAATCTTTCAGCATCAACAGTCGCTATCCAGATAGGGTTATGGTTTTGTGAAATCTCCATCAAATGTTTAGAGTTCACTGAACGCGTATGGATATTATATGACAACCTAAAGATAGGATTCAGGGCAAAATCATTCTCGTTAACCATATGGTCATGGTGTACCTGAGAAACGATGTGTACCATTTTTTGACGTTGTTCTTTGGTTGTCGGATAGACCGGTATCGCATACTCAGGCCATTTCCAGTCTTTCATCCATGAGGCATAAAACTCCATCTTACGGCTTTGTGAATTAAATCCGGCAACTACTTTGTCACCCATTTTGATACCCATTGCTTTTTCGTCGTCCGTACCTAGCACTTTTGCTCTAGCGATACCCTTCTCATCTACCCACATAGAGGATGGATCAAATTTGATCTCCATCGATTCAATTGCACCATGTTCTTCAACAAGTTCTCTTTCTTGAGGACGATAGATATTTGCTTTTTCCAACCATGTACCCATATCACGCATCATTTCATAGTTAGGGTATTTGCTCCCTGCATATTTAGGGTTCTTTTTTGCTTCAATACTCAAATGGTGTACATTTTCAAATACAGCCTGATACCATTCAGGAATAGTTACCGGTCTGCTTGGGTCTTCTTTACTTGCCCAGTGTTGTCTGACACCAAGGCTTCCATCAGGGTCAACATGGTGTACCATGATATTTGCCCAGAACTCAACCTCTTCCCATACTTCACCAAGACCTGCTTTTGTATGCGCTTCAAGTGTTGCACGAGTCGGATTCTCGGCCACCCATCCCATTTTCTCCAAAGCCACTCTAAGTGCAGGCTGTCTAAAACTTAGCCATTGTGCCGGCATCGTCGCTTCAGAGTGTTGGTCATGTCTCTCACTCGCCAAACCAGTAGGCAAGATGTAGTCACAGTACCAGTTTGTCTCCGACCATGTTGGAGAGAGATTTACCGTCATCTCCATCTTACTTTCATTTTTCAGCACATCAATCCATCTGAAACCATCCGGGTTAATCCACGCAGGGTTATACATTCTTGGAATATAGAGTGCCAATTTTGTTGGAACATTCACACCTTTTGCATGCCAGTTTTGTTGCCACTCTTCATCCGCTAAGAGGTGTGGCAAGAGATAACTTGGCTCATTGGTTGAGAGTGGGAAATCCGGTGGCCACAAAAGCTCATTCCATGCATCAACTGCGCCCGGTTTTTTTCCAGCTTGCGTTGCCGCATCTCCTTTTGCGTTTACAAAAATTTCATGGAAATAATATTGTCCCACATTTCCAACATCACCCGTCATACATCCACGAAGAGCCAAAGCCAAAACACCCGCTCTTACGTTCATCCAACCGCCACGGTTACCGATTGTTCCTGCTCGCCAGAAGTAAGTAGTGACTTTATCTTCAGCTTCGATGAACATTTCAAAAAGTTTCTCTAGCGACTTAGCGTCTACGCGACACTCTTTGGCTGCAAACTCTAACGTGTACGGTTTATACATCTCTTGAAGCAAGGCGATGAAATCCTCATAGGTTTCACCGGCAGGTACTTTTGAAATATAGCCTTGAGCAACCATATACTCTAGGTATTCTTTGTCTTTAAGCAGTACATCCCAGTTCATCCAATCTTTAATCGCCTCATGATTGATATAACTTGTGTGTCGTTTTGGATCTATTTCATTGACTATTCTATTAACAAGATAGAGATACAATGCAGCCTCTGTTCCTGGCCAGATCGGAACCCAAAGGTCTGCCATACCGGCTGAGTTTGACATACGCGGATCCATAACTACCAGTTTTGCACCTTTTTTTCTTGCATCAGCGATAAATCCTGCATGCTGTTGGAAAAAGTGTCCTGCATCTGCTGCATGAGAAGACTGAAGGAAAATCAATTTACTGTTTGCCCAATCCGGACTTGGTCTGTCATCACCAAACCATTGTGACAATCCTTGTCTTGCACCTGAACTACATACGTTTGAGTGAGAGTTGTGTCCGTCAACACCCATAGAGTAAAGCACTCTGTGCCCAAAACCACTTTCATTAGGGCGCCCCACATGGTACATAATCTCTTTTTTAGAGAGCTCATCTCCACTTTTGAGCGTATCGTGCATTTTTTTGCCGATAGTCTCCATCGCTTCATCCCAAGTCGTTCTTACCCATTTACCTTCACCACGCTTAGAACCTGGTGCACGTTTAAGTGGGAAAGGGATACGATCTGGGTCATACATTTGGGACTGTACCGCATACCCTTTTGCACAGTTTCTACCACGGCTTGCCGGGTGAAGCGGATTTCCCATATGTTTACGGACTCTAAGGTCTCTTGGATCTTTAGATGCTTTATAGTCACCAATGTCAACCCATGCTGTGATACCGCATGCTGCTTCACAGTTAGAACAAACAGCAGGCACTAGCATGTATTCGATAGCTTTAATCCCTGTAGGGTTTTCTGCACTCCATACACCGTTTCTACCTGTTCCGCCTCTTTTCCAATCCTCTCCGCTGAGCTCACTAAAGCTGTCCCATTCACTAAAAGGCGGGTAAAAAGAAAGCGTTTTAGGTGTTGGCGTAAACTTTGTCTCAGCCACTGCTGGCGTATCCACTACCGTTTTAAATACACCAGTAGCCAATGATGCACCTGCTACCGTGTAAGCCGTACCTTTAAGGAAACTTCTTCTACCTTCGATAAAATTTTTATCTTCTGTATTCATTGATTTTGTCATAGATATCTTCTCCTTAACTTAATGGTAACATTTGTGGGATTTTAAGCCATACATCTTTAACCAAGAATAGCCCCACCAATGCTAGTATTGCTGCCAATCGAAGCAGCGTAATGTTATCTGATTTAATCGTACTGAGTCCCAAAAAGAACGGGATAATAAAGCCCAGTGTCATACCTGTCCAAAACTCTACATTGTATGCTCCGCCGGCATGTACAAAGGCCAATGTCGCTTCTGCTTCAGAAGACTTGAATGAGAAGAAATACTCACTCATATACATCGCAAACGAAAAGAACACTGCAATCGTCAGAACAAAAGCCAAATCTTTTCTAGCCTCTTTGCTCCAAGAACCAGAGACCAAAATCAGAGCTGCAGAACCTGCCATAAATGCTGCCCACAACATCTGCATCACTTCAGTCGGTGCCTGCCATAACTCACGTGCACTTGACTGAGCCATGATGATGGCTGTATAGGTTGTGACAGGAATGGCTAAAAACACCAAGAATGGCATGATTTTTTCATACACCGCTGAATTATTTCTTGCTAACGCACTCAGCTTACAATTTTTACCGCCAAGTGTCGGGAATGCATCTGCTACACCGATAAGCAATAAAACAGTCACCAGGCCCAAGAAAAGAGATGCCAACCACGCACCCACCGTGATGGATGAAGTCCAATGCGGATGGGTGAAAATATGAATCATTCTATATGGCTGGTGCAAATCGATCAATGTAAACAACAAAAATACATTAAGAGCGATAAATGCAATCACAGGCATGATCCATCTTAAATTGGGCATGGATTCTTTTTTATGTCTATAGAGCAAATAAGCTGCCAAAAAGACAACTCCGGTACCGATACTTTTTGCCCACATATTGACTGTAATAATGCTACCCCAAACGATACCCTGAATCGGGACGTCAAGTGTTACAATTGCTTGTGTCGCGTGTATTGTATTTTCAACCATCTTAGTGTCCTCCTTCTTTACTGTGTGTTTCCACATTTTCCTGCATCGCTGTAAAGTTGTCATTGTTTAACTTCGCGTGACCTGCAAACGGTGCCAAGAATCTGTCTAAAATACTGTGATGTTTGTCTCCGACGTGCTCCAAATGCGTGATGTCGTTAAAGAGACTGAACCCTTCTAGTCTTTGATGTGCAAGCGGATTAAGTGTTTGATTACCGCCGCCGACATAAAAGTGTGTCGGAGAAGTATGCTTTTCAGGTTTACGAACCTGTACGGCACCTTTGTGTTCCATGATATAACGTGAGATATGGCTGTTGTCATCTTCGATGTCACCAAAAATATTGGCTTCAACAGGACAAACAACCACACAAGCAGGCATCATGCCACTTTCGATACGGTGTGCACAATACGTACATTTGTCTGCTGTGTTTGTTTCAGGATCCATATAGATAGCACCATAAGGACAGGCCATCATACAGCCAGCACACCCGATACAGCGTGAACTATCGATATTGACAATCCCATTTTCCAAATAATGCAATGCAGATACCGGACAGATACGCTCACACGGTGCGCTCTCACAGTGGTTACAGCGAAGCGGTGTAAACGATCTTTTTGTCTCTGGAAATACGCCAAGATCAATGTATTTAACACGCAAACGCCAAGAACTAAGTGGAACTTCATTTTCCACTTTACAAGCAATCTCACAACCTTTGCAGCCCATACAAAGACTGAGGTCAACTAAGAAACCTAATTTCATTCTTTCTCCTTAAATTTAGCTATACTTATAATAATTATAAGTGTCCGTTTATTATAAAATATAGGACAAACGCGTAATAACAATACTATAAAAATTTGGGTTAGATTTTGGTTATTTATTGAAAAAATGTTACGTTTTTGACACCGTGTCACAAATTGGACACACTTCATCAAAATACTTGATATCACTCTTCAATTATAAATGAAAAAACAGAGCCTTTGCCCTCTTCACTGTCGATTTGAAGTTTGCTGTGATGCATAGACAGTATGGTTTTAATGATAGACAGACCCAATCCCATAGAATTATCCCAATTATGCGTACCTGAACGGTAAAATTTCTTCGTTACTTTTTCAACATCATAGCTGTTGATTCCCACACCTTTGTCAATGACGGATACACTCCTGCCCGCTATACGGAGTATCACTTCATCTTTGGAGTATTTGAGAGCATTTTCTATCAGATTTTTCAGCACGATCTCCATGAGTGTCCGATCGGCCTCAACCTTCAACGAATCTCCCTCTATATGTATAACTCTGTTCTTATATTGTTCTTCGAGTACGAGTTTGACCTCTTGTGCCAGAACAAACATATCGAAGATACTTTTATGCAGTGTTGCTTCACCGCTTTCAAATTTATTCCACAACACCAGACGGCTTAACAGTGCTTCTATTTTGATACTGTTGTTGTAGATTTTGCCTAAAAATTTATCACGTAACTGTGAGGGGATCTCTTTGTCTTCTTCTAAAGTTTGCGAGTAGCCCATAATCGAGGCTATGGGGTTGCGAAATTCATGAGCGATTGCGGAGATCATGTCGCCACGCTGTTTATTTTTCAGTTTAAGCTTTGCATTATAGCGCTGCTTGATTTGATCTCGTTTTCTGGCACTCTTGATCACCTTGATCAAATTTTGATTGATATCTTCAAACTCTTGGGTAAACAGTTCGATTTCATCGTCAAATTTTTCAACTTTGTCCAGATTTTCAAGGTATTTATTGATGACTACAAGCTCTTTTTGCATCCGAACTGCACCACGGTAAATGGCATAGATAAAGACAGAAAAGCCTATGATCAAAAATGCGATAATCTCTAACGCAACAGTGCCATTTGAGACAAACACAAGCAAAATAAGACTAAAAAAAAGACTCGTTGCAACGCTGAGTGTGACCAAACGTGCCATGATATATTCTGTAAAATGCGGACGTTTATACACGGTAAGCTCCCTAATTATCGGTTTCTATCTCAACAAGATAGCTTAAAAAATCTTCTGTTTCAAAATATCCGATAATCGTCTCAATGGTCTCTTTGTTAGCGGTCATAAAATGAAAACTCGGTATCGCCGCGGTAAAGCCTTCTATCTGCTTGATACTTTCTTTGTCTGACCTTTGCACTTTGAGTAATACATAGTCCTGTAATTTTACTTGCACATCAGGGTTGGAGAGTGCGCCATTTTTCATCTTGACACACCACTTGCATTGTGGTTCTTCAACCATAACCATCACATCTTTATGCTCTTTTTTTGCGCGCTCAAATGCTGTAGAAAACGCTGTTTCCCACTCAAGTTTATGATAGGCTTGCAGTATTTCTGTCTGTTGCCGCGCGAACCCTTGAGATACGCCCATACACCCTAATGCAACAAACAGTATGATCTTCTTCACACTTGACCTTATTTTGTTATGCTTTGGGCATCATTGATATAAGCGATAAAATCTTCAGCATTAAAATAACCTAGCACTTCTTGCAAAACTTCTTTGTTCTCTTTCATGAAAAATGTTGTCGGTGCACCCTGAATGGCAGGCAAATATTTCGTGGCATCGACATCTTCACTCATCACCTTAACAACTACAAAGGATTCAAGTCTTTTTTGAACCGCTTCATCGGAAAACGTACGATACTTCATTTTTTTGCACCATCTGCATGTTTGGCTCTCAACAAACACCATCACATTTTTATGCTCTTTTTGTGCCACTGCAAAAGCAGTTGGGACATCTTTTACCCATTCCAATGAAAAAAGCGCACTGCTCAAGAGCACGATGCTTAGTAGAATTTTATGCATGATATTCCTTTAATTAAAATCTTTGATTAGTTGTTTAAATACTTCATACAGGGCTTCAACTTCTTGTATGGATGTGCGTTCATTGGGTGCATGTATCGTATCATTAATCACACCAAACTCTACAACATCTATGCCAAAAGCGCCCATATACCTCGCATCACTCGTTCCGCCAGCAGTGGAAAACTTTGCCCTGTTTCCTGTAATACTGTGTATGCTTGCAGTCAGTTTTTCGACTACCTTTGAGTCTCTTTTTGTGACAAACGGATAGGATCCCTGTGTCAACTCCAGCGTATAATTTAAACCTTCAAAACACTTGTCTATGTACACTTTAACATCTTCTTGTGTAGTGTTTGTAGAATTGCGTACATTAAACATCAATTTTAATTCACCTGGGCTTACATTGGTGACTTGCATACCTGCTCTGATATCTGTGATGACCATCTTACTCGGTGCGAAGTCATCATCCCCTTCATCTAAGTCTACCCCTGCTATCTTTTCTAACACAGTGGCAATTTGATGCACAGGATTGATGGCTTTTTCGGGGTAAGCTGCGTGTCCCTGCTTACCGTGAAGTGTCAAGTATCCATTGATGGAACCTCTTCTTCCGATTTTGATGGCATCACCAAAAACCTTCTCACAGGTCGGTTCTGCGACGATACAATAATCAGGAAGCAGACCAATCGCTTGAAGATGTTCCAGCATGATAATCGTGCCATATTTACCTTCACCCTCTTCGTCTGAAGTAAGCAAAAGAGAAAGTCTGCCCGTAAAATCTTCTGTATCGTGACACGCCTGTACAAAAGCTGCCACACCGGACTTCATATCCTGTGCTCCCCTGCCGTAGATATAGCCCTCTTTAATCACCGGTGTAAAAGGATTGGTCTGCCAACCTTGTCCAGCAGGAACAACATCCACATGTCCTGCAAAACACAGATGAGCTCCCTGCCCAAATGTCTTCGTCAAAAAAAGGTTTTTTACCCCTTCTTTATTGACATAAATCGCTTCAAAGCCTTCCAGATACGCTTCGATAAATTTCAAAGACCCCGCATCATCAGGCGTCAGAGATTCACAACTTAACAGTTTTAAAAGCAGATCAACAACATTCATACACACTCATTTGTTTTTAAAATTTTCTATCATTAACAGATAATCATCGAGATTTTCAAAACGGTGATTTCCACCATACTCGACAATAACCCTGTGTGCATTATAGAGTGATTGTGCTTTGGAGTAATCAAGTACTTCATCTTTGCTTTGTAAAAGCAGCAGATAGTCACCGTTTTGGACAGAAGTGTGTAACAGTTTGAGCTGTTCAAGATAAACGAATTTAAATTCAAAGACCTCTTCGTCGCAATAACGCTTTTGCCACCCTGTATAAGCAGCCAAGGTCTGCCATGGTTGCGTAGAAGGATTGATAAGTACTGCTTTCATACGATATTTTTCTGCAAAATACGTAGCATAAAAACCACCCAAAGAAGACCCTATCAGAAGATCAAAAGCTGAATTTTTGACTCTCTCCTCAATATAAGCCACAGCATCCAACGGAGCAAAAGGAAGGTCGGGCGCAACAACAGCATCGTTGCCAAAATGGTTTTTAAGCAGAGCCGATTTATTTCCTTCTCCACAAGAAGCAAAACCGTGAAGATAGAGAATTTTGGACATTTATCGTTCTGTTTCTCCGCGGTAGGTCACAATTCCGCCGTAATGGTTGATCACATTAGGATGTCCATTTTGCTTAAATACATTTTGTACTTGCCCACTTCTACTTCCTGTACGACAGGTAAAAATCAGCGTTTTATCTTTTGAGCTATTTAACAGATCCAATGCCCATTGACTGAATTCCGAAGTCGGTTTAAGCAGATCAACACCTTTGATGTGACCCATCTCATACTCCATCTCTTCTCGTACGTCCACTAAAATAAAATCGGCTTTTTTGGCTTCACGCTCCTCTAGCAAAACTTCAAGCTCTTGCGAATCAATATATCCCTTGTCTATAAATGTTTGTAAACTCATCATGATTATCCTGTTGATGTTAAAATTGGTGTATAATTATAGTCAATAATAATTATAACTTACTTTAACATCTATTTGTTTGCCTGCATTTTAAGTTGTTCTTCTTTATATTCAGGTGTGCAAAAGATTTGGCAATGACAAATACCATCAGTAGGAATCTCATGCTCGATTGCAGGTTTGCACGGGCAGACTCTGTCATCCGTACTCTTAAATTTTCCAGGTTTTGACGCATCAGGCTCAACCATAAAACAGGGACAAAATCTTTTGCCAAAAAGCATTTTATGTCTTGCAAGACCCATGGTCACACCCTCGTTCACATCATCATTGGGACCATACACCCATCCTCTACTTTCACAAACCTTGTCTGTAAACTCTTGTGTTTTAACTAACTCGGCTTTAAACTCTTCAGAATTCATATCCAATTGCTGCATCGTTGTATCCTTTATTTTGACATTTTATAGAGTAGTTTATATCTTAATCTAAATTAATATATAATAAGTATAGCTATAAATTCAATACCCAAGGCAGATAAATGAACATCGATCATACCGTTTTAGCCAAGCTTGAAAAACTCTCCAATCTCAGGATAAGCGACGCAAAAAAAGAAGAAGTCATAGAGCAGCTTTCAGGCATACTGACCTATGTAGATAGCCTGAACGAGCTCGACACCACTGCACTT
Organism: Sulfurovum sp. 16-42-52; assembly: GCA_002281755.1. Lineage (GTDB taxonomy): Bacteria > Campylobacterota > Campylobacteria > Campylobacterales > Sulfurovaceae > Sulfurovum. Next base: position 44,894 of record NCHB01000007.1, read on the forward strand.
GATGCCAGTTTTTCAACACTTGAGGGAGGAACCCCTTTAAGAAAAGACACCCCTAGAGAATCAAACCATATTGCCAAAGACATTTTATCGCATGCACCCCAAAGTCAGGATGATTTCTTTATCGTTCCTGCAATTATAGAATAATCGTTTGAAGTCACGATCATTCTTTAAACATTACCTTAGATAGTGTTGGATAGTTAAGGTAATAGTAGGATATAATCAGCTTCAATAATAAAACATTATCTCTCATTCTAAAGGATATACATGGCCGCTTTTGACATCAAAAAACTACTTCAAAGTGTTGTAACGCATGGGGCTTCAGACTTGCACCTTGTGAGTCGTACAGAACCACAAATCAGACTGGACGGAGTGCTTAAACCGGTCAATCTTCCTAAACTCACAGGAACCGATATTGAAGAGATGTGCTATTCGCTTATCACTGAAAAACAAAAGCAGCAATTTGAAGAGTACAGCGAGCTGGACTTTGCACTCTTGCTACCAGGAATTGGGCGATTTAGGGCAAACTATTATCGTACTTTGGGTGAAACAGCTGCTGCGTTTAGGATTATTCCCATTGATGTGCCTTCTTTGGATGATTTGGGTGCGCCTGAAGTATATAAGAAACTGATCAAAAGAGAAAAAGGGCTTATCTTGGTCACCGGACCAACAGGTTCTGGTAAATCAACCACACTAGCCGCTATGCTTAACGAGATCAACCTTCACGAGCAAAAACACATCGTCACCGTTGAAGATCCTGTGGAGTTTATCCATCAGAACAAAAAGTGTGTCTTTTCCCATAGAGGTGTGGGTGAAGATACCGCATCTTTTGCAAAAGCACTCAAATATGCCATGCGTCAGGATCCGGACATCATCCTCATTGGGGAAATGAGGGACAAAGAAACCATCGAAGCCGGACTCACCGCTGCTGAGACAGGTCACCTTGTCTTTGGTACACTGCATACCTCTTCTGCGCCGGGAACCATCAACCGTATTATCGACGTATTCTCCGGGGATGAGCAACCTCAGATCAGAGCCATGATCGCCTCTTCTCTTGTCGCTGTTATCGCTCAAGCGCTTTTACCCAAGCTGGGTGGCGGTCGTGTGGCGGCTTCAGAGATACTCGTAACAAACCATGCTATCTCCAACCTTATCAGGGAAGACAAAGTACACCAGATCTACTCTCAGATGCAGCTTGGACAAGGCGACACAGGGATGCAGACACAAACACAAGCACTCTTAAAATTCCTTAAAGACGGGAAAATCAGTCGTGCCACAGCGATACAGTATGCCAATAGACCTGATGAGATAACCAAACAGTCGGTATAACCCTACTCTGTCTATCTCAAATGATTTTTAGATAGATAAAGATACAATACACCGATTTTAGTAATACGCAAGAGGATAATATGATGAATTTTTCTATGATGGACTTCAACTATTTTGATGTCACCATTGCAGCCATTGTGCTGATTTTGGGTATCAAAGGGTTTATGCAGGGATTCATCAAGGAAGTATTTGGTCTTATAGGTCTGGTTGCAGGTGTCTATTTTGCCTCACGCTTATCAGAAGTCGCTGCTTCTTTTATCGATACCACTTTTTTACATCTTGAAAACCCCACACTGCTCAAACTCATCGGGTTTTTAGCGATTTTAATCCTTATCTGGACCGGTGCGACCATTCTTGGTGCCATTTTTTCAAAACTGACACATGAAAGTGGCTTAGGCTTTATCAACCGTCTCTTTGGCTTCATAGCAGGAGGGGGGAAATACTTTCTCATTTTTGCACTCATCGTCACTGCATTGTCCAATGTCACACTCATTAAAGACAATCTAGAAAAATATGTGAATGACTCTGTCCTTTATCCTTACCTGAGAGCAGCAGGCTCTTATCTTATCAATATTGACACCTCTGCCATAGGGCTTAGCGACGCTGATGCCACAGTAGTGCTGCCCAAAGATACCGCAGCTCAAGCACCCGAAAACAATGCCTCCGCCTCTGAAGCCAATGCTACGGCGCAAACAGTAACACCTGAGTAAGGATCACCATGATAGCATATCCTCTACTTTTAGAAGAATTTCAACACCTTCTTAAAGACAATGCACTGAAATTTACCAAACAACGCGAGCTTGTATTAAAGTTTCTTTATGAAAATGAAGGTCACTACACACCTGAAGACATTTACACCCTTCTCAAGCAGCAATATCCCAACATCAACATTGGTATTGCAACTGTCTATCGCACACTTTCATTGCTAGAGACTTCACATATTGCCAGCTCTATCTCTTTTGGTGTACAAGGCAAAAAATATGAACTGGGACTCAAAAAACACCATGACCATCTTATCTGCAGCAAATGCGGGAAGATTATAGAATTTTATGACGAAACCATAGAACAAATACAAGAAGAAGTGGCGAAAAAGTTTAACTTTAAGATGACCGACCATACCATGAAAATCGTCGGACTGTGCGAAAATTGCCAATAATCTAAAACGAACATCACACTATACTAACAACACAGGAGACCGCTTGATATTTGACAATCAATATATCCAGGAACGCATCAAAAAAACAGATAAACTAAGAGAAGAAGGCATCAACCCCTACCCAAACACCATAGCAAAAGGAACACCTTCTACACAGTTTCTTAGCGAATGTGCCTACATCATAGAGCAGGACAGTGAAGAGAAAAAAGATGAGAGCAAAAGCTACTCACTCACAGGCAGGCTCAAATTTATCCGTATTATGGGAAAAGCTGCGTTTGCCAAAATGGAAGATGCACAAGGCTTAGTGCAGATTTACTACAATAGAGACGAACTACCTGAGAATTTTTATAATGACATCGCCAAAAAACTGTTTGAAGTCGGTGACATCATCGAAGCGACAGGCTATCCTTTTGTGACGCAAACAGGAGAGATTACCTTACACTGTAAAGAGATGCGCATCGTCTCAAAGTCCATCTCGCCACTTCCTGAAAAGTTTCACGGACTCCAAGACCATGAGCTTCGTTACAGACAACGCTATCTTGATATGATTATGAATCCTGAAGTCAAAGAGACATTTATCGCAAGAAGCAAGATTGTCTCTTTGGTAAGACGATTTTTTGAAGACCGCTCATTTTTAGAAGTCGAAACACCGATGATGCACCCGATTCCTGGTGGTGCCAATGCCCGTCCGTTCATTACTCATCATAATGCACTTGATGTAGAACGGTATTTGCGAATCGCACCCGAACTGTATCTCAAAAGACTCATCGTGGGCGGTATGGAAGCAGTATTTGAGATCAACCGAAACTTTAGAAATGAAGGAATGGATCATACACACAACCCAGAGTTTACGATGATAGAATTTTACTGGGCATACAAAACATACATCGATCTAATGGAAATCACCGAAGCGTTATTTGACTACCTTTTTGAAAATCTTGGTTTAGAGCGAACACTCCCCTATGGTGAACATCAAATCAATTTTGCGACACCTTTTGCAAAAATACCGTACATTCAGTCACTCACGCAGATCGGTGGCGTACCTGCGGATATTGCCTGCAATAAAGAAAAAGCCTTAGCCTATCTTGCCCAGCACGGTGCCAAAGCAGATGCCAACCTGAGCTTAGGGTATCTACAGGCTGAACTTTTTGATACCTTTGTGGAAGGCAAACTGATAAACCCTACTTTTATCACCGATTTTCCTATCGACATTTCACCGCTTGCGCGTAGATCAGATGCCAATCCAGACATCGCAGAACGATTTGAGCTTTTTATGGCAGGCAAAGAGATAGCCAATGGCTTCTCTGAGCTCAATGACCCCATCGACCAGTATGAGAGATTTAAAGCGCAAGTGGATGCCAAAGAAGCAACAGGTGACGATGAAGCCATGCACATGGACACAGACTATGTCAAAGCACTCAGCTACGGTATGGCACCCACTGCCGGTGAAGGCATCGGCATAGACAGGCTGGTGATGATGCTCACCAACCAACACAGCATCCGTGATGTACTTCTCTTCCCTGCGATGAAGCCAGAAAAACCAAGAGAAGAACTGCTGCCCATCGTAGATGCAGAAATGTTGTGCAAAAAATGCGGACACGATATCCTCGAAGAACTCAAACCAGCCAAAAATGGCAAAGGGATGTTTTGTATGGATGTAGTTGCGTGTAAACAACGAACTGCTAGTAAATAAAAGAAAAATTTAGATATAAATCTAACATTAAAACCAAAGGAAATAGTATGTCATATGCCATAGAAACATTTGATCCGGAGATTTTTCAAGCCATTGAAAAAGAGAGAGAAAGACAAACTGACCACCTTGAGATGATTGCTTCAGAAAACTTTACTTTACCTGCTGTGATGGAGGCGATGGGGTCTGTTTTTACCAACAAATATGCTGAGGGTTATCCATACAAAAGATACTATGGCGGATGTGAGTTTGCCGATGTAGTGGAACAGCTCGCCATCGATAGAGCCTGTGAACTCTTTGGGTGCAGCTACGCAAACGTACAACCTCACTCTGGATCTCAGGCAAACGGTGCGGTGTATGCAGCACTGCTTCAAGCCGGAGATAAGATACTGGGTATGGACTTAAGCCACGGTGGACACCTTACACACGGTTCAAAACCGAGCTTTTCAGGAAAAAACTACTCTTCTTTTACTTATGGTGTAGAGCTTGACGGACGTATCAATTATGATAAAGTGATGGAGATTGCTAAAATCGTGCAACCTAAAATCATTGTTTGTGGTGCTTCTGCGTATGCGAGAGAGATTGACTTTAAGAAATTTAGAGAGATCGCTGATGCGGTAGGTGCACTTTTGTTTGCCGACATCGCTCACATCGCTGGTTTGGTCTGCGCAGGTGAACACCCTAGCCCTTTCCCATACGCCGATGTTGTGACGACTACGACACACAAAACACTGGCAGGCCCACGTGGGGGTATGATACTCACGGACAATGAAGAAATCGCAAAGAAAATCAACTCTGCCATCTTCCCCGGACTTCAAGGCGGGCCTCTGGTACATGTCATCGCAGCCAAAGCAGTGGGTTTCAAACACAACCTAAGCCCTGAGTGGAAAGTCTATGCCAAACAAGTCAAAGCCAATGCAAAAGTGCTTGCGGATGTTCTCATGAAGCGAGGCTATGATGTGGTCTCTGACGGTACAGATAACCACCTTGTTTTGGTCTCTTTTCTTAATAAAGCGTTCTCAGGCAAAGATGCAGATGCAGCACTGGGCGCAGCAGGTATCACGGTAAACAAAAACACCGTTCCGGGTGAGACAAGAAGCCCTTTTGTCACCTCAGGTGTGCGTATCGGTTCTCCTGCACTGACCAGTCGCGGTATGAAAGAGAATGAGTTTGAAATCATCGCCAATAAAATCGCTGATGTATTGGATAATATCAATGATACAGCACTGCATGCAAAGATCAAAGCAGAGATGAAAGCTTTGGCGCAAAACTTTATTATGTACCATAAATCCATCTATTAAGGGTGTGACATCAAAGTTTTTGATTTAGACCTTTTTGACGGGTGTTACTATATAAAAAGACAGGCGATTGTTGAAGAGATAGCTTTTGACAATCGCACCTTTTATGCAAAATTTGAATGTATACACGAGCCACTCACACCATTACTGGTAAAACAACACCAAGACAGACACTACACTATCGCAGCACCCCTACTCAAAGACAACCATACCAACTATCTTGTCATTGAGTATAAAGGTGAAGAACATCAACGTTTTTACCATCTTGTCAAACATCTTTTTAAAACCCTTCAGATTAGCAATTACCATATCTATGAGGGTAAAGACAGTGAGCGACTTCAGGTTTTCATAGAGGTCAACAATCTTTCTTTAGAAGAAGCTACGGAGCGACTTCAGCCGTTATCTGATGCACTGAAAGAAAAAATGACTGAAAAATGGAAATGTTTACCTTCTTCTACACTTCCAGAGGCATACAATATCGTGACTTTGCCCTACAATAGACTGAAGGATTAATGATAATATATATAAATATGATATAATCATTTGAAAAAAAAGATTCGGAGATTTTCCCCTTATGCATGATCACAATCTTGATGACCTGATTATTGGTACCGTACCCACTGAAAACACAAAAACAAAAAGTTTTTTAACCATTGTTGCACTATTGATTGTCGTGATGATCGTGGCTATTGTTCTAACTAAAATCCTGCTGAAAACACCCGATAACAATACGCTCGCTCTTGAAGAAAACATGACTGAAATGATAGCCCCTGAGCTTAAACTTCAAGAAGCCGCTAAAGAACCTGAACCTGCAAAAGAACCTTCTCTTTCTAGCATGATAGAGGGCGAAACACCACCCCCTCCTGCCCAGGAAAGTTTAGCCAAGGAAGTAGTACCTGCTCCACAAGATACTTCAGCCCAAGCACAACAGTCACCTACCCAAACGAATACATCAGATGTGGTATCCAAAGAGAGTGAAGTAAAAGATGAGGATATCCAAGAAGCTGAAGCAGGTTTAGATGAAGCCGTTGAGATAACAGACGAATACACACAAACAGCGCAAGAAAAAAAGAAAACGGTTGAAGAAAAAAAGAGCCAAGAGGTAGTACACACTCCAGTACCTGCTAAAAAAACCGTTACAAAACCGACAGCACCCAAACCTGTTGCCGTAAAACCAACCTCAACACAAACATACTATATTCAAGTCGGCTCTTTCACGACAGATCCTAGCGCACGTTTTTTATCTTCGATTCAAAACAGTGGATTTAGCTACACCATTGCAGCCGGAGGCGCAAATGGGGCAAAAAAATTGCTGATAGGGCCTTATCCGGACAGAGCCTCTGCAGATCGTGCACTTGCGAATGTAAAAGACCGCATCAATAAAAGCGCTTTTGTGACCAAAAAGTAAATAACCATGCATAAAACCATTCTCTTTGACCAGCTCACACCCGTTGCTCTCTATGCAAAGATTAAAGAACTATTTGCAGATGAGATTACCATGCTTTTTGAGTCTGTGGTCAATACCAATGAGGGTAATTTTTCTTTCATTGCCATAGGTGCACAGGAACGTCTAAGCTACAAAGATGAAACCAGTACCTATACAGATACAAAAGGGGTACAAAAAATCCTCAAAGAAGACCCTTTTTCTTTTCTAAAACGCTATTATCAAAACATTGATCAAGCAGCCTATAAAGAGAAATCCGATGCACTTGGTTTTTCATTTGTGGATGGATTTATCGGTTTTATAGGGTATGATATGGTCAAGGTATTTGAGCCTGTACTCAAAGAGAGTATGGATCACCTACCCGATCCGCTCAGTACACCTGATTTGGATCTGATACGTCCCAAAATCATCATTGCCTATTCTCACAAAAATGCAAAATTGACACTAATTTTAAATGATGCCTCTATGGAAGCTGGTATTGCTTCTATCGAAAAAATTCTCATAGAACCTTTCATCCCTACTTCGCTTCAAGCAGTAAAGCTTGAGGGTGAAGGCACGTTTAGTATTGAGGAAGAACGTTTTAAGACTTTGGTTGACGAATCCAAAGAAAGTATCCGCTCGGGTGATATTTTCCAGATTCTTCTTTCAAACCGATACACGCAGCAAGGTAAAATCGATCCGCTTAGTTTTTACAGGGTTTTACGCTCAAAAAATCCCTCCCCCTATCTCTTTTTGCTTGACTATGAGGATTTTTCCATATGCGGCTCTTCTCCTGAAGTCATGGTGCGTCTGAGTGAAGGTGAGATACTGCTCCGCCCCATCGCGGGCACAAGAAAACGCGGTAAAAACCACCACAGAGACCGAGAACTTGAACTTGAAATGCTCTCCGATCCCAAAGAGCGTGCAGAACACTTAATGCTCATAGACTTGGGGCGCAATGATGTAGGTAGGGTTGCCAAAACAGGCACCGTAGAAGTCACTTCGATGATGCGTGTTGAAAAGTACTCCCATGTTATGCACATGGTATCAGATGTGGAAGCCGTACTGCAAGAAGACAAAGATATGTTTGATCTGTTTGCTGCTACCTTTACCGCCGGAACCATGACCGGTGCACCCAAAATAGAAGCCATGAAGCTCATCGCAGCGTATGAAAACCTCAAGCGTGGCTTTTACTCAGGTTCAGTGGGCTATTTTGCCTTTAATGGAAACATGGACTCCGCCATAGCCATTCGTACTGCACTCATCAAACCAGACAGCATTACACTACAAGCAGGTGCAGGTGTGGTTGCAGACTCACAGCCTGAGCTTGAGTACCTTGAAGTCAAAAATAAACTAGGGGCACTCTTGTCTACACTTAAAGAGATGGAAACGCTTTAAACTTAAAACAGCCATATACATGCTGTTTTAAGCTGGATATTTAAAAGACGCCTTCTCTCTTGACATACCCCCCCCCATATTTGGCTATACTCTAAAATAAAATACATTTTAGAGGAAAGAATATGAAAACACATTACACAACAATAGTTATATTTTTTTTAAGTACAACCTTTCTTTTTGCAAATACAGGCACAGAACAAACACACCCGCAAAGCAGTATCCCTACACCATCTGCAACAGATGTTAAAACTGATATCACTCCTACATTTGTATTTGACAAAGTAGTTCTAAAAGAGTCTATAGGAATAAACACTATCCAACTGGGGCAACTTACCCCTAAAAAAAATAAAATCAACGGCACAACAAGTGTTGTAGATAACACCACGCTACTCTTTGTACCTTCAGAGCCTCTGCCAAAAGGCACTTACGACATCAAAGTAAAACCCATCAAACTACTCAATGAAAAACAATCAAGCCTAAAATCAAAGAGTACAGCACAAAAGATAACAGCATGGCTTTGTGGTCTTGCGTATGATGACATCAGTGAATGTCCACTGTATGAACTTGTGTTTGATGTGCCTAAAACCACAACAACTAAGCCCATACACTACACTTTTGAAGTCACACAAGAAGCCACCAAAGTTATCGCGTTACACGCCGACACAACACGCATAGAACTTTCGGAGTACAACACTACCCAACTCCACATCACAGCCACCTATGAGGACAACACAAACGAAGATGTCACCCAAAAAGCAACCTATAGTAGCAGTAATGGCTCTGTGGATGTCACTCAAGGAGTTGTTACCAGCAACGATGAAGGTTCTGCCATTGTTACAGTAAGCTATGCAGATAAAACTATTCAAGTCACCGTAGAAGTCTATGAGATGATAGAAGGTCACCTCTTACCACATGAACCACAAGACCCTGATGCCACACTTCTTGGTGTAGATGCCAATAGCAATGGGGTAAGAGACGAAGTAGAACGCTGGATCTACAAAGAGATGACCACCTATCACCATCCAGAGATAGAGAGAGTGATAGCGATGCAAGATGCCAAAGCCTATCAGATGGCTTTGGTGGATCCTGCTAATACAGATGATAAGGTGAATATTGCCCTAACAAGGGCTGGTGACTGTTGGGATCATTATCGTCATAGTAAAGACTTACCATTTGATGGAGCAGTGGAGAAGTATAGTAATGCGCTAAGAGATGCACTATTTAATACAAGAGAACGCTTAAAAACCTATATGGATTATGATGCTACATTAGGAGGCAAGGTATTTACCCTAACTCCAACCTATTTACTCAACACAAGCTATTGTGATGCAAATATTGATGTATTGCCATAAGGGAGAGTAGAATGAAAAAGATACTTTTAATGTTAATTGTTGCATCTATTTCTGTTTTTGCGAAGCCTTGCACGACGGATATCTATTTTGGTAATGGGATATGGAATACGGAAACCCAAGCAAAAGAAAGTATGAGAGAACTTAGATGGTTTATGCAACACACTGCCATCACCCCACTCTCAATAGAAGATGAAAAAAACCAACTCTATAGTTTTAAGCTCGCCTATAACTACTCAACGGGTGCATTGACTGATTTGATTGAGACTTACTGGCAATTAAGAGAGAGTGGTCAAATTAGCGAAGGGTATTTTCAAATCATAGCTGCAACTTTGGTTACAAATAATGGTGCAAGTAGCCATGAAGAGATTTTGGCACAAATTCGTTATGTTGTTGCCTATGAGAGTGCTAATATTGAGACAATGTATCAACTCTACAATAACGCCAGCTTCAGTCAAAAACACAATGTACTACTTGTAGCACACTCTCAAGGAAATCTTTTTGGCAATAAAATGTACACGTTGATGAGTGATGCCCAAAAAAATAAGTTTCGCATGGTTTCAGTCGCAACACCTGCCGATAGTGTCGCAGGAGGAGGTCCATACGTAACAGCTTCAGGGGATTATGTTATTAATTCAATTCCTAATGTTTTGCCAAGTAATGTAGATGGATTTGGTCATACTTTTATAGGGACTTATCTGAATGGTTCTATCAATGCTCCTAGAAAAATAGCACTGTATGTCAAAAGCGCGTATGACAATCTTATTCAAACTACAAATTGTACAGAGGGAAGTTATTCCTATTATGTTTGGATAGGTTATCAGTGTCCTAGGCGTAGTCCTCAAGAACTGATTATTGATATCTATGGTCTTCCCGTAGATTCTCCATATCCCTACAATAAACAACTTGTTACATCTGATAGTAGAATACGAATGCCTTATGAGACTATTAATGGCAATGAAGTATGTACTATATCAGGAAATGATGTATACTCATGGTGGAGTGAATACGACAAAGACGGCTGTTATGCTTACACCCTAGATGATAATCATCCCGCAGGAACACATACTTTTGACTACATAGCAAGCACAACATACTATAACGGTACACTCTGTACAAAATATCAAATGAATTCTGAGATTGCTGATGAGTTAAACAGCATGTTACCCTAGTTATTACTTCTACATTCCCAAACTTAATTTAGGAATGATAAGCCCAAGGAAAAGGTTAAATCTTTCACTAGGTGGTATAATAATATCAATTATTTACTTTTCACCCAATGGTGTAATAAACGTATATATAAAGTTTAAACCTATGTATACACTCTCGCGTAAAGGATAGACTACTTATGCCCAAACAGCTTTTTGCCCTCTTTGGAAATCCCGTCTCTCACTCCAAATCTCCTCTTATGCACAACCTTGCCTTTAAAGCATTCAATTACGAGGGATGTTATGGACGATTTTTGCTTGAAGACGGCGAGAAACTCAAAGAGACATTTTTTGCACTGGGTCTCAAAGGAGCAAACATCACCGTACCGCACAAAGAAGCTGCATACCGTGCCTGTGACTTCCTAGACCCTTTTGCGCAAAAAGTGGGGGCAGTCAATACCATCGTGGAGCATGACGGTAAACTGCATGGCTTCAATACGGATGCACCGGGATTTTTGAAGGCAATCTCAGAATTTGACAACATCAAATCCATCCTTTTTTTGGGTGCAGGCGGTACAGCGCAATCGACTTCAAGCCTTTTAAGAGAAAAGGGGCATGAAGTAACTCTTCTTAATAGAAGCAAAGAGCGTTTACACCGATATGAAGCAGAAGGATTTGCCACCTATACCTTTGAGGATTTTACGCCTGCAGCCTATGATTTGATTGTCAATATGACTTCAGCGGGGCTTGAGGATGACACACTGCCCGCGCCACTGGAACTTCTGGAGCAACTCTTGCCTCAGACTAAAGCCTGTGTTGATGTCATCTACGGCAAAGAGACTGCTTTTTTAAAACTCTCAAAACAGTACCAAAAACCCACAAAAGACGGCTCAGACATGTTGCTCTATCAAGGTGTGATTGCCTTTGAGCATTTTACCGATGATGCCTACGGCTTTGAAGCGATTAAAACTGCGATGCAAAAGGCATTTATTTTAGCCTAAGTCCCGCTATTTGACTTCAATTAACTTTAGGTCATTACAATAGACACATACAGACAACACGAGGTGATGCATGATTAATATTTTAATGATTGAAGATGATACCGAATTTGCAGAACTGCTTTCTGAGTACCTGGCTCAATACGACATCAAAGTGACCAACTATGAAGACCCTTATCTGGGTCTGAGTGCGGGTGTGAAAAAGTATGACCTGCTCATCGTGGATCTTACACTTCCAGGTATGGATGGACTTGAAGTATGTAAAGAGGTCGTCGAAAAATACAATATCCCTATCATCATCTCTTCAGCTCGTTCAGACATTAATGACAAGGTAGAGGGTTTCGCTTTGGGTGCAGACGACTATCTGCCCAAACCCTATGATCCTAAGGAGATGTATGCACGGATTATCTCTTTGCTGAGACGCTCTTCCAAATCAACCAATAGCGATATTGCTACACCTCAAAGTGATTTTGAGATTAAGGGAGACACCATCTACTTTAAAGCAGAAGCACTCACGCTTACGCCTGCTGAATTTGAAGTCCTCTCTTTATTGGTCAAGCATCAAGGTATCACACAGTCTCGAGAGCAAATCATCAACACCGCACACAATATGAGTATCGATTCCCAAGGCAAAAGTCTTGATGTTATCATCTCTAAAATACGTACCAAGATTGGTGATCACAAACGCATCCAAGCCGTAAGAGGCGTTGGCTATAAATTAGTTTAAAGGACGCAAAATGAACAAAGTCCATTTCACTACGCTGACACTGGGTCAACTTCAACAGTTGGCTCAGGCGACTAGTCGCCTTAAAGTAAATAGATTATGATTATCACTTCATTACGCAGTAAAATAAGGGTTGTTTTTTCGATTACTTTATTTTTGCTTGTGGCACTCTTTGCCTTTTCCATCAAGTATGACCGTGCTATAGCTGAAGAGACCAATGTCGCGCAGGAACAGGCAATCTCGCACTATCTCTACAGCTATTATCTCAAATACGGCAAGATTGATGAAGCCTATCTTGATGCACAGAATGTCTCTCTTATCACCGACAAAGGGATGGTGGTACAGATAGAGCGTTTTTTTAAAGAAAAAGGTAAACTTAAACGCTACGCCGTGGATACCTTTCGTCTCAAGCGGATTATCATCATTAACAATGATCGATTTAAACTCATACTCGAAAACAAAAACAAAGCCAAGTTTCCACTCAAGCGTGCCCTTGTTTTTGCAGTTGTCTTTTTACTGATTATCTTTTTGTATTGGTGGATTATGAAAAGCTTCAACCCGCTTGCAAAGCTCAAAAGTCAGATACAAACCTTCTCACAAGGCAATCTGGACATCGAATGCAAAAGTGATAAAAAAGATGAGATAGCTGAAGTTGCCAATGAGTTTGATCATGCCGTTACCATGATACGCGAGCTTTTGCATTCAAGACAACTCTTTTTACGCGCCATCATGCATGAACTCAAAACACCCATAGGTAAAGGCAGGCTTGTGAGTGAAATGCTTCACGATGAGAAAAGTAAAGAGCGTCTGCACAGTATCTTTGAAAGACTCAATCTACTCATAGACGAATTTGCCAAAATAGAGAAAATCACCTCTAAAAATTTTGATCTCACCATCAAACCCTACAAAATGAGTGATTTACTTGAAGCCAGTATCGACATGCTGATGATAGATCATCCTAAAAACCTCATCAGCACACAGATCATCAAAGACTACAGCGTCTCTGTTGACTTTGAACTGTTTACACTGGTGATTAAAAATCTGCTCGATAACGGCATCAAATACAGTAGTGACAAACACATCAACGTCATTGTAGAGAACAACCAACTACAAATCATTAACACAGGGGAAGCACTGAAAGAGCCTTTAGAGCACTATTTTGAACCCTTTCATACGTCTAAAAAAGGCTTAGGTTTGGGGCTTTATATTGTAAAAAGTATTTTAGATATTCATCATATGAAAGTGGAATACCGCCGCACAGAGACAGAAAATATCTTTACGATACGGTAAGTATTACTGCGCGGTCAGTGTATCAGAAATCGTAAAAGCAAGCTCTAGGGCTTGATTGGCATTGAGTCTTGGGTCACACTGTGTGTGGTATCTGCTTGCGAGTCCCTCAGCAGTGATGGGTGAGGAGGTACTGCCTGTACACTCTGTGACATCATTACCTGTCATCTCCAAGTGTATCCCTGCTGCGATGGTGCCCATCTCTTTATGGATAGCAAAAAACTGCTCTACTTCAGAGTGAATATTGTCAAAATCTCTTGTTTTGTACCCTGAAGAGCTTTTTTCTACATTGCCATGCATCGGATCACAAGACCATACGACATTTTTACCTTCATCTCTAACGCGTTTTAACAGTGCAGGAAAATAGGTTCGGATTTTATCTGCACCCATACGTACGATCAGATTGAGCCTTCCCTCTTCGTTATTGGGGTTAAGCGCTTCGATGAGGGCAATCAACTCATCTTCACCCATACTTGGCCCTACTTTACATCCGATGGGGTTTTGAATCCCTCTGAAGTATTCGATATGTGCTTCACTTAAGTCCCTGGTTCTATCACCTATCCATAACATATGTGCAGAGCAGTCATACCATTCACCCGTCTCAGAATCTTCTCTGGTTAACGCCTCTTCATAGTTCAAAAGCAAAGCTTCATGAGAGGTGTAGAGCGTTGTCTGGTGCAGTTGGGGTAAGGTGTCACTGTTAAGTCCGCAGGCTTCCATAAAGTTCATCGCGTGGTCAATCTTGGTGCTCAGCTCATCATATCTTTTTCCAAGCGGGTTGTCTTTAATAAAATCCAAATTCCACTGGTGTACTTTTTTCAAATCCGCCAAACCGCCTCTTGAAAAGGCGCGCACGAGATTGAGCGTTGCAGCTGACTGGTTGTAGGCTTTGAGCATATTTTTAGGATTTGGGACTCTTGCTTCTGCTGTAAATTCCATGTTGTTGATAATATCACCACGATATGACGGTAATGAAACGCCCCCTATCTCTTCAAAATCCGAAGATCGGGGTTTGGCAAACTGCCCTGCGATACGCCCAACTTTTATCACAGGTTTGCCTGTACTGTACATCAACACCATGTTCATCTGCAACATCAGTTTAAACAAGTTCTTGATGTTCTTTGCATTAAAATCTGAAAAACTCTCCGCACAGTCACCGCCTTGCAGTAAAAACGCTTCTCCTCTTCCTGCCGCGGCCAATTTCTCTTTGAGTCTTCTAGCCTCACCTGCAAAGATGAGCGGTGGGTATGTTTTTAACTCGGCTTCTACTTTTTTAAGAAGTTCCTGATCTTCATAGGTTGGTTGCTGCTTGATAGGAAAATCTCTCCAGCTACTGGGTGTCCAACTCATAGTGTGTCCTTAAAAATAAATTGGCTGATTATAGCGAAAAAAGATGAAATCAAGCTATGGAAGGTTATTCACAGGGGTGAAAGGATAGTGAATAACTTTTAGATATAATGAATATAAGTATTACTTTTTGGTTACAAAGGTGACAAAGTTTGCCCACTGAAACACAGTATCGACCTGTTTAAATCCTGCATCCAAACACATCTGTATGTTTTCTTTGATGGTAAACGGAATCAAGATATTTTCAAGGGCTTCGCGCTTTTGAGCGATCTCATAACTGCTATACCCCTGCTCTTTTTTGTAAGCATAATAGATATCGATTAACTCCTTATCGAGCTTCTTGTCTTCAAATACGACTTTTTCTGAAAAGATAAACACCCCGCCCTCGCTCAAGCCATCATACAATTTTTTGACAAGCTCCAAACGCTGCATCGGGCGGATAAACTGTAAGGTGTAGTTTGCTACGATGATGTCTTCATCTGTGTAGGTATAACTCAACATATCAGCCATTTCAAGCTTGATGTCCGCACCAAATGCCTGACATTTTTGAGTCCCTCTGTCCACCATCGCTTGTGAGTTGTCTAACCCTTTAAGCTGCATCTTGACATCTATTTGACTGTGTAAATCAAGTAAAAACTTTGCAGTGGATGAGCCCAAATCGAGTACTTTTTTACCCTCTTGCTGCTCTTTGAGTATCAAAGCGATGACCAGCTTCCTCACCTCATCATAAAAAGGCACCGAACGGCTGACCATATCATCAAATACGCTGGCCACCGCTTCATCAAACTCAAACTTTTTTTCTATGGGTTTTTCAAATATTTTATCTTTCATGCTGTCATTTTAACACAACTTGCATTCTGCCAAGATGACTTACTTTGCATAGCGCTTCACAAGCACAAGCGCAATACGGGCTGCATCACTGATGGCTCTTGAAGAGAGTGTAGCACCTGAAATAACGGGGATACCTTTAGAAGCGTAGAGATTATCCTCTTGTGTTTTTCCCTGTAATGTCTGCAGCCAGTTTGCACTCGGTTTATACTCCTGTGGCTCTGCAAAATAGACAATTTCGGTACTTTTGATGTGGTAATTGGTATCAATTACATACACTATCGCTGCATTTTTTGTACGGATTTTTTTGACGACCAGTACTGCATAGCCCTCTATGCTTGTTTTATTTTTGACCGTATAAAACCGAACCAAATCTGAATCCAGCGTGGCATGTGACGCATCTTGAACGGATTTCAACTCTTTGGGTGAGAGACGAAATTGTTTCTTTTCTATCTGCACACCATGTGAAAATGCGGGAGTAATAAAATCAGCGATATTCACTCCCTCTTTTGCCCATGCAACGACACTCAAGAACATCATTGCTATACAAAGACTTTTTCGCACGCCAACTCCTCTACTGAATGAGTGATTCATAGCGTTTATCGGTCAAGGTTTTGAGAAATGCTTCTAATGCCTCTATTTTTCTGTCGTTGAGTACAGGCATGGCTAAATCCGTACGGTTAATGGTGGCATTGACATCAGGTTCACCCCAAGCCTCTTGCGTCTCAGGATTTAAAGGTCTGTCTCCGCTTCCCATATGGTCATAAAAAGCCAATACGGTTTTAAGATTCATAAATACGCCGTTATGCATATAAGGCGCTGTAATCGCCACATTTCTGAGTGTCGGCACTTTGATGGCAGCATCTTTAGAGGCATTGACTTCATTGGGATAGGCACCAAATACACCGTGTTCTGTGGCATTTTGCTCTCCTAGTCCAAGCTGGTATCTAGCTTCTATGGTTTGGCTATTTTTGGGTGTGCCAATATTATGATACTCATAATTGCTAAAGGTCTCTCCAGATACTTCGGATTGTGTTTTGAGCATATGGCAGGTTTTGCAATTGGTATTGGCATCAGAGAAAAACAAATCCATCCCTAACTGCTCGTCCACCGTCCAAGCACCTTGTGCTAAACACTCCGAAGTTCTTCCACCTGCTTCTTTACACGCTACATACCTGTCATACTTGGAATCAAAAGGCGAAAAAAGTTCGGTTTTTTCAAACTTGCCTATGACTTCACCCATGGCATCATACGCGGCATCCGTATCATCAAAAATACTCTCCGTAAAGAGCGCTTTAAAGGAAGCAACATAGAGTGGGTTTTCCTGAATGCGTGCTACGACGGAGGCTGCATCTGGCATCATCATCTCATTTGAATCTAAAGGTGGTCTTTTGGACTGCTCTTTGAGTGATGCCGCGCGACCGTCATGAAACTGACCGCCTTTTAGACTCTTGACATCAAAGTCTGGTGAAAACTTAGCGTAAGCAGCTGTTGGTGCATTGCGTCCACCTAGTGCACTACCGTCATCACCCACAGAGAGTGCACCATGTACAAAAATACTCTGGTCTGTACCCTCTTTGGCGAAGCGATTATCGACAAATCCGTGTTCGGGGTTATGGCAGGTAGAACAGGAGGTTTTACGGGTGAGTGAAAGGTTTGCATCAAAAAAGAGACGCTCACCTAGTTCTTCTTTTGTCAGTGTCACAACACCTGTTGTGCTGTCATCACTGCCTGCATCACCGCCACTTCCGCCACCACACCCTACCAGTAGGTATGCAGACATCAAAACACTCACTATCTCTTTTTTCATGTTTTCTCCCTAAAAAATAAACCCTAGAGAAGCGATAAACGCATTCTCATCAGCCAGCGATGCATTTTCTGCATAGTCCCTTATGTTAAAGTCTGCTTTAAAAACAACCTTTGGATCAGGATAATAGGCAAGCCCCAAAGTGTATTCATTAAATTTATAATTATCGGGGTTTGATGTTTCATTGTCTGCATCAAGATCTAGTCTTTCTACTTCAGCGACACCATAGAGGGTGTGTGAGGTTGAGGCATTGTGTAAAAAGTCATACCCGACTGTCAGGTACTCACCATTGACCGTTTTTGAGATTCTGTTGGTGGCTGTGTTGAGATTGGTGTAGCCGTCTCCAAAGGAGCCGTAGGCTGCAAGTGCTTGAACATTCCACCCCTCTGCCTTGTAGTTGATATGACCTTCAGCCATAAAAAGTGAAAAATCTGCAGAAAGCGTGTTGATAGCATCACCTGGTTTGTCTTGCGCCAGTGCAGAAGTTTGACCATAAGCAAGTGAACCTCCCATATCGAATCCACTGATACCCTTGTAAACTACCCTTGCTACGCCCGAATAGTCATCTGTAAACTGTCGTGCACCTTGTCTTCCTTGTTGTACAAACCGTCCTTCTACAAAATCACCCGCATCAGGAGAGGTTACTACACCCGCATAATACTCCACATCATCGATGTTACCGTGCAACAAAGCCCCATTGGTATGCCAGGTTGAAGGGATGATGAAAGTTTCCACCAAAGGTCTTTCGGATGTCAAAAAAGCAACGGGCTCATGATTGAGGTTGATATTGCCAAATGGTACCAGTATGTGACCAACACGCAAATTGTATTTTTCATCGAGTAAAAAGTCTAGATAAGAAAACTCGACAATGGCGTATTTGTAGTTGTTTTCATTGTCACTTCTAGCCCCACCATCTTCAAACTCAATCTCTGTGTTCATAACAATCCACTCATTGAATTTAAATCCGATATAGGGCACAAAACGCACCACATTGGTTTCTGCTTTGTTTCTGGTGTCATTATTAACCGAGCTAGCAAAATTTTTGTAGTCGTTGTACTTCTTAAATTTATATTCGCCATAGCCTCCTATAGAAAGTGCCGTATCGGAGTAGTACACCTTAGAAGCAGCAAGCCCCAAATCGGAAAAACTCTCATAGGTATCGGCAGTGACCACATCACTCGCCGTTTCCAAAAAGCTTTTCTCTTCCTCTTTGGTTTGAGTAGGTATCACGGTCGGTTGTTTGTCATTGGTAGATGTAAGAGCAAGGGTTTGCGTCGGTGTTGTTTTTGCCTGTTTTGTTTTAGTCGGTGTGGATTTTTTTGTCTGCTTAGTAGAAGCCAGCTCTTTCTCTAGTGCGGCAACCTTTTTGTCTTGGGTACTTTTGTACGCATGAAACTCTTTTTTCATCTCAAGCAACATCGCTTCAAGTTCTGCATTGCTCGCTGCCATTGCAGGGAGTGTCAGTGCTGCAAAAAGGCTCAGTGTGATTGTTTTTTTCATAGTTTTATTCCTTTATTGAGTGGGTTTAAAAATGCTCCTAGAAGCGAATGTGTAGGCGTCTCGTCCAAAAGACCAAAACGCAGTTTTCTTGTTTTTCCTGCAACCAAAGTACCAAACCACCTGTCCCATACTGAGAGTGCACTGCCGTAGTTTTTAAACCCATAGTGCACAGAGTGATGGAGCTGATGTTGATACGGAGAGAGTATCCATCGCTCTACTTTTGCGGGGTAACGAAGCGGTATATGTGAATGTCTAAGGTTAGCCCCTATTAGGGAAAAAACAAAGACAAAAAGGTTAGCACCACCCATCTGCATCATGCTGATGCCTGCACCAAAAAAGTAGATATACAGCGCAGTCACACTTCCTGCTGTGAGTGCATAGCGTAAGCCAAACAACACATTTTCTACAGGATGCACCCTGTAAAAAGTCAAGGGGTTAAGCACTTGCGCACTGTGGTGTACACGGTGAAATCTCCACAACAGAGGTACCGTATGCATCCACCTGTGTAGCCAATAGCGCGTCAAATCATTGGCTACAAAAATTAACAGCGTATAACTTCCCACCAGCCACACTGAAGCGATGCGTATGCGCTCCACATAGCCAAACTGCTCTTGCAAAAACACAACCATCCACACTATGACATCATCCGCACCCACCAAAAGAGGCACTATCAAAAGTACCTTTACGGCTGAGACTGCCACAAAATAAACATAGTCCAGTCTAGCTGAGGGGTGCCAAAGCACCTCTTTTGAAAATTGTTTGCGCAGGATATCAGGCTGGTTGCGAAAGATAACCACAGCAAGCATCAACGCTGAGACCATATACAGCCAATAGATGCGTTTATCACTCTCGACAAAAAAGTCCAAACCGCTGAGTTCAACCATCATCAATCCCCATCTGCCTCTATAATCTCAGCAGTCAGACTCAGTGCCTGTATCAAAGACTCATAATAGAGCCGCTGCAGTTCTTTGGTGGTGGCATAGAGCGTATCTATCTTGGCATCCACGCTGGTACCATTGATGGCTTCTTCTATGGGTGTATTAAATTGATTGAGTAAGGCTAAAGCATCACTAATCTGCTTACGAATCGCTATAACCACGCTCTGGGCACCATTTTGAGACGCAAAACTCCCAAAATTGGCATAAGACTGTTCACCCATTATCTCTTGATGGGTAAGCAATATAGCTCGCATTGCTTCCAAAGAACGCTTGCTTTTTGCATATTCAAAGCGATTGCTGTCTGGATTGCCTGCGTATTTGAGCGCGATACCAGAAGGCTCACCGATGCGCCACTCTTTGAGTTTAAAACTGCTGTCGATGAGAACATTTGCCAAAGCATTGGAAGCATCGGTTATGTTGGCAGCAAATTTTGTATCATTTTGATAAAAAGTTTCTATTTTAGAGGCTTGTGCTTCGAGGTTTTTGAGTGCCACATCACAAGCATTGACGCGTCTTTTGTCATCTTTATTCATCAAACCAACCATCTCATCCAAAGGTGTAGCCGTGCCAAAAAGCATATACTCCAACGCCGTAATCGTTTTGCTCGAATTCTTAAAGAGCGCACTCTCTATATCGCCTGTTTGATCCAGTGCTTTTTGTACATCAGCAGCCACATCCACATTACCCGTGTGAAAAAAATCAATCGCGCTGGGGGTATCTATCAAGCTCTCATCATAATCTGCTGCAACATATCCTGCTTCTACGCTTTTCCACTCTGTCATGAGGGTCTCAAATTGTGTCTGCAAACTGCTCACTTCATTGGCTGTTAAATTTTGCTCAAAAGTGCTGATACTCTGGCGCATCTGCGTGATGGACTGTTTCAGTGCAGTAGCATGTTTTTGAAACACCTGCGTTTGTACAGACAACATTGCATTTTCTTCTGGTGTTGTTGGTGTATTGCTCCCTATGAGCTCTGTGCCATCGTAGGCATTGTCGCTTCCGCATCCTGCTAACAACACCGCAAGGGCAAGTAGTAAGGATTTTATCATTTTGTGTTTCATCTGTTTCCTTTAAATAGAGTGTAAAAAATCAAGTAGTATCTCTCGTGATTGTTTATCTAAAGACATAAATGCCTTTTTAGACTGTTGGGCTTCACCACCATGCCAGAGTATCGCCTCTTCTATGTTTCTTGCTCTACCGTCATGCAAGAAGTTTGCTTCACCGCTTACTTTCTCATACAACCCGATGCCCCACAAAGGGGGTGTGCGCCATTCAGAACCTGTCGCGAAAAACTCACTGCGTCCGTCTGCCAACCCCTCACCCATGTCATGCAACAAAAGATCTGAATAAGGAGCGATACTCACACCCTGATGCGTGGTAAATGACGGTGTATGACAGGCAGCGCACTGCAGTGTCTCAAACAACGCTTTTCCTTCTTCAAAGTGACTATTCTTTCTTGGTGCAGGTATGGCTAGATTTTGCAGATAAAAAGTGATGGCATCCAACCTCTCTTGTGGCAAATCGAGTGTTGCAGTGTCTGCTTGTTCTAAACACGCTTTTTGTTTTTGGGTACAGTTATCTGTTGGAAAAAAAGGGTTGGAAAGCCCCATGTCATTGTGTGCCGCGGCGGCTACTTGTTGTTTGATGCTTGAAGCAGAAGCTTTCCAGGTAAATCTTCCCAGTTTTGTACTATTTGTCTCAGAGTCAAAGACAAAATTGGCTTTGCCTGAAATGCCGTCTTGGTTTTTGTCTGCTTCATCTTCCCCAGAGAGTATCGCTTGTTCCGGTATCTGTTCAAGCAAACCCAAACCTACCAATGCCAAACCAATACGCGGTGCAACGATGGTATCTGCATCAAACGCACCATACCCCAAAGCACTCACATGGTAAGTTGGTTTCTGGAGTGTGTACGCTGTCCCCTCTGCGTAGTGTCCGCTTAACGCCTCATAAGTCACATCAATTTTAGCCTCGGCACGCACACCGTGATTGGCATGGATGCTTAACTGTGCGCCATAAGTGCTGTCGGGCTCAAACCCTTTTGTCTTAAGCGCTTTTTTATCTTGCGTGTTTCGGTGAGACAGACGCAAAAGCAAAGAACGATTCATCTTGCCCTCGCTATCAACTGCAACACCTGCACCATTGTGAGGATGACAGTGTATGCAAGTGTTGGCATTAAACAAAGGCCCCAGTCCATCTCTTGCCGTTGTAGCCGCATGTGCCCCCACCCAAGGGATGCGAAAAAAACTTTTACCCAATGCAAACTTATCTTCTGCGTCATTATCTAATCCCTTTACAGGATGTGAAAAAGAAGTCGTATCTTTGGATTGGGTAAAGTAATTTTGTAGTGTTATAGTAGTGTTATCCTTCAAAACAACAGAAGCAACCGCACTTTGCGTGTTGCCTCCATCCGAACACCCAACAGCCAAAAAGGCTGCAACTATGATCCAGTAAAACATTTTCATCTTAAGGGAGTGGTGTCTCTTCAGGGTCTGTTACATCACCCTCAGAAAGTGACACACCGTACTCTGCGGCGACTTTTATCATCTCATCACCCAAATCTCTCATCTCATTTTTTGTAGTGAGGATAGTTTGCAGTTTACCGTTTGCCTCTACAATCTGATAGTCAAAGTGATAGGTACTTTCTGCTGTGTCATTGATGCTTTTTACATTGGCATCTATGGAAGTCTCTAGTGTAGTGATAGCCTGTTGTTCAGCCGGACTTAACTTACTTGCAAAAAGAGCCAATACAGTTTTAAACCCAGTGTAGTTCAAGTCAATATCACGGTGTGTATTGTCAGAAAAACAAGAGTGTTCATCTTCTTCACTTGGCGTTTGTGCAGCGACAGCAATCCTTTCATTGGCGAGTTCAGACTTAAGGAAGACACCCATACCACCCATGATTTGTTTAAGTGCTGTATTTTGGTCTATATTATTTGCAGCAACAGGATGTGTACCCAAAAGTGCTTTTCTGTAGTTGTCATCCGTAGTATTCCACGCTGCAATCATCTTATCAAGGTCTTCAACGATAAGTGTTGCCGCTGCTACCAAATAGTCTTTTCTTCTTTGCGCATTGCTATCACTGGTATAGTCAGTGAGCGGTCTTTCTCCTGCGGTTAATTCTCCGTTTGTAATGTTATCCGCTACAAAACTTGCATAATCCTGATCTTGTCCCCAAAGCAAAAACTCCACCGCATGATAGCCTGTTGCCACATTGGCATCCCCACCATTTTCGTTAAGCTGAGCGAGCACATCTTTATCAATAGTCGTGACATTGACATCTGTACCACCATTGGGCGTAAAAGTATCTGTTGCACTGATGATGTTTGTGGTGGTTTGTGCATTGTTTGCATCGGTCGTGTAGTCAATCATACTCTCATCCAGTGGCCAAGCATTGAGCTGTCCTTCAGGAGCATCAAAACTCGCCGCATACCCCTCTTCTGCATCAATCGGACCGTTTGAAAGTCTCAATATTTCAGTAATGCCATACGATTCTCTTGCTTTGAGCCACGCTGTTTTAGCTGTAGCCAAACTCTCATCCGTTGGATTCGCCACAAATGCATCAATCGCACTTTTCATGCTCTGCGCATCATTTTTAGCATCCGTATAACTTTTGAGCGCATAATCTGCATAGGCGCTCAGTGCAGCTTGGATGGTTGCTGTTTTTTCTGCTGTAGGCAAGTCTTTAACTTGTGTAAATGTCGGTGTTCCACCATTTCCATTGTTTGGAGTGCTTCCTCCACCCCCTCCGCCGCCACAACCTGTTGTGCCAAGTACTATGGCTGCTGCCAAAGAGAGTGTTGTGAGTGAATGTTTTAATGTCATACTGTGTCCTTGTATAAATAGTTAAAATGTAAATGATTAAAAAATTTAATCTTAAAAAGCATTATTTGAAGATTAAAGTGGAAATCATTCTCATTTTTATTTTATTGAGCGTCTCTTTTTTTACGCACTATTTTCTTAGCCTAAAAACCAAAGTTCAAAGGATAAACCGAGTGTTGTTAATTGAGTAAAAACTCAACGCAGAGAGAGGGTTATGGCGCAAATTTTAAACCATCCTATAAAGAATAGCTTAAACAAGTAGCTGTTTTTTATAGACAGAGATATCCTGTTGGATAATTTGAGTATTTGAAAAAAATATTCAAATGA
>NCHB01000053.1 GCA_002281755.1 Sulfurovum sp. 16-42-52
AAAAACTTGTTTGCTGTTAGCTTTTGTGAAAACTATGAGTCTTTATTGAACCCAACCATATTTTAGTATTTTGGTTGGTAAATATATTATACGAAGGATCTAAAATGAATTATTTTAATCATGGTTGGGGTATGGGATTTGGATGGTTGGTTCCGCTTTTGATCATAGGTATTATTTTTTATCTTCTTCAAGGGAAGAAAAAAGAGAAATCATCTGCACAGGAAATTTTGGACAAACGCTATGCCAATGGCGGCATCAGCAAAGAAGAGTATGAAGAGAAATCAAGGCATTTAAGTGAGCATGAATAAAAGGGGATTGAAATGCAAAGAAGAACATTTGTCAAAGGAATAGCGGCTGCTTCCATTATGGGAATGACAACTACAAACATCGAAGCGAAACCTACACGAGAAAACATAAATAACAGCAATGTCCTTACTGGAAATGAATTTTTCTTAGACATTGACTATACACCAGTGAATATCACAGGGAAAAATGCAATAGCTACTACTGTAAATGGGCAAATAGCAGGTCCCACCTTGGTTTGGAATGAAGGTGAAACTGTCACACTGCATGTCACCAATCATTTGAAAAAAACTTCATCTATTCACTGGCATGGCATCATTTTACCTACAGGCATGGATGGTGTGCCTGGTCTTAGTTTTGACGGTATTGCTCCAGGGGAAACATTTACTTATAAATTCAAAGTACAACAACATGGAACCTATTGGTATCACAGCCACTCAGGATTTCAAGAGCAAACAGGTGTATATGGTGCTATAGTCATCATGCCAAAGAAAAAAGAGCCGTTTTATTATGACAAAGATTATGTTGTGCAACTCTCTGACTGGAGTGATGAGGAACCAATGGAAATCTATAAAAAACTCAAACAGATGAGTGGCTACTATAATTTCTCACAAAGGACGGTAGGTACGTTCCTGGATGAAGTGAAAGAAAAAGGCTTGTCTAGTGCGTTTTCAGACAGAAAAATGTGGAATCAGATGCGTATGAGCGACAGAGATATTTCTGATGTAACAGGATACACTTATACTTTTTTGATGAATGGAAAAAATCCTGCGACACAATTTAAAGCACTCTTCAAAAAAGGTGAAAAAATACGTCTGCGCTTTGTAAATTCAGCGGCTATGACATTCTTTGATGTGCGTATACCAGGACTCAAAATGACAGTGGTTGCAGCAGACGGAAATCATGTAAAACCTGTAAGTATAGATGAGTTTCGTATCGGTGTAGCAGAAACATATGATGTCATAGTGCAGCCTACGGATAATAAGGCTTATGCCATCTTTGCACAGGGTATAGACCGTTCAGGTTATGCAATGGGATCACTCACGCCAAATGTTTCTATGTTGGCAAGTGCACCTCGTATGGACCCCGTTCCTGTACTCACGCATACCGATATGGGAATGAATATGAGTGAGATGGA
This sequence comes from Sulfurovum sp. 16-42-52, assembly GCA_002281755.1. GTDB lineage: Bacteria > Campylobacterota > Campylobacteria > Campylobacterales > Sulfurovaceae > Sulfurovum. The sequence goes on from NCHB01000053.1 coordinate 1,442, forward strand.
TCAGGGTGGGGGCATGAAGTGCTCTTCAGGTATGGAAATGCCTTCTAAAAAAAGTATGAAAAAAGATAAATATGCAGATATGGAATCACAGAAATATCCTATTACTCAATTACCCATGAAACGTGGATTGAATACTGATATGATGGCAATGTCGCCTAAATATCGGCTGGATGACCCCGGAGTAGGACTGAGAAACAATGGTCGAATGGTCCTTACCTATGCAGATCTTAAGAATATATATTCGACGAGTAAAGACAGAAAACCAGATAGAGAAATTATTTTACACCTAACGGGCAATATGGAACGCTATATGTGGTCTATCAATGGTATTAAATATGCCGACTCCAAACCTTTGGAATTTCACTATGGTGAACGCATACGTATTACCTTCATTAACGATACGATGATGAACCATCCGATGCATCTACATGGCATGTGGAGTGACTTGGAAACGGGTGATGATAACCATTTGGTAAGAAAACATACTATCATTGTGCAGCCAGGTGCCAAGATCAGTTATAGGGTTACTGTTAATGCCAAAGGTAACTGGGCTTACCACTGTCACATGCTTTATCACATGGCTGGCATGTTCAGAAAAGTTGTAGTAGCATAAAGGAATTGTTATGAGAAAAATAGTATTAAGTTTGATTACCATTATAGGATTGGGACAAGCTGCACATGCAAGTATGGAGGATGACCCATTGGTCACTATGCTTCTTATGGATAGATTTGAAGTACTAAACAATGATGAAAATACCAGAGTCTGGGATGGTAGTTTTTGGATAGGTCACGACATCAATAAACTTTATGTCTATAGTACCGGAGATGCAACTTCTGATGGATTGGAAACAAGTCAAAATGAATTGGTTTACTCCCGAGCCATAGCACCGTTTTGGGATGCACAAATAGGTTTAGCATATGACAAAAATGCAGAGGCCTCTAAAACATGGGGGGAGATTGCTATTTCAGGTTTAGCACCTTACTACTTTGAGACAAGGGCTGCATTGCTTGTAAATGGAGATGGGAATGTTGGACTGCGTTTAAATACCGAATATGAAGCACTTCTAACACAAAAACTCATACTAACCCCATCACTAGAAGCAGATTTTTATACAAAGGATGACCCTGAAATGAACCTTGGTTCTGGACTTTCCTCACTAGAGGCAGGATTACGTTTACGTTATGAGTTTATACGTGAGTTTGCACCTTACATCGGAGTTACGTGGGAAAAAACATTTGGAAATACCCGTGACTATAATCCCATAGATGAAACCAGTCTAATGGTTGGTGTGAGGTTTTGGTTTTAACCCAAATGGGGGCAATGGACAAAAGAAACTTTAATTAGTCCATTGGTTCACCTGTCTCCATAGGCATGTTGCTTCTTGAATACTCAATTATCCCACCAGTATAAGTTGTTAACTATCTTTTCTCGCTTCACCGACGGAGAGATAACTGAAACCAAGAATGTCAGTCTGCAAGATCAATCGATCCGATTTTAGGAATGCTGTTTGGAGTAGTTTTATTCTAGGCGTCATGGGGCATCATGCGTGAAGCAACAAATATTCTTCTGCAAACTGTTCCTGAAGATTTTAATCTGGCTAAAATGGTAAAAAGCATAGAAAAATTTAATACAGTTGAGAATGTACACCACACACATGTTTGGGCTTTAACCCGCGGAAAAAATATTGTATCAATGCATGTACTTGTCAAAGACACAACAGATCAAAAGAGGTACTTAGAGAAATCCATAATTTGTTGAAAAAAGATTTTTCAGTCTATTTTTCTACGATACAGATTGAAACAGAGTGTTTGGACGACAAAGAGGCATCTGATATAGCCGTCAATGCATACTCATCCTACAGTAATCATGCACAAAACACAAAGGATAAACCATGAGAACAATAAGCTCAAACAAATATATTGAGATCGCTATCTTAGCTTTGTCACCTACTCTGGGGTAGACACATGAGGACGTCAGTCATAAAAATGAGATGACGACCGAAACAAACAAAGTTACCATACAATCCGCTAACATAATCAAACTATAATTGGCTACTTTTTTGGGTTGAATTTGCAAGTGGCTCTTTATTATAATTTTTTGAATATTTTTTAAAAATATCTCTATAAAGCTCCTATATACGTAATGTATAATCTCTAGTCAAAAGCTTATCTTTAACATATAATACAGAGCCACTTGCAAATTCAACCCAAAGTAGCAGCACATTTCCTATGACTGCTGCTCACTCATTAAAAAAGTGACTCTCGCATCAAAGTTACGAACTAAA
>NCHB01000054.1 GCA_002281755.1 Sulfurovum sp. 16-42-52
GAAAGTGGCAAATGCTGAAGCACAGAAGATGCAAGAGCAGATTGCGCAAAAAGGTGCGATCGTCAATGACCTTAAACCGATGCTGACTGTGGCTATTGACAATCTTGAAAAAGTCATCAAAAGCGGCATACCGTTTAAAGTGACTGACCGCATGGCAGAACTTGAAAAAGTCAAGACAGACTTGAACAGTGGTACGATTACCCAAGAAAAAGCGCTTTCGTTGGTGTGGGCAAGTTATGATGATACGCTACGAATGACAAAAGAAATCGGGATGTTTAAGCAGATTATCGAGATAGAAAAAGAACAGAAGATGGCAAAAGTTGCCAAGATCGGTACAGCGATGATGTTCTTTGTGACACCGGATGATGAAGTCGGGTATGTGAAAAACAATGCCGGAAGTTACAGCTATGTAGTAGCAGAAGATGACACGAGCAAAGAGCAGATACACGCACTTTTTGATGCACTTCAAAAACAGATCAGAACAGGGTACTTTACTTTGCCCAATGCATTGATTGTAGCAGGAGCAAAATAGATGAAAAAGATAATACTAATGATGATGGCACTGTGGTCTGTGACTGCAGTGCATGCAAGTGAGCTCAGTGAAGCGTACAAAAAAGAGTACACCTTTTTGCAAGCACAAAAAAGTGAGTTGCAAAGCAGACTCATCAAAGAAGATGCACAGCAAAAGCAAGATATCGGTGTTGGGGGTGAAAAACTTGAAGCCTTGCAAGCCAAGCTGATTCAAGTCTCAGATGAACTCAAAGTAGCACAGGAAAACCTAGAGACTGTCGGTAAAAAAGCAGCTGAAGTCTCTGAGAACAGTGACACAACTTCCGTTGTAACTATGCAAGCCATGGCGGCACTTAAAGAGTATGGTTTAGCAATGGATGAGAGTAACAAGACAACTAACCTTGATAAACTTACTACAGCGTTTGCAAAGTCAAAAGCACTGTATGAGAAACTCTCTTCAGTGAGAAGTGAAAAAGGTAAGTTCTATCTTCCAAACGGCAAACCCGTCACAGCTGACATCGTCAAAGTGGGTAACGTAGCAGCTTTTGGTGTCTCGGCTGAAGCATCCGGTGCGTTGGCACCTGCAGGTGAAGGACAGTACAAACTTTGGAATGCAAAAGAGGCAGCAGATGATGCAAAAGCACTGCTTTCAGGAGAGCATCCTGAAGATCTTAACATCTTTGTTTATGAAAACTTAGACAAAGAAGTAGAATTTGTTAAAGAGAAGACATTTGGCGACACACTTGATGCAGGGGGAACGATAGGGTATATCATCCTTGCACTTGGTTTGCTTGGTTTGGCGTTGATCGTAATCCGAGCGATGCTTCTTTCTCAAAACAGCTCAAACGTTGAGGATCTTACCCAAACGGTAGTACAAGCACTTGATAAATCTGGTGTTGAAGGTGCACAAGCAGCCATCAAAGACCATAAAGGCTCAACGGCGAGAGTACTTAAAGCGACTTTGAGAAACATCACCAGAGACAGAGAACACATCGAAGATATCGTAATGGAAAACATCTTGAATGAAAGTACTGCTATCGATAAGTTTGGTTCATTTGTTATGGTTATCGCAGCGGTTGCACCTCTTTTGGGTCTTCTTGGTACGGTAACGGGTATGATTACCACTTTTGATACTATTACCGAGTTTGGTACGGGTGATCCGAAGTTGCTCTCAGGGGGTATCTCAGAAGCGCTTGTGACAACTGAGTTTGGTCTTGTTGTTGCGATACCGCTTATGTTGTTGGGAAATCTTATGAGCGGTTGGGCGCAAAAGATTAAAGACTCTATGGAACAAAGTGCATTGCAAGTGATCAATGTCTTTGAGAAAAACAGAGCGAAGAGATAACAATGTTTGGGCCTATAGGAGAGTTTGTCTCCCTTATGAATGCCGGAGGGTGGGTTATGTGGGTACTTTTTGTACTTAACCTTGCACTTTGGTATGGGCTGGGGTACAGGTACCTGATGCTTCGCAGAGGGACAGAGGGTAGTGTAAGAAGATTGGTTGCAAAACACCAGACAAGAGGTGAAGCACAAGCGCTAAGAGGTTTGCTTGACTATGCGACGGCTGATGCACTGGCTGCTTCTGGTGAAGCAGAGCGTCTTGGTTTACCCAACAGAGATTATGTTGAGGGTGCGTTGTTTCCGTATATGTCAATGGTTGGGACGTACTCAACACTCGTGAGCACCATCGTTGTACTTGCGCCACTGATAGGACTTCTGGGAACCGTCATAGGGATGATAGAAACGTTTGATGCGTTGCAGTCAAGTTCGATGTTCTCTCAGGCATCCAGTATCTCAGGAGGTATCTCCAAAGCACTCTATACCACAGAGTTGGGGCTTGTTGTGTCTGTACCCGGATTGATATTTGGCAAGATACTTGACAAACAAGAAGAGCGATACGAATTGGATTTCGAGCAAATCGCGGATGTAATATGTACAAAGGATGAGTATGAGATTTAGACCAAAAAAACAAAATGTGGACAATGTAGATGTAACACCTATGATCGACATGGTATTTATCTTGTTGATCTTTTTTATGGTGACTACAACATTTGTAAAAGATATGAAGCTCGATCTCAATCGTCCTTCTGCTGCGTCTGCTAGCAAGGCATCCTCTAAAGTAGTGAGGGTTTACATAGACAGTACCAACGAAATTTACATCGACAATCAGCCTGTGAAGTTGTGGGCAGTTCAGAGTAAACTGAGAGATCTGCTTAGAGACAGTGTTGATAAGTCTGTGCTTGTCATTTCAGATACGTCTATCCCGGTAGAAAGACTGATAGATGTAGTCGATGAGTGTCGTATGAGTGGCGCTAAAGATGTGGCAGTCTCCACAACCAAAGAGATGGGTTAAGTTCTATGTTTGTCTCTAAAAACATGAAACGCAACAGAGAGCGTGCAGCCCTGCTCGGTATGTTTTTGGGTGCGGCATTGGTGATGATACTGGTTGTTTCTTTCAGCAAAGATGTAAAGAAAAAAGAAGAGGTCAAAAAAGACCCTATGCGTTACATGAAACTTGAGAGAAAGCAAGACGTCCAAAAACCAAAACCGAAGCCAAAACCCAAAAAAAAGAGTACACCCAAAGCACCGATGCCTGACCTCTCTTCGATGATGGGTGGGATTGCAATGGATATCCCTGAGTTTAACTTGGGCAACATTGCAGGAAACCCCAATGACCTTTTGGGTGATATCGCTAGAAATGCAGCCATGAGTGAAGGTACGGCAGATACTGCTCCAAAGGTATTGTCACGTTCTGCGATGCAGTACCCTGATGATGCACTGAAAAAGAAAATCAAAGGGTATGTGGTTGTCAATCTGCTTATCGATGTGGACGGAAGCATAGAAGCGGCGAAAGTCATCCAGTCTTCACCGGCTGGGGTTTTTGATGCCGCAGCACTGAGCGGCATACGTTCATGGCGTTTTGCTCCAGGGAAATACCAAGGCAAGCCTGTAAAAGTATGGGCAAAACAAAAAGTCAGATTTGACTTTAACTAAGGAGTAGAGATGCAAAATGTAATAAAAACAGCTTTGTGCATAGTCGCACTCTGCACTTTTGTAGAGGCAAAAGAAACTGAAGTTCCCGATGTGGATCATCTGGCTCTGGCAAGCATGATGGTGTATGACGGAAAGTTTGA
>NCHB01000055.1 GCA_002281755.1 Sulfurovum sp. 16-42-52
AGATAGATTGAACTTATCTTACGTTTTCGAATGGATTTTCAACGACATTCTTTCTGTCTACGATGTATGGAATCAACGCCGTTTGTCTTGCTCTTTTGATAGCAATGGTTACAAGCTCTTGGTGTCTTTTACAGTTGCCAGTCAATCTTCTTGGCATGATTTTAAATCTCTCGCTGAGTGAGTACTTAAGTACGCCTAAATCTTTGTAGTCAATAATGTCTATTTTCAATTCGCAATATTTGCAAAATCTTTTTTTAAATTTTCTTCTTTCTGCCATGGTGTTCTCCTAAAATGGTTATGTATAACAAACATAGTGTAAATTAGTATATAGACCCTATATTTAGGGGGTAATTGTATTTGTATGTGGTATTAAATGTAAATAAAAGTGAGTATTATGAAAAAATCATGAATTATATTTACATTTAATCGAAACATTTTTTTCATTTAAATTACATAGGACACAATTACTTTTAGAGGAAAAATCATGACATTGATATGTTTGGATAGTATTTATGTTAATTTGCATAAATTTAATAAGAAGTTTTTAAGTAGATAATATTAGAGGATATGTTCCATCATATTGATGGAACAAGTTTGAAGTGTAAGATGGGTTTAAAACCTATCTTACATTCTCAAATGGATTTTCAACAACATTCTTCCTATCTACGATATACGGAATAAGTGCTGTTTGTCTAGCTCTCTTGATTGCTGTAGTTACAAGTTCTTGGTGACGTTTACAGTTACCTGTAAGACGACGAGGCATAATTTTAAATCTCTCGCTAAGTGAGAATTTAAGTTGCCCTAATTCTTTGTAGTCTACAAAGTCTACTTTTGTTTCGCAATATTTGCAAAATCTTTTTTTAAATTTTCTTCTTTCTGCCATGGTGGTCCTTTTGGTTTAATAGCCCATATATTGCGAGTTGTTTTTAACCCGATCAAAAATGAGCAAGAATTTTGAAGCGCTATAATACAGTAATTAGACTTTTATTTTTCTTATATTAAGATAGTTTGTGTACAAACTTAATAAGTATTTCAAACTTTAATACTAATGCTATTAATTTGGCAGAAGTGCATGTTGATATTCTTGATAGGTCAAATATATTAGATTATTAGAAATAGGAATTTTGTGCCTTGGAGAAACTTTATCTAAAAAGTACTTGAAAAATATACCTTAGTTTTCCTAAAGGTAATAATATATCTATTTTATTACCTTTAGGAGAATTAGAAAAGTACGATATGTTGGAATTTAGAATGCCTATTTTGAGAAATATCACTAAAATAGTATTTTATTTTCATAATAGCTATGTACTGAAAGTGGAAAAAGTTGTATAAATTAGGAGTAAGAATTAATTAAGTGAGATGTTTACCTCTCAAAGAGATATAATAGTGCCATTTTGAAACACTATTGTAGATTCATATGGTATAATTTTCTTGATCTACAGGAAGGATTTATATGATTGTACTTAAAGATATCCCTCTTTTTTCAGATCTGAGTGATAAATATGTAGAAGAATTGCAAAATCATATTCAGGTTCGGAATTATACAAAAGACAGCATTGTTTTTTATGAGGGTGATGAGAGTGAATATTTACATATATTAATAGAGGGTAGAGTAAGGATTTATAAAACGACTCCAAAGGGCAGGCAAATACATATGCATAATTTTTCTGCACCTGATATCATTGCGTTATATGCCGCTTTTGAAAATGTTCCGTTTCCTGCAACCTGTGAGTTTCTTACAGAGGGATCTGTAGGTTTGTTACCTGTGAAAAAATTTTATACTTGTCTGCATAATTTAAATTTTTCATTATCAATGATTACTGCCTTAACTAAAAGAATAAAATTGCTTGCAGAGCTACTACACAAAGAAACAGTATATTCTTCCGAAGCAAAAATAGCAAATTTGATATATACCGATCCAACTATTTTCGAACGTTTAAAAAACAATGAAATTGCTTCAATTTTAAATATAACGCCAGAAACACTTTCTCGTATATTAAGCAAATTGAAAAAAGAAAAAATTATTGAAATAAATGAACATGTTGTAATGGTATTTGATAAAAATAGACTTAAGCATATTATTAGCACCAATCAGTTAGATTAAATACAATATTGTTTGAAATAATATGAATAAATTAAAAAATAATCAATTTTAGAATGCTTTGCATTCTTGAGCTATGGTACTTTTAGAGGTAGAGAATAATCTTTTAACTTAAATTATGTAGGCAGGTAATACGCCACAGAGATAAGTAAAATTATGGTGAATAGCCATGCAGTGGGAATAAATCTATAACGTAACTGGACATATTTTAATCCCATAAAATAATCAATAACCACTTGACCTTTGATAAAAGTACTTATTAGTAAAATAGAAACGACAATGGGATTGATGCAGTTTACATAGCCTAATGAAAAGGCAAAGATACTAAGTAAGACCAAAGTGAACCAGACAATTTCCGCTGTATTCTTTATGACGTTTTTTTGCATTTTAACCCTTTACTTAATAATGTAAACAAGCGGGAAGAGTACAATCCACAACAAATCAACCAGATGCCAATAGGATGCACCTGTTTCTATACCGCTGTAATCATCTGAGCTATAGCCAGCTGTCTTTGTTTTTTGATAAATATTCCATAGTATGATAAGCCCTAAAACAACATGCATAAAGTGGAATAGGGTTAAAAGCAGATAGAACATAAAAAAAGTATTGGTGCTGAGGGTAATGCCTGCTCCAAAAATGTGGGAAAATTCTAGTATCTTTATGGTGAGAAACACTAATCCTAAAAGCATAGCATAGAGTAGCCATTTAGATGCAGTATCGTTCGTCTGTATCTCTGTGTCTTTTGACATCGTTTTGATGCTTTGAACTGCTTTGACTATAAAGTAACTGCTGGTTATCAAAATAAGTGTATTGACAAATCCTGATGTTTGGTTGAGTAAGAGTTGTGATGCATTAAAGAGTTCTACATCTGCTCTTCTTGAAAAAGCATAGCCCACAAAAAGCAGTCCAAATGTCAATAACTCAACATAGATAATAATCCATATAGCAAAGTCACCAGGAGGATAGGGTACTTTGATTGCGTGTTGTTTAGTCATTATTCTTCTTTGAAAAATACAAGCCAACAAGCTTCTTTAAAACTTCTAAGACATCATCTTCATCACTTAAAGATTGGACAATGGTATGGATACAAGCTTCATACGCATCAAACCCCTTGACAATCAGTTTTGCAGCATAGACCAATAGTCTTGTGGAAACTGCCTCTTGAATGTCTGTATCGGTTAGGTTACGTATATCTCCTGCTATTGAGACAAGTTTCTCTGCGATCTCTTCATTTACACCACTCTCTTTGATGAGTATATCTGTTTCAATGTCGGGTTTGGGGTAGTGAAATTCTAAAGAGATAAAACGCTGTTTTGTACTGGGTTTCATGCCTTTTAGAACGTTTTGGTATCCGGGATTATAGGAAACTACCAACATAAAATCAGGATGTGTGATCTGTCAACACTTTATAGGACACAGACTAAGAAAATATTAGGCACTCATTTCATTTTGTAACAATTGATTTTCAAAGTCAACGGGTGACATGTAA
>NCHB01000008.1 GCA_002281755.1 Sulfurovum sp. 16-42-52
TCAAAAGAGCAAGACAAACGGCGTTGATTCCATACATCGTAGACAGAAAGAATGTCGTTGAAAATCCATTCGAAAACGTAAGATAAGTTCAATCTATCTACCCTTTTTCTCTTCCTCTTTTTTGAGGAAGATTTTCTACACTATAACTACATTTTTCCATTTTACGTTCTTCAAACAATATTATTATTTGTGTTTATCCTGCTATAATCTTTTACTTAAATTCCACTTTTTTTATGTGAGGAACACTTTTTGGTACAAGATTTACTGAGGTTGGGTGACGAACAACACCTCTATTTTAATGAGCTTCAAATTCATGACGTCTTGGTTGAGAATATTTTAGAATTTATGGAATATTTAAAAATATTTTATCAAGATTGGCATAATAGTGATACCTTAGTTACATTACCAAAAAAGCAAATCTTTCAAACCCAAGACTCCAAGGGTGATTTTAGAATTATGCCGTGTATCATCCATAATGACTACAAGATAAAAGCTGTAAAAATCATTGGTACCAATGAAGAAAACAGGGTCATCAAAGATAAAATATGTGTAGGAAAATCATTTCTTATACATCCCTATGATAACTTTATCTACGCTATGTTTGATGTATGTGCCTTATCCTCTTTTCGAACTGCAGCCATTTCTGTATTGGCCTATCATCTGTTGAATACCATTCAGGCATCTGGTGTCGGCATCATTGGATGTGGAAGAATCGGATTTTATACAGCACTGATTTTGAACAAATGGCTTAACGTTAATCACTTTTATTGTAATGATATTAATCAGACCAATCAAGAAAACTTTTTAAAATTGGCAGAAGAATATATGGCAGAGATTCATATAGATTTTATGCCTATAACCAAAATGGAAACTGTTTGCGACAGTATTTTTCTAGCAACTGATTCCACAAAAGCTATTCTGCATGCAAACAATACTACAAACATTAAATTCATCTCGAGTGTAGGAGCTGATGCAGACAATCTTTCTGAGCTTGATGCCAATTTACTGGAGGGCAGAACAGTTGTAGTCGATTCGTATCATTCGATGATGCTAGGTGATTTAAAAGCATGGGAAGATCAAAATATATTGGATCGCAAAAGTGTACTTGAGCTCCGTACCTTTATAAACAATCAAAACAATCCACCACAAAATATAGTGTTTATCTCCACTGGTATTGCAACACAGGATGCACTTATTAGCCAATTTATTTATGACAAACTGACAAAAAACAATCAAAATTAGGAGAAAAAATGGCACATATACTTAATGCAGTAGGTATAGAAGACAGCAACACCATCATCATAGTAAAAAATGCAGGGATTATCTCCAAATCTCTTTTTGATATACAAGGAAACAGCAATCTACTCCAAACACTCCGCTCCCCAGACACACAGATAGCGCAAATGATCTTTGGCGGCGTGCAGCAAAATATAGAAGTACAAGTGCCTTCAGATACCATACTCTTTAACAGTATCTGCAATGCAGACAGTGCATCCAAAGCATTAAGATTATTGTCTGATTTTGCAACGCAACTCTCGTTGCCAATCATAAATCATCCTGATAAAGTATTGGAAACAACGCGAGACGGTATTGCAAAAAAACTTTCGTCCATCCAAGGTGTACGCGTACCAAAATGTATCAAAATTATGCCACACTCAACCAAAGAGATCAAACAAATTATTAAAAATGAAAATTTTCCATTGCCTTTTATCTTTAGAACAACAGGGGATCAAGGCAGTAAAAATATGATCAAAATAGACGCGTTAGATACTCTAGCAGAAGCACTGGAGTGTTTTGCCATCACAGGAGAAAATACCTTCTATCTTATCGAATATATTGAATACCAATCAGATGACGCATATTATAGAAAAGCCAGATACTGGGTAGTAGGTAACAAAGTGATTCCACGACATCTTGTCATAGCAAATACATGGAATATCTCTTACGCCATCAAAAAAGAGATGATGTATGGTAATGAGGCATTGCAAAACGAAGAAAAAGCATTTATGCAAAGTGAAAATCAAGATATTGTACAAAAGTGTCTTGCCATCAAGGAAGCCTTGGGTCTGGACTACTTTGGCATAGACTGCAACATCAACCAAAAAGGTGAGATGATTGTCTTTGAAGCAACACCGTGTATGGCACTACTTGAAGACAAAGATTTTCCTTACATTAACACTGCCATAGCAGAGATAAACAGGGCGATACAAGAGTTGATTGCCCAAAAGCAACAAGAAAATCTGTAAATTATTTTTCATTTTTGGCTATAATACAACCATGAAATCTAATCTTTTTTTACTTATTTTTGTTATCATCATAGGGTTGCTAAATGGATGCGGTGGCGGTTCTAGCTCAAACTCTACTGAACCAATTATCGGGCAGCTGCCAACGGACAATATAGATGTACCTAGCATAGAGCCTCCTGTTGAACCTGATATACAAATTCCCATTTTTATTACAGAAAATACTTTATTAGTAAGAGAAAATACCGTCATAGCAACTTCTGTTCAAGCCGATGATGATTCATCTGTTTCTTATAGTATTAGTGGCACTGACAGCCTATTGTTTATTATAGATAGCCGTTTGGGTACTTTGAAGTTCAAAACTGCACCCAACTTTGAATCTCCTCTAGATAACAACCAAGACAATATTTATGAGATAACCGTAACCGCTACAGATACTGCAAACAATAAAGCGGTACTTACTATGTATATCTCTGTAACAGACATAGATGAAAGCAGCGCAGATGACAGCGATAATGACTATATATCTGACAATATAGAGATTTTGATACAGAGCGACCTTGGCGAGAGTGATATAAATAATAACGGTATAGAAGATGGTCTTGACACACAAGGAGTCTATGGCGATACTTTTTTTGATCATTTGTGGTACATCAGAAGTCTGGGCACTTTGACAAACGAGAGTGGCGTAAGGAGTATTATCCCAAACGATCTCAATCTTTTGGGGCTTTACCATACCTATATGGGGTACAATTACGGCGAAAACATCATCGTACAGATAGTCGATACGGGTGTAGAAGCAGACCATGAAGATCTTGTAGCCAATATGGATCTTTCGCGCTCTTATGACAATGCAACCGTAGGCGACCCCTCAGGAAGCAATGCACACGGTACTAAAGTAGCCGGTATTATGGCTGCCAGGGCTTTCAACGGCAAAGGGGTCAGAGGTATCATCCCGTTTGCAAAGATAGCCGGAAGCAACTGGCTTGAGGCACAACGAACTCCCGCACTGGAAAAAGCATGGCTCACAGGTGACGGGGCGAACGATATTGCGGTGTCAAACAACAGCTGGGGGAGTTACTTCGATACCGACACACTCTATGAAAGCATTATGGAGCTTGGTACGCGTACGCTTAGAGACGGCAAAGGCAGAGTGTATGTATTTGCAGGTGGTAACGACAGGATAGATGGGGGTAATGCCAATTTGCAGTATGCCCTCAGTAACCGTTACGCTATCGCCGTAGCCGGACTCAAACATGACAACACCTATGCGGACTATTCTACTCCTGGATCAAACATCTTAGTCTCAGGCTACAGCGGAAATTATTACCAAGATAGTCCCACGTTAGGTTCAACAACTATCATGGGTACCTCCAGCAACACAGGTAACATCGACACCCAAACAACATGGGATGAAGATGTACAAGAAAACTATACGTTTACAACCAACGGCACTTCTGCTGCTTCGCCTACAGTGGCAGCCTCCATCGCACTGGTGTTGGAGGCATGCCCCGATTTAACCTACAGGGATATCAAATATCTCGTTGCAAAAAACGCCTTGCAGATAGACTCTTCCAATCCTACATGGGTAACCAATGCTGTTGGATTTAAGCACAGCATAGACTACGGTTTTGGGCTTATCAACCCGCAAGGGATGATTGATGAATGCACTACCACTTACACCATACTTCCTTCTGAACGCAATGCAAGTATTACAAAAGTTTTTAATGAGCAAATACCCGATGACCGAAGCACTCTCTCTTTTGATCTCAATGTCACGGAAGATATGACAGTAGAGTGGGTGGAGGTCACAATTGACAACACGAATCGCTTTGCGTCAGACTACAGAGTGGCGCTCATCTCCCCAGAAGGCACCAAAACAACCATCATGACAGAAAACACCTCCCCAGATATCAACAACTGGATGAATGGCGGCTTTAGACTTGGGGCTGCTGCGTTGATGGGTGAGAAAAGTCAAGGGCTGTGGAGAGTTGAGATGACAGACCTGGTAGCTGATGACGCCGGTACACTCAGAAGCATTCAACTCAAAGTGTACGGACATTAAGGAGAGATGATGAACAAAACAACCCTACCTCTTGCAGCATTGCTTTTTCTTTTGGGCAGCAGCTTAGCATTTTCAGATAAAACTGATCTAAAGATGGCAGAGAAAAACTATACTGAAGCCATCATCTTAGATGAGGGGGTTAAGCGTACCATCCACATACCAAAAGACTCCAATACCACAGCCAAAGCCAGTACCTACGAGTCGATACAAACACTGAGTAAAAAAGAAGGTGTGATGGTCAGTTTTAGAAAAAATAATGGGCTTTCCATTGGTGTATTTGAGACAAAGTACGGGTTAAAGCTTCAAGAGAAATTGGCAATAGGGTATTATATTTTTGAAAATGTATCGGATAAAAGCGATATGGAAATCGTTCAAGATATCATCAAAAATGAAAGTGCTGTCAAAACAGTCAAACCAAACTGGGAGAAAAAAAACATACCTCGATAGGAGGTATGTTTTTTGAGCTTACTCGTATAGCCATAGCATACCAGGCAAGTGCCCGATATGCTATTTAACAGTTTTAATATATATACGCGATGCCCATATCTTCGATACTGTCATACTCAACAGGCTCTTCACCTTCGATGGTAATCGTACCGTAAGTTATATCTTCAGCATCTTTCAAGAACTCAACCGTCGCTGTATTGGTACCCGTCAAGACTGTTTTTCCTGCATAAGGAGAGTAGTCAACATAAGGGTAAAAATAGTTGTATCCGATTTCTTCAGGCAACATAGAACCGCGATTCTCAGGATATGCAGAACTCATCAACCATGGACTTGGTGTACTTAGTACTGCGCTGCCTCCCATCAGTGTCGAACCGACTGTGCCGCTTAGGCTTAAGCTTTCTGCATTGCTGTTTGTAGATACATATGTTTGATAGTTGTATGTTTCGTGACCATCATACGTATATCCTATAGTTAATCCATCAGCATACAGATCTAAACCTCCCTCACTGTCTTGCAATACAAGATAACCGCCCAACTTGGTACTTCCCTCACTCTCATACTTACCATCATAAGAAACAGTAGTGTACCAATTTTCACTTACATACGAATACACACCTTTAGAGGTTGATGTGTTTTCGACCGTGACATTGCAAGCAGAAAATGCTGTAGTGGTATTGACGTCATAAAATTCCTGTAGAGTCTCACTTCCTTCAAAAGTTGCATTTGTAGAGTATTGTCCACTGTATTGATTGTTGGATGTGTAGTTACCTTCATTGGTTGGTGTATCATAGCTATTGTTGTTTTCGTTTGTATAGCTGTAATCAAATGTAACCGACAGCTCTTCAGTTGAGGCAAAATGCCATAGTGTTGCATTGTCTTCTTTGTATTCTGCACTCAGACCCTCTGTAACAACATGCGAAGTACCGCTACCTAAATACTGATCATTAGACCCATCATCTCTTTGTACTGGATTATCATTCCATTCATTATAGGCATATGTATAGTCACTATTGTACTCAAGCGAGAGTGACCCGTTAAAGGTTGTTGTGCTACTGCTTGCTTCATAGTAATTGAGACGATTAATGATGCTGTTGTACATAATCATCTCTTCAAAGAAGTTTAGTGCTTCACTACCTACCATATTGTCCATCACGCATTCATCAAATGAAAGTGTGACTTTATTCATATTTGATGAAATATCAATCCCATTATTTTCACCATATGTATAACTATCTTCCTGCTGAAGTGAATAGGTACCACCTAAATCACACGCAATGTTATCACCATACTCAAGTGATCCATCACCAGAGATAAGGGTTTTCTTCACAGTGGCTGTGTTTTGTTGAAGTGTTTGTATCTTGCCACTAAGCATGGAAGCCAGCTTAGAAACTTTTTTTGGTTCTTTTTCTGAAGCTTTTGCCTCTCCAGGACCCATATTGTAGCCACCGTCTGAAAGCAGGTATGCTATATCTTCACTTACCAATGCTGCACTAAGTGCTGCCTTGGTGTTATTTTGATCGAGTGTTGCAGGAGCTTTAACAGCTTCAGGCACGCAGGTATCAACCGGTGTATCTTGTGGTGGTGTACCTTGTGGTGGTATTTGTGTGATTGGATTTGTTGTAGTTCTATCTGAATTGCCACATCCTGTCATCCCTATAGTAACAACTGCACAACACGCCAAAGCGGCTATTTTACTTAACTGTGTCATTTTATTCCCTTTTTTAGTATTAGATTTGTTCATACCTTAAGACATAAACATCTGACGATAATACCATAAAAAAATAATATTTTTGTCACAAAAATATTGAAAATAATTTATAGTTTTGCATTACACTTCTTACACACCCCTTTGATGATCATCGTGTCGATTTTGTATCCATTGAGTTTGATGGGGGGGAGTTCTTTAAGGCATTCGATACTGTTGCATACAGTACAGATGATATGGGCATGAGGGGTATGGGCTAGTTCATAATACTTTTTTTTGTCGTTTGACTCAAAACTGTTCAGAATGAGTTCGCTTTCAAATTTGGCTACATTTCTGTAAAAGGTCGCTTTATCCATATGCAGTCTGTCTTTGACATCTTCAAAAGAGACAGGTTTGTCCTCTTGGCTGAGTATCTCTAACAACTCTTTTCGTGCATGCGTGCGCTTGAGGTTTTTTTCTTCGATGATGTGTTCGATATCCATCTGCTTATCCCTTCTTAGTCTTGGGTTTTTCTAAATACAAAAAATGTTTTATCTGCTTCTTCAAAACCATATAAAAAGACATCTTCAGACGCTATCAGTTCCAAACCGCTTAAAGCGATGAGCTCTTGGGGAGTATGATAGGTTTGTCTGATGCTCTCTTGTGACTTGAAAAAGCATGTCCCTTCTTGCTCGAACAGGGTAAACGTTGAGAAGTATTCGCCCGCTTCAAAATCGCTGTCTATGGTGAGAAACCGTTTCTCATCATCTACGATAAACGAGCCAACCGCAACATTTTCAAAACCATAAAGCGTATTGGTATCACACAAAAAGTATCCGCCCGCATTGAGATGGGTGTTGATGCAAGCTAAAAAGTCTTTGAGTTGTGTTGCATCTAAGTAATTGAGCATATCGAACACTGCGGTGATGACATCAAAACTTCCTTCTACTTCACACACACCCATACACTCTGCCTCAAAGCCCTGCTCGCGTGTTTTGGAAACCATGAGAGGGCTAAGGTCAATCCCTGTGGCTGAGGGTATCTCTAACGCACCCTGCATCTGCCGTAAAAAATCGCCCGAACCGCATCCCACATCCAAAAGTGTCTCAAACTCAAGAGTCTGTAAAAAAAGAAGGTAATGGGCATAAAGCGTCGGAGCAGCCTCTTTGACGCCTAGCAGGTCTTCTACTTTGGCGTACAAGTCCAGCGCAGGGGAGACTGAATCAGCCACGGCTCTCTACAATGGCACGGATTTTTTCATACAAAAACAAAATTGCTTCTTTTTTGGCGTAAAAGCTGTTTTTATTGGCAATGAGATGTGCTGAGGAGTCCATGATATTCTCAGCCACTTTCAAACCGTTTTCACGCATGGTAGAGCCAGTCTCAACGATGTCCACGATGGCATCAGCCAAGCCCACAAGCGGAGCAAGCTCAATAGAGCCGTAAAGTTTTACCACCTCCACACCTACCGCTTTTTGGGCAAAATAGTTTTTGGTGATATTGACCATTTTCGTCGCTACTTTGATGTTTGGGCGTGTCCAGTCGAGTTCATCTTCATTTTTGATACCGATAGCGACTTTGCATTTACCCAGCTGCATATCAAGAAGTTGGATGATATCAAGTTCTTTTTCGGTAATCACATCTAGCCCCACCACACCCAAATCGGCTGCGCCATGTTCAACATAAGTTGGAACATCCTGATTACGCACATTGAGAAAGCGAAAACCGCCTTTGTCCAGTATCAGCTCTCTGCCTTCAAACTTGAATTCTCCGCCAAAGATTTCGGCAAAAATATCCAGTGTCTCTTCTGCTATTCTTCCTTTTGGAAGTGCTATGGTTAACATATCTCTATTTCCTTCATCACTTTTTGCATCCCCTGAAATACCAAGGTTTCATCATACACGGCATCTTGAAAAAAATGGGACAGAAGTTTTCCGTCACCACCGCTGATATAAAGTTTTTGTCCCTTGCGATGCCTATCGATAAGTGTTTTTATGGGCGCGATTATACCATAGCTTATCCCATCTTTGGTTGTCGTGGGCAGGTGCTCTAAAGAGACATTTGCATTAAACTCTGTTACCAGTGCCGGAGAGATTTGCGCATAGGCTTGAAGCATCGCACCTACCCCCGGTACGATAAACCCACCTCTATACTGCCCATTTTGCATCACATCCACCGTAATCGCTGAACCTGCATCCACAAAAATACCCTCTTCATGACTCAGACACAACGCTTTTCTGTCCACTCCCATGGTCTCATATGCACCGTTTAGCTGTATCGCTTTGGAGATATTTTTCCATAACGCTATAGACTCTATGGTGTGATTTAACGCGTGTTTGACACAAATATAATAAAGTTTCCTATGACTATATTTCTCTATCGCCTCTTCATAAGAGAGATGTTCAACAAAAGTACCGTTATAGATATGAAAATGTGTATTGCCAATATCGGCAAGCAAGTGTTTAGGCTTCATGCCATACTTTCCAACCCTGATCTTGCAGCAGTTTTTTGGCGTGTGAACACAAAGGAGCTTTGATGATGATATATTTTTTGGTTACCTTGGTATCGATGTAAGCTTCCACTTTTTCATGCAGCATCATGAGTTCAGCGGCTTCTTTTTGAAGTACCCTGCTTTTTTTCTCCACCGCTATCACTAAAGCATAATAGCTTTTAAGATCCACTCCCACATAAAGCGATACTTTTTTACGCGAACCCAGCTCTTTTGGCGCTATCTCTCGTAAAGATTTGAACACAATGGTATGTGCTGCAAGCGTCTCAACCACAGACTTCATGATACGCCTCTGAGTGGGTGGTAGGTATGCATTGTATCGGCTAGATTTTGCTTTTGAATGTGGGTATAAATCTGTGTCGTCTCTAGTGAACTGTGCCCGAGCAACTCCTGAACGACCCGCAAATCTGCACCGCCTATAATCAAAGAAGAGGCAAAAGAGTGTCTTAACACATGCGGTGAGACACCCAAATATTTTATCACAATCTTATAGGCTGAAATACGGCTCAGTACTTCACCTTTATAGTTGAGCCAGAGTGAACGGCTTGACATACCCTGTGCATGCAGATACCCTTCAAGCGCTTCAAGCGCAATAGGTGCAAGCGGTACCACACGCTCTTTTTCTCCTTTGGCAAAACGAATCTTCAGCCACCCATCCACAATGTCTCTTCGCTCTACACTCAAGGCTTCAGAGATGCGACACCCGCTTGCATACAAAAAAAGTATCAACGCATAATCCCGCAATCCCATGATCTTACTTCGGTCAATCTGATTGAGACGGTACAGTATTTCAGCACTGTCCATGTATTTGGGTAAATTGCGGGGGACTTTTGCCATAGGGATTTTGATTTTGCCGTGGGCAAACTCTTTTTTGTGGCAAAAATGAAAAAACGCATTGATAGCAGAGAGTTTTCGGTTGAGTGTTCGTTTGTTCTCAAAGGTCGCTAAAAAAGAGAGTACATCGGTGGTGTCTAAAGCAGTCAGTACTTTTTGGGTATGCGTTTCAAGCTGCACAAGGTCGCTAAGATACGAAGAGACCGTATGTGCATCCAGTGCTTTGGTTACACTGAGGTACTCTTCAAACGCAAGAAGCAGACTACTCATAGCCTAGTTTAGACAACTCGATAACATCACCATCTTTGTAGAGTTTTGTGCCTGAAATAAATGCAGGCTCTTCAACCTCTCCGACATCATAAATCTTAGATTTACTGAGTGCGCTGTTAAGCACGATGAGTGAACCTTGCTGTTCAAGCGCATATACCCTGCCGTTAAACGCTGTAGCAGCAGAATAGTGTGCAAACTTGAATTTCTGTGTAGCCAATGGTTTAAGATGACTATCCAAAGCAAACACTTCGCCCTCTTTGGTAAAGAGATAAATTCTGTCGTTATCGACTGTTACTTCAGAGATATTTGCACTGTACTCTTGTCTGCCTGCATCCCCTAAGGTAATGAGTCTTTTGGAAGTTGCGGCTATCATAGTGTTGCCCATTCGGGACAGATAAATCACGTTATTAAAGACAGGCTCATTACTGATATAGACGACTTTTGCATTTTGCGTATCGGCGGTATCAACTATGATGAGTTTACCGTCAAGCATCGGCATCACGATAAGATTGTCTATAAATATTGGACTGGCTGCTCTGGTGTCGATGGCAAACGTTTTTTCAGAACGGCTCTCCATCACTTTTGATTTGTCTGCCATTTTATAGATACCAAAACTGTTGTTATCAAGGATATACGCTATAACGCCTCCTTGGATACTTGCAGAGACGACAGGTATGCGTGCAGACAATAAGGCCTCCTGCACCGTTTGTTTGGTTTTTTTATCGATGATTTTGAGCACACCTTCTGCGTTGGCTGCTAAGACATAGGTCTCATTTTCATTGATAAATCTAAAACCTTCACCCAAGGCAAGATTGCTGATACCGCCTCTGTCGATATAACGGCTGCCTTCGAGCGTCCCCCCGTCACGGCTGATATCTACCATCTTTCCGCCATACGAAGCAGTAGCACTGGAGGCTGAGAATGTATTTTCCGGCTCAAAGTACTGTTTACTCGTACATCCGGAAAATACAAGAGCAAGTGTTACAAATACGATACCCATTAAACCCTTCATTAGTCTGCCTTTATCATGGAGTGTTTTAAAAATCCTGAAACAACCGCAAGCGGTGAACGCTCATCGATCAGATCAAGTTTTGCTTTTGCTTGTTTCACATCACCTGCACCGATTGCCAAATAGGCTTCTACAAAAAGCGCGAGTTCATGGTACAGTTTGGAATCGACCGGTTTTTTAGCCAGTATCCCTGCTGTGTAGCTGCTTGCATCTGCAATGATGGTATTGGTACTCGAACTGAGCGCTTCCAAGGCTTTTGCATCTTGTTTTGCCGCACCTTGAGCGTAGCTGTAGAGTTCAAATAGTCCAAGATTGTTTGCTTTGAGTGTCTCTAGTGCTTTGGTGTCACCACTGTTTTTTTGTAGTAGCAGAAATGCTTCATTTGCCTTGACAAGCTTGGCTTCATGCATCGCATCCATCGTTCCGCGAACACCAAAAAACAAAACAATGCCTGCAACGACTGCCCATAATTTCGACTTGTGTTTTGCATAGAGTGACTCAAGCTTAAAAGCACTCTCAAGTACTTTTTCATCTCCACTCAACTCTGTTTTTACAAACTTTACCTCATCCTTAATGCCCACTTGGTTCTCCTGCAACATTTTAATGCTACTATTATACCCTTTGGAGTTAAAAGAGGGGTTAGAGTTCCACAACCGTTATCCCTAAGTTTCCGGGCATTTTATAAAATTTTGCTATTTTGGGATGCTTTTTAAGATACTCAGCTACCAGTTTGGACAATACCCCTCCACCGGTTCCATGGATAATCTGTACCTCATGCAAGCCGTTGACTAGCGCATCTGAAAGAAATTTATCGATTGTATCGAGGGCTTCATCGGCATACATGCCAAGCAGTTTGACCGACACGGCAGCCCCTGTTTTCTCTACTGTCACCTTACTTTCTTTGGGTTTGCTTTGGGTGCTTTGCAACGGCACATCCCCGCTTCTTTTGAGCTGCGACAGAGGGACTCTCATCTTTAAACCATCCACCGTGATGGTTGCATCACTACCGTGCAGGGTGAGAAGTTCAGCTTTATGGGAACGGTATTTGACCTTATCGCCTTCTTTGAGCGGTATGGGTTCTGAGGGTTTGACCTCTTTTTGTTTTAAGGCTTTGTGCTGATGTGCAACATTGAGCAAACGTCTTCCCTCGGTGGATTCTTGGACTTTGAGTGCTTCTCTTGCTTTTTTAGTTGCCGCATTGTAACGGTTTTCAAGTGTCGCCAGTGCTTTCCTGTGGCTCTCTTGTAGTCTGAACTCCTCTGCTTTGAGCTTCTCTTTGCTGCGTTCAACCGAATGCAGTTCTTCATCGACCTTTGCTATCTTGAGGCGTAACTCACGCTCCAGTGAAGTTGATTTTTCGATGAGCTCATTGAGATTTTCCTTATCCTCACCGTAAACCTCTTTTGCCTTGGCAACGATAGAAACAGGAATCCCATAACGCTGTGCCGTCTCAAAAGCATAACTCTTACCGATACTGCCCTGTAAAAACGTATAGGTAGGCACACGTCGTTCTTCATCATACAGTGCAGCAATAAGCTCCACCTCCTCATCAGCTGCCATGAGTGCAGCCAGACGCTTATGGTGTGTGGTCACGACAAATGAGATACCTTTGTACGCCAAGGCATCAAGCATGACCCTAAACAATGAAGCCGCTTCATCCGAGTCTGTCCCCAGTTCTATCTCATCGACTCCCACAATAGCGTCTTCTTTACTAAAAAGCGTTGCAAACTCCTGCATCCGTCCTGCAAAGGTAGAGATGTCATTTTTAACCGATTGCGGGTCATCGATGACGGCTTCTATATGCCTGTAGTGTCCCACCTCGGTTTTGGCTGCATCACAGCGGAAGGGAAGCAGGTATTTACTCAGATACACCGCGCTCAACATTGACTTGAGCAACATCGTTTTTCCCCCTGCATTCACACCCGTTACCAACATGATGCGTTTTGAAAAGTTGATGCTGATAGGTACAGGATTTTCTATGGCAGGGTGTGCAAAATCGTGCAGTTTTATGCCTTTTTTCTTGGAAGGCAGTACAAACTCATACTCTCTTGCTCTTGCAAAACTCACACGTGCCTGATAGTGATCAAACCGGTCATACTCTTTGTTGATAAACGCCAAAAAACGCTCCCATGCAAAAAACACAGCAGAAAACCGTTTGCAATACTTGTAGATGATCTCTTCTTTATGTGAAAGCAACGCGGATTCTTTTTCTTTCAGATGGGTGATACTTTGGGGGATGATATAAAAAAATCCTGCTGTACTGCGTGCCACGACGCTTGCTTTGATGGCATGATTGAAGCCGCCGCGTACCAGTAAAGTCTCTTCTCCGCCATTAAAATGCACCTGCGTATCGACCAGATAAGGTTGGAGTTTTGAAGAATGCGCCAATTTATAAAGTGTCTCTTTGATCTCACTTTTATTCTGTTTGATGGCACGCTCAAGGCTGTAGAGTTCAGGGTCACGCTCGGCATTGAGCTCACCTTCATGGGTAAAATACGCCATCACTTCGCGTATCTCGTCAGGTATCTCTATGGCGTGTATCCAAGCATGAAGCGGTTCGGGGAAATGCTGTGAATGTAAGGTGTTGAAGTAGGAAATCATCTTGACAAATGCATAAATCTCCTCTAAACTCAACACTGCCTGCAGATGAATGCGTGCAAGCTCCTTGTCTAATACCGGAACATTGGGGGGAGGAGGAAACTGTACTGAAGAGAGTGCCTGTATGTAGCGGTAATGTTGGTTGATATCGCCTTGCATGGCGACTGACTTATCCCTTGCAAGGAAGTGTTTAAACTGTCCGATATAGCCATCTAAATCCAATTTTTGGACGATGGATGTCTCGCTCTTCTCTTGGGAGCGCATCGCCTAGTGTTCTCCGCGTATCTGATAGGTGATGTCACCCGCACCAAAGGCGACAATGAGTCCATCGCCATACTCTTGCATCACGTGTCCTTCCTTGAGTATCTTTACCACCCCGTCTTTTTTTGTCACGGCATCTGCCATATGGAGTTTGTACCTGCTAAATGCCCCTTTGAGGTCGATATCCACTTCCAGTTCACCCGCTGACCAGATCGGTAAAATCACTAACTCATCTACACCCTCAAAACACTCTACAAAACCATGAAGGTTATCGAGGGTTCGGCTGTACTTATGGGGTTGCCAGATGACATGAAGTGTGCTAAAACCGCGTAATTGTTTATAGACTTGCAGCGAGGCAATGGTGGCTCTTATCTCTGTGGGATGATGTCCGTAATCATCGATCACCACACAGGATTCTTTATCTTGGATGATGTCAAAACGTTTTTTGATACCTTTATAGTGAAGCAGATTAGCGCGTATGGCTTCCAAAGGTTCACCCAACTCCACTGCAGCCAAAATAGCCAACGCAGCATCCAGCGCGATATGATTTCCTAAACCAAGCACTTCAAAGAGACCCAAATCCAAAAGCTCAAACTGCGTGTGCGGTTTTCCGTCTACGAGAGTAAAATGTATATTTTTGATATCTTTAGAGGGGTAAAGCTTGACACTCTCCATCTCCAAAGCGCCCAAAAAGGTATCTTCTGCATTGATGATGCGTATTTTCGCCAAAGACAAAAAGTTTTTATAGGCGTTGTAAAACCGTTCTTCATCATAGCCATAGTACTCCATATGTTCAGGCTCTACATTGGTGACGATGGCAAGATAGGGGTTGGAGTTCAAAAAACTTTCATCACTCTCATCGGCTTCAAAGACGACTTTGTTGTTTGCATAACTGCGTACATTAGAGCCAAACTCTTTGGAGATTGCCCCTATGAGTGCGTTGGATGAAGGTACAATCGAAGCTAGCATCGCTGAAGTGGTACTCTTTCCGTGTGCACCCCCCACGGCATAGACTTCTTTTTCACCCAAAATGCTTTTTAGTGCTTCTTTGCGTGAAAGGAGTTCGATGCCCAAGGCTTTTGCTCTTTGGTACTCTGGATTGGTAGGACGCACTGCAGCGGAGTAAATCACCCTATCCACTCCCTCTACCGCATCTTCATGGTGCGGGATGGTGATCTTGGCATCAAAATTGGTTGCCAAATCATTGGTGATTTCACTTTGTTTGATGTCTGAACCGGAGATTTTATGTCCGTCATTGGCTAAAAACTTTGCTAAAGCAGAAAGCCCGATGCCACCAATGCCAATGAAGTGTATTTTGAGTTTTTTCATCTTATTTGCTCTCATCTAAACTGCGTAACTCTTTGTGCGCCTCTTCAACCTGCTTTGCATACTTTTGCAGTAAAACTTCAGTCGGTTCTGTAAAAGTTTGGATAAAAAATGCGAGCGGATCATGCGCGTCCACCTCTTCCACATCCACAAGATTTTCGATAAAATCTTCAAAATCATGCCCTGCCATCACGGCTACAGCATGCACCATCATCGCGTCTTTCAATCCCTTATGTTCCATCGTGTAGTATAGGACAAGAAAAATTTCTTTGGCACCTTTTTTGTCGTTTTCACTGTAGCGCTGTATACCATGCTCATAGATGGCTCTTGCCGTTGCTCTGTCTTCATCATCATTCATATCAAACAAGACTGATGTGGTCAGTTTTTCTGCCAGCCTGTCAAAAGCGGTATTGACGATAAAGGTAAAAATCTCATTGATCTCCTCTTCCGGTGCTTCGATGATGAGCTGCGCATCTAAGAGTTGATAGCCTTTGGCAATACTCTCTTGTTCTTTGCATTCACGCTCCAGCCTTGCGATATTGGCTAAAAATTCGGGGTCTTTTTTGAGTTCTTCAACATGGATTTCAGGGTCTATTTTCATTTTTTCTCCAAACAGTGTTTTATGCGTGTGAGTGCTTCAGTGGTTTTATCGGCTTCGTACACCAGTGCCAACCTGACATAGTTTTGACCTTCACCCTCTCGTCCCAGAAAAGAACCTGGTATGACTTTGAGATTGTACTCTTTGTAAAGCTTGAGCGTAAAGGCTATCTCATCTTCGACTTTGAGCCAGATGTAAAAGGTTGCTTCAGGCATCTCTACACCCAAAATCGCTTTGGCAATGCGGAAGTTCTCTTTGTACTTTTCTCTAAACGTATCCACATGCTCCTGATCTGCCCATGCCGCAGCGGCTGCATACTGCAAAGGAAGCGGTGACGCACAGCCCACATAGGTTCGGTAGACCATATAGGCTCCCAGTATCTGTGCATCCCCTGCGATGAATCCTGAGCGCAAGCCTGGCGCAGAGGAACGTTTGGAGACAGAGTTAAGCACCAAAATATTTTTAAACGACGTGTTGCCGACTTCTATACTGGCGTTAAGCAAAGAAGGCAATGGCTCATTGAGATACAAATCAATATAACACTCATCATTAAGTAGCACAAAATCATGTTTTAACGCCAACCTCACCCATTCTTTTAAAGACTCCATCTGCATCACCGAAGAAGTCGGATTATTGGGAGAGTTGAGGATGACAAAGTCTGCCCTGCTTAATGCTTCTTCATCTACTTGGGGCTGAAAGTCGTTACTGGCATCCAAATTGAGATAAATCACTTCCGCCCTGCATGCTTTAGCTGCGCCTTCATAGATCTGATAAAAAGGATTGGGGTAGACCATCACGGGGTCTTTGATTTCGTGGAGCAAAAACTGGGGAAAGTTAAACAGCACTTCTCTAGTACCAAAAGTAGGAATCAACTGTGCATCTTTGAGTTCTAAGCCAAAACGAACACTCACATAATGCAACATCGCCTCTCTTAGCACACTTTCACCAGCTGTTTTGGGGTATTTGTTAAGGAGTGGACTGTGTTGGTTTAACGCATCCAAGATAAATGTTGGTGTATCAAACTGCGGCTCACCGATGGTGAGACTCAACTCTGCATACGCACTGTTTGGGGTCACACCCTCCAGTAAAGCAGCCAGCTTCTCAAAGGGATAGGTTTCGAAGTTCATGAAGTGCATAACAACCCTGATTTTTTAAACTGATTATAGCCAACTTGGCGTTAAAGCTTTCAAACTCGCGCTTAAAACTTGAGGATAAAGGCTTGTTTGCTCACGTGCTGACGTATTTTCGCCAAAGCGCTTCTTGCTGGACTCTGGGCAGCGTAAGGTCCTACAAGCACTTTATATTTGCCGGCATGCTGCAATACTTTATAGCTCAATCCCATACGCTCAATGCGAAGTAAATAGTCTTTTTGGGGCATCTGTTCAAAAGAGCCTGCCTGTACAAAATAACGGGTATCCTGTTGGCTTGAGGCTTCTTGGGCAACTGGAGAAGATGTAGTGGTCTGTGTTGCGGCCAAAGGTGCATCGACAGCTTTTTGAACCCTTTTTTGACCTGCTTTTGGTTTCGTTCCCAATCTACCGCCACTGTAGCCAGCCAGCCATTTGATGATGTCATTTTGAAGTTGTGCACCCCGCCATGTACCGTTTTTGGTCTCTACCAGTATGACGACCGTATAAAGCTGACCTGATCTGCTCTGTACATAGCCTGCGATATTTTTTACCCCATTCACTGTACCTGTTTTCATCCATGCTTTTCTGCTTACAATGCTGCCTGCAAAACGTCTTTTTATCGTGCCGTCCACCCCTGCAATAGACAGTGTTTGCATCCATCGTTTCCCATAGCGGGTATGGGCATCATCCAGCATATCTCCGAGCTCTTTAGCCGTGATGCGTGCGGTACGTGAGAGTCCGCTTCCGTTGTCTATCTTGATGTTGCCCTCAATCGCGCCACTTTTTTTCAAGGTCTCCACTACTGCGTTTCTGCCTTTGTTGAGTCTTGCAGGTGCACCGTACATTTGTGCCCCCAGATAGAGCATCAAATGTCTAGCGTATAAATTGTTACTCTTTTTAGCCGTGGTGGAGATGATGGCTTCCAAAGGGTCTGAGTAGTGCGTAAAAAGCATGGTCGCATTTTGGGGAACTGTGCGCAAACGCATCGCTCCGTTAACCGTCACGCCACTTTTTTGCAACCTCTCTTTGAGCGCATAATAAAAAGAGAGGTACGGCTTGGTGATCACCTGACAGATATTGCTCGTACCGCAGCGGCTTGAGATAGGTCCGTAGAATGAAACGACCGGTGTATTGGTGCTTTTGTCAACTTTCACTGCCGGCCACGCGTATCTTCCTGAGCAGGGCTGATTGACAGGCTTGAGCCGATTGATGACTTTATAACTGCCATCAATTGTTTTTTGGCTGACCTGATTTTTTCTAGGCGTTACACAGACTGTACTGATTCGTTCATTGAACATCATCCCATCGGGCATCGCGTTGTAGGCGCTGTAGGTATTTTTATCAAAACCTGAGTTGTCTTTGCTTCCCACATCGAAGTAGCTTCTGTCGATGACGATATTGCCCGTGATTTTTCGGATACCCTGCTCTTTGATACGCTGGACTATGTCACCTAAATCATCATCCCTCAGGGTAGGATCACCAAACCCTTTGATGACCAGATCACCCTCAAGTACACCATTTCGCAGAGCGCCGCTTCTGTAAAACTGTGTAGGAAATCGATAGTCAAAACCCAGTTTCAATACCGATGCATACGTCGTCATCACCTTGATGACCGAAGCAGGTATGCGTGACTGGCTCTCGCGATGGGTGGCTACGATGTTGCCATTGCTGCCTGTTTCTTTGATGTAAATGCTGACATCTTTACTGTTAAGTCCTGATTTTCTAAGCTGGGCTTCGATACCTGCAGGCATTGCCAATAGCCAAGCCGACAATACCACATAAAGTACAACTATCGCTCTCACTCTCTATCCTTGTATGCGTTATAAATTCTCATCATCGCCTCTTGCAGTACCTTGCGTGATGTACCTATGTTTAAGCGCATAAACCCTTCTCCTGCCTTACCGAAACTCACACCGTCATTGAGACCCACTTTTGCCTTCTTGACAAAAAAGTCTACCAGCTCTTCCTGCCCCAGTCCCAATCCTTTACAGTCCAGCCATATTAGATACATGGCTTCTGTGGGTACAGGCACGATAGGTAGTTTGTGTTGCACAAGAAATGTTTTCACATACGCTACATTTTCATATAAATGTTGCTTCAGTGCTTCAAGCCAAACTTCACCCCCCTCATAAGCAGCCATGAGTGCTTCTATCCCAAATGGATTGCCGTTACTGATGCCTGATTTGGCTTGCTCTATTTCATAGGCATGACGCAATTTTGAATCAGGAATAATAGCATAAGAGGTATTAAGCCCTGCGATATTAAAGCTTTTAGACGGTGCATTGAGGACGATACACCGCTTGGCTATCTGCTCAAACGTACCCAGAGTGTGGTGCACCCTCTCATAGACGATATCAGCATGAATCTCATCAGCGATGATAAGGACATCATAGCGGAGGCAAAGGTCTATCATCTTCTCTAACTCTTCTTTGCGCCATACTCTGCCTGTGGGGTTATGGGGTGAACAAAGTAAAAACAACTTGGCTTTGGATACTTTGGCTTCAAAATCATTAAAATCGATAACATACTGTCCATTTTGATAGAGAAGGGTATTGTCAAGCACTTTTCTGTTTTTATGCTTGATACTGGAAGCAAAAGGAGGATACAGAGGGGTTTGGATTAGGATACCATCTCCTTCTTTACTGAAAGCAGAAATGGCAAAACTCAGCGAAGGCACTACCCCATAACAAGGCACGATCCACTCTTTTTCTACTTTAAATCCATAGCGTTTTTGCATCCATGATACAATGCTCTCATAATAGCGCATCGGATACACAGTATAACCGTAGATGGGATGTAAAGCGCGTTTTTGCAGCGCCTCCTGCACACAAAGCGGAGAAGCCAAATCCATATCGGCTACCCACAAGGGCAACACATCATTCGTACCGAACTTTTGTTTGGCACCATCAAACTTGACGGTGTATGTACCGTCACGCCCCAAAGCTTCAAAGGTTTGCATCGACTCTCTTTTGCCATACGCTCATCTGCGCGATGGTATGCTGGTGTTTTCTAGCCGTTTCCTGTATCACAAAAGGAATATCCTGAGTATCAAGCAGTACAAAATCTCTGCTGAGTATCTCTTCTAAACCCTGAAGTGTCGTGACAGATTCACCGTCTCTTTTGTAGCCGCCTATCCATTTTTCTTTCGGTGTGGACTCTTCCTGCCAGGTATAAGGTGAGGTAAGAATGAGCATACCGCCCTCAACCAAACGGTGTGCTACATCTTCCAAAAATTTTTGCGGGTCATAGAGTCTGTCTATGAGATTGCCCCCAAAAATAAGGTCGAACCCTTGATAGATTGGCTTCAGGTTACACGCATCTGCTTGCCAAAAGGTGACTTTCTGTCGTGTTTGGCTAAGATTAAAGGTTTCAAGATTGACCTCGTGAAACTGCTCCAAATCCCCTTCGGTTTTGATGCTATACCGCAAGATACCCTCGTCTTTAAGCACCTGCGCCTCTTGTATGAAGCGTGCAGAAAAATCTACGCCTATAACTTCATCAAAACCGCGCGCCAACTCAAAACTGCTCCGTCCTATGGCACAACCGATATCCAAAGCTTTTCTTCTGGGCTTGTCTTTCATGTATACCAAGGCTGTACGGGCGCAGGCTGCCGGGTAATTTTCCACACCCAAAACATTCTCTCCCCAGCCAAAGTGGCAATACTGTGTGATACTTGTATCGGTATTATAAATATTGGTCGCTATCTTCTCGTCATAATTGCTCTGTATCATTCTAAATCCTGCATGTTGGTAAAAATGTCTTCTAAACCCGTAACGGCTTTTTTGTGTGGCAAGATTGCCGCAGCTTATCCATGAACCGCCGTTTATGAGGTTGTGTTTGGCATCAAAAGTGGGTACGGTGAAATCATCATACACAGGATGCACCCCAAAGCCGTCAAAAGGGTACATCGGGGTACGCGAGTGTTGCCACACGTTGCCTATGATATCATAAAAGTCACCGTGTTTATGGGTATCAACCGGTACAGAAGAGGCAAAACCCTCCAAATTGATAGCTGCAATACTTTTGCCTGCACTCGTCCACTCCAGATATGCAGGCACGCCACTTACATCACGAAGTCTGACATACTCATCTTCTGTGGGTAAGACGACCCGTACCCCTTCTTGTTGGCTCTTCCACTTGCAAAATGCACTGGCTTCAAGGTGATTGACCTCAACCGGCCAACTTAGAGGCAAGGTTATCTCTTTGCTGAGAGTTCGCAGAGTATACCCCTGTGCAGACTTTCGCCAAAACATCGGATGTTCTGCACCTGTATAGTCCCTCCATGCTCTGCCTTCTTCACACCAGTAGGCATCCTCATCATACCCCCCCTCTTGGACAAACGCCAAAAACTCTGCATTGGAAGTGAGGTATTTCGCTGCTTTAAATGACGGTATGTGTGCCTCATGCCTGCCGTATTCGTTATCCCAGCCAAAGAGTTTTGCTTCTTTGCTTTTACCTAAGATAACCGTGCCTTCATGTACATCAATCCATTCATTTTGTGGTGCATCCCTGTCACTCTCACACACTTGCCATGCGGCATCTTCTCGTACATACGCTAAAGGCAACTGACGTATGAGCACAGAAGAGGTTTCCAGATGGATATTTTCGTGTTCAATCCCCATCAATATCACCCACCACGGGGACTCGTGGGTTATAGGAAGCGTAAGTGGCAACGACTCCATCACTTGATTTACCAAGACAAACACCTCATCTCGGTACGCCTGCACTCTTTCAAGGCTGGGCCACTCATAATGCGTTTCATTCAAATCATCCCAACTCATCTCATCAACACCCACAGCAAACAAAGATTCCAACTCAGCATCAATGCGTCTATCGATGATTTTAGCCAGTTTGAGTTTGTTGATGAAAAAAGTAGCGGTATGCCCATAATAAAAAATAAGCGGTTGACGAAGCGGATCTGCTTTTTGATAATAGCCATTTTGATCTGCTATCAGCCTAAAGAGCGATTCATAACGCTGATAACAGAGTTGAAAATACGTTTGGATCTCTTTGCGTTTTGTTTGCGCATCACTGCCGTGAAGTGTGGGCATTTGCACCATGATCATTCCTTTACACTACGATTTGATGCACCATACCCAAGAAGACTTAAAAATCCGCCTTTTCTTTGGCACTTTCTATCATCGAGATGACGATGGTATAAGAGTTTGCAATCACCGCACCTATCACCAACCCTGTCGCCAAGAGATCATTACCGTAAAACTGAAATGCAAAAAATGCTGGCAAAAGATGCAAGTCTGCTACCAAAGAGCCTGCTAAGAGCTCAGCTGAAAGCAGATTTCGCACGCCTATTTTCAACAAGGTAGAGATAACATTCACTGAACCTGCAATAAACAATGCTACAGCAGAATGCTCATACAAAAATGCCGCTGATGTCGTGAGAGACATCAATGTAAAAAACATATAAAAGACTTTGCCCCAATTCATCAAAATTCCTTAAAAATGGATTATAACGTACCGCTCTCATACATGGCGCGCATTTTTTCTTTCTCTTTCTCTCTTTTGAGTTTGGCGGCTTCTTTTTCTCTGTAGTTAGATGCAGAAAATCCAAGCCACATCAAGATGGGGGATGCTACAAAAATGGAAGAGTACGTCCCGATAATGACACCTACCAGCAAGGTAAAACTAAATCCATGTATGATTTCACCTCCAAAGAGATAAAGGGTCAAGATTACCAAGAATGTTGTCATCGACGTCAAAGTTGTTCGAGACAGGGTACGCGTCACTGATTCATCAATAATCGTTTCCAATCTTGAATCTTTAACAGTGTTGATACCCTCACGGATACGGTCAAAGACGATGATGGTGTCGTTAATCGAGTAACCCAGCAACGTCAGGATGGCTGCCAAGATGTCCAGATTGACTTCAAATTCAAAAAAAGCAATGAGTCCCATCGTAATCGTGGCATCATGTACCAGCGCCAAGATAGAAGCCAAGGCAAAACGCCACTCAAATCGTATGGAAACATAGATAAGAATACCAAGAAGAGAAAGCACCATCGCAAGCAGTCCCTGTTCACGAAGCTCAGAGCCTACAGCTGCACCGACCATATCAACACGTCTGACTTCAAACGTACCTGTATCTTGAAGCAGTCCTCGAACCGTGTCACCGACATCTACACCCAATGCGCCAGAGCTAACCTTAGAGCGGATAACGATCTCTTCGTCGCTGCCAAAAAATGTCACAGACGCACTTTCAAATTCTTTGTTCGCTTTGAGTGCTTCTCTTACTTCATTGATCGGTGCTTTGGTCTCGTACTTGACCTGTATGAGCGTACCGCCGGCAAAGTCTATACCGTAGTTTAACCCTTTTGTAAAAAGCACAACCAAAGCAAGTGCGAACACAGTCAATGAGAGTAAGCCAAAACGCTTGCTTTTGCTCATCAGTGACATGGGTTTTGTGTATTTAAACAGTTCCATTAGTGTGCTCCTTCATTTCTCATACCAAACCAAAACAAGGTTTTTTTCTTATCCATTCGCGGTAAGAGCCATTGGTAGATGCCATGAGTACCCACTATAGCCGTCAGCATAGACGCCAAGATACCGATAGTCATGGTAATCGCAAACCCTTTAATAGCCCCAGTCCCGTACACATATAACATCAAGGCAGCAATCAGCGTCGTCACGTTCGCATCCCAAATCGCCGTAAACGCATTGTCATACCCATCTTCTATGGACTTCGCTATGGATTTACCTTCACGCAACAGTTCACGGATACGCTCGTTGATGATGACGTTTGCATCCACCGCCATACCGACAATGAGGACAATACCTGCCATACCCGGAAGCGTGAGCGTTGCGCCAACCAGTGACATGGTAGCCAGTATCAAAAAGAGGTTAACAATGAGTGCTATATTGGCAATCATCCCTGCCATACCGTAGTAAAAGATCATAAACAACACCACAAGTCCCAAGCCGCTAGCAAGCGCGATGGAGCTTGCTTTAATGCTGTCTGCACCCAAACTAGGTCCCACAGAGCGTTTTTCCATCACATACACCGGAGCAAGCAACGCACCCGAACGCAACGCGATAGCCAAGTCATGGGCTTCAGCGATGGTGAAACTTCCGCTTATCTGCACCCGTCCGCCACCAATGCGTTCATTGATGTTTGGCGCAGAGTACACCTTGTTATCAAGCACCACTGCCATACGTTTACCGACACTGACTGCTGTAAAATCACCAAAGATTCTCGCACCTTGACCATTGAGTGTGAAGTTGATAACGGGTTGATTGTTTTCATCGAAGCCTACTTTTGCATCGGTGAGCATCGAGCCATCGAGTACGGGGATGGCTCGAAGGAGATATTTTTCAGGTGAAGCGACATCACTAAGTATCACATCGCCAAAACTTTTGGCTTCATCGTTGCTCATCGTATTCACACGCGCGTTACGCTCTTCGTCCACTGCCATCAGCTGCAAGTGTGCGGCACGCGCGATAAGCTCACGGATACGCTGTTCATCTTCCTGGGTTTTAATGCCCGGAACCTCAACCAAAATCTTGTCTTCACCCTGCTTTGCCACGATAGGCTCTGCCAGTCCAAATTCATTGAGTCTGTTTCTGATGGTATCTACTGCTTGCAAGATGGCATTTTGTGTCGTTCGTGTCACTTCTTCAGGTGTCATACTCACCGTAAATACAAGCCCATTTTCCTCTAGTACAATACCCTCAAGCTCTTTTTTAAGCAGCGTTTTGGCGCGTTCTACATCATCACTATCAAGCAGTTCAAAAGTAACTTTTCCGCCATCCAAGATGCGCAAACTGTCAAAGATGATCTCTGCATCATCAAAGAGATACTTCACAGATGCTGCCATAGACTTGATGCGTGATTCGATGGCGATCTCGCTTTTGACGCCCAAAAGCATATGTAACCCACCCTGAAGGTCAAGTCCCAGCGTGATCTTTTTTCCACTCTCGCTTTGCGTCAAAGAAGGGATAGAAAAAACCACCCCAAAAATGAAGGCAAAAGCAAAGAGTATGATTCTAAAATTAAGCGACTTCACCAGACTCAACCTTTTTTGCAACATACGCTCTATCAAGCTTTACAATCGTATCCTCATTTAATTTGATTTTGATAAAATCTGCTTCAGGCTTCACGATGACTGCTATGAGTCCGCCTGTTGTGACGATAGTATCACCTTTAGTCAAACTCTCAAGCATTGCTTTGTGTGCTTTTTGATGCTGCTGCTGCGGTCGGATGATGAGGAAATAAAAAATTGCAAACAAAACAATAAGAGGTAAAAATGAGCCGAGTTGTTCCATGGAAAGCCTTTGTAAGTAAAATGAGCGATTATTTTAACACCTTTGTACTAACAAGAGGCTTGTTCATTTCTCTTCTTGCATCTGCTTTTATCTACCTTGACTATTGGGGTCTCTCCCACCCGTTTATCAACACGCTTTTAGGACTCACCGCGCTCTATCTGCTGCTTCAAGCAGACAAAAAAGTGTGGTTTATCGCCGGAGCTGGCATCGGGTTGTTGTGGTTTTGGTGGATTGTTCTGAGCCTTTGGCACTACGGGATGATTTGGGCTGTGCCGATTGAACTGATTATTATCATGCTTACCTATGGTCTTATGTTTTGGGTTATTGCGTGGATTTCAGAAAAGATATCATCCAAGATACCCATCCCAACTGTTTACATGAAAGCACTTGGGCTTTTGGGTTTGAGCTATCTGCATCCCTTCTCTTTTGACTGGCTCAAACCTGAACTGATATTTGTGGAGAGTTACCTTGGCATCAAAAAATGGCAATTTGCTCTCATCCTGCTTGGCATTACTCTAAGCATTCACACCCAGCGTTTTTACTATCTTCTACTTCTCTTTTTTGCCTATGAACCACGGGTGTATACCACAACACCGCTTGAACAAAACATCGCGCTGGTCACCACCCACACCACCGTGAGCGAGAAATGGGATGAGAGCATGCAGACCGCACACTTTAAGATACTCATCGAAGCAATAGATGCCGCCATCGAGGCAAAAAAGAGTCTGGTTGTACTGCCTGAGTCCGTGTTTCCTGTTTTTTTAAACCATTCACAAGAACTCATAGATGCCCTGCAAGCAAGAGCTAAACAGATCTCCATTGTTACGGGAGGTCTGTACTGGGACGGCAAAACGCCTAGAAACTCTGCGTACATCTTTACGGGCAACACCATCACCGTTGCCAACAAAGTGGTACTCGTTCCTTTTGGCGAGAGCAATCCCCTGCCCGATTTTTTAAGCGACTGGGTCAATAAAGTCTTTTATGATGGTGCAGTGGACTACAAAGCAAGCTCTCAAACGACTGACTACCTCGTAAACGGTGTACGCTACCGCAATGCCATCTGTTTTGAAGCCACCTCAGAGATACTCTACAGCAAAGATGCAAACGGCAACAGACCCCAAAACATGATAGTCCTCAGCAACAATGGCTGGTTCACCCCCTCCACAGAACCCACACTGCAAAAACTCCTACTCCAGTACTACAGCAAAAAATACGGCACGACCATCTACCACGCAGTCAATATGTCAGAGTCGTATGTGGTAAAAGAGGGATTGGTATTTAAAACTACAAAAAACTAGATAAACACATCTTGAATCATTTTGTTTACTTCATTCTTTGCATCATGGCTTCAATAGCCATAAGAAGTCCTGACAATTTTGTATCACAAACATTATAGATTTCTTCAGCATCTATATCAAAATAATGATGGGAAATTATATCTCTCATACCTTTTGCCCCTCGCCAATCAACC
This sequence comes from Sulfurovum sp. 16-42-52, assembly GCA_002281755.1. Classification (GTDB taxonomy): domain Bacteria; phylum Campylobacterota; class Campylobacteria; order Campylobacterales; family Sulfurovaceae; genus Sulfurovum. The sequence goes on from NCHB01000008.1 coordinate 26,722, forward strand.
TCAGGATAATCTAAAAATAAACTTTTATCTGTTATTTTGTCAATGTTTTTGAGACTCTCTCCAATGGCAATAAGCAGCATACAAATACTGTCAAGCTTTTCCATCCCTTGAGGAGTATCTGTAAAATCATTCACATCTTTTATCGGCTCAAATCTTTGCTCAATAGTCTTAATGGCATCAGAAATTTGTTACAATATTTCTAAAACCAAAGTTTTATCATACATATATAGCTTCTTTATTAATGCGGTTCTTCAGATACGGATTCATTTTTTCTCGCACTCTGACAATATCTACACTTTTAGAAAATAAAGTACTTAGCTCATCTTTGATATGCACCAACATAAACATATCTGCAACTTTTGATTTTAGACATATATCTATATCACTATCGTCTCTTGCCTCATCTCTTGCCAAAGACCCAAATATACCAATCTGATCTATGGCATACTTATCAGCATTTTTTTCTTTAAATTCTTTAAGTTTTTGTATGGCTTCATGTTTAGTCATAAGATTATCCTTTGTCAGAAAATTATACCAAAAGTTAGTCCAATTAAAATACAACACATCCGTATAGACTTGATAGATAAACTGTAGCCAATTTACGCAACCTTCTCCGATGGCTATTGGGTCTACTTCCCCGATTTTCGTCTGTTGCATTCTCTGCATAACATTTGACAATTATTTGCTTCCGTTTTCCCACCTTCATGCCAAGGGGTGATGTGGTCGGCTTCCATTTCGTTTAGTTCATAGTGTATTTTTTCGCTTTTGTTTTTGACGCACACAGGGCAAATCCCTTTTTGCCTTTCATACGCTTCTCTTTTTTGCTTGTCGCTAAATGCACGGATATTGAGATGCTTTTCTTTGCCCGTTAGCAGATACTCATAGATTCCTTTTTTACTACCGACATCCTCATCTTGCATCAGTTCTGATATTTTGGCTTCAAGTGTTTTGGGGTCTAGGCTATTATCGTCTTTATACGCATTGAACAAAATACCCCACTCTATCCCCTTCATCTCTTTACGGTATTTAGGAAATACTGCACTCACCCAATCAATAACACTTTTAAAATACAACCATAGTTCATTCGCATTGGTATCATGTTGATGTGTTGCCATGTATTTTTCTATGATCGTTTTGTCGCGTTTGGCAATCCAATCAATAGCCGTCTCCAAATAATCTTGACGATTAACCGTACCGCCCATGTATTGATGTCCCATACTATAGGCTACACAACCATTTCTACTAAAATACTTTTTTGCTTCAGTGACCCAAGAGCCACTATACACCGCATTTCTCAACTCTTGTTCTGTAAGTTCTTCTCCTGCTATGTTGATAGTTTTAAACCACTCCAGTTTTTCACTGTCCGTCCCACTGCAAAAATAGACCATCAGCTTATAATCCAAAATCTCCTCTTGCTCGTCTTTTTGCAAGTTGTGAAAATAGCGCATCATGTAGGCAAAATCACCGTTTATGTATTGAGAGATAGATATGGTTCTTTGTTGTCCGTCTATCACCTCGTAGCCACCATCTTCTTTCATAGCCCAATACATCACATTGAGCGGAAAACCTTTGGTTACGGTATCGATCACCGCTTCTCGTTGTTTATCTTTATAGACAAACTCTCTCTGATAGGGTGGTCTTATATCGAGCTTGCCGTCAAACCCTACTACACCATCTTCTTCGTTGTCGATATAGCCGTTTGTGAGTTCTCGTATCGTGATTTCTTTAAGTTCTATTTGCATATTTCTAATCTCCTATTTTTAATAAACACTCTTGCATAAGTATTTTTGCTATTTATTAAAGGTCTTGCATCTTTATCACCCAAAAAAGGAATACCAACAACATCTTCACTGTAACCAGCTGAAGCTGACATACCTAAAATTTTAAACTGTTCGGGATTGTACTTGTCTAAAAATGTAATAGGAACGCCCATCACACCACTATAGTCGATAGGTATATCTTTGGTTTTATTAACATTAATTGCATCATAATTGTCATAAGTTGGATATTCTTCTGGAGTATAGTTTTTATAAAGCATCAAATCTTCATGTCGTTTTTTAATTTCTAAGTTTGTAAACCAAACAACACCTGAAACTCTTATCATTCCTTCTTTGTGGTCACTAGCAGTTGCATAATCTTCATATTTAATATTAATAAAATGTCCAGCACCACCCTTAAAACCATAGCCTAGCCAAAGTTTATTTTCTTTTATTAACTTGAAGATTTCTTTATAGGTTATAGCATTTTGATGACCGACTATCACAAACTTTTTATCATACTCTACCAGTTGCGCTACATATTCGCGAAAAAGAGAAAACGGTGGATTGGTTACGACTATATCGGCTTGCTTTAAAAGCTCAATGCTCTCTTGACTTCTAAAATCTCCATCACCGTTAAGCGCATGAACGCCTATCTCCTCTACATTTGGAACATTGTCTCCGTTTTTATCGCCATCATATTCTAAATAAACGGCATTTTCTGAATTGTTTTGACTAAAAAGATTAGTGTCTTGATTTTTATAGCAAGTTGCGATGAGTTTTTTGAGTCCTAATTTTTCAAAATTGTGAGAAAAATAGTGAAAAAAATTACTCACTCTGGGGTCATCACAGTTACAGTAAACCACTTTGTTTTTAAAATGCTCTTTATAGTGTTTCAACTCTCGCTCTATATCTTCCAGTTGTGTATAGAACTCATCATTTTTGCCTTTTTTGGCACTATGGAGGTTTTTGTTTAGAACTTTTTTTTCAATCTGCTGATTAGACATATTCCACACTTTTAACTATTTTTGTTTATTTATAAAACATTATATTTGAAAGTGTTTAATATAGCTACATAATTATACAAATTTGATGTTTATTTAAACAGTTGTATTTTTATAGTCTAAAAAGTAAGCTACCTAAACAGGCAAAGGGTAGAATTTATGAATAAAAGAGATACGGCATTTTATTTAGGTATAGACAGATCAACGCTCTATAATTGGGAAAAGTCAAAACCAAATCTCTACAAAACAATCATGCTTGGTCTCAAAGCAGATGAAATAATCGAAAAATCAGAAAAAAATATTGCAGAACTCAAAGAACTGAAAGGAAAACTTGAGGCTACAAAATCTTTAGAGAACAAGTAAAACTTTACCCTCCGTATCTTGCTCATTTTTCACCCAAACCCCGCCTTGACACCCTGCACCATTTAAGCTAAACTTGTCAATATATTGTACAAAAGGATTTTTGATGAAAGCAGTCAACTACTCTCATGCCAGAAACAACCTCAAAGCCATCATCGATGCTGTATGTGACGACAACGAAGAAGTCATCATCACGACTAAAAATGACAAATCGGTCGTCATACTCTCCATGGATGAATATAACCGTACACATATGCAAGTCAAACGGGATGTACAAGAAGCGCTGCGTCAAGTGGAGATGAATGACCTTATGGAAGCTGATGAAGTCTTTGATGTACTGCTGAGCAAATATGAAGATTAAATTCACGCCAAAATTTTATGCGCGTCTTGAGGAGATTGCTGATTTTATCTCTATCCAGAGTGGGTCGAAAAAAATAACGATTGGGTTTATTCTTGCATTAAAAAAACACATCATCGTATCACTGACCACTTTCCCAAAAATGGGTAGACCCGCTGAAGAATTCGGTAAAGATGTACGTAAATTAGTACATCAACATTACACCATTCTTTATAAAATACAAGAAGAAAATATTGTTGTTCTTACTATTTACAAAGAAAACTTACCAAGTCTATAGACTACTTCATTGACATCAGATATAAAACGTTGAACTTCTCAGCAACTTGAGTGCATGCTCTATCTTCTCTTCTAACATCGCTTCATGTTCGCATAAAAGTGGGTCGGTATCGAGGGCGGTGTTGCTTGCGTGTTTTTTGATGTGTGTCAAGATGAGTGTACGTTCTTTGCAGTTTCGCCATTCGCGCAAGGGTTTGAGCAGGATGTTAAGCTCATCTACGATGGTCTGCACCTCTTTTTCACCGATGATATGGAAAAAATCTTCCAAATGTGTCTGGATACAGTCCAAAGAGGCATAGAGCTGTTCAAGCAGTGTCTCATCATACCCTTCTTTGGTTTGGGCTAACAACTTTTCAAATCGTCTCAAATGTTTTTTAACGGCACTCTTCACCTCTTGCTGCAAAGAAGTAAAACGCACAATCTCAGTCTCGTGCAGCTCCCTCGAGAGTATCTGAATCAAATGCACAAAGGGTCTTGCAAGCAGCATTTGCATCACGGCTCTCTCTTCTTGTGTGGTAAGGCTATTGAGTTCACTGTAGAGACTCATCTTGGCATCTTCGCGTGTAACACACAGCTCATCTAAGAAGTAAAGATAGCGCAAAAACTTCGTCTCTTCATGATAACGTAACAAGAGATTGACACAAAAACGCTGCACGTAAGGACTAAAAAGATCTGAAAATGTCTCCAAGATGGTAGCTGTACGGCGTAACAATACACGCAAACGATGCAGTGTTGCACTGTTATGTTTGTTCTGAAAGGCTACTTTATAGTAGTTAAGAAGACGGATGTTTTTATAGAGTATCAGCGCCACGCCATCACGCACATAGAGGCGTGTGGGAACTTGCCAAAAGAAGAGATTGGAAGCTTCAAACGCATCGATTTGCTCATACATTTTATCGAGGTTGTACTCCATTGGTTTACCATAAAGACTCAAGGCTTCTTCGGTGTATTTTGCATCTTTGCTGATCTGCTTGAGTATGAAAGGCTGCAAGGTTTCCAAGACTTCAGACTCACGCGCGGATTTTTCACTCACAAAGGTGGCAACAAGGATGCAAAGCCCCTCAAGACTTCTTTCGTACATTTGAAACTCAAACACTTCGTCTTCTATGTTGACCGTACTCACATTTTTAACCAGCTTCGTGCCCACACGCATGTCACTGTGTGCAAGATAAACCTCTTTACTCACAGGCACAACGCTCTGCCCCTCTTCTTTGCTTAGGGTAACTTTAGTGTAAGTATCGGGAAAGTGTTTGGCATAGTAGCACAGTGTGCCAATATCGGGCTTGACATAAAACTGCTCTATCTTGGCTGTCGTAACTGTCTGTTTTTCGAGCCAGCGCCCAATGTCTGCTGAGATGAGAAATGTCTGTTGTATCGTGTTCATAGGGTGATTATAGCCAAGTATGCTTCTTCTTAGCTTCTTCTTGTTGGACGCTTTTAAAACACCCTACCAAAGGGTAAAAATTGACACAATGACACAATTCAACTATAATCAACCCTACGTTTAAACTCGAGGGATACCATGCACTCTGCGCCAGCATTTTTGGTTAAAAAATTCTTTCAAGCTCCTATCAAAGGCTATCAGTATATCTCCAAAATGCTGCCTGCATCATGTCGTTATTATCCGAGTTGTTCCGAGTATGCCGCGTGGCAGTTTGAGTTCAATGCCCCGCATACTGCACTATTAGAGAGTTCTCTGCGCATTTTGCGTTGCAATCCCTTCTTTAAAGGTGGCATAGACTACCCCCTTGTGACGTTTATACCGCCCAAACACAGCTGTTTACTCAGACTTAAACCTTTTTGTGGCAAAATCAACATCATTTATTGGCTGGTGCCAAAAAGCACCGATAAAACCAATACACGCTACGCCATAGTAAAGGATTTTGATGTCATTAACGCTTCTAAACCCGCTTGATATGCACTTGCACCTCAGAGATGGGGAGATGCTTGCAAATATTGCCAAAGAGAGTGCCCATACCTTTTGTGGTGCGCTTATCATGCCCAACCTTGTACCGCCTGTAAGTACCAAAGAAGAGGTCATAGCCTACAAACAGCGTATCATAGCTGCCATCGGGGATGAGACATTTACACCCTACATGACACTTTTCTTCAAACCCTCTTATGACAAAGCTTTTTTGACATCTATCAAAGACGAGATTACCGCTATCAAGCTCTATCCTGCCGGTATCACCACCAACTCAGAAGGCGGAGTGAGCGGGTTTGATGTGGAAGAGTTGCGTCCTGCCCTGGAAGCCATGAGTGAGCTTGGCATCCCTCTCTGTGTCCATGGTGAGACCAATGGCTTTGTGATGGACAGAGAAGCTGAGTTTGTCAACATCTATGAAAAACTGGCACACGCATTTCCCAAACTCGTCATTATCATGGAACACATCACCACCAAAGAGAGTGTCGCTGCGCTTGATCGCTTTGAAAATCTCTATGCCACTATCACCGTGCACCATCTGTTGATCACCCTGGATGATGTAGCAGGCGGTATGCTTAGACCGCATCTTTTTTGCAAACCCATCGCCAAACGCCCCGAAGACAAAGATGCCCTGCTTGATGCTGTCCTTTCGGGACACCCCAAAGTGATGTTCGGTTCAGACTCCGCACCCCACCCCAAACACGCCAAAGAGTCTTGCGGTTGTGCTGCAGGAGTGTTTACCGCACCGCTTGCATTACAGATTTTGGCTGAACTTTTTGACAAAGAAAACGCAGCACTTGAGCATCTTCAAGCCTTTATCTCTGGCAATGCGCAAAGGATTTACAAACTTAACCCTCCGGCAAAAACCGTAAGGCTTAAAAAACAAAGTTTTCACGTCCCTTCAGACTACAAAGGTGTTGTACCGATGTATGCTGGAGAAGAAATTGCATATACGATAGAAGAAGTTAATAGCTAATAGGAAAGGGTGAACACATGATTGCAAACAACATAGAACAACTGATAGGCAATACCCCCATAGTAAGAATCAACTCACTCTCAAGTGAAACCGGGGCAACCATCTTGGGAAAATGCGAATTTATGAATCCCACCAGTTCGGTCAAAGACCGTATCGCATTCAATATGATCAATGAAGCCCTTAAATCAGGAGAGATCAATCACTCCACAACCATCATAGAACCCACAAGCGGCAATACAGGCATAGGCTTGGCAGCGATATGTGCGGCTAAAGGCTTAAAACTCATCTTAACCATGCCCGAATCGATGAGTATAGAGCGAAGAAGAATCCTCACGCATTTAGGTGCCAAACTGGTACTTACACCCGCAACTGAAGGCATGTCGGGTGCCATAAACAAAGCGGCTTCTTTGGAAAAAGAGCTTGACAATGCCAAAGTCCTGCAACAGTTCAACAACCCGAACAATCCCAGCATCCACCGCAATACCACTGCACCGGAGATACTCAAAGATACAGAGGGAAAGGTAGATATCTTTGTCGCCTCAGTGGGTACAGGCGGCACACTCACAGGTACCGCCGAGGTACTCAAGGCACACCTCCCCGGTATCAAAATAGTCGCTGTCGAACCCTCTGCCTCAGCCGTACTGAGTGGCAAAAAAGCAGGACCCCATAAAATCCAAGGTATCGGTGCAGGATTTGTACCGCAGATACTCAACACTGAGATTTATGATGAAGTACTCTGTGTGAGCGATGAGGACTCGTTTGCGATGGCACAAAAGATTGCTAAAACCGAAGGGCTGCTCATCGGTATCTCCGCAGGTGCCAATCTGCATGCAGCGTACATCCTTGCAAGCAGACCTGAGAACAAAGGCAAAACGATCGTCACCATCCTTTGTGATAGCGCTGAACGTTATCTTTCCACGGAACTTTTTGGCTGCTGATGAAGCAAGTCCAGACCGAAACACCTCTTCTACTTGAGAGCATCAAGATAGAAAATGCCCAGATACACAATCTAACCTACCATCAAGCCCGTTGCACGCAAAGCCGTCAACAGCTTTTTGGCAGCACCGACACGCTTGATCTTTTAAGTGTAATTCATCCGCCCCCACACGGTCTCTATCGTTGTCGCATACGCTATGCACACACGGTGCAAACGGTAGAGTACCTTCCCTACACGCCTAAAACAATCAACACGTTGAAGATTGTACCTTCAAGCGTAGAGTATAGGCTTAAATATGCCGACCGATCTGCACTGGATGCACTGCTCTCATCCAACTCGGATGTCGATGAAGTGCTGATAGAAAAAGAAGGATACCTCACCGATACCACCATCGCCAATGTTGCATTCTACGATGGAAAACGCTGGGTTACACCCGAAAAACCCCTGCTTAAAGGCACCATGAGAGCCAAGCTAATAGACGAGGGGTTTTTACACCCTGCACCCATCAAAAAAGAAGATCTCTCTTCTTTTAAACAAGTAGCTCTAATGAATGCTATGATAGGATTTAACATCTTAAATCACTTCAATATCCACCAGAAGTAAAGGCACGCCTTATGAGTAAAAACCTCTTTAATACCCCAGAGTATCGTACTTTGATGCAGGAACACCTCACTAAAACGATAAGCTATTTATTTGAAAGCAATCAAGAATTTGCACTTGCCTGTGAAGTAAAATATATCACCTTTTCACCCCAACTTCCTGATTCTATCAAAGATAATTTTGACCATACGGTACTCTTTATACTGGGTGGATTTACCTTTGAAAGCGCACATATACAAGAGGAATATTGTGTTTTTGAAGCAGGATTCGGAAGTGAAAATTTTGGCTCAGTTGTCTCAGTGCCTCTGCTTGCGATTAGACAGATTTTTGTAGGCGACAATCCCATTGTGATTAACTTTGCAGACCCCAAACCACCAGAGAATAAAGCAGCAAGCCTGTTAAATGCATCATCCCAAAATGCCTCCAAAAAAACATCTATGGAAGCACTTTTAAAAAACCCTGATAATAAAAAACTTCTCAAAAATAAAAAATAGCTCTTAGCAGTGACCCGCTAAGATAAAATTGACCACCTGATCCACATAGGCATTGTGTTTGTTCTCTTTAGAATAGACGATGTAAAAATTTCGTGTCATCGTGTAGCCTCTGAGTCTTGCCTCAAAAAGCTCTCCGTTTGCCACTTCATCCATAATAGCATACTTTGACAAGATCGACACGACAGGTCTGTCTGGATTTCTCTCGCTTTTTTTGATGGTTTGTAACACTGTGGTTGTGTTGCTGACTTCAGAAAGCACATTAAAATTTTTACAAGAAACCCCCAGCTCTTCAAACACTTCGGCAACCACTTTTCGTGTATGCGAAGCCTCGTTACGGCAAATCCAATCAAAAGTATAAAGATCTTCAGTCTTAACGATTTTTGGGATAGGCACGTTACTCACCAAAACGAGTTCATCTTCAAGCCACTCTCTGTAAATCAAATCACTATCCATAATCGGTGATTCTATCAATCCCACATCGAGTTTTCTGTCTTTGAGTTTTTCCACTATCTTATCACTCACATCGATATCGAGCTGTACACTGTTATGGATGGCTTCACCTACGGTGTTGAGGCATTGTCCTGGGATAATGTAGGTTCCTATCGTGTAAGATGCGCCCAGTCTAAATGTGATTTCTTTATTGATAATCTTTAAGACATCCTGCTCGGCAGAGTGAATCTCTTTTTCAAGTCTAGTTGCCACCTTATAGAGTTCTTCACCTTCATTGGTCAGTTTGATACCATTTTTTTTACGTTCAATGATCTTTGCACCCAGATATTTTTCTATAAATTTTATCTGCTGAGTGACTGCAGGCTGTGAAATGCCCAACTTTGCCGATGCTTTAGAGAAACTTCTTTCCCGTGCTACAGTTAAAAATGTTTCTAATTTTACAAAATCTTTTAACATGAATTTTTTCCTTTATTTTTCTTATGCAACGATACATAGATTAGTTATTAATTTTATTATATCAAATTATACTTAATTAAACATAAGTAGTACTTATTAGAATAATTTTTATTTTACACAACAAAGGTTAATACACACTGTTTATGTCGATTCTAATCATTTAAAAGGTATAATCAATACACTAAGCAGGAGCAAAAACCCCAATGGAAACACTACTACATTCTCTCAATCCATCACAGCGTGAAGCCGTTGAGCACATAGATGGTGCGATGCTTATCCTTGCGGGTGCAGGAAGCGGGAAAACAAAAACCCTGACTGCCAGACTGGCGTATTTGGTAGGCGAAGTGGGTATAGACCCTGCCAATACCCTTACGCTTACTTTTACCAACAAAGCCGCAGCCGAAATGAGAGAACGCGCACTCAAATTGATGCCCAACTCGCTCTCCTATCCTCCGCTTCTGTGTACTTTTCATAAATTTGGTTTACTTTTTTTAAAATTCCACATCGAAAAACTGGGCAGAAGCAATGCCTTTGTCATCATAGACAGTGATGACAAAAAAAGACTGTTACGTTCCATAGCCAAAGAACTCAAAAGTGAACTCAACATCGCCTTTATCGCTTCAGAAATTTCAAAATACAAAAACTCCATCCTCTCCCCTGAAGTCGTTTTGGAAAAAGCAGAGCTACCCGACTACAAACAAATCGCAGCCATTTATGCGAAATATCAAGCCAATATCGAAGAAAACAATCTGGTTGATTTTGATGATCTTTTGATGCTGAGCTACAAGATTTTAAGCGAAAATGATGAACTTAGACGTGAAACAAGCAAGCGCTACCGCTATATCATGGTGGATGAGTACCAAGATACCAACGAACTGCAGTTTCAGCTTCTGCAGCTTCTTGCTTCTGAGCACAACAACCTCTGCGTTGTAGGGGATGACGACCAGAGTATCTACGGATGGAGGGGTGCCAATATCCGTAATATCTTAGAGTTTGCCGATAACTTTAGCGCCTGCAAAACAGTCAAACTGGAGACCAACTACCGCTCCACCCAACCCATCCTTCAGGCAGCCAATACCCTCATCGAACACAACTCTACACGACTGGGTAAAAAACTCACTTCACACAAAGGGGAAGGACAAGAGGTCAAACTACTTCACTCGCTTGATGAGTCGATGGAAGCAAGAGCCATTGCACGCGCCATCAAAAACCTTCTGGAATCTGGTGCCAATCCTGATGAGATCGCCGTACTCTACCGCATCAATGCCCTTTCACGTTCTCTGGAAGAGGGGTTTGGCAAAGAGGGATTGAGTTTTAAACTTATCGGAGGGATGCGCTTTTACGAACGTGCTGAGATCAAAGATCTTATCTCTTACCTTCGGGTGCTTTCCAACCCGCATGATGACTTTTCGCTCCTACGTATTATCAATAAACCCAAAAGAGGTATCGGCAAAGCATCCATCGAAAAACTACAAAAAGCAGCCTATGATGCAGGCTCTTCGCTCTTTGGGTACATCAAAACCTCCCTGCATGATCAACTCGGCTCTGTTGCCAGTAAAAAAGTTTTCACTGCTCTGGGTAAGATGGTAGAAGATATAGAGACACTGCAAGAAGAGATACACCATTCACCGGGAAATTTCATCACCCTCTTTGAAGAACGAATCAATTTTAAAAACCATTATGCACCGATGCCGGATGGATTTGAACGTATCTTAAACATCGATGAGTTTTACGGATACTTTAGAGATGCCGTGATGAAAAATCCTGAACTGAGTCTGGATGAATTTCTCAATGACATCTCACTCCAAAGCGATCAAGACCAGATAGAAGACAATGCGATTACCATCATGAGTATCCACGCAGCCAAAGGCTTGGAGTTTGAACATCTTTTTGTCATCGGACTGGAAGAGGAGTTCTTTCCACTGCTTGGTGAAGGCACTAACATGGAAGAGGAGCGCCGTTTGGGTTATGTTGCCATCACCAGAGCCAAATCGGATTTGACCTTGTGTTATGTGGATAGCCGCTTCTACAAAGGACGCCGCAAGATGATAGACAAAAGCCGATTTTTGGGTGAAGCGGGACTCATCCAAGATACCAGTCTGAAAATCACCAAAAGTTCAGCCTTTAAGAAAGGGGATCTTGTCAAACATAAGATTTTTGGCATCGGTCGGGTGCAGGAGGCGAATAAATCGGGTAAAGAGTATAAGCTGCTTATTAACTTCGGTGGGAACAAAAAAGAGATTTTAAGCTCTTTTGTTCAGAGTATCTGATGTGCTCTATTTTGGGATATTCCCCTATAATTTAAACTGTGGCATTGTTTCTCTTTTCATTTTTTTAGAAAAAACGAAACAAAAAATCGTCGTGACTCTCAAATCGCTTCGCTTTCATGGATGTTCATCACGACAAAACACACTTCGTGTGATTCATATTATGCACTAGAGGAAAACATTGAACAGACTATTTGTTGTCAATAAACCTATCTTTCGTACTTCTAATGGGTATATGGGGTATGTTAAAAGAAAATACAAAACCAAAAAAGTGGGCTTTTCGGGGACACTCGACCCCTTTGCAACAGGTTGTCTCATTGTTGCCACGGGTCAGTACACCAAACTTTTTCAGTACCTCGCCAAAACCCCAAAAACTTACCGAGCAACCCTTTGGCTGGGAGCCAATTCTTGCAGTCTTGACATCGAAAATGTAGACAGCATTCAAAAAGTACCTTGCTTTGAAGAAAAAACTATCAAAGATGCGCTTGCTTCGCTTCAAGGTGAACTTTCGTATTATCCGCCCAAATTTAGTGCAAAAAGAGTGGATGGCAAACGGGCGTATGCCTTGGCACGTGAGGGCAAAGAGGTCACACTCAAAAGCATTACTTCCACTATCTACAGCATCAAACTACTGCATTACACCCATCCTTTTGTGCATTTTGAAGCCACGGTGAGTGAAGGCACTTACATCCGTAGTTTAGGGGCTTTACTTGCCGATATATTGGGTGTAGATGCCACCCTTTCAGGCCTGCACCGTGTGCATGAGGGTCAGTTTTACTATGAAGATGAAAAAGCACTCAATCCTTTCACTCACCTTGCCATACCGCTTAATTACTTCAATGCTGAAGATGAACAGATTGAACTGGGTAAAAAGCTCAGTGTGGATGATTTTGAGATACAAGAAGACGGTACCTATCTCGTTGAGACCTCAGGATTTTATTCTATCGTTGAGATAGCAGACAAAGAGGTGCATTACCGTCTGAACCGACTAGCAAAGTTTGAAGAAACCTGAGCAGAAAGCACTTGCCAAAAGTTAAATGCTAAAAACAGTATAATCATCCTATGATTTTAATAAGAAAGGGTTAAGTATGGGTGGTTTTGCAGGTGGCGATGAAGGAGGATACTGGGAAGAAGATACACTCCTTAAAAAAGTGCGCAAAAACAAAAATGCCAATCAAGTATTGCCTATCAGTATAGAGGACTCTATCTACAGCATCAAAGCCTATGCCAAAGTCAATATCTTTTTAAAAATCACGGGGCATAAAGAGGGCTATCATACCCTACTCTCGCGTTTTATGCGTGTTGAAAATCTCTATGACACTATCGCTTTTGTGCCCTGTGAGTGTGACACTTTTACCATAGAAGGCTGCGATGGTGTACCTTTAGAATCTAACACCATCTACAAAGCCTACAAAGCACTCAACGAACATACAGGTGACCTTGACATCCTCAACTTTTTTTACCACCACAAAGTCGTTGTCACCAAACGCATCCCTTCTCAGGCAGGACTTGGTGGGGGCAGTTCAGACGGGGCAGCCTTTATGCTCTTGGTTAGAGAAGTGTGCAATCTTCTCATCAGCACCCAAGAACTCGTACGCATAGGAAGCACTATAGGAGCTGATTTTCCTTTTTTTCTCCACAACTTCTCTAGTGCAAACGTCAGCGGATTTGGAGACATCGTCGAACGCTTTGATGAAGAACCGCTCAGTGTAGAACTCTATACCCCAGATATCGGGTGTGACACTTCCCTTGTCTATCGAACTTTTAAAGAAAACTTTCTAGCAACTATCAATCCAAATAGCTTTTTGGGGTGGCAGTACATGGACTCAGAAACCCTGCTTAACACTATCTCGGATCCGCTGTTGCTGAATGACCTGTATGGCGCTGCGTGCATGGCTTATCCGCAACTGCAGGTCTTAGCGCCAAAAGGATGGTTTTTTTCAGGCAGTGGCAGTACCTTTTTTAGGCTCAAAAACAGACGTTCTTAAACTTTAACCGTTATAATCTCTTCCATTTTATATACAAAGCAAACATTATGACATCTTTTCATCCCCATCTGTTTGATGAACTCAAAGCACAAGTACGCAATGCCGGTCTTCTCAAACGCGTACCCGTTCGCGGTTCGGTTGAGATGGGTGCCATTCTTGTCTCTATTGTGCTGGCTCTTGTGAGTGCGCCACTTTGGAACCCCGTACTTTTAGGGCTTTTTTTAACTTTGGTCTTTACACGTTCTGTCTTCGTTTCACACGATATTTTACATATGCAGTACTTTAAAAATAAAGCACTTTCCAAAAAACTCTCCTACCCATTTTCCGCACTGATACTCTCAAACTCCTCCTCATGGTGGGACTACAAACACAATGTCAATCACCATACCTACTGCAATATCATCGAAAAAGATGCCGACATACGTGCACTTGACGGTGCTTTTACCCCTATTAAAGGCAACAAACCCTTTATCAAAAAGTATAAACATACCATTTTTTGGGGAGCACTCTTTTTTATGTATCCTGCATTTATCGCGCAGTCTTACAAATTTGTCATCACACGCAAACTCTGGGGCGAACTGACGCTCATGCTTTTGCATTGGCCCCTTATTTGGGGAACGCTACTCTATCAAATAGGTGCAAGCAACACGCTCATCGTAGCCCTGACACTCAACTTTGTGCTATCACCATGGCTGGCATTTGGGTTCATCACCAACCATTTGGGCTGCGAAACATTCCATGAAGAAGAAGCCAAACATTTCTCTTGGCTGGAGCTACAGATGAGAGGAAGCCGATCTCTAAAAGGCGGCAGTTTGATACACTGGTTTTATGGCGGACTCAATACCCAGATAGAACACCACCTTTTTCCTAAAGCACCGCGTTTTCACCTTCTAAAGGTACAAAAACTAACCAAAGCCTTTGCCAAAAAGTACAATATCCCCTACTTTGAAACCACACCATTTCAGGCATACATCCAAATCAATCAGGCGCTTAAAGCATATTGATTAGGGTTTCTCTTTTTGGGCTATCATGACCAGATAAACGGCTTCCACTTTAGCCCGCGCCCAAGGTGTTTTTCGCAAAAATTTCAAACAAGAGTTGATGCTGGGCTCATGTGAAAAACAGTTTATGTTCACAAACTGAGCTAACAACTCCCAACCATAATGGGCCTGCAATTCTTCAAGTATCTGCTTAAGTGTAATGCCGTGCAACGGATTGTTTGGATGTGCTTCAGACATGCGCTTCCTTCTTTTGCCAATGTGCCTCTTTGGCTCTGCTTACTTTTGCATATCCTTCAAGAAGCCCATGATGTCTCATAAAACCTTCTAAACCAAGCCCCGGTGTATGCAGTCCATAAAAGTGTTCTCTGCCTTCGATGACACCCATTGATGTTGCTACCAGCTCTGGTGTATAGAGTTTTTCCAATGCATCCCTGTACTGCTCCAGCTTCCTCTCTTCATCCGATTTTATCTCGATAAGTGCATGCAAACATCGATAGTATTTTTTACGCTCCAAAGGTATCTGCGCAATGTGGATACACCAATTGTGCCACTCATTTGCTTCTTCATACTCGCCCAGAGCGACACAGAGCATCGCTTTGAGTTCACCCAACTGCAAGGTTTCCCACACTGTCCCAAGATCAGGTGCCACCCCGATAAACTCTGCTACCTTTTGCATATCATTATACTCCGCCTCAGCAAGACTATCCAGTACCGCCTGCCACTCCTCGCGTTCCAAATGCCTAAGGTTTAAAATACTTTCGCGGTAGAGTGCACCTTCATTATTGTTATTCCACACCAAATCATCCACGGGGTAGATCTCAGACATACCCGGTACAAGAATGCGACAGGTATTGACACCCAGATGTCTATATTCTGCAACATAGATATCATGCCCCAAGCTATGAATCACTCCAGTTAAGTAGTCCAATTCACCTTTAGTATCTGATTCATAATTCCAATCTACAAACGTATAATCAGCCACTTCTTTAAAAAAGTCATACGAGAGCAAACCCGTAGCATTGATGAAATGTGTCTCCAGATTATCAGGGTCAGCAACTTCATCACTGTTAAAACTAGGGGCTTGAAACTCATTGCCTCCGTTGATATCTGCGAGTTCTCTGCCTTGTAAAAGCTCTGTTATCGTTCGCTCCAGTGCTACTTCAAAACAAGGGTGTGCACCAAATGAAGCAAATACAGAAGCATCATCGGGGTTCATCAGCGTCACTGAAATCACCGGAAACACGCCCCCAAGCGACGCATCTGCAATACGCAGATGGTAGCCCTTTGCTAAAAATGCCTCCACAGAAGCCTTGATATGAGGAAAACGTTGAAGTACCGCATCGGGAATCATCGGCAGACAAATCCCTTCGGCAATGACTTTGTTTTTAACATAGCGTTCACAGATTTCAGAGAGTGCCTGCACTTTGGCTTCATTCATCGTATTGCCGGCTGACATGCCGTTACTGACGTAGAGATTGCCAATGATATTGACAGGAAAATAAACTTTTTTTGCATCACGAACCCGCTCAAACGGCAACGCACAAATACCACGTTTCCCATTGCCCGAATTCAAATCAAAAAGCTGCGTAGCGTCCAATTCATCATGAGGGTTGTAAAATTCCCACAAAGACTCATCAAGCAGCCCTTCGGGTCTTTTGGCATCATCAACATCAAACCAGCGTTCATCAGGGTAATGCACAAAAGGTGCAGTGCCAACCGCCTCACCCAAATAGTAGTCTGCAAAAAAATAATTACACGAAATCCGCTCAAAAAACTCACCCAAGGCACTCGCACGTGAAGATTTTTCACATGCGCCTTTACCATTGGTGAACATCAATCCGCAAGTGCTATCGTGGATATGTACCGAATAGACATAAGGAACAGGATTTTTCCATGATGCTTCTTCTACCTGTAAACCTAAAGCGTTCAACTTATCTGTCATGGAAGCAATAGATGTTTCCAAATCCCACTCTTTACCTTTTATAAATGTCTTTTCGCTCATCTATCGTCCTTACTTTTTACTTCGATACGCTTTAGGTGTATATCGGTACCGTTTAACAATATCTACAATAAAAGTATCACGCAAGAAATTACGTCCTATCAGTACAGGATACGTATAGGCATCACGGTTGTTCAGATTGACCTCAATCATACGTGACACATCCCCTAGCGTGATACGCATCTTTACTACATAGCGTGTTTGGGGGCTTTTGTTGTGACGCTTGATCTGCACAGTAGAGATGACCCTTTTTTTGATGGTATACCCCTTAGTTCCAGAGATACAGTCAAAGCGAACCCACTGTTGCCCTTCATGCATAAATGGCGTGATGTTGCGGGCATCGACAGAGGTCGTTTTGGCTCCTGTATCGATACGTGCCTTAAGCACAATGTTGGGAGGCACGATTCGTACATTTTCAACAGCGCCAATGATGATTTTATCTGTTTTAGGTTTTTTGATGGGGCTTTTAGGTGCATGGTATTGTGGCATCAGAGAGGGTAAATTTTCTTCTGCGCTCACAAAAGTAAGCGTAAAAAAAGTGAAGCCAATCAACCCATATACCCATCTTTTAAGTTGATTCTCCATTGCTACACTCCCCAAATTATTACGCCATTATAGCACAGCAAAGCCTCTTGACAATTTATGTTATAATGCCAAAAACATACTCCAAAGGACACCCTTGGGCATCAATATCGTCGCGCAAAACAAAAAAGCCAGACATGACTATGAGATACTTGAAAAATTTGAAGCAGGTATTGTACTGGTCGGCGCTGAAGTCAAAGCACTTCGCGCAAAACGCGCGAATCTTGCCGATTCGTATTGTCGTTTTATCCAAGGTGAACTTCACATTCTCAATGCACATATTGCCCATCTTGAGACTACGGTCAAACAGTATGTACCAGACACCAGAGTGCCTAGAAAACTGTTGTTACACAAAAAAGAACTAGAAAAACTTTATGCCAAAGTCCATAAAGACGGCTATACAATAGTACCGTTGATGATTTACTTTAACGAAAAAAACCTCGCCAAAGTCAGCATCGCAATCGCAAAAGGAAAACAGCTCCACGACAAACGTGCCGATATGAAAGCGAAGACTCTCGATAGAGAAGCCCAACACTCCATTAAAAACAGAGAATACTAAATTTTAGATGGTATGTTCGCTGATTGGCATTCTTTGATTGTAAAAAATTTGAAGGAATAGAGAAGTAAAAGCGTATGACAAAATTAAAATTTTGCCATATGTTTAGAAAAACAAAGCGAAAAAGATTATTTTCTTCTAAGCTCTTTGATACGTGCGGCTTTACCTTTAAGGTCTCTAAGATAGAACAATTTAGCTCTTCTGATTCTACCTCTTCTAAGTACTTCAATACTTTCGATAGAGTTTGAATAAAGAGGGAAGATTCTCTCAACACCAACGCTGTTGGCACCGATTTTTCTTACCATAAATGTTTTACCTGTTCCTTGACCTCTAAGTGCGATACATAGCCCTTCAAAGTTCTGAACTCTTGTTTTTTCGCCTTCTTTGATGTTAACGGCTACTCTAAGTGTATCACCCGCTCTAAACGCTGGGATATTTTTGCTTTCTATTTGTGCTTGCTCGAAGCTTTCGATGTATTTATTTCTCATCTGTTATACCTTTTTTGTATAAGTCCGGCCTAAAATACTTTGTTTTACACAAAGCCAGCCCTCTTTTTAAGTCCGTGATTTTACTATGATTACCCTTTAGAAATTCTGAAATAACCTCTGCACCCTCATAATTTATGGGTTTCGTAAAAGAAGGGGCTTCCAAAAGCGATGATTCAAAGCTTTCCACACTCAAAGAATCACTATTGCCCAATACCCCTTCCACATTGCGACTAATCGCATCACAGAGCACCAAACTTGCCAACTCTCCACCCGTTAAGATGTAATCTCCTATGGAAAAAAGCTCATCTCCATACGCTTCTATCACACGCTCATCTATGCCTTCATATCTGCCGCTGACCAAAACAAGATGCTCTTTTTTGGCTAAACGTTTTGCATCATTTTGCATAAACCGTTTTGCCACAGGAGAGACAAAAACAATATATGCGTTTGGATTGTTTGTTTTAATGCTTTCAAGCGTATCCATCAATGGCTGCGGTGACATCAGCATACCTGCTCCGCCACCTATCATGGGTGCATCTACCCGGTTATGTTTGTCTGTGGTCACATCACGGGGATTATAAAAATCGACCGCAATTTTTTCATCTTCTATAGCCCGCTTGAGGATGCTCTGCGTGAAATATCCCTTGATAAGTTCAGGGAAGAGGGTAACAAAAGAAAAATGCATGATGCTCAACTGGCTTCTAGTATATCTTTTGCATCTTTAGTATAGACGATTTTTGCATCTATATCGACGCTTGCAATATAGCGGTCTATGTAAGGGAGTAAAAAGTGTTTTGCCAATCCTTGCTCTATCAGATTATCACTGGTTTTAACGCTAAAATAATCAGTATCTGCCATACGCTGAACCTCTTCTATAGCACCCAACACGATATCGTCTTGCTTAACAGAGCATCCTATCAGATCGAACCAAAAATACTCACCCTGCTTCAAATCACAATTTGCTTTGGTTTGCTCTATCGTCGTATAGATTTTAGTATTGGTGAGTTTTTTTGCAGCATCAACGCTTTCATATCCTACAAAACGAATCATACCCCGTTCGATATTGATATCTGAAATCGTAAGAGTGCCTCGGTCACTTTGATAGCTTGTGCCTATTTTAAATTGTTCTGGAAAATCGGTGTGAAGATGAAATTTAAGGTCGCCCCATAGTCCGATAGTACGACCTATTTGAGCGATAAGTGAGCTGTCGTTGGACATCAGTTATTCAACAGCTTTGACATTCACGCGGTAGTTTTTACCGCCTTTGGCTTTACAGCCTGAAATGACTGTTTTGATAGAGTTTATCATACGTCCTTCTTTGCCGATGAGTTTACCGATGTCTTCATTGTTTGCAAAAATCGTAATCTCATCAAAGTTCTCATCAACCTGAGCTATCTCTATGGATACATCTTCAGGATTGTTTACCAAGAGTTTGGTATAAGAGAGCAAAAAATCTTGAACCATGAGGACTATTTTTTGCCTGATAGTCTCGCTACAGTTGGGCTCATTTGCGCACCAACACTTAGCCAGTAGTTAAGTCTTTCTGCATCAAGCGTAAGTTCTTTGTTGACACTTACCGGATTGTAGTGACCGATTGCCTCAATCCAACCACCGTCTCTTCTTTTTCTGCTGTCTGTTACTACGATTCTGTAAAATGGTTTTTTCTTTCTACCCATTCTTGTCATTCTGATCATTGTCATGGTCTATCCTTTTAATATAATATTTCTCAAAGCAGGCACATGCCTCTTTAAGAGCGCGCTAAGTACTGACAACTGCTTTTTAATGACTAAAGCACTCATCAACACTTTTGGAACGCGATTTTACCATAAAAATTATAAAAACTGTATTAACCCGTCCACAAGGTACGTTCAAGGGTTTGCATAGGGTACAAACTTCCCGATTACTTCATTTTTTAGCGTGGTATTCCCCCGCCTTTCATCTGTGCCATCATGTCCTGCATCTGTTTCATCCCGCCTTTGGTTGACATCTTTTTTGCCATCATCGCTGCATTTTTGAACTGTTTTAAGACACGATTGACATGCGTCGGATCAAGACCTGCACCTGCAGCAAGGCGTCTTTTTCGCATATTGTTAAGTAGATCGGGGTTTTCTCTCTCTTTGGGGGTCATGGAAGAGACCAAGGCTTTTATCTGCTTCATCTCGGTAGAGTTTTCCAGATCCATCTCACCTATCTGTTTTGCCATAGCACCCATTCCCGGTATCATCCCCATGATAGACTTCATACTTCCCAGTTTTTTCATCTGTTCCATCTGGGCTAAAAAGTCGTTGAAGTTAAACTGTCCTTTTTTGATCTTCTGTGCAAACTTTTTTGCCTCTTTTGGGTCAATGGCTGCCGCAGCTTTTTCAGCAAGCCCTTCCACATCTCCTGCACCCATCAAACGGCTGACTATCCTGTCGCTGATAAACTGCTCCAAATCAGGCATCTTTTCACCCGCACCGATAAAGCGAAGCGGTACACCGACCTGTTGCGTAAGCCCTAGCGCAACCCCTCCCTTGGAGTCTCCATCAAACTTAGACAGCACCACACCCGTAATACCGATCTTCTCTTTAAAGGTTTGTGCCGTTCTTACGGCATCCTGACCTGTCATTGCATCTGCGACGTAAAAAAGCTCATCAGGATTTGCGATCTGTTTGATGCTTGCCAGTTCATCCATCAGTTCATCATCTATGGCCAAACGGCCTGCTGTGTCGATGAGTACCACATCATAGAGCTCTTTTTCTGCTCTTAAAAGTCCCTGCTTGACTATCTGGGTGGGTGTTGCACTCTCATCGGCCACCAGCTCTACACCTATGCTTGCAGTAATCTGCCTAAGCTGCTCGACAGCGGCAAGCCTTTGTAAATCTGCTGCGATAACCATCACTTTTTTCTTTTTCTGCTCTTTGAGAAAATAGGCCAGTTTTCCTGTCGTAGTCGTTTTACCTGAACCTTGCAAACCTATCATCAGCACAACCGTAGGGGGCTTGGAGGCAAAGGTAAAGCCTTTAGGTGCACCTTCTAGTGTGAGGATGCGGGTAAGCTCTTTTTGCAAGGCATGTAAAAATTGATCTTTGCCTATGCCATTTAGTTTTGTGTCATGCTCCACCGCTGCGATGAGTTCTTTGACTACCTTGTGATGTACATCTGCTGTAAGGAGTGATTTTTTAAGTTCTGCGGTTGCTTTTTTGAGTGCCTTATCATCATCATGAAAACGAATCTTGCCTATGGCATTTTTAAAACTGTCGGTGAGCGTATCAAACATTTTTACCCTATCTTTTACTAAATTTATACATTATTTTTGTGTGATTTTATCCTATTTGTACTTGGCGACATCTTTAGGTTCAGCGGCATTGAACTCATAGTCTAGCAACTTGATTTGAGAGGAGTGCAACAACACGCGTTTTGCCTGCGTACGGCTCCCATACTGCTCATCTCCTACAACAGGATGCCCGATATGTGCCATATGCACACGAATCTGGTGGGTTCTGCCGGTACGAATCTCTATGCGGACTTTGGACTTCTTGCCCTGAATCTCTTCTGGAGTTACCAATGTATGCGCTTTTTTGCCTCGCACCGGGTCTATCATGGAAAATGCTTTTCCTTTTTTGATGGTAAAGATAGGCTCATCTATTTCTATTTTTTCATACAGTACACCCTCTACCCATGCAACATAGTGTTTTTCAACCCTTCGTGCCTTGAACTCTGCGATGGCACGCGCGACAAAAGCATCATTTTTACCCAAGAGCAACACCCCTGAAGTGTCCCTGTCAAGACGGTGCAACAGCACAGCGCCCTCTATGGCATCCTGTATATCATATGAGTCGACCTGTGCAGGTTTGTTGATAACGATGATATCTTCATCCTGATACAAAATTTCAATTTTTTCAGGATATTCGATACGAAAAACCGTATCGGTAGAGAGATCAGCCCGTGCTATCTTTACTTTTTTGTCTTCCACAAAGACGATACCTCTGTCTATGAGTTCTTTTGCTTTGGAGTTTGAAATGCCCTGAGCCATTGCCAATACTTTATATGCTTTATCTGTTGCCATTTTACTTTTCCTTCATGTGTATGATCCACGCTTTAACCAATGCATTCAAAGGAAAGGTGACTATTTTAAACTTACTGTGCTGACCTGTTTTAAAAAGTATATCACTTTTTGAGAGCTTAAAACTCTTTGCGATAAACTTTCGTAATTCATCATTTGCTGCACCCTCTACAGCCGGGGCTTTGATGCGCACCTTGATGGCTTCATCTCCATAGAGCTCACACCACTCATTTTTGCTTGCGCTGGGCTGTGCTTTGAGACGCAGGGTGACCCTTTCATCTTCTATGCTATAAAACACGCTGTATACTTTCCAAGATAGGAGTGAGGTCGCTTTTATACCTAATCTTTGTATGCACCAGATTCTCAAAATCCAAAACGCGTTCCACAAGTTCTTCTGCTTCTACCACAGCGATGCCTTCAATCGCTTCAAAAATATCTTTTTGATTAAAGTAATGTTTCCCTGAAATAATCTTACAGCCAAACTGTGCTGCCTCAGCTGCATTGTGCCCACCTAAAGGTACAAATGCACCCCCGAGTATCACCAGATCGCTTATGGCATAAAGATTGACCAATTCACCCATCACATCCACCAATACGATATCGCTGGAGAGCATCCTACCCTCAGAATACCGCTGTACCCTATATCCAGTCTGCACCACAACATCTGCTAGCATTTTAGCTACGACCTCAAACCTTTCAGGATGACGCGGCACCAAAATCAACACTGCCTCTTGATGCTCTTGTTTCAGTGCAACAAAGGCTTTAAGTATGAGCTCTTCTTCGCCTTCATGCGTACTTGCACCGCACACGACCAACCCTGAAGGCTTTTGTATCTGTTCAGTCACACATGGCAAGTAGGCTAACTTGATATTGCCCGTAACCCTCACATCTTTAGCACCCAAAGCGAGTAAACGCTGTTTGTCTGATTCTGTTTGTGCATACACTTCATCGATATGCTTAAACAGCTGAGCGTAAAACCATCTAAATTGCTTATATTTAGGGTAAGAACGGTCACTCATACGTGCATTAATGAGCAGTGTTTTGGCACCCCGTTTATGTGCCAAAACAAACAAAAGATACCAAAACTCGGCTTCCATCACCACCAATGCCTTCTGCGGTCTTATCCACCAAAAAAGTAAAGGTTCAAAAGGCAGATACCTGCTCTGCTGTGTATAGGTTTTTATCACAGAAAAACCAGTCTGTGTGGTGGCACTCATACGAAGCTGCTCTTTAGCAAAGGCGTCTACTAAGGGCTTAAGAGCTTTTGCTTCTCCCAAACTACAGGCATGAAACCAGATACCATCAGAACGCAAAGGGGTGTTGTGCCACAAAAAAAATCGTGAAGGCAATGCCTCTTTATATTTGGCTTTAACAGAAAACAAAATTAAAAAAGGAAGTGCTAGAAGATACAGCAGAAAAGATAAACCACTATAGAGAAAAAAGAACGTTTTCTCCATAATGCAACACTTATGCTTCAGCGGTGACGGGCTCGATATATAAAATACGTCCGCAGTGAGGACAATTGACAATTTCGTCTGCTCTGATTACTTCTGAATAAGTTTTGTCATTGAGTTTCATATAACATCCGTAACATGCCTGTTTTTTCACAGGAACAACGGCTGTGTTGCCTGCCCAAATACGAATCTTTTCGTAAAAGGCAAGAACTTTTTGCTCAAGGTTTCTGCTTATCTCTTCACGTTTAACAAAAAGAATCCCTTTACTTTGCTCGATTTCTTGTTTTTGCGCCGCTGCTTCTTCATTGACCTTCTCAAACTCTGCGCTCAAACTCTCGACTTTTTCTTTTGCAGCATCCACTAAAGATTGTTTGGTTTGGTTGATGTTTTGAAGCCTGTTTATCTCTTCATTGGCAAATGTCATCTTCTCTTTTGCCATATCATCTTCAACAGAAAGTGCTTTCATCTCTTTTTCTGTCGTAATCTCTTTCGATTTTTTAACACTTGATGACATTTTTTGGTTAAGCAGGTTCAGTTGCTCTTCAAAACTTTTGATCTTCATTTCATTAGATGCAATGGATGCAGCCAACTCATCAAGCTCACTTTGCGCGGCATCAATTTTACTTTGTATTTTTGCCACTTTTTTATCTGCGGCTGCGAGTTGCGGTGCGTAGCTGTCTATCTCTTTATCATTTTTTGAAAGCTCGATGAGCTCATTTAGGTGTTTGTTCAATCTTTGTCCTTTTGGAGTTTAAGGGTTCTCAAGCATTCTTTTGAGAGGTTTTAAAGCGCATTTTATAGTGTTTCGCTATGAAATGGGTTTTTTGAATGCGCAATTATAACCAAAAGAGGTAAAACTTTCAACTCACCCGCCATAATTTCCGCAAAAAACCGCTCAGATTCATAATGTCCTACGTCCACCATCATCAAATTTTCACTCATCGCCTTCATAGCATCATGGTACTTGATGTCACCGGTGAGAAAACAATCCGCTTCCACCTCATCCATCAAAGACGCCCCTGCTCCGGTACAAAGCGCGATAGAGCCAATCTTTTCTTTTGGATTGACCACCTTAAGCGTAGGCAAGGCAAACTTCTCTTTGAGGTGCGAAAGCAAAGCATCAAGCTCCCATTCACCACTAGCAGTACAAAGAAAATCACTTTGTTGTCTCGCTTTAAACCCCAGCACTTTTTCAAATACATATTGATTGAGGTGCGTCTTATCAAAATTGGTGTGCATCGCAATGAGTGACTGTTTTTTCAGTATCATTTTTTCCAATAAATTGGCAGGATACTTAGCAAAATCAAGCTGCGTAAGCTTTCCAAAGATGAGCGGATGGTGTACCACAAACAGCGTACCCTCTTTGGCATCCTCTATCATATCGCTGTCGATATCCAAAGAAACCACGACCTCAGAGACTTCACGTCCCCACTCCCCCACAATCAATCCCGAGTTATCCCATTTTTCCTGAAGTAAAAAAGGGCTGATAGTATTTAAATGGTTGTAAATCTCTTGAAGTTTCATCGGTTGGCTTACCTTTTTACGCGTGCCGATTTCACCATCACCTCTTCACTCAAGCTTGCTTTATAGGCGATGATATTTTCTCGTATCATTGAGGATGCAATAGAAGCAATTTGTGCTGCTAAAATCCCTGCATTTTTAGCCCCATTCAGTGCGACTGTCGCTACAGGCACACCGCTTGGCATCTGTAAGATAGAAAGCACCGAATCCCATCCATCAATAGAGTTACTAGACTTGATAGGCACACCAATGACTGGCAACGGTGAGAGTGAAGCTATCATCCCTGGTAAATGTGCTGCACCACCAGCTCCTGCGATGATGACTTGTATGCCGCGTGTATGCGCGTTTTTAGCATAGTCAAAGAGTTTTTCAGGTGTTCTGTGTGCAGAGACGATGTCAAGCTCATACCCTACACCCAAGTGCTCTAGTATTTTAGCTGCTTCTTCCATGATGGGCAAATCAGAATCTGACCCCATCACGATGCTTACTGTTACTTTTTCCATGATTTCACCTTTAGCGTGTTTTTAACGATGTTTGCCTTGTGCTGGGCGTGCTCCAAAGAGTCTGAAAGAATGGTCACATGTCCCATCTTTCGTGAAGGCCTTGTCTCTTTTTTGCCATAAAGGTGTATCTTGACCCCCTCAATCGCCATACAGGCTTCAAACCCTTCATAATAAACCGCCCCCTCATGTCCTACTTCACCGAGGAGATTGAGCATGACACTCTTTTTGAGTACTTCGGTCGTACCAAGAGGTAAACCGAGTATAGCACGCAGGAGCTGTTTATGTTGGGATGTAAGCATGCTGTCTATGGTGTGGTGTCCGCTGTTGTGGGGTCGTGGAGCCACTTCATTGATGAGGATTTGCCCCTCTTTGTCTATAAAAAACTCTACTGCCAATAGCCCCACCATGTCCAAAGCACGGATAATCTCTATGGCCAAACTTTGCGCCTTAGTGGCTTGTTCCGTGGTGAGGTTGGCAGGGCAAAAAATCTCTTCCACCAAATTGGTCTGCTCATCAAAAGTCATCTCCACCGCGGGGAAACAACGCACCTCATCCGCACTGTTTCGTGCCACAATCACGGCTATCTCTTTGTCAATAGCCACTTTGGTTTCTACTACCGATGCACCCTCTAATAATACCTTGTCGGAACCATTAATCAAAGCCACACCACGCCCATCATAGCCGCCTTTACGCAACTTTTGCACAAATGGATAGTCGAGCACCCCTTTAGTTATCGCCTCTTTTATCGCATCACTACTCTCATAGAGTGCAAAATCTGAGCTTGGCAAATGATGTTTGGCATAAAAAGCTTTTTGAAGCCCTTTGTCTTGAATCAGTGCCAGCACATCAGGGTCTGGTGCTATATTTAACCCCTCAGCTTTGAGCTTTTGGAGTGCAGGTATATTGACATCTTCAAGCTCAAAAGTCAGTATATCTACCTGTTTCCCAAAAGCATACACTGCGTCAAAATCTCTAAAATCCCCTTTGACATAAAATGACGCCACATTACGAGCCGAACACGCTTCATCAGGATCAAGCACATAGGTTACGATATCCCAACGGCTCGCCTCTTGTATAAGCATTTTGCCCAATTGTCCCCCTGCGATAATCCCCATTTTGAGACTTGAGGTGCTAAGTTTTTCTATTAAGGTTTTACTCTGCACGACCTTATCCTCTTACTCGCTCATTACGCGCTTCTTCTTGAGATTTGTAGAGTTGTGCACATCCCACGGCAAGTTCCCTTACTTTAAAAATGTAGTTCTGTCTCTGCGCTTGGGAGATGGCTTTTCTAGCATCAAGCACGTTAAAGGCATGAGAAGCGATCATGCACTGATCATACGCAGGCAGCGGAAGCCCTGCCTCCATACACGCTCTGCACTCCTGGCTTGCATCTTCAAAATGCTGTAACAGTTTTTCTACATTTGCGACTTCAAAATGATAGGTTGAAAACTCATACTCTGTCTCTTTATGTACATCCCCATAAGTCGTGACATGCTCACCCCTACGGTTCCACACCAGATCATACACCGAATCCACCCCTTGTAGATACATCGCAAGTCTCTCTGTACCATAAGTGATCTCCACTGCGACAGGGTCACACGCGATGCCTCCAACTTGTTGAAAATAGGTAAACTGTGTCACCTCCATGCCATCAAGCCACACTTCCCAGCCAAGACCCCATGCTCCAAGTGTAGGAGACTCCCAATTGTCTTCTACAAAACGGATGTCATGCTCTTGTAAATTAAGCCCCAAAAACTCTAAAGACTTTAAATAAAGCTCTTGAATGTTATCGGGTGATGGTTTAATGAGCGCCTGAAACTGATAATACGCTCCCAGTCTATTGGGGTTCTCTCCATAACGCCCATCGGTGGGACGACGAGAAGGAGCGACATACGCCGTACTCCACGGTTTGCTATCGAGTGAACGCAAAAGTGTAGCAGGGTGAAATGTCCCTGCACCACTTGGAATGTCATAAGGCTGCACAATATTGCACCCCTGCTCCGCCCAAAATTGCTGGAGTTTGAGTAGTAGTTGGCTAAATGTAATGGCTTTGTTGTTCATCTGTGTTTCTACCTAGTGTTAATTTTACAGTATCACTTCTATTTCGCTAGAGTCAAGTTCTACTTTTTTGGCTTTAGAGATGCGGTCTTCAAGGAGTTTGACATTGAGTTCGTCATCTTGCAGGGCTAGTATTTGTATCGCCAAATAAGCGGCATTGATAGCACCTGCTACGCCTATGGCAAGTGTCCCGACAGGCATACCTGCTGGCATCATCACTGTTGAAAGAAGTGAGTCTTCACCTTTAAGTGCACCGCTTTCTACAGGCACACCAAACACAGGTCTGGTTGTAGATGTTGCCAAGGCACCTGCAAGATGTGCCGCCATGCCTGAAGCAGCGATGAACACTTGTGCGCCTTTGGCTTCTGCTTCTTTGACATATCTTTTGGTACGCTCAGGACTTCTGTGTGCTGAAGAGATGATAAGCTCGTAGGGCACGCCAAACTTTTTGAGTGTTTCTGCACACTCAGACATAATGCTGTAGTCACTCTTGCTTTCCATGACGATAGATACAAATTTCATTTTAATCCTTTGACTTCTTATTTGGACTCTTGTACTTGGCTCATCGGCGTTGAAGACTCACTCAGCCCTTTATTGAACAATGCTTCATCTATCTTGCGTCTTAAGATGGTGTAGCTCGGTAACTGTGTCGGCAAAAGAATGTCATTCAAATCTCCGGAGTGGATACACTCAAATGTTTTGCCTGCTGTAGAGAGCATCTTTTTCATCGTAAGCCAATACTGTCCGTTTACCTCATCGATTTTACCGATATCGTTATCTACCAACTCAACGCTTGCACCTACAGGCAGAACGATCTCCACCGCATCGCCTATACAGGTTTTGTCTTTACATTTCCACGAAAGACCGTCTTCGCTCACCAGCCCTGCTACCTGATGGGTGCCGTATTGCATGGAAAATGCATTGGACTCCGCATCATTTCGCTCAAAAGGGCGTGAAAGCAAATAAGCATCGGTAAACCCACGGTTTTGCGTGGTATTGATTTCTCTTTGATAGCGCGCTTCATCAAAATCATTGGCATAATAATCATCAATCGCATGACGATACGCTTTTGTCACTACCCCTGCATAATACGGTGATTTGGTACGCCCTTCAATCTTGAGTGAATCAATCACACCTGAAGCCAAAATCTCATCCACATGCGATGCCATATTCATATCTTTGGCATTCATAATGTACGTACCGATGCCCTCTTCTTCATCCAGTCTAAAGGTAGTTCCAGACTCAGGATTGTGCGCATAAATCTCATACGGGAAACGGCAGTCGTTGGCGCAACTTCCTCGGTTTGGTACGCGTCCTGTCTGAAGTGACGAGATAAGGCAACGCCCCGAGTAGGCAAAACACATCGAACCGTGCACAAACACTTCAAGTTCAAGTTGGGGCAAATGTGTCTTAATCGCTTCACAGTCTTTAAGTGAGATCTCACGCGCTACGATGATACGCTTCACCCCCAAATCATAATAGACCTCCGCATCCATCGCATTCATCACATTGGCTTGGGTAGAGAGGTGAATAGGGATATCGGGTGCGACACGGTGGGCTATCTTGACCACACCCGGACTGGAGACGATGAGTGCATCGGGTTTTAGTTCTGCTATCTTGGCGATGTGGTTTTCGTACAGTTTGAGTTGCGAATTAAACGGGAAAGAATTGACGGTTGAGTAGACTTTTTTGCCACGTGCATGGGCATAGGCGATACCTTCAGCATACGACTCTATGTCAAACTCTTTACCTGAACGGATACGCAATGAAAAGGTACTTGTCCCACCATACACGGCATCAGCACCATAATTTAGAGCGATTTTCATCTTCTCTAGGTTACCTGCGGGTGCCAAAAGCTCTACTTTGTTTTGATGCAACATCTCTTTTTCCGTACGAATTATTTTAGGTTTATTCTACCCTATTAGTGGTAAAAAACAGTTTTTATGCTAAAATCAGGCTATGAGAATAGACCTACATAACCACACAACACGTTGCAACCATGCCGTAGGCACGATGGATGAGTATCTTTTAAGAGCCATAGAACTCGGCATAGATATCTATGGATTCTCAGAGCATGCACCGATGGATTTTGACCCCTATTACCGTTTGGATTTTGAAGAGATGGAACTCTACCGTAATGAGGTTTTGGATGCCAAAGAGAGATATAAAGAGAGCATCAATATTCTTTTGGGCTATGAAGTAGATTATCTTCCCGGACATATGGATGAACGGGTGCTAGGTGCAAAGGTGGACTACCTTATAGGCTCTGTGCACTTCATTGACAAATGGAGTTTTGACAATCCTGAGTTCATCGGAGGCTGGCAAAGTAAAGATATAGATGAGATATGGCAAGCCTATTTTGAAGCCACTGAAGCGATGGCAAATTCTGGTAAATTTGACATCGTAGGGCATCTTGACCTCATCAAAGTATTTAAATTCATGCCAAAGCAAGACACACGTCTGCTTGCCAAAAATGCGCTGCTTGCCATCAAACAAAGCAATATGGTGCTTGAGATAAACACAGCAGGGCTTCGCAAACCTGTTGGTGAGCTCTACCCTTCACGTGCCCTCTTGGAAGAAGCCTATGCGCTTGATATTCCTATTACCTTTTCTTCAGACGCCCATGCAGTTGAACACATCGGGGCAGGATATGAAAAAGCCCGTGCATTGGCAAAAGAGATCGGTTACACGAAAGTTGCCACTTTTGAAGGTCGAGATAGACAATTGATTACTTTTTAAGCACAAACACTGAAGTAACTAATGGTTTTATGGCTATAATTATCTATCATTTTAAAAAATAGGAGCGTTACACCATGGGTAAGTTTGTCAGCAGTATAGATGAGTTCTATACATTTTGTGAAGAAAATGAAGTACAGTTTGTAGATTTTAGATTTACAGACATCAAAGGTGCATGGCACCATCTCAGCTACAGAATGAGCGCTGTACCGAAAAGTATGCTCGAGAACGGTTTGCCGTTTGATGGTTCTAGTATTGATGCATGGCAGCCGATCCACAAATCAGACATGGTACTTAAACCGGATGTCGATACAGCATTTATGGATCCGTTTACAGCTGACTCTACTATCATAGTTATTTGTGATGTGTATGACATCTACAAAGGTCAAATGTATGAAAAATGCCCACGATCGATTGCTAAAAAATCATTGGAATATCTAGCTGAAGCAAACATCGGTGATGTAGCCTACTTTGGTCCTGAAAACGAATTTTTTGTTTTTGACAGTGTTGAATTTAGAGACACGATGAACTCTGCGTCTTACCACATCGAAACAGAAGAAGGTGGATGGAACTATGACACTAAATATGAAAATGGAAACATGGGTCACAGACCAGGCGTAAAAGGTGGTTATTTCCCAGTTATGCCTACAGACTCTCAAGTCGATCTTAGAGCTGAGATGATGTTGCTTCTTGAAGAAGTGGGTCTTGAAGTGATGCTCGGTCACCACGAAGTAGCACAAGGTCAAGGCGAGATCGGTATCAAATTCGGTACGATGATAGAAGCGGCGGACAATGTACAAAAATACAAATATGTCGTAAAAATGGTCGCTCACCTTAACGGAAAAACTGCGACATTTATGCCAAAACCGCTTTTTGGTGACAACGGTAACGGTATGCACGTACACCAGTCTATCTGGAAAGACGGCAAAAACCTATTCTATAAAGAAGGCGCGTATGCAAACCTCAGCGATATGGCACTTCACTATCTTGGCGGTATCTTCAAACACGCTAAAGCGGTTGCGGCTATCACCAACCCAAGCACAAACTCGTACAAAAGACTGCTTCCAGGATTTGAAGCGCCAAGCATCTTGACGTACTCAAGCCAAAACCGTTCAGCTGCGTGTCGTATCCCGTATGGTGCAGGTGAGATGGCGACTAGAATCGAGACAAGATTCCCTGACTCTACTTCATGTCCTTACCTTTGTTTTGCTGTATTGATGATGGCGGGTATTGACGGTATCAAAAATAAAGATATCCCAGTTGGACCTATGAACGAAGACCTTTTTGAGCTTAGCCTCGATGAAATCAGAGAGAGAAATATCCCTCAAATGCCTCATACGCTTAGAGAAGCCACAGAAGCCCTCATCGCAGACAATGACTTCCTAAAACCTGTGTTCACACAAGAGTTTATCGACACCTACCAACACTACCAGTTTGAAAGACAAATCTGGCCAGATGAAGGCAGACCAACTGCTTATGAGTTTATTACTACGTATTCTTGCTAAGTACTTTCCTAGCGCACCTTTGAGTGCGCTCTATCAATCTCTTATTATAAAATCTGCAACTTATCCCATTTATCACTATGCTTTTTTAGATGCTTGAGCAATCAGTACCCACCACTGCATTTTAGTAATACGATAAAGCATAACTTCTTCTAAAACAACGACCCGCTGTCTTCTGATGCAGGCTCTAGTGGTGCTTTTTGGTTCGGATGTAGAGGGTCACCTTCATCTTCGGTTTCTTCTTCATCCATATCTATACTGACTGTTTCATCTTCATAGCTTGGGTCTTCATCGATGTTGAGTGTAGGTGCCATCTGTATCTCTGACTCATCGGGGTCTACATCTTCGGTGATTCCCACATCTTCTCCGAGCATTTCACGATACGTTCGTTCTTCTGCCGTCTCTTCTTGCCCCATCTGCTCTACATCACTTTCATCAGAAAGATTTTCATCTTCAATGACAGGAGGTTTTGGCACTCTAGGCAAAGGAGACTGCTCAGTATACAGCTCCATTTTCCCGTCATAATCGCCTCTAAATACCCCCGGAGGGATGTCAAACGTGCGTTTGGTATCAGGATACAGTTTGATCAGTTTTTGAAAATAATACGCAAAAGCAGGTGCAGCCAAGGCACCGCCTGTTGCCCCTGCACCGATGCGTTTATTGTCATCTCTTCCTATCCATACGATGGCTTCGATGGTGGGTGAGTAACCGCAGAACCACGCATCGATGTTATTATTGGTAGTACCTGTTTTACCGGCAAGTTCGATGCCCTCTACACGGGCTTTTGTGCCCGTTCCTCTTTTGATAACATCCATCAGTACATCGGTCATCAGATAAGCTTGTTCGGGTGTAGTAAACCCTTCTATCTCCTTGGGGCGCGTCTCATAGATCACAGCGCCTTCTTTGGAGACTATTTTGCTCACCAGTCTTGGTTCTACCATGTGCCCTTTGTTGGCAAATACTGAAAATATCTGCGCCATCTTGAGTGGACTTAGACCTAAATTGCCAAGAGCGATGGACATATCTCGAGGGATGTGCGGTACATCCAAAAATGCCAATCGTTTGCGAATCGTACTCACGCCCAAATCTGACACAAGGTTAATGGTCGCCAGGTTGCGCGAATGCACCAAAGCCTCTCTAAACGGGACAAAACCTTTAAAATCCCCTTCATAGTTTTTAGGTGACCACACTTTGGGTTTGCCGTTTTCATAATATTGAAAGGTTCTTGCCAAGTCCGTCAAAGGTGTTGCAGGATTGTATCCCATGTCTAAAGCCGTCTGATAGATAAAAGGCTTAAAAGCTGAGCCGGGTTGACGTTTGGATTGGGTGACACGGTTAAAGGCAGATTTTTTATAGTCTGTACCCCCTATCATGGCTAAAATATCGCCTGTACTGCTCTCAACAGCTACAAACCCTGCACTCAAGGTTGATGTTTTGGCATTTTCTTTGTATTTTTTGAGGGCTTTACCATACACCAAACGAATCGCTTCATCGGCTATAGCTTGTTGTTTCATATCGATAGTGGTATAAATGGCATAGCCGCCTGTACGAATATCACCCAGTTTTCCCTTAAATTGTCTCAGTACTTCATCGACAATACCCGGTGCGATATTTTGTGTTAAAGAGGTTTTATAAATCTTAGGAGATTCTTTGACCGCTTTAAGATAATCACCCTGCGTAACCCAACCGATGCTTTTCATGCGGTAAAGTACATTATTGGCTCTATCTAAGGCTCGTTTGTAGTGTTTGAGCGGGTTATAATAACTCGGCGCATTGGGCAAACCCACCAAAATGGCACACTCTTTGAGTGTCAACTCATGTAATTCTTTATGAAAATACCCGTTGGCTGCAGTCTTCACCCCAAAGTAGTTATTGCCGTAAGAGACTTCATTGAGATAACGCTCGATAATATCTTCTTTGCTGAGTTCATGCTCTATCTTGAGTGCCAAAATGGCTTCTTTGAGTTTTCTGGCGAGTTTTTTCTCATTGGTAAGCAGTTTATTTTTAATGAGCTGTTGGGTAAGGGTACTGCCGCCTTCAACAAATTTTCCTGCTTGGATGTCTTTGACGATAGCTCTGAGTATCGCATCAGGATTGACACCGTTGTGTTCAAAAAACCGCGTGTCCTCCATCGCAACAAGACCCTCAACCAGATGTCCGGGTATCTCGTCATAGCGCGCATACAGACGGTGCTGTCCCTTAAAGACATACGCCAATTTCTCACCGTTTCTGTCATAAATCACAGACGAGGTTTCAGGTTTGTAGTTGATGAGTTTATCTGCATCCAAAGAAACTTCTTCATAGGCATAGATAAATGCTGCAACGAGAGCCACAGAAAACATCAATGCCAGTATGATAGAACCTTTGATAACACTATTGAACACAGTAAAACCTTTTATATTTTGACATTATTGTACCGCGTTGTGTTGAATGAGTGCCAAGGCATGGCGAATCTTTTGTGTGGGTACACTTGTGTTTAGTATGAGACGGATGATAGGTGTTTTAACGGTAGGCTGACGTATGGCACCGACTAGATACCCTTGTGCCATCAGCCCTTTTTGAACAAATAAAGCATGTTCATTGCTAGGCATCTCTATGGGCACGATAAGACTGTGGCACACCATACCTGTATCGTTTCTTGCCGCCATCTGTCGCTCTAAAATCTTTTTCGTATAGGTCGCTGCTTTTTTACGGATGTGTTCAATATTGACCAGTGCCAACGCCGTATCAAACACCGAAGGTGCAGTCGAGTAGATGATGGGTTTTGCTCTGTTGACCAAAAAGGCTATAATCTCTTTAGAGGCCAAGATATACGCCCCATACGAGCCATATGCCTTACCCAGCGTCCCCATTTTGATGTGTCTTGGGGTTATCTGGATGCCATAGTATTCGAAGATACCCATGAGCTTCAGTCCCAATACCCCTGCACTGTGCGCTTCATCGACGATGAGCAGGGCTTTAGCTTGCTCTGCAAGTTCAAAGATCTCTTTTTTACACAGATCACCACCCATAGAGTAGACACCCTCTACCGCGATGATCTGCCTAGCAGCAGGATAGGTTGCCAGTTTTGCTTTTAAGTCTTCAACATCATTATGTGCAAATGTCACCACCCGTTCACCCAAAAGCTGCGCCGCCATCACACCGGAGGCATGGTACTCTTCATCCATAAAAAGCATATCGCCTTTTCGCACCAGTGCTTCGATGAGTGCCATATTGGCAAGAAACCCAGAGCCTACCACCAGCCCTTCTTCAAAACCGTTATACTCAGCCATCGTAAGTTCAAAGATACGGTGAATCGGATGGTACCCGTTGACCAGCATACTCGCTTTAGAAGTCAGTGTCTCATACTCACCCACCAGCTTCACGGCTTTTTTGAACTGTTTTTTGTTGCTTGATAGCCCCAAATAATCATTGGACGCCATATCTTGCAGGGTATCATCAAAAAGCTTACGCTCTCTGTATCGTCCCGCCTTCTTAAGGGCTTTGAGTTCATTTTCATACATTGTGTGCTCCAAATGTTAGCCACGGCAACAACACTTCCACCTGTAACCCCATCGCCGTACTCTCTAAACCATCAACTGATAAGATGTAGGGTTTGCAAAATCCTTCTACCATACACGCCCCCGCTTTACCTTGCCATAACCCACTTTGAAGATAGGCTTCGAGTGCTTCTTTTTCAAATGGTGCAAACTGGTAATGCGTGGCTGAAATATCTGTAAAAAGAAACGCTTTGGATTTGTAGTGCAGCGAAGTGATGATAGAAATACTTGAGCCGCTTTGAAGAGTTAAAATGCGTCTTGCATCCTCTACATCTCTTGCTTTGCGCAAGATGCTTCCATCCTTTGCAGCGATGACCGTATCGGCACACAGAAGCGGTACGTCCAGTCCAAACTGACGCACAGCAGCCTCCATTTTTCCTTTACTTGCCGTATAAACAAAATCTTTGGCGTCCATAGTTGTGATCTGTTCTTCATCATAGCCGACTGATTTTTGAGTAAACGCAACCCCAAATTTTTCCAAAAGCATTGCCCTGCTTGGGGAAGATGAGCACAGGTAAATCATTAAAGCCCTCTAAGGCTCACACCCAGCCATAGTGCGATTATACCCAAGACAATGTTCAGTGGTAAAAGCAGGTTAGGGATAAACTTCAGTTGTGCTTTTGCCTCCATGACATCACCTTTAGAAAACAATTTCCATGCTTTTGCACGCTTAATGTACATATAGCTATAATTGACAGCCATAATCGTCCAAATGAACTCTTTGCTTAGAAAGAGTGATTTGAGCGCACCATGATGTCCGCCTGTAGCTATCGCCATCACAAGACCGGTGGCAAACAAAAGGATAATGAAAACCATCACAAGATTAAAAAGTTTACCCATAATCTGCAGGGTAATCCCCAGCCGCTGCTTAGGTTGCAGCATCAACTCCATTACATCACTTTGGAGCTTCTGCTCTGCACTCACGCCTCCGCCACTGATGACAGGATGCACTGCGATGCGTATGGCTATCATCCCGCCTACCCACACAAAA
>NCHB01000056.1 GCA_002281755.1 Sulfurovum sp. 16-42-52
ATAATCCCTTGATAGATATTTGTTGCTCTTGATAGTTCTATTTTAGCTAAATTTCGGTTTTATCGTGGTTAGGTGGGGTTAATCAGAGGGTTCAATTATTCTTTATTGTCAATATGCGAACCATTAACTCTTGTCAGCACCCAAAAGATAGTTACAGTATAATACGTAAAAACTATTAGAGCATCCCTGCATGAATAAACCCATCTTAATCTTTATCCTCTTTAGTGTTTTTCTCTTTGCAAGACAAGAAGTGTTCCCTATTTTGGAATGCTCTGCATTTAATAATAATATGAAACATACGCAGAATATGTATGGCAGGCTTGTAGACAAGGCTGGATTTTGAGCGATAAAACAGATGTACTCGAAGCGCTGAAACATTCCAATGTTTTTTTAACCGGCGGTGCAGGAGTGGGGAAGAGTTTTATCACTAATGAAGTCATCACCCAGTACCGTAAAGAGGGCAGACAGGTGGTTGCCTTGGGTTCGACGGGTGTGTCTGCTGTGAACATAGGTGGTTTTACCGTACACAGTTTTTTTGCCTTTGGCATAGCGGGTAATTTTGAAGAACTTGCCCACCATGACAAGTATGCCAAAAATCGTTTGAGTGACCTTAAAAAAGTGCTCAAAGCCACGGATCTGATAGTCATCGATGAGATTTCCATGGTCAGTACGGATCTGATGGAGATGATAGCTTACAGGCTCAATCACTATGGGTATCTGGGAAAAGTGCTCTTTGTAGGAGACTTTTTTCAGTTGCCTCCGGTGCAAAAACAGCAGGCAAACGGGGATGTCTTTGGCGAAAAACTCTACGCCTTTGAGAGTATGGCATGGAAGCGTTTTGATCTGATGGTCATAGAGCTTACTGTGATGAAACGTACCGCAGATGGCGAGTTTACACACATCCTTTCAAAAGTGCGCAAAGGAGTCTGTGATGAGGAAGTCATCGCCTATATGACAAGGCTCTGGAACACCCAAGAGATGGACACAGACCCGACCTATCTGTTTGGACGAAACCTAGAAGTAGAGCAGACCAACCGAGCCAAAATCAACGAGCTTGACACGGAAGAGACGATACTCTTTGCCAATGTAGAACTCTTTGGCGCGGTACATGAAAAGAAACTCACCGGGTGGAAAGCCATGCTACCGGTTTCAGAACAGCTTACACTCAAAGAGGGTGTGCCTGTGTTGTTTACGGTGAACAAATGGAGTCGTTTTGTCAACGGGGAAAGAGGTTTGCTGCACAAGATAGAAGATGACTATCTAATCGTTGAAAAAGAAAATGAGTTTGTCCGTGTCGAGAGGCACGGATTTGATTTGCTTGACATGGCAGTGGGAGATGACGGTAAAGTTGAGACCATGTCTCTTGCGACACTTTCACAGTTTCCGCTCAAGCTTGCCTACGCCGTAACCATTCATAAGTCGCAAGGCATGAGTATTGACAATCTTGTATGCAATATTGACAATATCTTTGCACCCAGTCAGTTTTATGTTGCTATCTCCCGTGCGGTGGATCCTAAAAAACTGAAGTTGGAGTTCAACAAAGGTGACTTGACGCAGTATCTCAAAAGAGTGATTCGGGTAGATGAGCGTGTTGTGGCATATTATGAAAGTTTGCATCAAGCACACTAACTAACCCGTTACAATCTCAATACTCCCCGCAGGCTCTATGTGCAGGTTCTCTTCTTGGATGGTCACGATATCACCGTCTAGTTCGATGTGGTTGTAGGTGCTGCCTAGTTTGATGTCTATCATATTTACTTTGCCGTAAAAATTGCCGAATTTGGTGATGAAAGAGGCAGGGGTGAAGATGAAAAATCGCTCTGGGCTTAAAAGCATCAAGGGGGTCATGAGAAGATGAAAGGGTAGTAAAAAAAGGATGGAGAGGAGGTATTTTGCCATACCGTTTCTAAGGCGTCCAAAACGCAAAGTTTCTGCTAAAAAAATGTGTTGCAAATCTCCCATATTACCCGCAGAAAAGAGAAATACTTCATCGTTGAGGCTGTAGTAGGGTTGAGTGTGTGTCTGGACAGGGTTTCCTAAGGCTAAGGTATGGAGTATTGTGCTGGCTTTGGGTGTTCTGTGCAGTTTGGAGATGACATTAAAAGAGCCTGTGGGGTTGAGGATGTATTTGGCTGTCACTCCTTTGTGTCGCAGTGCTTTGACAACACGTCTAAGTGTACCGTCTCCCTCAGAGATGATGAGAAAATCAAAGAGATGAATGTCCGGATACGCCAAGAGATCTTCTACTTTTGCATACATGATGTTGAGTCCCGGATACGCCAAAGGTTCTCCGATACACAAAAATCTCATGCTTTGTCCTTTTTTCTGTGTTTTTCCACTTTTTGACAATCATACAGTAGTTTTGATAATAGGATAGTTGGGTATAATCTAAGTCATGGAAATAGTAAATGAAGATGTCTTGGATGACTACATACTCTGTCACAAATGCCATACCCTACACAAAAAGGTGGTGCTTAGCCAAGGACAAAAAGCGCACTGCGCAGTGTGTAATGCGACGCTGTACCGTGTTGATAGTAAGTTGGCAGAACACGGCTTGGCACTGAGTATCACAGGATTTATCTTTTTTGTACTTGCCAATGCCTTTCCGCTGGTCAGCATAGAGATACTCGGGGTTGAGCAGTTTATCACGATTCCAAAGACTTTTTTCGCACTTTTTGAGAGCGGGTTTTATATTGTTGGGTTGATGTGTGCGCTGCTTATTTTTGTCTTTCCTTTGATGATTTTTACGGTAAATATGGTTTTGTTTACGCTTTTTAAACTGCAAAAAGGTGAAGCTTTCATCGCTACACTGCTCGTACTGCTTGCGCATCTTAAACCGTGGAGTATGGGCGATATCTTTCTGCTGAGTATTCTTATTGCACTGGTGAAGCTCATTGGGTATGCACAGATACATATGGGACTTTCATTTGCAGCTTTGCTCTGTTTTGTCCTGCTTGATCTGTACATCAGTAAAATGATCCATGTGGCAGAGCTGTGGACACTCAAAAAAGAGATTTTTGAGCCAAAAAGAGGGATCGATGCAGGTAGATAGAGAGCAACTGATCGCCTGTCCTGTCTGTGAAGCGGTCAATATCAACAAAGGCAAAAAAAACAAATGCAGGCGTTGTGGCAGCGGTATTTACACCCATCAAACCTTTCAAACCGAAAAAAGCTGGGCGTATCTGATTACGGCGATGATAGCCTATGTTCCTGCCAATTTGTATCCGATGCTTATCACAAAGCAGTTTGGACAGCATGAAGGAAGTACGATATTTGGCGGCGTGGCATATTTGTGGGAGCACGGCTCTTACCCCATTGCTTTGGTTATCTTTTTTGCTTCGATTATCATTCCCGTGTCCAAATTTTTGATTATGATATATCGAACCCTCTGAAAAACCCAAAGAATCCATCTGATTTCAAATATTGTAGCATCTAAAAAATAAACTCTCTAATTTTTAGCTATTTTTCTTTGAAATCACC
>NCHB01000057.1 GCA_002281755.1 Sulfurovum sp. 16-42-52
ATGATAAGCCAAATTTTTGAAGCGCTTGGCATAGGCTTTGAACTTCAAATAAACTCTTTGGGGTGCACTACTTGTATGCCACCCTACAAACAAAATCTTCTAGGGTTTCTTACAAACATCAAAGAGCAACTCTGTGAAGACTGCAACAGACGCATCAATACCAACCCCATCCGTGTACTTGACTGTAAAAATGAAAGCTGCCAATCGCTCCTTAAGACATCTCCAAAGTTGATTGACAATCTGTGCAGCGAGTGTGACAGTGATTTTACAAAACTGACAACTTTGCTTGACAAAGCGAGCATACCTTACACCATCAACACCAATCTGGTTCGCGGGCTTGACTACTACAACAAAACAGCGTTTGAATTTGTCAGCAACGACATCGGCTCACAATCTGCGATTGCAGGTGGCGGACGGTATGACAGACTGGTAGAATTTTTAGATGGTAAGCCAACGCCTGCGGTGGGTTTTGCCATTGGGATTGAACGGATTATGGAGCTGGTGAAGATGCCAGAGCCACAACGTGAAGGCATCTACCTTGGTGCCATGAGTGAAGAAGCGATTGAGACACTCTTTGCGCTTGCTGCAACAAAACGAAAAGAGACTAAAGTCACACTGGAGTACACCTCAAAAGGGTTTAAAAGTCACATGAAAGGTGCAGAAAAAGCAGCAGCACGCTACTGTGTACTCATCGGTGAAGATGAACTCAAAAACGGCACCATTTGGGTCAAAGACCTTGAAAGCAAAGAAGAAACAACGATGTTACGGGAAAGTTTTTAATGCAGCCACTGCAGCAAATCGCGACTGAGTCTGCTTAAGGCGACATTAACCGCTTTTGCATACCCCTCAGCGTCCACTGTCGGTGTTGCTTCTTGGTAACTAAAGCGTCTACTTTTTAACACTTGACCTTCTTTGGTATCAACAAGCGTAAATTGTATGGAGACAAGTGCATAAGAGCGGTTTGCTTCTACCGTGTGACGAAAGGCAAAGACGGTACTCTCAATCCTGTAGTCTTCCCTCACGGCTGAAGTATCGAGTACCGCTGTCTTAAACAGTCTACTGTTATCCAACACTTCTACCAGAGTGCCTTGTAAAAGTTTTCCCAGGCTGTTTGACCATTGTGCATTTTGATACGCGCCTCTGCTTGTGTTACCGTAGGCAAATTGCATTTTCTGTGAAAGCTCTTCGCCTGTACTGTACGGATAAGGTACTTTGATGGTTTTGGTAGCGTAAGGACTAGCAGGGACTGCTTGAGCCTGGGGTATGTTTAAACTGTATATTTTCAGGGCCGGTGCTTGGGTACATCCTACAAAACCACTCCACACAAATACTACTGACAACACGAAATACTTTTTCATTCTCCTGGTCCTTTGGTCGGTTTTCTGGATTTGAATAATACATCACTCGGATTTGCCTCAAACTCTCTTGACATGTCACTTAACTGCCCGGAGAGTATGCGGATATCCACCAAAAGTGGCTCAAAAATCTGTTTGAGATTATAGTCACCCCTGTCTATGCTTTTTTCTACTTTAAGTGTCACACGCTGAAAATCTTTACTCGTTTGCAACAAACTCTCAATCGTGGGAATGCTGACTTTTTTGATAGCGGCAAAATCTTTTTGCATTTGTTTAAACTCTGTCGCCGCTTGTGTAAAGGCTTCCAATGTGGTATTGGCTTCATCCAAAGTCGCCATGGCTTTATCTTCAAGCGCTTGTGCTTTTTGTGTTGCTACTTCAAGGTTTTCAAGTGTCGCAGCGATCTTCTCAAGATTGTCTTTGGAGAGCAATACCGTCAGTCTATCTCCCAGTCCCCCCAAGGTATCAGAGAGTTTTGAGACAAATGAGGGTGCCGTTTGGATAGTAGGGATATACTCTTCAGTCGGTTCAAGCGTTTTTGCCTCATTGGTACCGCCTTCTATATTGATGGAGAGCAACCCTGTGATACCGAACATCTGTGTGGTGGCAATCATGTCTTCTTTGATGGGGATGCCTTTGTCAATTTTGAGAAATATCTGAATCTCTTCAATGTTTTCAGGAGAGATACGTATCTTACTGACTTTACCGACATCAACACCATGCAGCTTCACGCTAGAGTCCGAAGAAAGCCCCGTAACAGACTCTTTCATCCTAAGTTGGTACAGATCAAAATCTTTATGCAGCCCGTAATTGGCAAGCCAAAAGGCAAAGAGCACCAAGCCTGCACCAAAAAGCAAGACAAAAAGACCTACCACACTATAATTGACTTTGCTATACATCGTTTATCTTACCTTTGTACCGTTCTTTGGTGTAGTCGTTTTTAAAAAAGTTTTCCACAAAAGGATGTGTAGATTGTAACACACTTTTGAGGTCTCCTTGTGCTACCACCCGCTTATCCGCCAAGATAGACATAGTGTCTACAATACTGAAGATACTGTCCAAATCATGCGTAATCATCACAACGGTGATGCCCAACAAATCACGCAGTTTGACAATCAGTGCATCAAAATTCCGTGCACCGATGGGATCAAGTCCTGAAGTGGGCTCATCCAAAAAAAGCAGTTTAGGCTCCATCGCCAAAGCACGTGCCAATGCAGCCCGCTTGATCATCCCGCCGCTAAGTTCAGAAGGATAGAGTGCCCCCACATCGGGTGCCAAACCTACCAGTGCGAGTTTGGAGCTTACCAGTTTATCTCTCATGCTTTTGCTCAGAGTCGTGTACTCTTTGAGTTGTACTTCTATGTTTTCAGCCACACTCAAAGAGGAGTACAGAGCGCCAAACTGAAAAAGTACACCCCACTGATTACGCAAATGCTGTGCTGCTTCAAACGAGATATCTTTGAGTGTCGTACCCAAAACAGAGATGCTTCCCGCCTCAGGCTCCAAAAGCATGATCATCTCTTTCATTAATACGGATTTACCAGAACCGCTCTCACCCAATATTGCGTAGATTTCGCGCTCTTTGACACGCAGGTTTATGCCGTCATGGATAACGCGTGTGCCGAACCGTGTGACCACACCTTC
The DNA here is from genome assembly GCA_002281755.1 of Sulfurovum sp. 16-42-52. Lineage (GTDB taxonomy): Bacteria > Campylobacterota > Campylobacteria > Campylobacterales > Sulfurovaceae > Sulfurovum. Next base: position 3,000 of record NCHB01000057.1, read on the forward strand.
TACCTCTATCACACTCATACGCCAAACTCCGTAAAAATGATAGAAAAGAGCGCATCAAAGGCGATGACCAGAAAAATCGCATTGACCACCGATGCGGTCGTCTGAAGCCCTACACTTTCAGTACTATCTGATACCTGAAACCCTCTAAAACAGGCTACAGAGGCAATCAAAAAAGCAAATACCGGACCTTTGAGCATTCCTAAGAGATAATGTTTGACTTCGAGTACCTCTTGCAGTCTATCTGTAAACTGAGAGACAGAGATATCCAGCTCAATCGCTGCAGCCACCATCCCTCCAAATATGCCCACAATATCGGCAAAAAAAATCAGCAAAGGCAAGGCTATCATCATCGCAAACACCCGCGGAAGCACCAAAAAATAATACGGATCAAA
>NCHB01000058.1 GCA_002281755.1 Sulfurovum sp. 16-42-52
CTTTATTGTTTTGTATGTATTAAAATGTGATTCTCTTTCACAACCTTTGGTGCCCCTCCTCTGAAAAGGATGTACTATGAATGTTTGGACAAAAAGAAGAGGCACGGTTTTACATGATCAGCACGTGGCACCTTTGACCGGACATCCACAATCCATATCTAGCACTTTCACATTAGACTCCATGCTGATATCTACTACTTTCTTTTTACGGATGTAGTCACTGACCACCTCATACACTGGTCGTATCGCTTCCTTGTCTAGATTTTCACCTGCATTTTGCAAATTTCCACCCCAAGAGGATACCCTGTATGTTTTATTGGGATCAATAGGTTTCCCGCCGATCATAAAGTCACTGATACGTTTTCCAGATGGAGCAGATATCGTGATACTATAGCTGGCACCTGTCAGTCTACTCATATCTCCACCTTGCTGCAAGAGCGGGTTTTCATTAAATACATTGTCAGCTATATCTTCCATCAGTTTCATAATAGCCTGACCTTTGAGGTCAAATGTATATACTTCCGGATAGGTGATAGCTGTCATCTCATAGACATTGTCTTTGAGTATATCATCACCAGGGAGCAGTGTAGTTCCCCATCTATACCCAGGGTTAAAATTGATATCACATTTCATCTCATCCTGGATCGCCTCACCTATCAGCGCATCGAAAGTGGAGTAGAAAGTATCTCTTTTATAAAGAAGTCCTTTCGTTGTACCCAGTACTTCGCCCAGCTCTTCCTTGTATGGCTTATACCATTTCTCGATCAGCTCCACACCTGCTTTGTCTTCAGGTATAAGATTTGACGCTACCGGTATCAATTTGAAATTGTAATCCACTACTTTTTTGTTTTGGATATCCAGGTCCAGTCTTCCGACATACTTCCCATGGCTTCCTGAAATGATGATCACCGTATCATTTACAATGATAGGTTCAGGACTAGGGTCATGCGTATGTCCGCTCAAGATAAAGTCAACACCAGTCACTTTTTTGGCAAGTTCCTGATCCACAGAGAATCCGTCATGGCTCAAAACAACGATCGCATCTACTTTTTTCTCATTACGAAGTTCATTCACATACTCTTGAAGTGTTTCATGACGAAGCGCAAAACTCCATCCCTCTGTAAAATGCTTAGGGTTTGCAGTGGAAGTGAACGGGAAAGACTGCCCGATGATACCGATCCTGGCTCCACCGATCTCTTTGATGCTGTACGGAGGGAAGATCAGTTCTTCAAATTCATCTGAGAATGGATCATTGTCGATAACATTCTGAGAGATAAAGTCTCCCTTTAGCATGCCGATAAGTTCATGCACACGTTCTTTACCATACGTATATTCCCAGTGACCCACCATCACATCCACACCCAAATAGTTTTGTGCATCTACGATAGCTTCGCCATTGGTCTTCAGTGCGACCGCTGTACCCTGCCAAGTATCTCCACTGTCCAGAAGAAGTACATTCTCAGCTCCTCTTTCTTTTTTCACATGGTCAATAATAGGCTTCATATGGGCAATTCCACCCATCTTTCCGAATTTCTCTGCAAGCTCTGGAAAGTTATTATGTGTATCAAAGTACTGGTCTAATGATCCAGGTTCAATACCATAATACTTCTCAAAACTGTCTCCGCAAATAAATCCTGGTGTTCCGACCAGATTTTTTGCAGAGATCAGGGTGGAAGGCTCACGCCAATACATAGGTTTCAGGTGTGCATGCAGATCACATATATGAAGTATGGTTGCTTTACCTTTAGCTTTAAAATCTACCACATCAGAAAAACTCAATTTTTTGATACGTTCTTTACCCGCTTCACCAGCAAAAAGATTGGTTCCGCCAGTTGCTCCCAGCAAACCAAGGGTTGCCGCGATCTGAAGAAAATCTCTTCTATTAATATCCATTTACGATCCTTATCTTTTTAGACCAGGAATAGCAATCGGTTGTTTGCTGTCCTGTGCCATTTTACTAATATATACTTCCAGTGCATTCATCTCTTTTGAACCAAGAGGAATCCCTTCCATCAATGCATTATTCATACAACCTTGAAATCTTCTTTGCAGTGTTCTAAGGCTAGACTTCGTCATACGGTATGCTGGCCATGTAGCACCTGAACCGTCTGCTCCAAGATCAGGAATAGGCTGTGTTCTTAAGATCTGTCCCGCTACATCTGCACCGTGGCAACTCTTACAAGAAAGTCCTCTACCGCCTCTTGGCGTTTCATACGTTACTTTCCCCAATGCATAAGCTTCTTTGATATGTTCATCCGCATGAATGTCAATATTTAGATGCTCACCATTCGCTAAAGATTTCACATATGCCAACATGGAGAACATTCTTTCATCTTTCAATTCCCATTTTTCTTTGCCTTGCTCTACCTGCATGGCTTGCATGACCTGGTCTATACCCACGACATTACCTAGCTTTTGAATGTATCTAGGAAATCCTGCAATATGTTTTGGTAACTCGTCTTCACTTACTTCTAGAAATTTAGCCAATGCAGTTTCACCACCAAGTTCTGATTCTAGTAATTCGCCACCCTCTTCTACATACATATCAGCAGGGTTGTTTTCTAGCATTTCTTTGTACATCGCCCTATCGACATCACTCATCGAAAACTGTTCACTGGCACTTACCGTTACAGTCCCCATTGTCACCAAAAGAGCCAAAGGCAATATTGCTCTTTTCATTACTTACCCTTTTGGCTTAAGTTTTGTACTCTTCGAACTTTTTTCACCTGTATTGTCTGTATAATCAACTGTAAGTGTTCCTGCACCAGGTACTTTTAAGTTGACTGAGAAATAAGGGTTTGTTGAAACCGTTTCCCACACTTTCATTGTGGTAAATGGTTTTCCATCTAAAGAGAAAGTAATATTATTTATATAATTTGCCGGTATTGCATCACCAGTTTTTTTATCTTTTAGCAATCCTGTATCCATAGGATGAATGACTATAAAGTCAACTTTTACTATATCTCCAACATTAAACTTTGTAGGTTTAACCTTTATCATCGATTTTCTTTCTTCTGCCATCTGTTTTTCCTTTGTTATCATTATCATACTCTCAAAGAAAGGTCAACCCACTCTTTGATTCCTCAAGCTAAAACTACTATGCTCAAAACATCCTTTTACGGGATCAGCCACATCCACCGATAGTTACCTTAACACTCTTCGCAGACCTCATAAAAGTACCATTGCTAAGTTCTACCAACGCAACAACATCTTGTGTTCCACCCAGTTTTACTCTAGTTGCAAAATATCCTTGGCCATTTAACGGTGTTAGCATCACATCCGCACATCTGGCGTTAGCATTCTTAGTACTCCATGGATAGCTTTTACATAGTTATCTGCTTCCATAGGATTGTCTACTTCAACCTTTACAGGAACAACCGCTCCGTTTTCTGCGATTTCAGGCACAGTTAACTTTACTTTATCACTGTCTGCTACTGCTTTTCCGCCTGTTATAGCTTCAATTGCTGCTGCGTAAGATAAAGGATTCCCACCTTTTGGTTTTTCATCTTTTGCCATGAGCATTGATGGAGATATTGTCGCAACCAATGCTGATGTTGCACACAAACTTTTAATAAAATTTCTTCTTTTCATTCTCTATTTCCTTTTATTTTTTACTTTTATCAGCTACCACATAGGCAGTAAGATCACAGATTTCTTGTTCGCTCATAAGTTTCGTTGTAAGGTTTACGGTCATATGAGTATTGTTATTATCCACACGAGGATCAGCAATTTTCTGATACACAAATTGATTATCTCTTACATTTGTATCTAAGAATAATGCTTTATATCCTGTAAGGCTTGGACCAATATTGCCCCCACCTTTTGCACCCTCTATGTCATGACACGCCACACAGTTACCGTACTGCTTGACTTCCTTTTTCACTTTGCCATCTTTATCTTTTTTCTCAATGAACTTAGCCAATCCTGCTGGTGGATTATCCGTCGCCTGCTCACCATTGAGATTATGGTAAATATATTCCCCTCTGGCTATAGCACCTTTATCGGTCAGATCACATGATTTGGGCATTGTATACTTAGTCGGTCCTGCAAACAAGTCTGCTTCGATGATTTTACTTGCATCTGCCATATCATATGCTTTTGTCAAGTCCACAGCTGAGATAGACGTTGATGCCGATAAAAACAAAGTTACATAGGCAAGACATTTGATTTTTGTATGCACTCATTCTCCTTTTAATTTGGTTTAGAGGAATTATGATAACAAAAAAGTGTAAAGAAAATGTAAATTTTATAAAATTGAGCCACTTGCAGATTAGTAAAAAAGAGGGGTTATTAAGGGTTAAAACGAAGAAAAAAAGCTGATTCTGATTTCAAAAAGTTATAATTTTTTACCAC
>NCHB01000059.1 GCA_002281755.1 Sulfurovum sp. 16-42-52
TCCGGCCACTTTATGCTAAAATAGTCTTACAGAAAATATCTCCTAAAAGGTGGCCGGATGCTCTGCGTGTTTGGTGGCCGGTTTGAACGCTATGCGCAAAATGTATATTTAGTAAATTTTTAGTGAAAGAGAGTTCCGTTTATATTTATATCAACTGTGTATCGAATTATTTGATACTTATAATGCCCTTAACATTTATTTTTCCAAGTTCAGCAATTTCAACTTTCATTTTTTCATATGTCACAGTGTAGATATTGCCTTTTTTAACATTTTTGTAGTCCTCTACATATCCATATAAATTTACAACTCCTTTACTGGTTTTAAAATTCATATAGCAAAGATCCCCACAATTTGATCCTACATATGTTCCTTTAATAGTAATATTTTTAGCAAATGACGCCGTACTTATTAATAATACTGCACATGCACTTCGTATAATTTTATTCATTTTTAACCTTTTATTTTAAATTTTCAAGATAAATGTCACATATCAAACAGTTTGTTATCCACTTCATTTGATGTATATCTATATAGAACGAAAAGCATCAGTATGCCTTAATTCACCAGTCTCGTTGAGTATATAGTGCCCGACATATATTACATAGTAAGGATATGCCAATATTCCAATAATCGGAACAAGTGTTATCAAAAAGCATAGCCCTGTGTATCCTTTTAATTCACTCCAGTTTGCACGCTTAATTCTCTTATACTCTTTTGAAGTGTTAATTACACTGCTTACATCAAATACGAGTGCTTTGTGAAAGAAATAATAGAGGGGCAAAAATATTAAAAAATTCAGGCCTGGTATAAGGTATGTAGGAGAAAGAATTAAAAACAGCACGATGGTTATAATAATGGTCTTTATGTAAAAGAATCCAGTCGGAAGTAACCCAATGCCCTTAAGTTCGATTTCTGAGTGGTATTTTTTTTGTATATGCTTAATGAGCATGGGAGCAAAGAAACTTATGACAAATCCATAGATTCCAAAAAATATATAGTATCCCACTATTCCAAACCCAAAATAGAGTACATAGCGAAACAATATCATTATAATTTTATGCTCAAAAAGGAAAGCCAAAATAGGATATGACTCAATTGATACAAGTATTTCATTAACCCAATTGTAGACTTCAGGAATTATATCTTTTATACCACCGATATTATTAAAAATAAAAGGCAGAGTAAAGAGTATAATTGCAATAGTAATTAGAAAGCTGACAATACTTATAAAGACAACCTTTGGTGACATAAAATCATCCAAAGATTGAATTAAGAGATTCTGATTAGGCATACTTGTTTTCTAGTGCGGGTTCACTAATGACTAACTTATAGTTTTGAACCATATAATAAACTGTCGCTATAAGATAAATAAACCATCCCAGTACGGGTACAAGTACGGCAATGGTTGCTATAAAGTGTATCAGTGTAGGCATGATCGTTTGCTCAATAGGCTGTTTTGAAAGGATGAGTCTTGAGACAAATGTACCTATAAAACCAAAAAAGAATGTAATACCGAGAGAAAGCAATCCCATAACCATATCATTGTTTGCTGCAGCAACATCTTTTATTTGATAAATATCTATGGCTTTACTATTGTCATCCATATCAAAATCTACTTTTGCATCTTTTTGCGGTGCATGTTTTTCTTTCCAACTCTCTTTAGAAAAATTATATCTTTTTCCATCATCTCCTGAAATTGTTCCAGTATTTGAAGTTGTATCAAAACCTAAAATTTTACCTGTCATGCCTGATCCCTTTTTTATATTATTTGAAGTATTCTTATAATTTTAGTGTTATCTTGAATATGTTTTCATAATACACCTCTATTAAAATAGGTAATCTTATCAAATAGATGTCATATTCATGTCACATAATTCATAAACACACTAAATTTCATAATGAATATGACACCAAACAATTATAATTGCTGACTTAAATTAAGTGAACTACCCAACCACTAATGTTGGCGCACTTTCCACATCAACTCCGGCGGGGTGTCCAAATGTGTCCAGCGCCAACAGTTAAAAGCTTATCTTCTTAATGAGATAAAAGTAAATATCTTATAACGTTTATATTTAGTGCTTCTATTTTTCACGGGCATAAATTGCTAACTTTTGAACGCTCTTTTCTCCAGAGTTCTATTGCTCAGGATAGAGAATTTTATCTAACCAAACAATTTCTTATATCTGCTTCTGACGGATTTATGTAATTCATCGTTGTATTAATGTTTTTATGCCCTATGAACGTCTGGATAAGCTTAGGGTTAATTCCTTTGATGCCCAGTTCTGTTATTAATCCTTGTCTGAAGCTGTGAGAAGTGTATCTGTCGCCTAAAACACTTTGAATAACTGCATTTACACGGGCAATAAATGCTACAGGACTAGGGGTGGTGAAAGGGTTTGACTTTACTTTTATGACTTTGTGCTCTGGATCTGTTTCACTCTCAAATAGCTTCTTTAGCTCTTTGATCGCTACAGGTGTCAACAGGATGCTTCGTTCTTTCTTTTGCTTGTGTGCTGCTCACCCTTGCCTATGCCTTCTTGAATGTCTTTGATTGTTAATGTAGGTACTTCGTTTATTCTCATGCCTGTATAATACAGTAAGGTAAAGAGTCTAGTTAGGTTCTGTTTGGTATTTTCTCTCATGGTCGGATTGTTCTGGGTGAAGTTCATTAAGGTCTTAAATTCTTTCTCTTGAATGGATTTCTTTAGCTTTTTCATTTTAGCCCTTAAAAGTAATAATTTGTATATATATTATATGTTTTATTACCTTTAAAATTGGACATAAATAAAAATATTGAAAAATGACTCGCTGTAGCGTTAAAGGTAATATTTTACTTATTTTATTACCTTTATTTTTAAGTGATCATATCTTCCTTTAGTATAAATTATTAACTTTTTGAACTCTCTGAAGTTTATATTCTCTTTGATAGTTTTCATTATAAAACCTTCGTATAATATATTTACCAACCAAAATACTAAAATATGGTTGGGTTCAATAAAGACTCATAGTTTTCACAAAAGCTAACAGCAAACAAGTTTTTTC
>NCHB01000009.1 GCA_002281755.1 Sulfurovum sp. 16-42-52
TGGTAAAAAATTATAACTTTTTGAAATCAGAATCAGCTTTTTTTCTTCGTTTTAACCCTTAATAACCCCTCTTTTTTACTAATCTGCAAGTGGCTCAAACTTTAACATTTTGTAAGATTGTTTTAATATTATAACATATATAATTGTTCAACAGACAAGGAAGAAAGAATGTTTTTGAAAAAGAAATCGTCGCAATCGACTGTAAAAAATGTTGTTACTCTCAATCCCTATGTGAATAAAAGCTATGTCTATAAAAGCGATTCATTCCAACCCTTAAATAAGCCAACGTTTAACACTTCTAATTTTGTCACATCTTATGTTAGAAATAAAGACATTATAACTACGGTAATTTATTTAAGCAGAAATATTCCTCAAGAAGATATCGCAGATATTATAGATATCAAAGCGTATGAGGAGCTGGGGCTTGATCAGGCAAACTCATACACTATCTCTTCGATAGAAGTTGAAAATGCAGGAGAAGAGAGAGAGTTTCATATCTTTGTGGCAGAACCAGAAGCACTTGATACAATCTTCCTGCCCATCAAGCAAGAGACTAAATATATAGATCTGATTATACCTGCTCCATTGCTATACAAGTCACTGTATACAAAAGAAATACTTCCCAAAAACGGTACACAGTGTTTTGTCTATTTTACCCAAGATGATACCTTTGTTACGGTCTATCGAAATGGTGAATATATTTACTCCAAGTCAATCGAATTTTCTTTAGAACAGATTTATGAAAGATATTGTGCAGCAGTAGGTGAAAAGGTTGATGAAAAAGAATTTTATTCCGTGTTGGAGTCTGAGGGATTAAAGACAAGCCACAGCGATTATCAACAACACTTCATGAAGATTTTTTCCGATGTGTTTATCACGATAAACGATATTATCATCTATGTAAAGAGAGCATTCAATTTAGATACGATTGACCAAATGTTCATAGGAAGTGAAAGAGGCCCGATGATTGGGCTTGATGAGTATAGCCAAAACTATTTAGGTCTGCACGCTTCAGAGTTAAATTTTAATTATCATATCGACAATGAAGAGTGGTATACCGATCAGTTACAGTACATGATGCTTTTGAGCTCTCTGCTTTATATGGAAGATGAGACCTCTTTTGTAAATTTGACGATGTACCCGCGACCGCCCTCTTTTGTCAACAGGGCAAGTGGGCAGTTTATTATTTCAACCTTTGCTGCAGTCTCTTTGAGTTTGGCATATCCTTTGGTGTATCTTGTCGGCTCTTATATCAATGATGCAAAGATTTACGCTTTGACTATTGAGAATAATGCCTTAACCGCAGAAGCCAATAAATATAAACAAATACTAGCCGAAAAGAAAAAAATAATTGATGGTCTGGATGGAAAGATTAAGATCCTAACAGATAGATATAATCAAAAAACCAAAACCCTGACTTCTATTTACGACAAAAAAGTAAATTATCGTCTTAAGTCTGAAATATTTCATACAGTCGCTGAGGATCTTGGAAAATATGAAGTCTATGTCGATATGTTAAAAAGTGATAACGATACGATATCAATGTCTCTTGTGAGTTCAGATGATAGAAAATTCACTGAAGTCATTAAGTATATGTCAGAAGTGCATTTTGACAATATAGCGGCAATAGATATTCAAAGAATTGAAAAAGACCCCACCGGAAACTACTACAAAGGTCTACTAAAGGTTGAATTGAAATGAAATATTTAGAAGATAAACTTGAAGCGTTAGATATCTATTTTGCTCCCAAAAAAGAGAGTGAAAAATGGTTGATTATTTTGGGCATTGCTGGATTTATTGCGTATATCGGATATGATTTTTTACTTCCTTATACTGAGGATTTGTATAATAAAAGTGAAAGCAGTAAAAAAAGTATAGAAAAAAGTATTGTAGATAACACTACCTATCTTAATTCGATTACTGTTGGTGGGAACCGGGAGTACTATATCACTAAATATGACAAAGATATTGCAGATAAAAATAACAATATTGTAAATCTTAATGATAAAATTAAATTCATAGATACCAGTTTGGAAAAATTGTCTGATATGTTATTTAACAAAAAAAGCTGGTCAATATTCTTAAATTCAATTACTAGTAAAGCAGAAGTTCAAAATGTGCATTTGCAATATATAGCCAATAAATATGTTGATAACAATGGTAGTTTTGGGCATGTGCTTGAAATAGGTATTGGGTGTAAAGGCGAATACAAAAATACCATCAAGTTTATCAATGAGCTTGAACAGAATGTTTTGGTAACAGATGTATTTAAGACAGAATTTATCCCAGATACGAATTCGTCTGACGTTCTTACCGATATTCATATTTCAGTATGGGGGATCAATCACTAATGAAAAAGTTATTTATGGGAGTGTTCCTAATTTCTGTATCAGTCAATGCAAATATCTCTGTTGGACAAATAGAAGAGATGGTAGTGAAAATACACAAACAAAGAGAGGGTGTCCAATTAAAAACATTGGAAAGCACGCAAAATCCCTTTATACGGTTACAGCAAGAAGATAATGCGACAACATTTGTAGCCTCGTCCCAAGAAGAAGAAAAATTGGATCTCAATGCCATTGTGAATGGAAAAGCATATATCAACGAAGGATGGAGGAGTCTTGATGACGTTATTATGGGCTATACATTAAAATACATAGGTAAAAGCGGTGTGGTACTTAGAAATGGAAATCACATTAAAAAATTATATCTTAATGAGAAAAAAGATAACTTCATCACATTAGAAGAAAGGTAATAGAATGAAAAAAGTACATACACCCCGAATCAAGTTGCTTGTCATTTTGACGATGCTTATGGGTTTTGGTAGCACATTGATGGCAAATAATTGTTCTTCGAAACTATTTTCTGTCACGATTGACAGTAAATTGACCATTGGAGATGTAATTGATAATCTTGCGGACACCTGTGGATTAACCGTAGTGGTCAATGATGATGCAGCAAAATTGAGGATGAATAAAAAACTCTATTATGTGAAATTAAAAAACAGCACGCTTAATGGGTTTTTGAATACGATACTAAAAGATAATGATTTAAATTATACTTTGAATGGAAATAAACTTAAAATTTCTTACCTCATTACACGTACCTTTCGTATTCACTATATTTCTGGACAGCGAACTGGAAAAAGTACGGCAAACGTAACGATAGCCAGCTCAAGTAATTCAGCTGCTGGAGGCGCTGCAGGAGGTGCTGCTGGTGGTGGAGGTGCTGGAGGTGATAATAGCAACCTTTCTAAAACAGGTATTATGATAGAAAATACGGATGAATTTCAGTTTTGGAAAACGGTTGAGACGGAGGTGCAGCGTATCTTGATTGGTGCAGCCGATGGGAGTACGCACTATACAAAATCAGGTGATACATGGACGGGCCCAGATGGGAAAGTGTGGGAATATAATCCTTTGGCACCAATTATTAACCCGGAAGCGGGTATGGTCACTGTTACAGGTACAGATAGACAAATCAATAGAGTCGCTCGATATATCCATACCTTGACTTCACAATTGAAATCACAAGTTATCATAGATGTGAGAATCCTTAGTGTTTCATTTGATGACAGTTCTACTACGGGTGTTGACTGGTCTCAACTTTATACTTTACAAAACGTTACGGTAAACTCTCTTAGGGTGGCACAAAAAAATGTTGATACCTACACCTTTGATAATTTGAAGGGAATTACCCAAGCAACATTTGAAGAGGGTGCACAGCCTGAGGGAGCAAAAGTCATTAGTACAACGGGGAGTACAAAGGTAACTGAAATTGTTAAATTCCTCTCTACACAAGGAGACGTGAAGTCAGTTTCAAGCCCACGTGTTATGACACTCAATAATCAACCTGCACTGATAAGTGTAGGTAAAGAGCTGTTTTATAAAATAAAGTCTTCCAGTACAGCAAGTTCTGGCGGAGGTGCTGTTGCGGCAGAAGGTGAATTGGTTGATTCAGTTTTTGCCGGTATTTTGTTAGATATTACTCCGGAGATTGATGATAATGGTATGATTACCCTTAAAATAAATCCATCCGTTTCAGAAACAGTGGACACCGTAACACCTGAAGCAGGGATCAGAACTATCCCGCCTGATTTGGTGAGAAGACAAATTGCTTCAGTCATCAAGGTAAAAGATGGACAACATGCGATATTGGGTGGTTTGATTTCAAGCCAAACAGGATTTAAAGATAATGAAGTACCTTTGTTGGGTGAAATGCCACTTGTGGGAAGTTTGTTTAAGAGACAAGAGAAAATCAATAAAGTGGAAGAGTTGGTATTTATCTTAACGCCGCATATAGTCACAAACGGAAAGTCTGTATCGTTAGATGATTTAGGGTATACAAAGCTTAATGAAAAGTAGATATACCGCTGCCAAAAATGTATTTGTTGATTCTGTCGATATAGAGGACTATATCGAACTTGAATCTTCAGTAACGGCCTATCAACAGCTTGAACACAGCATTGAGAAACCGTTAAAGATGATTTTGCTTTTTGGTAGACCCGGTACAGGAAAAAGTATCTTACTTAACCGCATTGCGCAAAAATTAAAACACAACAAAGAAATACATTATTTTGACACTCCGACTATCAGTGAAAAAGAATTTTTTTATAAATTGTTTAAAGTTCTAACCAAAAAAGATTTGCCCGCCAATACAGAAGTCAATTTCTCTGCATTGGTTGATTTTTGCAAAACCCTAAGAGGTAAAAGAGAAATCATTATTTTATTGGATGAAGCCCAGATGTACGGTCCTGAAATGATGGAAAAAATCAGACTGCTTTCAGACAGTAGAGCGGTAAAATTTGTCGTTTCTCTTCATAAGACTGATGATGAAGACTTGATTGCAAAAGAACATTTTCAGTCACGTATATGGGAAGTAATTGAACTCAAAAATGCCACACCGCAAGATCAGGCAGAGTATATACATAAAAAACTTTTAAAGAAAAATCTTTTCGAAATAGCCAATAGTATTAAAGAGAAGAATATGAAACTGATTCATCAATTTAGTAATGGGAACTACCGAGAGTGTAATAAACTGATGTTTACAATTTTTGAAATATGTCAATATTATGATGAAAATGAACCAAGTAAAATCAACTATGCACAGCTTCCGCAAAAAATTATTGAAATGTCGGCATTGAAATTGGGATATATTCATGTATGACATCAAGCCCTTGGAAGAAGAATGGAAAAAATACCGAAATAAAAAGTTAAGACCTTGGTATATTTTAAGTATTGTCTTAACACTGCTTATCACTTTGATTGTTCTTTTTTGGGGTAATGGCAATGCAGATAGAATTTTAAATTCTATCACTCACTCTTTTTCTGTATTGAAACAAGAAGAGAATAAAGTTAAAAAGTCAAAGGAGCATGAAGTCAAGAGTTCAGTCTTGGTTGATTCTGCCCTTATGGGGTTGGAAATCAAAGAACCAGTAAAAAAAACTATAGAAGAAGAGAGTGAAAAGCCTTCTGATATACTCGTCGATGTACCTATTCTTGAAGAGGGAGAGGAAGTTGTGGAGCAAGAGGTTCCGCAGGTGAGACAAAAAATCCATTTAGATATTGTGGAGACTACCGGCCCGACAGCTTATGCAGATGTTGAGAAGCGTTTTTTACAAACACGTGATATTGATGATGCTCTATTTCTAGCCAACAGCTACTTTAATAAAGGTAACTATAAAAAAGCAGAGTATTGGTCTATGCAGGCCAATAAACTAGATGGTGAAACAGAGGAAAGTTTATTGATTTTTGTAAAATCGAAAATCAAATTAGGATATAAAAATGAAGGAATTTCGATCTTAACATCGTATGTTGAAAGATCAAATTCTGAAGAAGCAAAGAAATTGTTACAGCAAATTAAAAGCGGTAAATTTTAAAATCAATCACGTATTTAATGTTATACTTTAAGAGTTAGATGAAAGGGTGTTAAAATGGTTAAACTCATTGAAATTATGCTTGAAGAAAATCTCATTACAAAAGATGCCATTTCTGCATTGGTAAAAAGCCGACCACCTAAAAAGATATCTTTTGCAAACTTGTTAGCAGAAAAGATGATTGATTTGGAAACAGTTGAAACTTTTTTGGCTAAAAAGATTAGACAGGGAGTGATTACACTTTCTCATCTTGAAAAGATTGAGGGTATCAATATTATCCCGATTATTGAAAAAGTAGCATCAGAACTACATATTGAATATATTGATTTGGATAATATTGAAATTGATATGAATCTCTTTTCAAAAGTCTCCTATGCACAGTTGATTAAATATAATATTATTCCCATATCAGAAAATGATCTTAATGTGCTTATTGTTTTTGATGATCCGTTGGATATGGCAGCACAAGATTCCATACAAAGACTTTTTCCCAAAAAACCAATAAGAATAGCCATCTCTAAACCACAGCAGATTAATCAGTACTTACAGCGCCTTGAGATCAATGAGAGTATCAAGGGATTAGTCTCTGATATTCGTAAGGATTTGAGACAGGAGGGTAAAGTAGATGAAAAAGATGAGTCTCCAGCAGTTCTCAAACTGATTGATGTTATCTTAAAATCAGCTATTTTTGCCGGCGCGAGTGATATCCATATTGAAGCGATGGAGATAAGTTGTATTGTTAGAGTAAGGGTGGATGGTATATTGCGTCAAAGTTTTACTTTTGATAAAGATATCTTTAATCCTCTGGCTTCAAGAATGAAATTGCTCTCTAACTTGGATATTGCTGAAAAAAGAAAACCTCAAGATGGAAGATTTTCGGCAACTGTATCCAAAAAAGAGTTTGACTTTAGGGTTTCTACGCTTCCGACCATTTTTGGAGAGTCTATTGTTCTTCGTATTTTAGATAAAACCAAAGCGATGATTAGACTTGAAGATGCGGGTATGAGTAAGTTTTGTTACGACAGATTTTCTGAAGCCATTAAAGTGCCTTACGGGATTGTATTGGTAACAGGTCCAACAGGTTCCGGTAAGACCACCACGCTTTATGGTGCACTCAATGCCATTAAAGACATTAAAGACAAAATTATAACCGTAGAAGACCCTGTAGAGTATCAAATGGCTGGTTTGCAGCAAGTCAATGTTAAAGCAAGTATCGGACTTAGTTTTTCTGATGCATTACGCTCCATACTTAGACAAGACCCTGATAAGATTATGATCGGGGAGATTAGAGATAAAGAGACCTTGCGTATTGCTATCCAAGCTGCACTTACAGGACACCTTGTACTTTCTACACTTCACACCAATGATGCTATCTCTGCTGTGACAAGAATTTTGGATATGGGTATAGAAGAGTATTTGGTTAGTGGCGCATTGGTCGCGATACAGGCACAGAGACTTGTACGTAAAATCTGTGTGCATTGCAAAAAAGAGACAGTGCTTGATCCTATACTGAGAAAATCTGTTGAGCAGTATTTGCCTGAAAATCCTATTTTTTATGTCGGTGAGGGATGCAAAGAGTGTGGACATAGCGGGTATGCCGGTAGAGAGATGATCTCGGAAGTATTGAGCGTCACTGAACCGCTTTCGCGAATGATTGCAAGCGGTGCATCCAAAGAAGAGTTGACAAAACAGGCAATGGAAGAGGGATTTGTCACCATGTTCGAAGATGGTGTCCATAAAGCACTTGAAGGTAAAACGACGATTGCAGAAATTTACAGAGTAGCGAGATTATAAGATGAAATATTTTAATGTAACCGTGATGGAAAAGGGTAAAAAAAGACTAGAGCTTCTCAAAGCCAATAACAAAATGGCAGCAGTCAACCTTGCCAAACAAAAGTTTCCCGCTACAATGGTCATGAAAGCAGTGGAGACTTCTGCACCGCTTGAAGACAGTATCTCGGAGCTATTTTCTGGCTTGAAAAAGTCCATGAAATCAAAAATACCGATTAATGATAAAATTTCTACAATTAGACAGATAGCCGTTATGACAGATGCAGGTATTCCGATCAATGATACTTTGGCTGAAGTCTCAGAAAATACTGAAAATGCACAGCTCAAAGCGATTTTTGCCAATATCAACGCAGACATCAACGCGGGTAACAGTATCGCATCAGCTATGGAGCCCTATACTGAAGAGTTTGGACATGTCGCACTTGCCATGACCAATCTTGGAGAGAGAACGGGTAATCTTTCTGAATCTTACCACAAACTTGCAGACATCCTTGAAAACATACGAAACAATACCGCAAAATTCAAAAAAGCAATCCGAACACCGTTAATTACACTGGCGGCAATGGGGATAGCATTTACGATTTTGATTATGGTAGTTGTACCAAAATTTAAAGATATATTTGATAAATTTAAAACAGATTTACCTATACCAACACAAATCCTATTGAAGCTTGAATGGGCATTTAGTAACTATGGAATACTGATACTTGGATTATTGATTGGGTTTATTTTTACGGTCAAGTATTTGTATAATCATAATGCGGAGTTTAAATACCGCATGGATCAGATGATGATCCATCCAAAGTTTTATTTGATCAATAAAGCGGTTTTTCTCTCTACGATGCATAAATACAACCTAGTCTTTGGTGAATTGGTTAAGTCGGGTATCCCTGTATCTGAGGCTCTGGAGACAGCAGTAGGGATGGTTGATAATGCGGCTATCAAAGAAAAACTTTTAACGGTCAATGCAAATATAGGTCGTGGTATGAACTTGGCTGAAGCTTTTCGCATAACAGGACTGTATGAAAATATGCTACTTCAAATGATCAAAGCCGGTGAGGCTGGTGGTCAGCTTGATGCCATGCTGGATAAGGTAACTAACTATTATGATATGGAATTTCAGGATTTAATTGATAACCTATCTACCTATATTGAGCCTATTATGATGTTTTTTATTGCCGGATTGGTATTATTGATGGCACTGGGGATTTTTATGCCTATGTGGGATCTTGGAAAAGCGGTAAAATAAGCAAATTTAAAGTGCACAGAGAATATGTTTTCTGTGCACAATTTGACTAAAGTCGGTGATGTTTAATTGCTTTTTCTAAATCTTCCACGGTATCAATCCCAAAACTTTCCGTTTTTACCTCTGTCATAGCAATCTTGTAGCCATAATAGAGTGCTCTGAGCTGCTCTAGTTTTTCTATCTCTTCAAGTGGTGCCGGAGAAAGTGTACAGAAGTTTTGCAATGATTTGACTGTGAAGCCATAAATGCCCAAATGCCCTTTATAGGTGTTGAAATGATGGTCTCTTGGGTAGGGGATTTTGGCTCTTGAAAAATAGAGTGCATGGGTGTCACTGCTTGTGACCACTTTAACGATATTGGGGTCATCGGCTTCTGGGTTTGATATCAGTTTGTAACAAGAGTTCATCATAATCGACCCATCACCACTGTTTTTCTTTGTTAAGTCATAGATTGCTCGTACAACATTGGATTCAATAAAAGGCTCATCCGCTTGTACATTGATGATGATTTCGTCCTCAGCCAAATCTAATTTTTGTGCTGCTTCATAAATGCGGTCTGTACCGCTTTGATGTGACGATGAAGTAAGCACGGCCTGTATACCATGTTCAGTAGCTATTTGAAGTACTTCCTCTGAATCTGTAGCAATTACAACACGGTCTATCGCTTCTACTGCTTTTGCCGTGCGTATCACCATGGGCATCCCGCCAATATCCGCTAAAACTTTGTTTGGGAAACGACTTGAGCCGATGCGTGCAGGGATGATAATCATGATTTAACCTTTATTTTGTATTCAACTAATTTTACACTTTCTATGTTAAGATACACCACTTTAAATCGAAGGGATATCATGAAACAAGCGTTATTACTTTTAAACATGGGTGGTCCTAACAGTATAGAGGAGGTCGAACTTTTTTTACACAATATGTTTTCAGATAAAAATATATTGCCGACCAATTCTGCTACACGTGCACTGGTGCGTAAAATCATCATCACAAAACGCTTAGATGATGCCAAAGAGAGTTATGCGCATTTGGGGGGCAAATCTCCTTTGTCTGGTTTGACACAGGTGTTGATAGAAAAACTTCAAAGCAGAGTGGATATGCCCATTTATGCTGCGATGCGTTATGTGCCACCTTTTGCGGATGTTGCACTAAGAGAGTGTCAAGAGAACGGTGTGGAAGAACTGTTGCTTTTTCCTCTGTATCCACAGTATTCAACCACGACTACACTCTCTTCATATGAAGATATTGTCTCCCGTTGTGAAGCAATGGGGTATTACCCTAAAATCACGATGCTCGCCTGTCAATATTATGATGATATGGATTATATTAGAGCCAATGTGGAACAGATAGAAAAAGCGATTCAGAGTAAGGATGTATCAGAATATGATTTGCTGTTATCTGCGCACGGTTTACCACTGAGTATCATCAAATCGGGTGATCCTTACCAAAGGCAGGTTGAAGCAAATGTCAGTGCTATTCGAACCTTGCTTCAAACGAAAGGTATCCATTTTAAAAATGTCAAACTGGTGTATCAGTCTAAAGTGGGAAATGCTACATGGCTTGAGCCCAATCTCGTCGATGTACTGCGTAATCCACTCAATCGTAAGGTGCTTATCTATCCTTTGGCATTTACGATTGATAACTCTGAGACCCTTTTTGAGCTCGATATAGAACATCGTGAAATCGCTGAAAAAATTAAATATGAGGATTATATTGTTGCGGAGTGTATGAACAGCAGCGATGCATTTGTTGATTTGATTGTGAAATATGTTAAGATGAACGATGAACAGAGTAAGTGTTCGTCTTTTCCTTGTTCTGATTGTCGGGTATGCCTCTGTTGCGGTGCAGCTAGAGAGTATGATGCCTCGTATCAAAAATCAAGTCAAGACTTAAGCTTGAAATAGTGCCACTATAGAATCCTATAGTGCATCCTCATCTTCCTCATCGGTTCTGATACGAATCACATGATCGATAGTACTTACAAAGATTTTACCGTCACCGATTTTTCCTGTTTTTGCCGTTGTTTTGATGGCTTCTATGGCTTTGTTAAGGTATTCATCGTTGCTGACTACTATCTCTATTTTTATTTTAGGAATAAACTCAACGACATACTCTGCCCCCCTGTAGAGTTCTGAGTGCCCTTGCTGTCTTCCATAGCCCTTGACTTCTGAGACAGTCATCCCTTCGATGCCTGCTTCAACAAGTGCATCTTTGACTTCTTCGAGTTTAAACGGTTTGATAATAGCTTCTATTTTTTTCATACGATTTCCTTTAAATTATTTTAATGACTAGATAGAACGTTTGAATTCAGGGTACGCTTCAAGCCCACATTCATTTACATCAAGACCTTCAAGTTCTACATCATCCTCTGCTCTGAATGGAATCATTTTATTAAGTAGATATAATACAACAAAAGAGCTACAAAATGCAAACATACCTACGACAAGGATGCCTTTGACTTGCCCCCAAAAGGATACATCCGCAAAGAGTGCAACTGCTAAAGTCCCCCAGATACCATTGAGCAAGTGAACTGAAAGTGCACCGACAGGGTCATCCAATCTGAACTTATCAAAGAGTGAAACACCCAAAACGACGATGATACCACCGATACCTCCGATGAGTATGGGTGAATAGATATCAAAAAGATCAGCACCCGCAGTAATAGAGACCAGTCCTCCCAATGCACCGTTGAGGATCATAGTGATATCAAATCGTTTGTATTTGACATAGAGCAAAACTGCTACCATAATCGCTCCAGCTAGACCTGCAGTGTTGGTGTTAAGAATGGTAAGTGCAACCAAGTCGGCATTTTCTTTGCTTGAAATAGACCCAATTGAGCCACCGTTAAATCCAAACCATCCAATCCATAACAGAAGTGCACCTAAAACAACTAAGGGTATGTTGGATGCAGGTATGACGTGTATCTTTCCCTCTTTAGTGTAGCGACCACGTCTTGGACCGATAATCATAATAGCAGCCAAAAGTGCCCATCCTCCGGTTGAGTGAATCACTGTGCATCCAGCCAAATCATGCATGGATGCAATGTCAAGAAGAGACCCTTCAAGAAGGTTTGCACCCCATGTGACATTGACAACCAAAGGGTAGATGAGTGTTGCCATGACGACAGTAAAAAAAGTAAGCGGAATGATTCGTGTCCTCTCGCTTACCCCTCCGCTCATGATATTGACCGTTTTTCCTACAAATGCCATCTGAAAGAGAAATGCAGCCCATTGGCTCATAGCATCATTTTCCCAACCTCCAAAAGCAAGTTGATAGCCCAGAAGTAAAAATCCCATAGAGGCAACGGCATAAACCATCATATTGGTGGTAAGAACTGCTGTGACGTTTTTGGTACGTACCAGTCCAGCTTCAAGCATTGCGAATCCAGGAACCATAAAGATAATCAGGGTCATGGAAAAAAGTGCAAAGAGCGTATCAATGATGTAGTGTATATCCATCTATAAGCCTCTAAAATATTTTAACAGTAGTCTAGCTGATATCAAAAAAAATGAAAAGGAAGATGTGCTTTAAAAAAAGACAATTTTAGATTTTTTACAAAACATGGGAGTGAAGAATTGATTAAATATTAATCAATTCTTCAGCGTGTACGTGGAGGGTTTTACTTACTTAGAGTGCGTCAGCATCTGTTTCATCCGTTCTGATGCGGATAACATGATCGATCGTGCTAACAAAGATTTTACCGTCACCGATCTTGCCTGTTTTGGCAGCTTGGTTGATGGCTTTGATGGCGATAGTCGCATATTCGTCCGAACTTACGACTATCTCAATCTTTATTTTAGGAATAAACTCAATCACATACTCTGCACCTCTGTAGAGCTCTGAGTGTCCTTGCTGTCTTCCATAGCCTTTTACTTCTGAGACAGTCATCCCTTCGATGCCTGCTGCGACGAGCGCTTCTTTTACGTCTTCTAACTTAAACGGTTTGATAATTGCTTCGATTTTTTTCATACTATTTCCTTTATACATTTATGGTAGCAAACGCTTAAGCGTTCACTACAACTTCACCATGGATGGATTCATCAAGACCTGCTGATTCCGTCTCTTCATCTACTCTTGCTCCGCCTGTGATAGCAGAAGCGATAAAGTAAACAATCACTGTACCTATGAGTGTCCATAAAGCGACAACACCTACTGATTGAAGTTGAACCATGAATTGACCCATTCTGTCACCATCTGCTTTAAGTGGACCATCCCATAACAATGCTTTGTCATCCAGTGCTAGTAAACCTGTAGCCAGTGCACCCCAAAGACCCGCTAGGAAGTGGATACCAAAGGCATCAAGAGAGTCATCGTAGCCAAGTTTTTTCTTGAGTGTCACGACACCAAAGAATGCAATGACTGCACCAGCTATACCGATAACAAAAGCACCACCGACACCTACAAAACCTGCAGCAGGTGTAATCGCAACAAGACCAGCGATAATCCCTGAAGCGATCCCAAGAAGCGTAGGTTTTTTAAACACAAACCATTCAATCAGCATCCATGTAATACCAGCAGCAGCGGTTGCAATCGTCGTTGTCAAGACAGCAACTCCTGCGATCTCATTTGCACCAAATGCTGAACCGCCGTTAAATCCATACCAGCCAAACCAAAGCAAGGCAGCTCCAAGTGCAGTAATGAGGATACTGTACGGTTTCATCGCTATTTTAGGGTATCCGGCTCTTTTACCAACCAAGAGTGCAAGCACTAGACCAGCCAAGCCACCATTCATGTGAACAACTGTACCACCTGCAAAGTCAAGTGCACCAGCATCAAACAAAAGTGCACCAGCACCACCCCAAACCATGTGCGCTATAGGTGCATAAACCAATAGACCCCAAAGTACGACAATCATTAACCATGTGGAGTATTTCATACGGCCGATGACTGAACCTGCTGCGATGGCTACAGTGATAGCTGCAAATGTACCTTGAAAGGCAACAAATACAAATTGAGGGTAGCTTCCTACACTGGTAAGATCCGTCCATTTGATACCATCAAGCATCACATTGCCAAAACCGCCGAATACATTTTGAAGCATCGCGCTTTCGTTGGCACCAAATGCAATGGAGTATCCCGCGATAATCCACACGACAAACGCAACCAAAAATGCACCCATGACCATCGCAAAGGTGTTGAGCGAATTTTTAGATCTTGACATACCGCCGTAAAAAAGTGCCAAACCCGCAGGTGTCATAAGCAATACCAATGCTGTGGACATCATCATCCACGCTGTGTTTCCTGTGTCCAGTTTACTATCTGCAAAAGCAAAGAGAGGCAAGAACAATGCCATTAGAGCTGAAAGTTTTAGTTTCATACTATTTCCTTTAATTTGATTTTTACATCACCATAGTAACATTGGTAGAAACATTTTTGGTATAAAGGATTGATTAATTTTTAATCAATCTCTGATTACTATTGAATAAGTGGTATTTCAAGTTTGATACTGTGTTCTTTGAGCATGCATTTGATGTGACTGGCACTTGCTAGAGTTCGTATCTCTTCATCTGCATCGGCGTAGCGACCGTTTGCATGGATGGCAAGTTGTGCTATGGACTCTTTTTTGTTGTCTATGATCACATGTTGTCCAAAGAGCAGCTTGAGCGAAATATCGATAGAATCTGAAGATCTGAAAGTATCAAATATCTTTCTAAGTAGTTTGGAAAAGGTGTTTTGGTCTATTTTAAATGCCGGCAGATCCTGATCGGTGAGCAGTTTAAGCGGATTGGTATTTTTGGTTCTAAAGAGTGCAATATTTGCTTCAAGCAAAATGTTGATATCGGTCAGGATAAGCTTGTCGGTTTCAATTTTACGTGTGGGTTTGATACGTGGTGCATTGTAAAGACGTAGGCTAATCTCTTCTTCATTTTCATACCCCACGGTGATAGCATGAAAAAGAAACGAATCATAATTCAGTGTCAAAGAGGTTGTTTTGTAGCCAAAACTTTGCGGTGCATAGGAGAGCGCGATATCATACAGCTCTTTTTTTGAGACATATCCAAATAATATCTCCGCAGCATTGTTTAAGTAGAGTATTTTGCCCTGATGATTAAACAGTATAAAAGGACTGTTGTCCCATTCGACAAAGGGTTGAAAGTTAATATCCATGTTTATCTCCAAGAGCGTTTTTGTAGGACTGTATTGTCAGATAGGTGTTAATCCAGATGATGTTCATGCAGTTTTTTTCTCAGCGTGTTTCTGTTAATGCCCAAGACTTGAGAGAGTTGAAGCTGTGAGCCGAATTTTTGAAGCCCTGCTTTTATCAGCGGCACTTCATAGAGACTCAAGTACTCTCTGTAGCCGTCATTGCCATCAAGATGTTTGAGCAGATAGTGATAGAGCACAGATTTGATCTCTTTCTCATCCATCGAATGCTGCAACAAGTAGGTGTAGATTGACTTTTTAAGACTTTTGGTATTGCTAGTCAGATTGAGCGGTATGGCATCGGTTTGTACTGAATTTGGTTCTATCATGAGCGTGGAGAAAGCTTCTTTTAGGAAAAGTCCTTTGATGTACTCGATATCTTTGGGACGTTCCACAAGCGGCGGCATCGTATAGATAAAGGCAAACAAATCATCTATTACGGTTTGGTTTCCCATGTAATTTGCCGTTGCAATAATGCGTTTATTGGACAAATCAAGTGAACTTTGGTTGCTCAGTTTTTCAAAATCGGTGATAATCAGTTCATCATGATTGGCAAGTGCGCTCATAACTTCATCTTGATTTTCTCCAGATACAAGTTTTGCATTGGGAAAGAGGTAACGCGCCAGTGATTTTTTACCTGTATGCGCTTCACCTATGACAATAGATGAGACAAAGAGCGTTTTTGTGAGATTGAAGCTCTTGATGATATGGTGTATTTTATCGGATGTAGTTGAAAAAGTTTCCATCATTTTCTTTCTGTATGGTTAATTATTAATCATACAGAAATTCAAATAAAAGTATGATAAAATAATTCAATTCAAGCTAAAAGGTACTTTATCAAAACAGCATTTAAACGGTTTTACCGTCATCACTCATATTTGGAACTTGAACAGGCTGTTGAATACTTTTCCATTTTGGGTGGTATGGCAAATGAGGTTGAGTTAGACTATTTTGACGATGTTTTTTCGATGGTAGAGTCCAATTTTGTACACAATTTTGCAAAGTTCCAACATCTGGTATCTCCTTCGTATCTCTTAGAAAGTCCTTATAAAGAGATACTCATGGCAGTGGCAAGAGGGGATGGGAAGCTTTACTCCGCACTGCGCAAAGCAAAACTGAGTGAGACGCTGGGAGAGCAGGTACTCCAAGAGTTGGTAGCTTTGGGTGTGCTGCAGGTTGAGAGATCAAGAGAAAACCCTTTGCGCAGTCATCCCAAACACAAGCTCAAAAAAGAACAGCGCACCTACCGGGTACAGGACAAACTGCGTTTTGTACAGCCTTTTATGCGTTTTTGGTTTGGGTTTGTAATGGTTTATGCAAAAGATTTAGCAATAGGTAAGGGTGAAGCCTTTTTGCAGAATTTCAGGTTGCATTACGAGCGTTTGCGCTCTTTGGTGTATGAGCAGTTGTGTGATGCTTTGTTGGTAGAGCATTTTGCGCATACAAGCCCCATTTTGTCTAGTGGCAGTTACTGGAATGTGCACAGTGAGTTTGACATCCTTGCTGTCAATACACACAAAAAGATTATTTTGGGAGAGTGTAAATACAAAGACCGAAAGGTCTGTAAAAATGAACTTTCAAAACTCAAAGCCAAAGCAGAACAATCCGGCATACCTGTTGATGTCTATGCGCTTTTTTCAAAGTCTGGGTTTTCCAATGAACTTTTGCAGACTCAAACCGATGATCTGTTGTTGTTTGATTTGAATGATCTTAAACTGCTTGCTACTTAGCGCTTTGCCTCTTGAACTGTTTCTTCTAAAAAAACCTCTTCTTCATAATGCTTGACGCCTTCTAGGAAGCCTGAAATCTTTATCTCCTCATACACGATACCCTCAGGCACAGCTTTGGAGTGCAGTTGAACCGCGCACTGTTTATAGTTGGGCTCAAACGATTTGGGGTCAAACTCAGCCAAAGTAATGGCGTTGATGAGCTGTTCATTGTAGTGAAAAGGAACAAAAATATTGCCTTCTCGTACCGTTTGACTCACTTTGACGATGACATCTTCCACGCGACCCCTTGAGCCTGAGAGTGCGATGCGGTCACCGCTTCCTACTAAAAGTCTGTGCGCATCATTGGGGTGCAGATCTACCCATGCTTCGGGTGCCAGTGCATCGAGTATGCCGACTGTACCTGTTTTGGTTCTGGTATGAAACTGCTCTACGGTGCGCCCTGTGTTGAGCATCAGTGGCAGTGTTTTGGAAGTCATCTCAGACAGAGGCAACCAACTCACAGAGAGCAGATTTGCTTTTCCGTTTTCTGTTCGGCATGGCATCTCTTTCTCATACAGCCGTTTGGTGCCTTGGGGTGTGTCTGCATTGCAGGGCCACTGTATGCCGCCCAGCGTTTCCATTTTTTCATATGACATTTCAGAGTAATCGCAAAGCTGTCCTTTGCTCACCCTTTTGATCTCTTCAAAGACATCTTTGGCACTCTTCAAGTCTTTAAAAAGCAGCTCATGTTTTTCTTCAAAATACGCAGAAAATGCCAAGATGATGTCAAGATCTGCTTTACTCTCTCCCAAAGGCTCTACGGCTTTTTGGGCGTAGTTGCAACGGCGCTCTGAGTTGGTGTAACATCCCTCTTTTTCACTCCATGTTGCTGCGGCAAAGACTACATCGGCTATCTGTGCCGTATCCGACATGAAGGCATCTTGTACCACCAAAATCTCCAGTTTTTTCAGTGCTTCACGCAGAGCATTTTGGTCGGGGT
The DNA here is from genome assembly GCA_002281755.1 of Sulfurovum sp. 16-42-52. Lineage (GTDB taxonomy): Bacteria > Campylobacterota > Campylobacteria > Campylobacterales > Sulfurovaceae > Sulfurovum. The sequence goes on from NCHB01000009.1 coordinate 17,768, forward strand.
AACTCACCAGTGGATTAGTGGCTACCACCCAAAGGGCTTTGATCTCACCACGGTTTATGGCATCGATGATCTGCGGGTACGCATAACCGCGTTTTTGGGGTATGAGATCAACGGGTACATTGATAAGGTCTGCAAATGTTTGTCTATCCGCAGAAGAGGCATAGTTTCTGTAGCCGGGGATGGATGAGGTAAAGCCAAATTCACGGGTACCCATGGCATTACACTGTCCGGTAATAGACATCGGTGATGCACCTTCGCGCCCTACATTTCCGGTGATGAGTGCAAGGTTACAGATGGCAGAGACCGTGTCGGTGCCGATACTGCTTTGATTGACACCCATCGTCCATGCAGACATCACAGCATCTGCAGAGGCGTAGATTTTTGCTAAGTTATAAAGTTCTTTGACTTCGATGCCCGTGATTTGAGCTACTTCTTGGGGCGGATAGTTGGCTAAGATGTGTTTTTTGAAATCCACATACCCGTTGGTACGCTCTTTGATGAAAGTCTCATCTTCCCAGCCTTGCTCAAGGATGATGTAACACAGTCCGTTGATAAGTGCCAAGTCTGAACGCGGTTTGAGCGGTACAAAGATGTCTGCCATCTGCGCTGTTTTGGATTTACGCGGGTCGATGACGATGATGGTTGGCTTTTTGCCTGTGACGGACTCATTTTTGGCGATGTGCAGTTTTAATATAGGATGATTATCCGCAATGTTCGCACCAATGAGCATGATGACATCGGCTTTTTCAAAATCTTCATAACAGCCTGTTGGCCCGTCGCTTCCAAAGGTTTGTTTGTACCCCATCACCGCAGATGCCATACAAAGTGTGGTGTTGCCGTCATAGTTGCTGGTCTGGAGTCCTAGTTGGACAAACTTGCCTAAAGCATAAAACTCTTCAGTCAGCAGTTGTCCTGTGGAGATGACAGCTACCGAGCCTTTGCCGTAGGCGGCTTGTATGCGCTTAAATTCATTTGCCGTATGAGTGAAAGTCTCTTCCCAGCTAGAAGGCGTAAGCTGAGCATTTTTTCGTAGGAGCGGTTTTTCTACACGCGAATTTGCATAGACCATTTGGTGTTCGGAGAGTCCTTTGGGGCAGAGTGTACCTAAGTTTACCGGGTGCAGAGGATCACCTTTGGAGTACACCGCTTTGCCGTCTTTGACCCCGATATACATCCCGCATCCCACACCGCAGTATCCGCAGGTTGAGCGTACCCATTTGTCCGGTGCTTTGTCTTTGGCTACTTTTCCAAAGATGGGATCATCCACTAAGGCGTATTTGTCTGCTTTGATGTCAAAACCCAAAAAGGCTTTTGTTTTTTCTATAAAGTGCATTTGATTGTCCTAATGTCTTTGGTTTCCGGCAAAAAAGTTGCCTGCCAAGCCCAAAGGGACTACGGTTCTGTAAAACAAGTACCTTCCGCTCAGCTCAGACACAAAAGCACCCAGAGTTGCGAGTAGCACGCTAATCATAGCCCATCCCACTAAGCCGCTGGCTGTGAACAAAAGTGCCAAGAGAGGCAGGGCTAATGCAAAGATTGCCAAAGAATAGACTCTCAATTTCTTTACTGTAGTAAAATGTTCCTGAAGCAGGATACGGCTTCGGTTGTATTGGTAGTAAAGTGGATCCTCTTTGTCAAGATTTTGGTAGAACATCATCTCTTCAAAAATGACGAATGTCTGAGCCATACCCGCTAAAAGCGTAATCGCTAAAAGCACCATCGCACCCTGTGTACCGTTGTAAGCAAGCAGGACGGAAGTGATGAGTAAAAAGCCGACATACCCTGTGCCAAAGAATTTTTTATTGGTTGAGCTTCTGTCCCAACTTGGACGGGCTTTGATACGGTAAATCATCGACTGGGCGTAGATGCCGTAGATGCCTACAGCCAAGGTTACTGCTTCTAGCAAGAGTAATCCAACACCCGTTTTTTGTAGATAATAGAGCAGGGCAACCATAGAAACTAATCCTGTAAATGCACCCAAGGCTATAGCTTCACGGCTTAACCACGAAGTTCTCCAGTTTTTCATCGCTTTGAGCGCCATGATGGGTCTGCCTAGATGCAGCGCAGAAAGCGGTAAACCAATCGCTGTGGGGATGAAAGCCAAAAGTGCCATGGTAAGATTTGGCTGAGGAAGATTGAACCCTAAAGCAAAGAGCAACTCACCCAAAAAGAGTGCCAAAAATGCCCCCAGACTTACTTGAGTGAGAACAGTCATAAAAACAAGAGGCAGCTCTGCATGGGCAGGTTTAAGCAGATGCTCATCGGCTACTCTGAGTGTTTCTCCTTCTTTTAGTTTTGGCAGTGTATAGCGTGTAGTCGGTTTAGTGATAGCAACATCCGGCAAGTGTGGCGCAACACCTTCTTTGCTCATATCTTCTTCTAGCCATTGTTTGACATTAAAAACTTCTATCTCTATGGCATTACTTGGGCAGGCTTGCACACAGGCAGGGCTTTGTCCGAGTTCGAGTTTATCGGCACACATATGACATTTGGTCACGATGCCACGATCAGCGTTAAAAGTCGGCACTTCATAGGGGCAGTTCCACGTACAGTATTGGCATCCGATACAACTAGGGTCATCATGCCAAACGATACCGTTATCAAATTTCACATAAGATTCGGTAGGACAGCCTATGAGACAGGCAGGCTCGATGCAGTGGTTGCAGCTCATGGAGTTAAAGAGTTGGAGTGTATCGGGGAATGCGCCCATCTCCATCTCACCGACTCGTCGCCATTTGATCTCATCAGGGTTTGCATTTTGTTCGTTGCAGGCTACTTCACAGCAGTGACAGCCCACACAAGCGGTCGCATCAAAGTGAAAACGGTACTGTTCTCCTTCGTTTAACACAGGCAAATCAATCGAATAATTGCCACACTGCATCCCTGTGTTGGTTTTATGGTTGATAAAATCAGCTAGAGGCGTGTGCTCGCTTAGGGCTTGAACAGCCATTATGCTATTTCCTTCAAGGCTACAAGCAGTTCAGAAAAAACCGCTACACGCTCTTTTTTGTTTTCATGGGTCATGTTGTAGAGTATCTCTGATAGTTTAAGAGGGACTTTTGGGTTGAGTTTGCTGACCGTGTCTCTTTTGATGCTGGTGGGTTTAAGCATATTGGGTGAGAGTTCCACCACCGACTCAAAGCGTTTTTCACCGGTGAGCAGTTTGTAGAGCTTCAGCCCAAACCCAAAGAGTTCATACTCTTCACGTCTGGAGCTTTTGGGTTCACTTTCGAGTTCCAGTGTGACATCAAGACCCAGTTTCTCATGGAGCACATAGTTTATTTTTGTAAAAAATGCCAAAGCCTGAAAACTGTAGTTTCGTGACAAAAAGCGATCATCAAACATCTCATAGGTTTCACCTCTTAGCTTATGTGTCGCGTAAGTTTGAAGCAGGTACTTGACATGATGTTTGGCTTCGGTGATGGGTAGGGCTTTATGTAGGGTGTGTGCTTCTTTTGCTTCGCGTGTGATTTTGCCTCCCACAAAGATATGTACGCCATCCACCTTTTTACCTTCAGCATCTTTGGCGATGCACCCTTCAAACCCAATGTCGGCTATGCCATGCACCCCACATCCTTTGGGGCATGCTGACCAGTTCATGCGCACCGATGCATTGGGTATGGCAACCTCAGAGCTTAAGAAGTGTGCCATTTCTATGGCATCGGGTTTGTTGGGTATGACCCCAAAACTGCAGGTTGCTGTTCCTGCGCAGGCTATCATGTCACTGAAGTAGAGGTTGTTGTAGGCTGCATAGTGTTTTACAACAGGGGCAGACTCAAAGCCCTCAAGTGCCTCTTTGGTGATGGAAGGGATATAGACATTTTGATCATAGGTGAGTCTGAGCTCTCCTTGGGCAAATGTTTTTGCTGCATGGGCTACATCTATCATGTGGCTACCACTAAAAATGCCTGAAGGCACGATGAGTTTGTAGGCAAAGGTGCCGTCACGACCCAAAACTTTGTTTGAACCCAGTGCGATAGACTGCGACTGCACTAGAGTCGCTCCTGCTGAGGTAAAATCACAGGCTGCTTCAGACTTAACTCCTTGGATGAAGGCGTCCATGCCCACATCATTGAGTAGATAGACCAAACGGTTTTTGTTGCGATTGTCTCGGTAGCCGTAGGTTTTAAAGACACTCAAGAGTGATTTGAAAAACAGTGGAACTTCTGAGATGGTGACAAAGAGATTGGCATCTTGTGCCTGCATCCCCACACGCGCACCCAAGTAGACATTGAAGCCAAAGATACCCTCTTTTTGTGCCAATACAAAACAGCAGTCATGACCAAAGATGTTGCAAGAGTTTGAGAGTGAACCCAGTATGCCGGTGTTAAATTTACGCGGAAGCACGGAAATCCATTCGGGGTTTTCGCCAAATACTTCTTGCAGTGCATCAATGATGGGTTTGGTAGGTATCACATTATCATACGCGATGCCATCAAGGGGGTCTGTGACGATGTTTCGCGGATTGTCCACACCGGTTTGAAAGGTAGAGATGCCGACTGTTTTGAGTTCTCTGAGCACTTTGGCGATGTTCTCTATCTTCAAGTAACGCAGTTCAACCTGCATCCGTGTGGTGAGGTCGATGTAGTCATTGCCATACTTTTGTGCTACTTCACCGATGCATACAGCCTGTTCATAGTTGAGCTGTCCTGCTGGAATACGCACACGCAACATGAAGTCTTCGCCTTTGTCAAAAAGACCAAAACATTTTAAAAAGTAAGCAGAGTCTTCCGCGGCGAGCTTTTCATATCCGCCTGCAGCGATCTCGTCCAGTTTATCGTAGACATCCATTGGGCTTTTGAGTGCTTTGGTGTTCTCTACTTTATTGAGTTTGGTGTTTCTAGCCTGAGCAGCTTTTTCTAAGATCTGTGTCATGGTTTTCTTCACTTTTATGGTTTCATTTTAATTTTTTGATTATAAGTCAGATTTTTTTGAAAACCATCTGTGTAGTGCTTATTTTTTAATCAATTGTGCAAGTGCTAACATTTTTGTCAATCTGATTAAAAATTAATCACTCATTGTTCTTTCTGTATCCATTATTGATATACACTTAGATACAAATAAATCTTTAGGAAGTAAAAATGGCAGGATTTAAAGCATTAAAAGGTCAAGGTCATGCACCAACGTTGTTCATGGCTTTTTTGTATTTTGATATGAGTTTTATGGTGTGGACGATGTTGGGTCCATTGGCAACTGAGATTTCTGAAGCCTTGGCGGCAACAGGGTTTATGATCACCGAAGGACAAAAGGCAACCTTGCTGTCTTTGCCGATACTCTCAGGGGCATTTTTAAGGATTGTACTGGGTTTTGGTGTCGATAAATTTGGGGCAAAAGCAACGGCACTTGTCGCTCAGGCTATCGTTATCGCGGCACTTTTGAGTGCCTATATGATGGGAGAGACCATCACTTACAATGCACTGTTGCTCATTGCACTGGGGTTAGGGTTTGCAGGAGCCTCTTTTGCGGTGGCGCTTCCTCAGGCTGGACAGTGGTATCCGCCAAAGTCCCAAGGAACGGTTCTGGGACTTGCAGGTGCAGGGAATATCGGTGTGGTCATCGACTTTTTGTTTGCACCCAAGATAGCAGAACTGTGGGGCTGGCAATCGGTATTTTTAGTGGGCGCAGTGATGGCGATAGCGGTATTTGTCGCGTATCTTTTCTTGGCAAAAGATGCACCCGCATCCATCTACAAAGCAAGACCTAAAAAGCTTATCGATTATGCCAAATTGCTCAAAGACAAAGATACTTGGTGGTTTAACCTCTTTTATGCGGTGAGTTTTGGTGGTTTTGTCGGCTTTGCAGGCTATATGCAAGTCTATTTGATGAATGTGTATCAAGCAGATATGAGTGCCATCGGACTAGACATTTTAGATGAAGCCAATGTGAAAGTGGTTGCAGGATATTTTGGTGCACTGTGTATCTTTGCCGGTGCAGTGCTTAGACCCGTAGGTGGTGCCATAGCCGATAAAATGGGCGGGGTCAAGTCACTTTACATCTTCTTTGGCACCGTCACTGCTTTGGCGATGCTCAATGCCACTGTCTCACTTCCCTTTGGCGTGGCTATCGTGGTGCTGTTTCTCATCATGGCAAATCTTGGTATGGCAAACGGGGCGGTCTTTCAACTGGTGCCACAGCGTTTTGGCAAAGATATCGGCATTATGACAGGCATCATCGGTGCAGCAGGTGGGCTTGGCGGAACAGCACTCATCAAAACATTCGGATGGTCAAAAGGTGCATTTGACGGTTATGGGGCAGGGTTTATGATCGTTGCGGTGGTTGTGTTGGTGGCTATTATGGGGATTTCATTGGTAAAAACACGCTGGAGAACCACATGGGGTGTTCACTCAGGCGGTATCATTTAAGATACTGATGCTAGAGATTGAACCCTAGCATCTGACCAAAGAGTTTGTCTTCGGTGAGTCTCATCTTGGCTGATTGCATCAAATTGTTTTTTTCATAATGTGCCACAAGTTCCTGTGCATCCTGTCCTGACATCATCGCTTGATAGTACAGTGCTGAGAGCACTTCTTGGTCAGTAACAACGACATTTTCTTTTATCGCCAAAGCTTCCACGATGAGTGCCAGCTTGATGCTGTTTTGAGCCGCTTCTTTTACACTTTCTCTAAGCGCATGAAAAAGTGCTTTGTCCTCTTTGTAGCGAGTCTGCTCTGCTGCATCCATCTGCTGGAGTGCTTCAAAGCTTTTGGCATCTATCTCCTGCTCCACGACATTTTGAGGCAGGGTAAAGCTAAACAGTTTAAGCAGTCCTTGCGTAAGTTTAGGTTTAAGCTCCCCATAATAGCGCTGTGTCAAGACATCTGAGGTGATCTGATCGGCTAGTTTTCCTTTGAGTGTCTCAAGCGTGGCAGTGGCGTCATTGAGTATTTTTTGTCCAAAGGCATCGTTTAGCTCAAGCGGCTTTTGTTCTTGTATCTCATGCAGTTTGACTTTAAACTGCGTCTCTTTTCCTGCCAAATCAGCAGACTGATACTCGGTTGGAAAGGTAACAGAGATGGTTTTTTCTTCGCCGTAGTTCATGCCGATAAGCTGTTCTTCAAACCTTGGTATAAAAGAGTTTGAACCTATTTTGAGGTTAAATTTTTCAGCCGCACCTCCTTCAAAAGCAACCCCGTCCAAAAACCCTTCAAAGTCTATGACACACACATCGCCAAACATCACTGTTCTTGGTTCTGCTATGGCAGTAAACGGAGCCTGTTGTGTCGCCATCTCAAGCAGTTTGGCTTCTACTTTTTTAGGGTCTGCTGTGGGTTTTTTGTACGCAGGTATAGCAGCTTTATAGTTGATGGAAGTATCAACAAAAGGGCTTGTGGAGAGTAGTATCTCAAGATAGATACCCACCTCTTGCTTTTCATATTTTCTAAATCCCGGTTGTCCCAAGATACTCTCGACATCCACACCGGCAACTTTAAGACCTTCTTGGATAAATGCTTTGAGTATCTGGCTTGCTGCTTCTTGCTCGAACTGTTCATCACTCATCTGCGTAGGCTCGGTATCTGAGGGCTGCCCAGGTGTTTTTGCCGCTTGTTCTTTGAGCTCTGAGACCTTTTGTTGGGTGAGTGCATCTTCGATTGTACCGATGAGAATCATATTGATATCATCTATTTTTTCAACGCGTATGTTCACGGAAATCCTTTTACTTTAAGAGCGCGATTTTAACTAAATAGTCTAAAATTAACTTTTTGCGGTTTTGAAGTTGTAAATACACGTATACGTTTTTTATACTTCTTGTAACTTTTTTCTTAGCAGTGCGTTTATAAGTGTTTGATACGGTACTTTTTGTTCACTTGCTAATTTCTTGAAATATAGAACAATATCATTATCCAATCTCAATGATACAGGTATCTTTTTGGGTTCATAAAATCTACCGCGAACCCCATCACTAAAGTCATACTCATCCAACATTTCATAGTCATCAAATTGCTCTCTCTCTTTAATGTTGCTCATAAAAAACCCTTTCATTTTGATTTGCTTTTCTTGCACTTATAATTCGGATGATTTCATTGCCATCGTCATCAAAAAACATATTTGCTACCACTAAGATTTTATCTTCAGATGTTACGCCCAATGTAATCCATCTTTCTTCGAAGTAATCAAAGCGATGATCAAGTTTTGAAATATGCATTGGGTCTAAAAAAACTTCTTTTGCTTCTTCAAAACTAATACCGTGTTTTTTGATATTCAACTGATTTTTTTCATCGCTCCACTCAAATCTCACCAGGCAAACCTTTTCTTGATATTTTAAATTATAGCAGTATGTATTGACGATGTCAATACATACATAGGTATGTCTGACTAGATTTTTATAAATATTTGCGAATATTTTAATCATCCGCTCACTTATAAAGTTTCTAACCAAATGCTATAATATATCACGTCAAACAAAGGCTTGGTATGGCATATCAAAACATGGAAACATCCGGATTTATGCTTGCAAAAGGCAAACATCTTAAAGGTGATGATTTTTTTGAAGTCAAAGTGATGGAAAATCTAACCGTAGCAGTGTTATGCGATGGCGTAGGGTCTGCACTTCAGGGCGCGCAAGCTGCTTCACACACCGTTGTTTTTCTTATCAATGCACTCAAAAACAGACCTAAAAGCTGGACGATGGAAAAATCCATCAAACACTTTATAGAAACGATTAACAGAGTGCTCTATCTGGAATCCTTGACACAGTACGGACGGCAAGAACTGGTTACTACCCTGGCGTTGGTCGTCATAGAAGGTGACAGACTCTACGGTGCCAATGTGGGTGACAGCCGTATCTACTTGAAGCGAAGTGATCAAGAGGCTGCATTGACCCAGCTTTCACATGATCATGTGATGGAAGAAGAAGGCATGAGCAATGTTTTGACGATGGCTATCGGGTTAGAAGAGCATGTTTCGCCGTATTATTTTGAGAACAATCTTTTAGCGCAAGACCAGATACTGCTGTGCAGTGACGGACTTTACACGGTACTGGGTCAAAAGGAATTGCTTGATGGTATGAAAATGGGTGCCTCATTTTTGGTCAAACAAGCCAGTAACCTACACCAAGACAATCTTCCGGATGATACTTCTGCGGTGGTCATCGAGATCAAAGAGGTAGATCCCAGACTCAAACTCAAACAGAGCAATCTGCTCGTAAAACCACAGTATGAATCACAAGAAACTATAGACGGATACACCTTGCTTAAACCGCTCATACAAAACGAACGCACGTGGCTGTGCGAAAAAAACGGATTGCAGTACGTCATTAAGTTTGCTCCCTATGAGACGCTCGAAGATGAAGTCTTGCTTGATTTGTTTGTGAAAGAAGCGTGGATGGCAAAAAGACTCAAAGCAGGCTTTTTTCCTAAAGCCGTCATACCCAAAAACCGTACCCAGCGGTATTATGTGATGAGTTTCATCGAAGGGGTGACGCTCAAAGCGCATACTGCCAAAAAACCGCTTTCTGTGGATTTGGGCATCGAATTGGGGATGTTTTTACTGAAGATGTCGCAGTTTTTGATCAAGTATGACCTTGTGCATGGTGACATTAAACCTGAAAATATTATGCTCACGCAGCGCAGAGGAAAAACCGTATTTAAAATGGTTGATTTTGGCAGTATCACCGAGGCGTATGCGAACATCTCACGCGCAGGGACACCGACCTACCTTGCACCTGAACGTTTCAGGCAAGAGCCTATTAACGAACAAACCGAAATCTACGCCATAGGCGTAACCCTCTATGAAGCCCTGACACAGAAATACCCTTTTGGAGAGATAGAACCTTTCCAAAACCCATCGTTTGATCGAAAAATCAAAGCACCCTCCAAGCTCAACCCCAACATACCCACATGGCTTGAAAGCATCATGCTAAGAGCACTAGAGCCCGACACCGACAAACGCTACCGAAACTACTCTTTGATGCAGTATGAACTCACCCATCCAAGCAATGTTAAGCCGTATTTTGATAAACACAGCTCTTTTATTGAAAGAAACCCTTTACTCGTCTGCCGCATCGGATTTGTGATTATGCTGGTGTTAAATTTTGTGCAGATGGTTTGGTTTTAGCGATATGTTTGCATCCCAAGTTCAAAGCGTGTAGATGAGTTAAAGCGACACAAATACAAGTAAAGATAAGGTAAAATCCCATTCTAATCTTTTTATGGTATTTTAGCCTCTTATTTTGGCTAGGCCGGATTAAAAATACAAGCAAAGAAATAGCATAATGAACGACAATCAAGACTATATGAAAGTGGCGAATAAGCTTAGAAAATCGCTCACTGCTGAGCTGTTTGGGCAAGACAGAGCCATTGATGCCATTGTCAACAGTATCAAAACTAATATCCTCACAACAAAAAACGGCCCAAAAGCAACCTATCTGTTTTTGGGTTCACCTGCAACGGGTAAGACCTACCTTGCAGAGTTGATGACTAAAAATATGCCTGAGTATAAGATACGAAAATTTGACATGACGCAGTACCATGAGCAAAACGGCGGGGAGTTGTACGGTTACCCCAAAGGCTGGTCGGGCTACAGCATCGGGCAGCTGACAGGTTTTGTGCATGACCACCCCAAATCCATCATCGTGTTGGATGCGTTTGAAAAAGCAGATAATGTCATACAAACTAACCTTTTGTCTATCTTTGAGGGCGGGGTGATGCGTGATGCCTGCGGGTGGGACAAGATAACAGACCAGCCGTGTAATGATGCAGAGGAGAAGGTGTATACTGAAGATAATGCACATTTTGTCGTGGATTTTAAAGAGTCAATCTTTATTATTACTTCCAGTTTAGGTGAAGAGCTTTACTCGGACACTAAATTTGTCAAGCTCATTGATGATGACTACATTCAAGCTGAGTCGATGATACTCGAAGCCCTCAAAAGAGAAGAAAAGCCTAATATCAAATCAGGCGGGATGCAAAAAGCGATTATCCCCGAGCTTATCTCGCGCTTCTCACAGGCAACCATCGTGTTGTTTAACAAGCTTAACTATCCTGCTTATGAGGCTATCGGTCAAAAAGCCTTCTTGGAGTACCAAGAGGTATTTAAAACCAAGTTCCAGCTAGCGTTTTTAGCAGATAAACATTTTCAAAACTTTTTAAAAACCCAAATCCTGCTTTTTGCACCTGAACTTGATGCCAGACGGATCAAAAACAAAGTGGGTGAAAACTTTTTTAGTAAACTGACAGATTATCTCATCAGTTTGGGTGATGAGATGCCAAAGTATAATGAAATCAAAGTCGTGCTGAGTAAAAAAACCGTTGACTTCATAGAAGAAAACATTTCAACGCTTATCGCTGAACAAAAACTGGTCAAAGAGCTGTTTAGAAAAAACATCAAACTCGAAATCGATGAGGGCTTTAGCGCCAAAGGCACGACGATTATTTATACCATCAAAAACTGTCGGTTTAAGCAGGTGAAGCGTATCAAAGATTTTAGTGAGGATGGACTGGTATTTGATATCCCTAATGTTTCGTTTGCCGATATCGCAGGGCATACGACCGCTAAGACAAGGCTCAGGGAGGTCATCAACTTTTTAAAAGAGCCCAAAATGCTCAAAGCCTTTAATGTCCAACCGCCAAAAGGAATGCTGCTTTATGGTCCTCCCGGTACAGGAAAAACACTTTTGGCAAAGGCATTTTCGGCTGAAGCGCAGTTGCCTTTTATCTCTATCACGGGTGTAGAGCTGTTACAGTTGGATAAGATCAAAAAAGTATTTGCCAAAGCCAAAGAGTATGCGCCGTCTATCATTTTTATCGATGAGATTGACACCATCGGTATACGAGAAAAAGGCAATAACCGCGAAGTGCAGATCAATAAATTTTTAGCCGAAATGGATGGATTTTCGAATAAAGAGGATGAAAATGTCTTTATCATCGCGGCAACCAACTATAAAGAAAACATCGACAGTGCAATCATCCGACCCGGAAGAATCGAGATACATATCAAGATAGATGATTTGGATAAAGATGCCAGAAAATATTTTATCGATAAAATCATCAAACATAAACCAACCAGTGGCAAGTTTGACATGCATAAGCTTTTGACTTACACCGCAGGCATGACGGGTGCACAGCTAGAACTGGTAAGCAAAGAGGCATCATACTACTGCATTAGACACAACTTGGCGCATATCACGGAGGAGATATTGATTAAACAGATCAATACCATCAAATACGGTGAAAACATCTCACACATCTCCAACGAACAACTTTTTCTCAAAGCTTCCATCAAAGAAGCAGCACATGCGGTTGTCTCAAAGATACTGATGCCTCAGCTTAAGATAAAACAAATCGCACTCACACCACGCAACCCTAAAAACGGCTTTATTGCCAACAATTATGAAGAGGGTGAAAGTAATATGACCATTGAAGATATCCAAAATAGAATGTGTGTATCGCTAGCGGGCAGAATAGCACAAATCAAAAAATATGGAAGTATCGAGGGCTTAGATATGCAAGGTTCTGCGGATTTGCAGCATGCTATCCACGATGCCTATATGGCGATTACCCACTACGGAATGGATGCAGAGGTGAGGTATGTCAATATGAAAGGACATACCGCTGCCCAGCAGCATACACACACCCCAAACAACACACAACAAAGTACAAAAAAAATTGATGATGCACTTGAACGATGGATGATGCAGAGCGAGCAGAAAACCATTAAGCTAGTAGAGGCACATTGGGAAAAGATAGAGAAATTATCACTTCATTTACTTGATAAAGAGATACTCTATAAGGATGATTTGGAAGATATTGTCTAGGGGTTTTACTGCTTGCTATAAAGACTCAACGATAGAGTCTTTATAGTCATTTGTTATTGTGGTCCAGTCTGTACAGAGCTGATTTGCTCTATAAATTGTTCAATGAAAAAAGTAACGAGGTTCGCCAAATCTTCAGGTGTTTTACTAAGATAGTTGTGTTTAATCAGTATCTTTTGCTCTTGTGTATGCGTCTCATCGATAGCATATTTGAGCAAGACATAAGGGGCTGAAGTGTGTGTGTCATGTAGGTCGATTTTTTCTATATTTTCAGGGATATAGTAATCAATTTCAATATCCGGATCGACCAGGACATTATTAACCAATTCTATGACTTTTTCTAATTTTTCTTTGAGTGCTTGTTGCATTGTATTTTCCTTTGTATTATTTCATTTAAAGCATCACTCTTTTGTTGAAAAACAGAAGAGTTGCTTCATTTTTATCCCATTTGTACAGAATCAATTTCAGATTTGAACTGCTCTATCGAAAAAGTAACCAAATCGGCAATTTTTTCAGCCGTATACTCAAGATAGGTTTTTCCTAAACGAATTTTACGTGTGGGTGTATTGTATTCGCTGATGACATATTTTACTAAGATATACGGATCTCCGTTTACATCACAACTGTCAGTTGTTGTTGCTATTTCAGGTATACAGTATTCAATATCAATATCAGGATCTACCATCATGTCATTAATAAGCAAGACTACTTTGTCCAATTTTGCTTTAAGTTCTTTTTCCATCATTCTTCCTCTTTGTAGATAAATATGGCTTCACATTGAGATGTAAAGCATGAAGTATGTAGCTTCATAGTAAATTGTATCAGAAAAAATATAAAGTGCAGTAGAGTCTTGTGTGCTATTGGGCTTTTTTTACATTTTGGCGATGGGCATCGAAGCTCTGGGTAAAATCATGTCTACCTTGCGCATTTTTCATAAAATACAGATACTCGGTCTTGGCAGGTTTCATGGCAGCCTTGAGTGCATCAAAGCTCACGGCACCAATAGGTGAGAGCGGCAGACCTTTGTATTTGTAGGTGTTGAAGCGACTGGTGTCATTTTGGATACGCTCTGGTGTGACTTTGATGTGTGAGTAGATACCATAATTGAGTGTACCGTCCATCTGCAGTGCCATGCCTTTACTCAGACGGTTGAAGATAACAGAAGAGACCAAAGGCATCTCCTCTGTGTTCGCTGCTTCTTTTTGTATGATAGAGGCGATGATGAGTATATCGAGCCATTTTTTCTCTCTGTAGTTACCATAGACTCTTTCAGAAATGGCTTTATATTTTTTCGTTGATTCCTCTAAAAGAAAAAAGATTAGATGTTTTTCACTGATGCCATAGGGAACGTAGTAGGTATCAGCATAGATACCGGCTTCAGGGAAATGTGAAAATTCGTTATAGTAAGCAAGAAGTTTGTTTTTGTCTAGCTTGAGCTGTTGTGCCACACTGTCCAAAAAGAGTTCAGTTGTCTCTCCCGGAATCAATGTCAAGGGTTCCATTTTGGCTTTAGCGGTTGCGAGTTTATGTAGAAAATCAATACGGTTGAGCTCCGTTGCACCGATGTCCACCCAGCCACTTTGGGGTTTGCCGAGAAATGCCAGGATATACCTGTCTATGGGGCTTAGCGCATAGCCATTTTGTGCCAGCTGTGCTATAATGTGTGAAATAGAACCCTGTGGCACCAAAAGAGTACGTGTCGTTTGAATGGGTAGCGTGGTGTAAAAGGCAAAGGTGATGATTAAAGTGAGTACGATGTTTTTTATCCATGCCATCAGGGGTATGATACGTACGATACTCATAGTTTTTGTCGTCCTTTTTCTTGCACTCTTTATCTGGCTTAAGCTAGGTATCAAGCTAGATAGATTCATTGTAGCGGGCTATACGGTGAATGGATTATACATTAAACTCGATAAGAGGTTTATAGTAACAGGTGAGAGGTTAATCCTGCCTCATCGTAAAACGGCACCTTCGTTGTCAAATATCGATACGACATTTGATAGAGTCAAATATCTGTTTACTTTTTTTGACTATATCGAGCTGAAAGATGTCGAGTTTAAAAATGATACACTGACTATGGTTTTTGCCGATGATGTACTCTATATCACCAGTAATCAGTATGAAATTGCAGGCAATATCCATCGGGTGGGCAAGAAATTCGAAGCAGAGGTTTCACTTCTGTATCTTAAAAAAGATGATGTTCGTATCACGGGAACGCTTCAGTATAATTTTCAAACAGACCACTTAAGTACAAAAGGGGAGTTTGATGCTTTTAGGGTTAGGGGAAGATTTGTTGCCCAAAAGAGAGAGAATCGGATCGATTTTAGTCTCCAGAGTGATACATTTTCTGATTTGCATCCTTTGATTGCAAAGTTCGAACTCAATGATACGGTAAAAGCATGGATTTTAGACAAAGTACAAGCGCAGCAATACACACTGCTTGAGCTTAGCGGGCGAGCCAATATCCAAAATAAACAGTTCAAGATAGAAAAAAATACCCTCAAAGCAAAAGGGCTTTTTACCGATTGCCGCATCCATTTTAAAGAAAATGTAGCACCGGTTCTTACTCCCCATATTGTGTTGCGCTACGAAGATGACGGGCTGTTTTTTGACTTGCAGGAGCCCTTGTATGAAGGCAAAAGCCTTGAGGGAAGTACCGTCTCCATACTCAACGTGAGTGATGCCAACACGACACTGAATCTTGACCTTCGATTTGACACACCTTTTGATGCTACCTTGCAAGCGCTTTTGCAGGCGTATAAGCTGCATATACCTGTTTTGCAAGAGAGTGGGAAGATGGATGCTCGCTTTAGAGCGAGCTTAGGGCTCAAAGATGACAGAGAGGATTTTTTGGTAGATGCAAATCTGAGCAAAGGTGTGGTACAGATAAACACCATCAAACTTCCGGTAGAAAAAGGAACGCTACACTATAAAAAGGGAGCCATTTCCCTAGAGGGCATGGTTCTAAAAGACAGCTTGTATGAGGCAGAGGTTGAGGGTATCATTCATTTGGCACAACAAAAAGCAGACTTGATGGTGAATGCAAAAACGATTGCGTTGGAAGCAAAAGGGCAGACCTTTTTTTCGTTAAAGAATGAAACCTTTCCTATACAGCTTGAGTATAAAAATGATTTGCTTCTCCTACTTCCTAAATTTTCAACCAAAATCACACAAAGCAAAGAGAAGATGCAGATTGATATGACGGATTTGAGTGCACTCAAACCCTATCTTTTTGACCCGGAACCTCTCAGTGAAGGAGGTAGTGTTTCCATCAAAACAAACAATTTCAAAGATTTTAGCTTTGAGGGTGTGCTCAAGCGTTCATCGTGTGTACTGTATGAAAAAGAAGAGAACTGTCAGGTGCGTGTTCCTTTTTCAGCGACTCTTACCCCGTCAGATTTTAACTTTTATGCTTTTGACAGACGGGTTCATTATGATGAGTCAAAGTCACGTTTGAAGTTACAAGATATCAACATAGACCTTGAAAAATTTTTAGCAACGCAACCCAAACAAAGCAGCAAAGAGAGAAAGAAGCTGCTTATTTTAGGTAAAAACAGCCATTTAAGGCATGGTGATTATACTTTGCTGACAGATAGTTATGATGTGGAGCTGGAAAAAAATGGCGACATAAAAGCCCTAGGCAGTGCAGATGGGGATATTGTCAAATTTTCCAAAACCAATGAGGTAATCTCGATACAAGCCCTGCGCATCAAAGATAGAGTTCTGCATCGCTTGATCAACTTTGAAGGGCTTTATGCAGGGCGTTATACTTTTAAAGGTCAAGGGGTTCAAAAAAAAATAATGAAAGGAGAGATTATTGTAGAGGGAGGTGTGATGAAAGATTTTAAAGCATACAACAACACGCTTGCCCTTATCAATACGCTTCCTGATCTAGCCGTGTTGCACAATCCGGGGTTTTCACAAAAAGGATTTTCTATAGAAGAAGGTGTGGTGGAGTACAGGGTGATTGAACAGAAACATATTATCTTTGATTCAATCTACATTAAAGGCGCAACGGCTACCGTGGTAGGCAAAGGAGAGATTGATCTGGAGAAAAAAACCATCACGATCGACTTAGCCATACAAATCGCACGTAATTTAGGCAAATTGATAGGTAATCTGCCACTTGTGGGTTATATTGTGATGGGTGAGAACAAAAGTTTGACGGTAGGATTAAAAATTACAGGAGACTTGGATAAGCCTGTGGTAAACACTTCAGCTGCCAAAGAGATCTTGACGCTCCCTTTACAGATTGTCAAGCGAACCCTTGAGGCACCTTCAAAATTGATTCAGAAAAAACCATAAAGAGTGTGATGTCATAAAGAGTGTGATGTAAAGCGCTTTTTAGCGCAGGCTATTTAGAACGCGACGGTCTTTGATGTGAAGATCAAGTTGCGGATGTGGCATGGCGATGCCATGGGCTGTAAGGGTATCGTAGATCAATATCAAAAGATTTGACTTGGTTGAGGGGCGTATGCCTTCTATCCAGACCAACAGTTCCAGTTCGATGAAACTTTCACCTACACCGCTCATCCATACAGCAGGTTTACGCATTTTAACATCCCGAAGCAAAGGGATTTTACTTGCCATAACAGCTTCAAGTATCACGGATCTTATCTTCTTCACATCACTGCCGTAAGGTACTTTGAAAGGGATATAGATTCTGCGTATCCGGTCTTCAAATGTCAGGTTGATCACCTGCCCGTCTATAAGATCGCTGTTGGGAACAAGTATATGAATGTTGTCAATAGTTCGAATGACGGTTGCTCTGAAACCGATATCCATCACCTTTCCCGTGAGCGTCTCTTTAATGCGTATATAATCTCCCAGTTTGATATAGTTTTCACTGAGCAACACCATACCTGAGATGATACTTGAAACCAAACTTCTTAGCGCAAAACCCACACCTATTGAGAGTGCACCGGCTAGAACGGCAAGATTGGTAACGCTTAATCCTATCGTGCTCATCGCGATAATGAAGGTGACAAAAAAGATAAACGTCGCACCGATATTGGCAACAATCTTAATAGAAGTTGTGCTCATATCTTTACGTCTTTTATGCAGTTTGGTAAAGAGTTTAAAATAGATTTTTGCGACGATGAAGCCTAACACCAAAATGCCAAGTAGCTTAAATATACTCAGAAAGCTGATAGGCGTTTCATCCAAAACCATAAAAGGTTTGCTGACATAACCATAGAAGTTTTCGTAGTAAGAGAGGATATTTTCTTTCAAAGTCAAATAGTTATAATTAATCGGATCCTCACTTGACTTGGTCAGGTTCTCAAGTTCGATGAGCTTTGCTTGATATAAAGTACGCTCTAGGGTTAATTGTTCTATGGTGCTACGTAATTCTTTTCGCTGCAACAATACAGCACGCAAGTTCTTCTTTTGATAATAACTGAAAGTCAAAAGCAGTCTTTTGTTCGCAAGGGCTATGAGTGCTTTGTTGTGTGCGAGTTGAAGGTCTTTGAGTTTGCTTGCAAGTTTTTTTGAAATAGTCTCCTGAGAAAGCAGTTCACGTTCTTTGGCAAGATTGGTTGCCACCAGTTTTTTGTTGAGTTGGTCTATTTCTTGCTGATCTTTTGCCAGACTGATCTCATAAGCACTTAGATCAAATTGTACACGCGGGATGAGTGTAGCCAGAAGGGTTTCACCTTCAGATAAAAAGTGCTGATAGTTAGAGATGGAAACTTTTTCATAGCGTTGTTTGAGTTTGTAGTAGGCAAATTGGAGCTGGTAAAGCAAGAGGTTTTCATGTTGAAAATTAGAAATGCCCTCAATACGTTTTTTAAGATAAGAGAGCCTTTCTTGGATGAACATCTGGTTTTGTTCCAGTTTTATTTTTTGTTCAAGTGCAACGGACACCGTATCAAAAAGCTTGATGTACTCAGACGCCTCAATGGTCTCTTTGCCGACAAGTTTGGAGTCGAGTGTTTGTAATGGCGGTTCTTTGGTTACCATCGTGCGAAGTTTTTCCAAAAGATTTTTTTCACTTTTGATTCGCTCTACATCTTCATCATCTACTGCGGTAGTATTAGATATTTTTTCCAAAATCTGGTCATAATAGACAAGTGTATCACCCTCTTGGTACAGCCTGCTGTCTACTTGTACAGCCCATACAGAAAGTGTCAAACAAAGAAAAATGCTGAGTATTTTCACGTCTATCCTATGCCTAGTGTAAAATCTGAATTGATTGTATTATGATACCATTTTTTAATGCCGGAAGCGGTAAGAAAAACGCTTCGCTGCTATTCGTTTCTTAAAACGGTTAAAGGATCTGTCTGCGCAGCTTTTTTGGCGGGATAGAGTGCTGAGAAAATAATGATGATACTCGTACCAAGCAGTATCAGTCCAAAATCATGCGGCATCAGATCAACAGGCAGTTTACTCGTACCGTACACATCTTCAGGCATAGAGATAATATCAAAGGTCTTGAGCGCCCATATACCAAGCCCGCCAAGCACAGTACCTGCAAAAATCCCCATACTTCCGATGATAAGCCCTAGGGTGAAAAAAATTGATTGTATCTCTTTTTTTGTCGCACCCAATGTACGCAAAAGGGCTATCTCGGATCTTCTGCTCATCACTGTCATCAGTAAAGAAGAGATGATGTTAAGCGATGCCACTAAGATGATGAGCAGTAAAACCAGAAAAAGTGCTTTTTTCTCCATCTCCATCGCTGCAAAAAAATTCCCGTTTTGCTGCCACCAGCCCTCTATGACTACGGTTTGGGGTAACACTTTTTTGATTGCTTCAATCTCATCTAAAGGGTTTTGGGTATAGATGTGCAGGCCGTCATAACTTCCTACTTTTCGCTTAAGCAGTTTCCTAAAAGCTTCAAGCGAGGTGTACATGATGGCTTTATCATACGCTTTGAGACCCGATTTGAAGATACCATCCACACTGAAACGTTTTTGAAGCGGCATAGTCCCAAAGCCGATGGCTTGTTGTTCTGAAAAATAGAGCGTGACTTTGTCGCCTTTTTGGGCATTCATCTCAAAAGAGAGTCCTTCCCCGATGACCACGCCAAATCTATTTTGCGTATCTCCTCTGGCTTCTTTAAAAATAGGGTTGATAGCTGCTTCTTTATCAAAATCCACACCATAAACCAAAGAACCTTGCACCGCACCGTCATTTTTCGTGATGACTTGTGTGGTGTAGTAGGGGCTAAATTGCAGCTGCGGAAACTTTTGAGCCAACACGCTCAGGAGTTCTTCATTTAACGCATCTTCTTCAAGAGGGAGGACGGTGAGCGGGTAGTTCATGACAAAGAGTTTTTTACTGAACTCTTTTTGTGTCCCATTCATGATGCCCATGGCAATCATCAAGACCATCACCCCAGCAGCGATACCTAAAAAAGCCAGCAAAGCGGAGATAAAGATAAAAGGGTTTTCTTTGTCGTATTTGAGATAATGCCGGATGATATGCCGAATCAGCTTTTTATTAGGTGCTACTGCTGTTTTGCTTTGATTGTTTGCACGCATTGTTACGCCAATAGTCCTTTTTTGGGACCGCTTTGTCCGCAGCAGTTTTTGTATTTGTTGCCTGAACCACAAGGGCAGGGCTCATTTCTTTTGGTTTTTTTTTCGCTTGTGGGTGCTTTAGTGTTGTTTTTGCTTGGTGCATCGGTGCTGAGTGTAGCCTCAGCAATGCTACTCTCTAACTCTTCTCTGATGTGCTCTATTGCAGCTTCTTCCTCTTGCGGAGATTCAAAATTGAACTGCACCAGCTGAAGCACTTTAACCGCCTCTAGTTTGATGCGAACGACAAGGTCGGTAAAGAGTTTGTAACTCTCTTGTTTGTACTCAGTAAGCGGGTCTTTTTGGTTGTACCCTCTAAGCCCGATACCGGTTTTAAGTACATCCATTTCATAGAGGTGGTCTCTCCATTGGGGGTCAAGCACCTGAAGATAGAGGATACGTTCTATCTCTTGTCTTTGTTCTGTGACGAGTTGGGACATTTTTGCTTCGTAAAGTGTTTCCATCATTTCAGTAATCATGGCAGTGATCTCTTCTAGTTCTTTGGTCTTAAACTGTTCACTTTTTACCTCGATATGAAGCTCTTCTTTGATGAGTGCAGCCAGCTTGTCTGTATTGAAGTCCTCTGTCTGCATACCTGCAAAGATTTCAGCTTCACCCAAGAGGTAGGCGATATACTCAGCGCGGTTTTCTTTGAGTTTTGCCGTCATATCAAAAGCCGGGTCAAGCAGCTGATTTCTAAAGGCATAGATGGCTTTTCTTTGATGATTGGCAACATCATCATACTCTAAGATGTGTTTTCGTGATTCGTAGTGTTGGTTCTCCACTTTTTTCTGCGCTTTTTCAACCGAACGCGTGACGATTTTGGAGTCGATAAATTCACCCTCTTCAACACCGAGTCTATTCATAATGTTTCTGATTTTCTCACCGCCAAAAATGCGCAGAAGATTGTCATCAAGACTTAAAAAGAACTGGCTTTCACCCGGATCACCTTGTCGTCCTGAACGACCTCTGAGTTGGTTGTCTATACGTCTGCTTTCGTGACGTTCCGTACCCAAGATCATCAGTCCGCCCAGACTTCTTACCTCATCATCTATCTTGATATCTACCCCACGTCCAGCCATGTTGGTCGCAACCGTCACCGCCGCCTTCTGACCTGCATTGACGATGATTTCAGCTTCTTGGGCATGGTTTTTGGCGTTGAGGATATTATGAGCGATTTTCTCTTTTTTGAGTCTTTCGTGTATCATTTCAGATTTTTCGATGGAGGCTGTACCGATGAGTACCGGTTGTCCTTTTTGGTGAAGCTCTTTGACTCTTCTGACCACCGCATCCATTTTTTCGCGTTCTGTGTTGTAGATCAGGTCATTTTTGTCAATTCTTGCTACGGGAAGATTGGTCGGTATGGAGATGACATCAAGGTTGTAGATTTGTGAAAACTCTGTGGCTTCAGTTTGTGCTGTACCTGTCATACCTGCGAGTTTTTTGTAGAGTCTAAAGTAGTTTTGGTAGGTGATCTCAGCCAGCGTTTGCGACTCTTCTTGTATCTCTACGCTCTCCTTAGCTTCAAGTGCCTGATGCAGCCCTTCAGAGTAACGGCGACCTTCTGAGAGTCTGCCTGTAAATTCATCTACGATGATAATCTCATCATTTTGTACCACATAATCGACATCTTTTACAAAGATATAGTGTGCTTTAAGAGCCTGGTCAAGATGATGTGATAGGGCTGCATTTTCAAGATTGTAGAGGTTTTCCACTTCAAACAGGTCTTGCGCTTTTTGGAGTCCTTCTTCTGTCATGACAATCGTTCGGTTTTTTTCATCGACAATAAAATCACCCGTAGTTTGTTCAGGTTCACCGGGTTTTGTTGCCAACTTCTCTCCGCGTATCATCTGCTTTGCGATGGCATCAGCCTGTGCATAGTGGTTATGGTCACGTTGAGTTGGTCCTGAGATGATGAGCGGTGTACGTGCTTCATCGATGAGAATGGAGTCCACTTCATCGACAATGGCATAATGATGTTCACGCTGTACTTTTTCTTCGGCACGCACCTTCATGTTGTCACGCAGGTAGTCAAAACCGTATTCGTTGTTGGTACCGTAGGTGATATCGCAGTCATACTGTGCTTTTCGTTGTGCTTCATGGTGGATACCCGAGACGATACACCCTACACTGTAGCCCAAAAATTCATACAAAGGTCTCATCTCTTCTGAGTCTCTGCGTGCCAGATAGTCATTCACGGTAACGACATGTACCCCTTTACCGCTCATGGCATTGAGTACCACTGAGAGTGTTGCAACCAGTGTTTTACCTTCACCGGTTTTCATCTCAGCAATGTTTCCGTCGTTAAGGACCAGTCCACCGACCATCTGCACATCATAATGTCTCATACCCAAACTACGTTTTGCAGCTTCTCTGGTAATGGCAAATGAGTCAACGAGAACATCATCCACGGTTTTTAAGCCGTTTTTGACCTCTTGTTTGAGTGCCTCAAATGTCGCTTTGAGCGTATCATCATCCATCGCTTCATAGGCGCTTTCCAGCGCATTGATTGTTTTTACTTTTTTGAGGTAGTTTTTGATGATTTTATCATTTTGGGTGCCAAAGAGTTTAAGTACGCTTTTTATCATGTAAGTTGAGCCTTTGCATAAATTGGGACTATTTTATCCAAATAGTGATTAATCTTCCGTTAAGTTAAGTGTGACGCTTGTGCATGGTTTGTAACAATTTGATGCACACAATCCCAGACATCATCGTGATACAAGTGCACTTTTGGTATAGTATAAACTTACAGAAGGAATCAACTATGAGAGTGTCGTTATTATTGCTATTGGTATCATCTACAGTCTTTGCCGGTATCGCCTTGCCGGAAAATTTTCAGGCAGCATTTACCCAGAAGATCACCAATACAAAAAAATCGGTCATTCATTACAGCGGAAAAGTTCGTTTTTCAAATGAAACCCTTTTTAAGTGGAGTTATGAGACCCCGACGCAAAAAGAAGTATGTACCAACGGTTTGGAACTTTTAGTGGTTGACCATGATTTGGAACAGGTCTCTGTCTATCTGATAGACAAGGGCATCGATATCGCTAAGATACTCCAAAAAGCAGAACCAAAAACTCAAAACATCTATGTGGCAGAATACGAAAATAAACAATACACCATACAGATAGACGCGCAAAAAAAACTTCAGAGTATCGCCTATTTTGATGATTTGGACAATAAAGTGCAGATTGTGTTTACGCAGATGCGTTATGGCAAAGGAGAGTTGCCTGCATCTTCGATGCGATGTGATTACCCTGCAGAGTACGACAAGATAGAAGGATAAACAAGCAGTGCAAGAATTGGCCTTAAAAATGCAAAACGATTTTAATTGGACCTTTATGGGAGGTTTAGCACTGGCGATACTGCTTTTTATCGTCTTAGTAGTCGTTGTCTCTGCTATGCGGGTCAAGACCTATAAAGACCGTTTTTTGGATGTATCTTCGGACAACACAGACAAGACAGAGACAATTGCGGCTTTAGAGAGTGAAATGAAAGCACTCAAGAGCAAAAATGCACACAATGAGCAAACCCTCAAAGAGTTTGCCCACGCCAAAGAGGTACTCAAGACAACCAATGACACATTGTTGGCACTACAGGAAAACTATGCCACGCTTCAAAAAGAGCTTGCACAAACCCTCGCGCGGCTTGAAACACTCCAAACCATGCATCAGTCACTCACGCAGGAGCATATAGCCTTTAAAGAACAGTATGATGATTTACAGGAAGATATCAACAGACTTCGCACAAACAATGCCCGTTTGCTCATGAAACTCCAAAGCGAAGAGCGTCAGGCTTCTTCGAGATAATACAAGATATTTTCGACTTTTTTTCGACTTTCAGCACATTATGCTAAAATCCCATCCATAAATAAGATACAAGGATAAGACTTGCTTAGTACAGTAAATTTAACACAACGATATGGGAAAAGAGTCCTGTTTGATAAAATCAACATTACGCTGGATGTGGGCAAACGTTACGGCCTCATCGGTGCCAATGGTGCGGGTAAATCGACATTTCTTAAGATTTTATCCGGCGAATTGGAGCAAAGTGACGGAGAAGTACAGCTTCAAGCCGGTCTGAAACTGGGTGTTTTGGGTCAAAACCAGTACGCCTTTGAAGACTATACACTCAAAGATGCTGTTTTGTACGGAAACAAAAAACTTTTTGATGCCCAAAAAGAGAAAGAAAAACTCTACATGGAAGGGGACTTCGAGAGTGACGAAGTCAATAACCGTCTGGGTGAACTTGAGATGATCTGCGCGGATGAAGACCCTACGTATGAGTCTGATGTCAAGATAGAAAAATTGCTCCAGTCTCTAGGTTTCCCCCCAGAACAGCACAATGACCTGATGTCTTCTCTTACGGGTGGGGACAAGTTTAAGATTTTATTGGCACAAGTGCTTTTTTTGAAACCCGATGTTTTGCTGCTCGATGAGCCTACCAATAACCTTGATATGGATACTATCTCGTGGCTTGAAAATGAACTCAAACGCCACGAGGGAACTTTGCTTGTTATCTCTCACGACAGACACTTTATCAATGGTGTTGTGACACACATTCTTGACCTTGACTTTCAAAATATCCGTGAATTTACAGGCAATTATGATGAGTGGTATATCGCAGCAAACCTCATAGCTAAACAAGCCCAAACTGACAGAGATAAAGCCCTCAAAGAAAAAGGGGATTTGGAAAAATTTATCGCACGATTTTCAGCCAATGCTTCCAAAGCAAAACAGGCAACAAGCCGCCAAAAACAACTGGATAAACTGGATGTACAGGAGATTAAACTCTCGAGCAGACGTGACCCCAGCATCATGTTCAAGCCTCACAGAGACATCGGTAACGAAGTACTTGAAGTGGAAGGACTTTCTAAAAGTTACGGTGATTTGAAAGTATTTGAGGATATCTCTTTCAAACTAGACAAAGGTGAAAAAATTGCCATCATCGGTGGCAACGGTGTGGGTAAAACAACACTACTCAAGATACTCATGGGTGAGGTAGAAGCTGATGCCGGCATCTTCAAATGGGGTCAAACCATCACCACCAGCTACTTTCCTCAAAACACCACCGATATGGTGACAGGAGAAGAAGAACTGCCACAGTGGATACAGAATTTTGATCCAAAATGGCACATTGATGACATCCGAAAAACACTCGGGCGTATGCTATTTACGGGTGAAGAGCAGAAGAAAAAAGTAAACAGCTGTTCGGGTGGAGAAAAACACCGTGTGATGCTTTCCAAGATGATGATGGATGCTGCAAATTTCCTTGTGATGGATGAGCCAAATAACCACTTAGACCTTGAAGCGATTATCTCTCTGGGTGAAGCCTTGTACAACTACCAAGGCGGTGTCATCTGTGTCTCTCACGACCGTGAACTTATCGATGCCTTTGCCACACGCATTATACAAATTAAAGAAGATGGAAGCATTGTTGATTTTCATGGTGATTATGAAAGTTTTGCAGAGCAGTTTGACCACTAAGTTTTGAAGAGATTTACTTGCAAGAGTAAATCTCTATTGTCTGAACACTACCCTCAATAATGAAACCGACACTGCGCTATAACAATCATATCTTCAATTATTTTATACACCAACCGATGTTCAGCCGTGATGCGTCTTGAGATGTAGCCTTGGTAGTTTTCTTTGAGCCGTTCAGGTTTTCCGATGCCCTCTGAGTCGTCAGGATTTCTTTTGATGTCTTGCAGTATAAGATTTATGCGTTTAAGTATTTTCTTATCATGTTGCATCCAATGCTGATAGTCTTCCCATCCTTTATCAGCAAAGCCGACTATCATACTTGGATGTCTCTTTTGGTGTAAGCAAGATTTTCTATCTGCTCCATGGCATCACCCAGTCTGTCCCTGTTGGTTTTTGATGACAACAGATACATCGTTTCTTTCATCGCACTGTACTCATCGTATGAGAGTATAACAGCAGATTTGTCATCTTTTGTCGTGATGATGTATTCATCAAAATTATCACATACTTTATTGATGATTTCTCTTAGATTATTTCTTGCTTGTGAATAAAAAACAGCTTGCATAAAAGCTCCTTTGACAATATGTTGTCATTGTAGCATAATGCTGGTAGGGGTGTCAATAAGCTGTAGGATATGGCAATCAATAGCCAAAAAGATGGTAATGACTGGTTTGCTTACGCAATATTCGTATACACCATCTGAACATCATCATCATCTTCTAGTTTGTCGATGAGGATGTCTATCTCTTCCATGTGGGCTTCGCTCAGTTCGATGGGGGTGTTGGCGATGTACTCTAGGGTGGCTTTTTTGACCTCTATCTTTTTCTCTTCAAGTGCTTTACTTAGCTCTCCAAATGAAGTGTAGTCTCCGTAGATTCTAACGATGGCGATGTCATCACCATTTTCTTGAGGTTCTACATCTTCTTCTATCTCTTCAAGCCCAAAGTCTATGAGTTCCAGTTCAAGCTCTTCGATATCCATGTCTGCTGTTTTGTTAAAGACAAAGATACATTTTTTGGTAAACATAAAATTCAGTGAACCTGAAGTGAGCATCTCGCCGTTGTTACGGTTGAGGATGGCTTTTACGTTGGCAACGGTTCTGGTGTTGTTGTCTGTGGCACATTCGATGATCATCTGTACGCCATGGCTTGCTTTGACATCATAGGTGATCTCTTTGATGTCTGCAAGATCTTTCGCTGCGGCTCTTTTGATGGCGGCATCGATGTTGTCTTTTGGCATATTTTGCGCTTTGGCATTGAGGATGGCGGTGCGAAGTTTAGGGTTCATGTCTGGGTCTTGCCCGCCGTCTTTGGCTGCCATGGTGATGATTTTCCCTAGCTTAGGAAATACCCGTGACATAGTTCCCCATCGTTTCATTTTTGCTGCTTTTCGGTATTCAAACGCTCTACCCATATTGTGCTTCCTTAGAGTTGTAATGGGCATAATTATATCCCATTTTACTTAAGTACATCGGGCAGTCTGAAGCGTGATGAGAGTCTCTAAACGCTATAATTTACAAAAAAATAAAAGGATACCCATGACACTTGAAGCCCTACAAAACATCATCCAAACAGAAGTGGGTGTATTGTTGTATTTTTCAGGCGAACACTGCAATGTCTGTCATGCACTCAGACCCAAGTTTGCGGAGCTGTTTGATGCAGAGTTTCCGCAAATAAAGCAGATCTATCTGGATGCACATGAAAACCTTGAGATTTCAGTGCATTTTGCGGTTTTTTCAGTACCGACAATGATAGTTTTTTTGGATGGCAAAGAATTTGCGCGTGAAGGCAGAGCAGTCAGTTTGCATAAATTGACTGAGCAGATAAAGCGTCCTTATGGGATGATGACAGAGTAGGTTTTACTCTTTAGTGATGATGGAGATATTTTCAAAATTTTTGGACTTTAAGATATCGATGATGCCCACAAAGTGCTGAAATTCCGAACTTTTGTCCATATTGAGTGAGACTAGGTCTTTTTTTGGATCCAGAGTGACGAGTTTTTCTTTGATCTGTTCCAGACTCAAGGCTTCTTTGTCGTAATAATATTTCCCCTCTTTATCGATGGCAATGTGAATGCTTTTTTTCTCTTCACTTTTTTTGGCACTGGCTGAAGGCAGATCCACCACAATGGTTTTGTTTTTGACAAAGGTCGAAGTTGCAAGGATGATAACCAAAAGTACCAACACGATGTCTATGAACGGTACAACGTTCATCTTGTCAAAGCGTTCGCGTCTCATTTTATGGTTCCTTTTTGGGCGAAGCCCAGAAAAGGACTCTTCGGCAGAGTGCCCACGCGACTGGTCGCTTTTGGATGGATTCCATTTTTGACAAAGCCTAGAGTAGGACTCTCTAGCAGAGTGCCCATACGGCTAGTCGTATTGTGGATATATGTCTCAAACATCTTATTTTTCGTCCTGCATAATTTCCCATTTTGAGAGTAGGGTATCGACTTTGGTAAGCAGGGCGTTGTAGAGTACGGTGGCAGGGATGGCGACAACAAGACCTGCCGCGGTTGCTTTGAGTGCAAGGGCTAGGTGCTTCATGATCTCACCGGGGTCAATGGTGTCTTGCTGGTCACCGATGATGTAAAACGTCAAAATAATCGCAAGTACCGTTCCAAGTAGCCCGATATAAGGGGCATTGGAGCCTATGGAAGCGATGGTGGCAAGACGTTTGGAGAGGTCGATCTCAAGGGCTAGTTTATGGTTGTAACTAGAGAGTTTTACGGAGCGGTAAAAAAGTACGCGTTCTATAGCATAGGCAAAGGTGATGAAACTCAAAAAAATGAGTAAACCAATCACGCCATAATCTACGACGTCTTTGAGTTGTTCAATAGGCATATATTTTCCTGATTTGGTAAAGTTTGAGAATTATATTCTAAGTATGTTAAGAGAATGTTAATAGCTTAAATACGCCAAAATAAGCGATTGTGTATAAAATATTATGTTAATCAAAAAAGAGCCAAAAAGTATCAAAATCCATTTTAAGGGCTCTAAAAGCGATTTTGAGCCACTTTTAAGCCCAAATGGAGATCCCATAAGGTAAAATAAATGACTTAATTTGAAGGAAGAAAATGGCAGATTTGTTTGAAGACCATAACAATACGCAAGAGATTTTAATCGAAGACAGTATGAAAGCCAGCTATCTTGACTACTCTATGAGTGTCATCGTAGGTAGAGCCTTGCCTGATGCCAGAGATGGTTTAAAGCCTGTACACAGACGTATACTGTATGCGATGAATGATTTGAGTTTGGCACACAGAAGCCCCTATAAAAAATCCGCCCGTATCGTCGGGGATGTTATCGGTAAGTATCACCCGCATGGTGACTCTTCGGTGTATGATGCCTTGGTACGGATGGCACAGGATTTTTCCATGCAAGCACCGCTTGTAGACGGTCAAGGTAACTTTGGTTCGGTCGATGGCGACAACGCTGCAGCGATGCGGTACACAGAAGCGCGTATGACCAAGATAGCAGAAGAGCTTTTGAGTGACCTTGACAAAGACACAGTGGACTTTGTACCCAACTACGATGACTCTATGCGTGAACCCGATGTTCTTCCTTCGCGTGTGCCAAACTTGTTGCTCAATGGCTCAAGCGGTATCGCAGTCGGTATGGCGACCAACATCCCTCCTCATAGACTGGATGAAATCATTGATGCGCATATCTATCGTATTGATAATCCTGATTCAGATATTAGTGACATCATGAAAATCGTGCATGGTCCTGACTTTCCAACGGGCGGTATCATTTTTGGGCGCAAAGGGATTACTGATGCGTACACAACTGGACGCGGACGTATCAAGGTGCGTGCCAAAACGCACCTTGAGCAAAAAGGAAACAAAGAAATCATCGTCATCGATGAACTTCCTTATCAGGTCAATAAAGCAAGACTCATAGAAAATATCGCTCAACTCGTACGAGACAAACAGATAGAGGGTATCTCTGAGTTGCGTGATGAGTCTGACCGTGAAGGGATGCGGGTTGTGTTTGAGCTTAAGCGTGATGCCATGAGTGAGATCGTGCTTAACAACCTCTTTAAAAGCTCACAAATGCAAGTGACCTTCGGTATTATCATGCTAGCAATTGTCAATAAAGAACCAAAAGTATTTAAACTGATGGAACTCTTGGATCTGTTTTTAAGACATAGAAAAACTATCGTCATCAGAAGAACCATTTTTGATCTTGAAAAAGCAAGAGCAAGAGCACACATCTTGGAAGGTCTCAAGATTGCCGTTGATAATATCGATGAAGTCATCAAAATCATCCGTGCTTCAGCCGATGATGTTGTAGCAAAAGAGAGCCTGATGAGCAGGTTTAAACTCTCTGAAATCCAGGCAAAAGCCATCTTGGAGATGAGACTTAGACGTCTTACGGGTCTTGAGATAGAAAAAATCGAAAGCGAATTGGCTGAACTACTCAGACTTATAGCCGAACTTGAGTCTATCTTGAAAAGTGAAGAGAAAATCAATGCCATCATTCGTGAAGAGTTGGTGGAGATTCGTGAAAAATACAGCACCTCACGTCGTACAGAAATTGTCGATGATTATGATGATATCGATGTGGAAGACTTGATCCCCAATGAACCGATGGTAGTCACCATCACGCACCGTGGTTACATCAAGCGTGTGCCGGTGAAACAATACGAAAAACAACACCGTGGCGGCAAAGGAAAAATCGCAGTCACAACCTATGATGATGACTTCATTGAGCGCTTCTTTACTTCTGATACACATGATACACTGATGTTTGTCACAGACAGAGGACAACTCTACTGGCTCAAAGTCTACCGCATCCCTGAAGGAAGCCGTACAGCAAAAGGCAAGGCTGTGGTTAACCTCATCAATCTTCAGCAGGATGAGAAGATTATGGCGATTATCCCGACAACGGATTTTGATGAAGACAAAGGGCTCGTGTTCTTTACGAAAAAAGGTATCGTCAAACGAACCAATCTTTCAGAATACGCTAATATCAGAAGCAATGGTGTCAGAGCCATCAACCTTGATGATGATGATGCACTCGTAGAAGCACAAATCGTTAAACCAGATACCAAATGGCTCTTTATCGCAACCAAAAAAGGCTTGTGTATCAGATTTAAGGTAGAGGATGCAAGAGAGATCGGTAGAGTAGCGCGTGGTGTTACGGCGATCAAGTTTAAAATCGAAGAGGATTATGTCTGCGGTGCTATCACCATAGAAGATGAAGAAGATGAACTCTTGATGCTCAGTGAAAAAGGGCTTGGCAAACGTACCACCGCCAGTGAATACCGTGAACAAAACCGTGCCGGCAAAGGGGTAATTTCGATGAAACTTACGCCTAAAACGGGTGACGTGGTTGGTGTGGTTGCCGTTGAAGAGACACAAGATTTGATGTGTTTAACAAGTATCGGTAAGATGATACGCGTAGATATGGAGACCATCCGTAAAGCAGGCAGAAACACTTCAGGCGTGAAGATAGTCAGTGTTGAAGCCAAAGACAAGGTAGTGAGCATTGCAAAATGTACCAAAGAAGAGTCAGAAGATGACTTTGAAGACGAAAATAATACAGATGATACATTAGGGTTGGAATAACGTGAAAAAATATAACATTGCAGTAGTCGGTGCCAGCGGTGCCGTGGGTGAAGAGCTTTTTAGGGTGCTTGAGGAGATGGATTTTCCTGTAGGAAATCTTTTGCCTTTAGCCAGTGCAAAATCTGCAGGCAGTACGATTGAATTTAAAGACAAAGTCTATAAGATAGAAGAGTTAACAGAAACGGTGTTTGAAGACAGAAATATCGACATCGCTTTTTTCTCTGCAGGCGGTAGTATCTCTGCACATTTTGCACAGTATGCAGTCGCTTCAGGTGCTGTGGTCATCGACAACACATCCCATTTTAGAATGGATCCAAAGATACCTTTAGTTGTGCCTGAAGTCAATCCTGAAGACATTAGCTTGTGGAAGGAGACGGGCATCATTGCAAACCCTAACTGTTCTACGATTCAGATGGTGCAGTTGCTTAAACCTCTGCATGATTTGTATGGCATCAAAAGAGTCGATGTCAGTACCTATCAGGCAGTCAGTGGTGCCGGAAAAAAAGGGATGGAAGAATTGGTCAAACAGATGCAGGCTTTTTTCAACTTTAGCCTAGATGATGCTGAAGTCAAAGCATTTGCACACCGGATTGCGCTTAATGTCATCCCGCATATCGATACGCCTCAGGAAAATGGCTACACCAAAGAAGAGATGAAGATGGTCAATGAGACCAACAAAATCATGCACAGCTCTTTAGCTGTTAGTGCTACCTGTGTGCGTGTACCCGTACTCAGAAGCCACTCCGAGTCCATCACGGTTACCTTCAATGAGGGCGTCGATGTGGATGTAGCAAAAGCCAGAGAAGTGCTTGCTAACTTTGAAAATGTGACGGTACAGGATGATATGGCGAAGAACCTTTACCCGATGCCACTTACTTCTACCGATACCGATGAGACCTATGTGGGACGCATTAGAAAAGATTTATTCGCTAATAACATCTTGCATCTGTGGGGTGTTGCGGATCAGGTAAGAGTAGGGGCTGCAACCAATGCGGTGCGTATCGCACTTAAATGGATTAAATTGGAGGAGAATGATTAATGATTGAAAAATTATTTGAAACACTTATTTGGAACAGCAGATTTATCGTCGTTTTGGCGGTTGTGTTTGGATTGATTGGGGCTATTATACTGTTTATTGTAGCCTCGATGGATATCTGGAATGTAGCTGTAAACACCTATGAAGCCCTTGTGACCCATATACATCCTGAGCATTTTCATGAAGATATCGTAGCCGATATCATCGGTGCGGTGGATTTGTATCTTATTGCCGTGGTGATGTTTATTTTTTCATTTGGACTGTATGAATTATTTATCTCAGATATCGATCAGGCAAACGGTAAAAACGGCAGTAAGCTCCTCGCCATAGAGTCTCTGGATCAGCTCAAAGATAAAATAGCAAAAGTCATCGTGATGGTATTGGTGGTGAGCTTTTTTCAAAGGGTTTTAAATACCAGTTTCTCAGCACCCTTGGAGATGCTGTATTTTGCGCTTTCCATTACCGCACTTGCGGTAGGATTGTATTTTTTAAGTAAGGTAGGTCACTGATGGGAAAACTATTTGTAGATGCCTGCTTGGGTAAAGAGACACCCTATACACCGGTGTGGATGATGCGCCAGGCAGGACGTTATCTTCCTGAGTACATGGCAGTGCGTGCACAAGCGGGTAATTTTCTCAACCTCTGCCATGACCCTAAAAAAGCTGCAGAAGTCACCATCCAACCACTGGACATTGTAGGTGTGGACGCAGCTATTTTGTTTTCCGATATCCTTGTGATTCCCGATGAGATGGGGATGGAATTGAGTTTTGTTAAAGGCGAAGGGCCAAAGTTTTCTGACCCTATAAGAAGTCAGGAAGATGTAGAAAGACTCATCGGCGGTGAAGAGGCTGCTGATAAACTGACTTATGTGTACGATACTATTAAGATTTTAAGAGAACAGCTCGATGCTAGGGGTGATGAAAAAGCACTGATTGGTTTCACAGGTGCCCCATGGACACTGGCTACTTACATGATAGAAGGTGAAGGTACCAAAACCTACAATGTGTGTAAAAAAATGATGTACGCCAACCCGACGCTTCTACACAGCATCCTTGCCAAAGTGACTGAAGTAGTCAAATATTACATGGAAAAACAAATCCAGGCAGGCATTGATGTCGTGCAGATATTTGACAGTTGGGCAGCAGCCATAGAGCCAAGCAAATATGATGAATTTTCATGGAAATACATGGTAGAGATAGCAGACTACCTGAAGTCAAAATACCCTCATATCCCCATCATCATGTTCCCTAAAGGGGTAGCTTCATTCATAGAACGAGGCGGTGTGTATGGCAATTTTGATGTCTTTGGTGTAGACTGGGGAACCCCTATGGCAATGGCGAAAGAGAAACTAGGTGAGAAGTATGTACTCCAAGGCAACATGGAGCCATGCCGTCTCTACTCCAAAGAAGCCACGACACAGTGTGTAGAAGCCATCCAAGAGATCATGGGCGGGAAAAGACACATTTTCAACTTAGGACACGGCATCTTGCCTGATGTGCCTGTTGAGAATGCCAAACATTTTGTGAGTGAATGCCAAAGAGTAAGTAGACACTAAATCCAAAGGATTGTCTTGAAACGAGAAACCTACCATGTAGCAGTCGAAGAGTGCGAGATGGATATCGTGGGGCATAAGGTCTTTGTACGACTGAGAGACATCCCTATGTATCTCTCCAAGAGTACCAAAGACAGCATCCGCAACCGCTACAGTCACTCCATTGAAGTAGGGCTGAGTACAGAATACATTCTGAATCATCTCAGCCATCAATTAGGTGATGATGTTGATCTCAACTTTTTTGGCATAGGAAAAATAGTAGGCTTTTTGCATGACATCGGTCATACGGCATTTAGTCATGACGGTGAGATTATCTTAGATAAGATGCTTCAAAAAGCCTCCGCATCTTTTGCAACCCCACTGCGGTTCAATGCCAATCTCAATAACTTTAGACGCATACTCAAGTACGGATTTTATGATACTCTTCCACAAGATGTGCAGGAGTATGCCTTTGCCTCTTTGGTGAAGCGTGTGGGTGAACTGGATGAATACCCCGAATTTCTTTACCTCAAAACCTATGTTGACAATGCCATAACACTCGAAGAGAACTATCTGGCATCAAAAAACATCATCATCCACAATACAACAGGTAAAACCATTTTGTGTCAGGCAATGGATCTGGCTGACGAGAACCGGTACCGTGTCACCGACATTATTGATGTGCTCAATATCTATAGCAAAGAAAAACTCCAAGAGATTTTACTTCGTACCATCAGTTCTGAAGTACGCGTAAAAGAGATCCGTAAGTTGGTGCATCTCAAAACCCTCACCGTGCCAGAGTTTGAAACGGTGCATTTTGACAAGATGAAGATTAAAGATCTGCTCATCGCACTACTCAAACGCTCAAGCAATGCTAAAACTGAGTTTCAAAACACGATGAACACCCTCTCCATGGCATTTAACCGAAATCTTAGACTCTCGCAGGAGGGAAAACTTGTTCCTGTAGATATGGAGATTGAAGCCTTACGCAAAGACTTTCAAAAAGTGGCAGCCAAATACATCTGGGGGTCAAAAAAGGTTCAAAATATCAAAAAGCCTTTTAGTCACTATTTTATGACGGTAGCAGATTATTTTATCTTCAAAGAGTTTGATATGGAGCTGATAGATAGCAACACCTACAAAGAAACACTATTAAATTTAGAGCAAGAAGACATTAAAGATGAGGTGTATG
This sequence comes from Sulfurovum sp. 16-42-52, assembly GCA_002281755.1. GTDB lineage: Bacteria > Campylobacterota > Campylobacteria > Campylobacterales > Sulfurovaceae > Sulfurovum. Next base: position 52,846 of record NCHB01000009.1, read on the forward strand.
AACGGGAGAGATTGAGTTTATTACGCAATTTTTTGGGTGGACTGACCAATTTGAAGATTATGGAACTCTATAAAAAAATCGCTTTATTGAGACTTGAAGCAAAATTGGGATACAAATTGGAAAAGCGTGAGAAGCTGGTTGAGAAAAATACGGTAGAATTGTTTGAGAAAAAAATAGAAAAACAAGAACAGAGACTCTTGGAAAAGAAGTAAGATGCAAGTGATATTTGGTCCGGTTCATTCACGTCGTTTTGGTAAGTCTTTGGGTGTTGATTTGAGCCCTGGTAGAAAACAGTGTAATTTTGACTGTCTCTATTGTGAACTGGATGCTGCAAAAACAGTGGATGTCTATGATGAGGTGGTAAGTGTAGAAACCATTATCACTGCGCTTAAAGCTTCACTTAAAGAGCATCAGGATATAGACTTCATCACGCTTACGGCTAATGGTGAGCCTACACTTTACCCATACCTAAGTGAACTTGTTGATGCAATCAATACCTTTAAGGGCTCTATTAAGACACTTATCCTCTCTAATGCTGCAAATATAGATGATGCAAAGGTGCAAGAAGCCCTCCTGAAGATAGATGAGGTGAAACTCTCTTTGGACTGTGCCACGCAAAAATGTCTGCAAAAACTTGACCGTTCTCATGCTGGCATCGAAGTAGAACATATCAAAGCAGGGATGTTAGAGTTTAAAGCGAAATACAAAGGCATACTCGTCATTGAGATACTCATCGTCAAAACACTCAATGACACTGCCGATGAGATAGCCAAACTCAATGAGTACTTACTGAAATTACAACCTGTTCGCATAGATATCGGTACGATAGACAGACCGCCTGCATACAAGGTAGAGCCTGTGAGCTATGAGAGGTTACTCGAGATTAGCCATCTCTTTGACAGCAGCCTGCCTATCTACATCGTCTCACGGAAAAAAGCAGAGATGACACCTTCACATTACAATGAAGAGCAGATACTCCAAACACTCTCTCAACGACCCCTTACAGCAGAAGATATAGAGGCGCTTTTTGATGGGGAGAGTCAAAAAAGTTTCGAAAACCTGTTGATAGCAGAGAAAATCAAAAAAGTTACTGCGAATGGGGTAGAATTTTACAAAAAAGCCTAAACACTCTTGACTTTAAAGGTGTTTTTGCCTATAATTTCCCCCACGAAACAAGCACCTTGCTTTTTTCTTAAATATTCCGAATTAGCTCAGCGGTAGAGTAGGTGACTGTTAATCACTTGGTCGCAGGTTCGAATCCTGCATTCGGAGCCACCTTATTACAAATAATCAAAAAAATTAATTATTTTATCTAAGTTTTAGAACTTTATTGATGCTAAGTGTATTTGAAAAAATGAAGAAAGTTGAAGATAAGTATGTAGATGTAGTTCTATTACCTAGCCATTTTATTTAAAATGGCTAGGTAGTGCTTTAAGTAAAAGTCTTAGTAGATTTAATACAAAGAGCGATTAAAATTTATAGTTTGCATAGACTTCAAGTTGATTGACGCCAGTATCTGGAAGCCATATTGCACTTTGGGTGTTGCTATATACGATACCAGCATCGATCGATTTAGTGAACTCATAACCTAAAATTACATCTCCTTCATAAAAGTCATTATCCCAGCTTGCATATGAAAGATCAACAGAAATATCACTAATTGTAGTTGAAGCTGCTACTTTAAATGCATTGATTGAATCACCGTCTACACCCACAAACTGAGTAGCTACAGTAGAGTTCCATTGGTTGGTGTAAAGTCCATTCCAACTGACAAAACCTGTTGCATTATCTGCTAAGTAGTTGTATGATGCACTCAAATCAAATCCTGAGAGTGTAGTAGATGCCATCAAACCAAATGCTATTGCATCTGTTGCTACATCATAGTCTGTACCTGCATATTGACCATCTACTTTAAATGAACCAAAGTTATAACCAAGATCAGCATAGATTTGCCCATATTTATCTGGATTGTAAGCAGTTACAGCATCTACATTGTAGTACCAAACACTACCATTGATGGTTTTGTTGTCATAGGCTGCACCTACTATAAAGTTGTCTCCATCAAGATTAGCATCAAAATCTCCTGAGTTGTTTTCTCTTACTTTGGTTAAATATGAACCTGTAAGTGTTACATTTTCAATAGAGCTATTCGTAAGCGTATAGGCTTCAAATGAAGCAGGAGCAAGTAACCAGTCATAGCCTTGTATCATTGGTGTGGCCATTAATTGACGACCTGCTACCAAAGTTGTACCTTCATACGTTGCTGTAAAGTTTGCTATATTGAAATATGCGCCTCTTTTCTCTTGTTCAAAGTATCCCCAAGTAGAATCTGTGTCATTAAATGCATTGACATAT
>NCHB01000060.1 GCA_002281755.1 Sulfurovum sp. 16-42-52
GTTTTATTATGGATATCAGAAAAGAATTTCTAGACTTTTTTCAAAGCAAAGGGCATGCGCTCATACCCAGTTCCGCCCTTGTGCCTGAAGATGCAACACTTATGTTTACCAACGCAGGCATGGTACAGTTTAAAAACATTTTTACCGGTGAAGCACCCATCCCTTCTATACCACGCGCGACATCCTCACAAACCTGCCTTAGAGCAGGCGGAAAACACAACGACCTTGACAATGTCGGCTACACGGCACGCCACCACACACTCTTTGAGATGTTGGGTAACTTCTCTTTTGCTGACTACTTTAAAAAAGAAGCCATCGCGTATGCGTGGGAGTTTGTCACCTCTGAGCGTTATTTGGGTCTGCCTGTAGAAAAAATATGGGTCACCGTACATGACACGGATGATGAAGCTGAAGCGCTTTGGAAAGAACATATCGCCGCCGATCGCATCATCCGTTTTGGTGACAGTGACAACTTTTGGCAGATGGGAGACACAGGACCATGCGGGCCTTGTTCTGAGATATTTTACGACCAAGGCGTAGAGCATTTCAATAGCCCAGAAGACAAGATGGGCGGGGACGGTGACAGATTTTTGGAGATCTGGAACTTGGTATTTATGCAGTATTACCGTGATGAGACGGGTACACTCACACCACTTCCCAAACCAAGCATCGATACCGGGATGGGACTGGAGCGCGTGGTTGCCATCAAAGAAGGCAAACTCAATAACTACCACTCCTCACTGTTTATGCCGTTTTTGGACAAAATCGGCGAACTTGTAGGCACAGCATACAACTACGATGCGCCAAACTCTGCATCCTACCGCGTCATTGCTGATCACTTACGTTCGTGTTCTTTTTTGCTAGCTCAAGGGGTCAATTTTGACAAAGAGGGGCGTGGGTATGTGCTTAGACGCATCATGCGCCGTGCGATTCGTCATGGGTATTTGCTGGGACTACGAGAGCCTTTTATGTATCAACTGGTCGATACTTTAGTGGCACTCATGGGTGAGCAGTATGATTACCTGCCAAGTAGAGCTGAGTCCATCAAGCTCTCCATGAAAATGGAAGAAGAACGATTCTTTGACACCATCGAAGCAGGCATCAAACTGTTTAATGAAGAGCTGGAAAATACGCACGAGGTGTTTAACGGTGAAGTGGCATTTAAGCTTTATGACACCTACGGTTTCCCTCTTGATTTGACTGAAGATATGCTCCGTGAGAAAAACATCAGACTCGACAATGCTGCTTTTGAAGCCAAAATGCAAGCGCAAAAAGCACAATCCAAAGCCAACTGGAAAGGTACGGGTGACGCTGCGGAAACAGGTGATTTCAAGGCACTTAAAGAGCGCTTTGATACCAACACTTTTGTGGGATACGAAAGTACAACAGCCCAAGCAAAAGTACTGGCATTGTTAGATGAGAATTTTGCTGAGGTAACGGCGATCGAGACAAAAGGTTGGGTACTGTTGGACAAAACACCGTTTTATGCCGAGTCAGGCGGGCAGACTGGAGACAGAGGCTCATTAAACGGCACAATAAAAGTGCTGGACACCCGAAAATTTTTGGAGATGAACCTCTCAGAAGTGAAGGGAAAACTCCGTGTAGGAGATGAGGTGACGGCGGTGGTGGACAACAGCCGTGCAGAGATAGAAAAACACCACTCTGCTACGCATTTGCTTCATGCAGCACTGAGAGATATACTTGGAGAGCACATCGCGCAGGCAGGCTCGCTCAATGATGACAAGAGACTGCGTTTTGACTTCTCACATCCTAAAGCTTTGAGTGTTGAAGAGTTGGCACAAGTAGAAGCATGGGTCAATGACAAGATCAGTAGAGCATTACCAGCAAAAACCCAAATCATGAGCATCGAAGAGGCAAAAAATACAGGCGCAATGGCTCTTTTTGGAGAGAAATACGGGGATGAAGTACGTGTGGTCAGCATGGGGGATGCTTCTACAGAACTTTGCGGGGGAACCCATGTCTCCAACGTGGCACAAATCGGACTGTTTATGATCACCAAAGAGTCGGGTGTGAGTGCAGGGGTGAGACGTATAGAGGCCATTTGCGGTAATGCGGCAGTTGAAGCGGTCAAAGCTTTAAGAGACGAACTTGCGCAGATCAAAGCAGAGCTTAAAAATGTCAATCCACTCTCAGGGATAGCCAAACTCAAAGAACAGGTTAAAACACTCAAGTCCGAGCTCAGTGTCGCGATGAGTTCAGGGCAAAAAGAGTTAAGTGTATTTGAGGTGAATGGCGTGCATGTGGTGGTAGAAGAGGTCGAGAGTGGTGACATCAAAACCATGATTGACGAGCTTAAAAACAAGTATGAGAAGATTGCCGTGATGCTGTTTATGAAAAAAGACGATAAAGTCATGTTGGCAGCAGGCTCTAAAAACACAGCCATCAAAGCAGGAGACTGGATACAATCCATCGCACCTATTGTAGGCGGTGGCGGTGGCGGACGACCTGATTTTGCGCAAGCTGGCGGAAAAGATGCAAGCATGATTGCAACGGCGATTGAAGAGTCAAAAGTATACCTGAGTGCTATTTTAGAAGGAGGAAATTAAGATGAGTGAAGTATTTGCCGATTATGGACAGTTGATTGTTTTTTTACACGTACTTTCTGCTTTTGTGTGGGTAGGCGGGATGATAGCCATACGCATCGCAGTGCATCCTGTCATCAGTGGCGGAGGCGTGAGTGCAGAGCAGAAGCTCCAAAGTGATGT
>NCHB01000010.1 GCA_002281755.1 Sulfurovum sp. 16-42-52
ACATATCCTAGAGCAGAGAAGTTTGCTGTAAGCCATGATGTAAATGTATGAGACACATCAAGTGTTACACCACCAGCCAATTGTGAACGGTCACCAAACATATCTTCTGTAATCGTAGGACTTGAATAGTCGTCTGTAATGTAATACGCTGTTAATTTACCAGCTACTGTAGTAGCACTTTCAAATGCTGGTGCTGCAACGGGTGCTGCTACTGGAACAATGTCTCCGCCTGCGTATGCCGAAGAGATAGCGAGTGTTGCTACTAAACTGAGTGTTGTGAATTTCATGTTAACTTCCTTATTTTTAATTTGGATAAGTTAGTGTAACATCAGGATTAATGAAAAATAAACGAATGGTTGATTAAATTTTAATCAATTCACTGATTAGTGGTACTTTTGAAGAAATCTCTGACATATTCATAGCCAGAGTAGAGAGTGAGTGCAACTGCGAGCCATAAAAGAGCTGTGCCTCCTGGCCATTGCATCAGTAAAAAACCGATGGCTATCATCTGCACTACGGTTTTGACTTTGCCCATCCAAGAGGCACTGATGTCCAACCCTTGACTTACAGCTGAGACTCTCAGTCCTGTGATGAAAAGCTCACGAGTTAAGATGAGAAAGATAGCCCAGGGTGAAGCAGATTCAAGCATCATCAGGCCTAAAAAACCTGCGAGGGTGAGCATTTTATCGGCAAGCGGGTCAAGGATTTTGCCCAGTGTGGTGATTTGGTTAAAGGTACGTGCTATGTAGCCGTCAAAAAAGTCTGTAGCAGAAGCAACGACGAAGATAAAGGCTGCAAAGTAGTTGAGCCATGAGGGGTGAATGCCTTCAAAAAGAGTTGCATCTTGGTTGACTAGAAAGAGAAACATTACGGGTGCGAGGAGAAGGCGAATGAAGGCTAGGATGTTGGGGATATTTATCATTTTTTGTTTAGTTGTTGTCATGCTTTTTTATTTCCCATTTTAGTAAACTGTGGCATAGTTCTCTCTTCATTTTTTTAGAAAAAACGAAGCAAAAAAGCGTCACCACTCTCAAATCGCTTTGCTTTTAAGGGTGTTCGTGGTGACAGAGACACGCTTGTGCGTGATTGAGGTAGTGAGGGCGGAATGGTTTATCTGAAGGTAGTGCCGCCATCTACTACTAGGGTTTGACCTGTGATCCATGATGCTTCAGGAGTACACAAGAAGTAGACTGAACCTGCAAGGTCTTCGGGGCTTCCCATTCTATTCACGGCTGAACGTTTGATAGTCTCTGCTTTTACTTCTTCGTAGTTAGTGAAGGCTTTAAGTGCATCGGTGTCGATGGGGCCGCCTGAAACGGCATTGACTCTGATGCCCATTTCTCCTAGCTCCACAGCGGCATAACGGCTCATGGCTTCAACAGCTGCTTTGTTGGTGCCATGACCTGCATAGTTTTCGATGTAGATCAGGTTACCCGTGGATGACAGTGTCACGATAGCACCGCCACCTACTTTTTCCATACGCACCGCAGCCTCTTGTGAACCGCGTACAAAAGCACCGACAGTTGCTGTGTAGATATTTTGTAAGCCTTTGCTGGGTTTGAGTTTCATAAATTTACCATACCCGCCTACTACGGAGCGACCGTAAATCATGGCATTGGAGACAAAAAAGTCCACTCTGTCAAAATCTTCATCGATGGCTTCAAACAGCGGTTTAAATTCGTCAAGCTCCAAGATATTGAGTGGATAGGCTTTGGCTTTGACACCGTACTGAGCGCTCAAGTCTGAAGCGATTTGGTCGGCGGCTTCTTTATTGGAGTTGTAGGCAAAGGCAACATTTACGCCGTTTTTTGCAAATTTTTCTGCAACGGCTTTGCCTATGCCTTTGGTTGCACCCGTTATGACGAGTGTTTTACCTTTCATATCTGACATTTTATGCTCCTACTATAGTGTATTTTTTCATCACGGTTTCGATCTTTTTCATGTTTTCTGTGCTTGGTGCAAGTAAGGGAAGACGGTACTCCAGTCTATCGATAAGCCCTGCGATGTACATTGCCGCTTTGATAGGGATGGGGTTGCTTTCGCAAAAAAGTACTTTGTTGATCTCGTAGAGTTCATCATTGAGTGCTTTGGCGGTTTTGAAATCACCTGCGAGTGCTGCATGGGCAAGTTGTGCTTTAAGATCAGGCAAAAGGTTTGCTGTTACTGAAGTGATGCCTTTGCCTCCACTTGCCATGATAGGGAAATCAATCGCATCGTCTCCGGAAAAGACATACAGCTCTGGTATCTTCGCCAAAAGCTCGACCGTACGCTCAATAGAACCTGTGGCTTCTTTAATACCCATGATATTGGGTACATCATCAAAAAGTCTTTTGACGGTATCTGCACTGATGTCCACACCGGTACGCCCCGGTACGTTGTAGAGCATAAACGGTAACTCAACCGCAGAAGCGATGGTTTTGTAGTGTTGATAGAGTCCTTCTTGGCTAGGCTTGTTGTAGTAAGGGCTGACGGAAAAGATGGCATCCGCACCTGCCTTTTGGGCGTGTTTTGCCATCTCGACGGCTTCATGGGTTGCGTTGCTTCCAGCACCTGCTAAGACTTTGGTTTTTGTGCCTTTACAGACTTCTAAGGCTATCTCGATGCATCGTCTGTCTTCTTCGTAGCTGAGCGTTGCGCTCTCTCCTGTTGTGCCCACAGGGCAGACTGCATCGATGCCGTTGTCGATTTGTCTTTGGATGAGTTTGGCAAAAGTCGCTTCATCAAGTGTACCGTTTTTAAACGGGGTTATGAGTGCCGTTGTCGCACCCGTAATATAATGGCTCATATGGTTTCCTAATCTTTTTTCAGTATGACTGTCGTTGAAAAGTTGTGATCAAAATACTTGGTTGCAGTGTCACGAATATCTTTGAGTGTCATTTTATCCAATTTGTCTTCATATTCAAGAAGTGGCTGGATGTTGCCTCTGACATAGTAGTCACCGTAAAGAGAAGCAACTGAACTTGAACTCTCCAGCGAATAGATAAACTCTGCTTTGGTGTTGATCTTCACTTTGTCCAGCTCTTCTTGGGTTACATCACCGTTTTTGATCTTGTCCAGTTCAAGGAGTATCTCTTTTTCTACCTCTTCGACTGAAGCAGTCGGCGAACACATTGCCATGATAAGAAACACACCCGGGTCTGCCAGCTCCATGTTGTAGCCGTAGATTTGATTGACGAGTTGTTTTTCATTTACCAGTGTTTTTTCAAAACGCGAACTTTTGCCTGAACTCAAGATATGGCTTATAGCTGAAAGCGCCACTTGATCTTCATGTTCAAAGTCAGGAATAGAGTAGATGATGGCAATGGTATCGACTGTATTGCTCTCTTTATGCAGTATCGCTCTTTTGGCGCCATCTACTTTAGGCTCAACCGCGATGACTTTGGGGATGTCTCGTTTGTTTTCAATCTTTCCAAAATAGGTATCTGCTTCTTTGAACACTTCTTCTGGTTTGATGTCACCCGCAACGACCAAGATGGCATTGCTGGGCTGATAATAACGCTGATAAAAATCTCTAATATCTTCTATCTTCCATGAGAGAATGTCTTCCATAAACCCAATAGGAAGCCAGTGGTAGGGGTGGTAGGTAAAGTGCGTATTGAAAACTCTGAAATAGAGATACCCCATAGGGTTGTTGTCTGTTCTAAGCCTTCTCTCTTCGGCGACTACATCACGTTCTTTTTGAAACTCTTCATCGGTAAGTTTGAGATTGTGCATCAACTCAGAGAAAAGATCAAGACTCAGGGCAAGATTTTTGGAGGCTGTTTTGATGAAGTAGTGTGTTTTGTCAAAGCCTGTTGCGGCGTTATTGACCCCACCTCTGCTTTTGACGATAGTGTCAAACTCACCTTCTTTGAGCTTGTCTGTAGACTTGAAAGAGAGATGCTCTAACATGTGTGCCATACCGCTTTTGCCCATGACTTCGTTTCTGCTTCCTACTTTGTAGTAGATATCTGTGGTAATCACACCCGAATCGTTATCCATAGGTATGACAACGATTTGCATACCGTTTTTGAGTGTTTTAGTAAAATGTTCCGGCAATGAATTGGCCATGAGTGCTCCTGTGCATAAAAATAGTGGTAGGGTTATTTGAAAAAGGCGAGATAGTATTGTCATTTCCAGTCTGCACCTATTGCTTCGCTTATATGGGTGTATCCGTCTTTGTGTAAAAGGCTGATGAGCCCTTCGTTAATCTCTTTGATGAGCGCAGGCCCTCTATAGACGAGCATAGAGTACACCTGCACCAAAGAGGCACCCGCTTTGATGCGCTTGTAAGCTTCCTCGGCAGAGTCTATGCCACCTACAGAGATAAGCAGAGTTTTACCGTAGAGTGCTTTGCCAAGCGCCCTAAAGAGTTCATACGATTTTTCTTTCAGTAACGCACCTGAGATACCGCCAAAGGCTTTTGCATGCGGTGTGAGGCTGTAGTCTATGGTGGTATTGGTCGCGATGATGCCTGCTGCACCTGCATCGATAGCAACCTTACAGAGTGCAACCGCATCTTCAGGCGACATATCGGGCGCGATTTTAAGCAACACAGGCTGTGTGGTAATGGTCTTTGCCATGGCAAAAACTGCGTTAATGAAAGACTCGTTTTGCAAATCTCTTAGTCCCGGGGTGTTGGGCGAAGAGATGTTAATCACGATGTAGTCACCATGGTTTTTAAAGGCTTTAAAGAGTAACTCGTAGTCATTTAATGCTTCATTTTCAGGGGTGAGCTTGTTTTTGCCGATGTTGATACCCACAGGGTAGTCCAAAAAGTAGAGTTTTTTCAAACGCTGCAACATTGCAAAGCTGCCTTTATTGTTAAAACCCATGGCATTTTGGATGGAGTTGTCTTCTACGAGTCTAAAGAGTCTTGGTTTTGCATTGCCGTCTTGGGGTTTGGGGGTGACGGTGCCTATCTCTGTAAAACCAAAGCCCATGGCAGGCATAGCGCTGATGTATTGCCCGTTTTTGTCAAATCCTGCGCCTAGTCCCACAGGGTTTAAAAAAGTACGCCCAAAGAGTGTTTGTTTCAGTGAAGGATGTGTGACAAAATAGTGATCTTTAATGAGTCGCAAAAGCGTAGGGCAGTGCGCTACGGTTCTCAGTGAGAAACCTGCTAAGCTATGGGCTGTTTCAGGGTCAAGTTTAAAGAGTAAATCTTTGACAGTTTGGTAAGAAAAAAGTGACAAATGGCTCTCCAGAGTGAATAAAGTGCATTATAACCAAGTATCAATAAAAGTAGTGAATACTCAGCCCAAACCCACGCATCACATCAAGCGGTTCAAGCCCTGAGACTTGATAATAGTGATAGCTTAAATCGACATCAACTTTGTCAGTTGCATAGAGTAAAAAACCGAAATTTCCTCCGAAGTAGTAGCCGTTATCACCTTCTAAAGAGATGTCTTCATAGTGTAAGTAACCTACCGTCGCACCCAGATAAGGTCTAATTTCCGGTCTGCCAAAGAGTTGGTCTATGAGTATTTTATCGACTTCGAGTGCGACACTTTGGTAGTCACTGTTGCCTGAGACGGCAAACACTGTACGCCATTCTTGGGTTTGTTTGCCAAGGTGCAGTCCAAAGCTTGTTTTATCGTCACTGGGGATGCTTTGGTTGATGTCGTTAAAGGTGATGGTGTTATAAGAGAGGTTCAGTCCGATAAAAGGAAACTCTTCGGCTTCACCGGCAAAAAGTGTTACAGACAAACCTAAAATCAGAAGCATAGAAGTAAAAAGTGTTTGTGTTGCGCTCAAAAAAGTTTTCATTTATACCTTCTCCCAGAGTGTGCCTTCAGCGGTGTCCATGATGCTGATGCCAAGATGTGTGAGTTCATCTCGTATGGCATCTGAGCGCGCAAAATCTTTAGCTTTTTTGGCTTCACTTCGTTCATTTAGCATGGTTTGAATTTTCATTTTAAGTGCTTCATCCACTCCGATTTGGAAGTATGAAAACGGCTCTTTGCCACCAAACCCGAGTAAAGCATCTATAAACGCGATGTTTGCGAGTGCTTCTTTTTTGAGTGCTTTGTTTTGTGGACTACTGTCAAGTGCTTCGTTCGTAGCGGCGACCATTTCATCGATGGTTGCAAGGGCTATGGAGATATTGAGGTCATCACCCATGGCATCAAGTAACGCTTTTTTGAAAACACTGTTGACTTGTGATGGTGTACCAGGACTCACGCGTTTTTTGAGCCTGTAGAGTTTGTCCAGTCTTTTTTTGGCGACTTGAAGTTCTTGTTCTGAGAAGTTGAAGTCGTTTCGGTAGTGCACTGAGTTGAGGTAATAACGTAAGACTTCACCGTCATAGAGCGCAAGGGCATCTTTAAGAAAAAAGCTGTTGCCCAATGACTTACTCATCTTTTCACCGTCTATCTGCACAAAACCGTTATGCATCCAGTATTTGGCGAGTTCATGACCAGTGGCACAACGGCTCTGAGCAGCTTCATTTTCATGGTGCGGAAAAAGCAGGTCTGCACCACCGCCGTGGATGTCGATGCTGTAGTTTTCTGTACCGCTGAAATGTTTTTCTATCATCGCTGAACACTCGATGTGCCAGCCTGGACGCCCTGCGCTAAAGGCAGTCTCAAAGCAGATCTCTTCTTCGTTTTTACACGCTTTCCAGAGTGCAAAGTCTTTGGGATTTCGTTTTTCTTCCGTGTGTGCTACACGGCTTTGGTTCTCATCATCCTGCCCTACTTGGTGCGAGATGGTGCCATAAGCACTGTCTTTGCTCGTGTCAAAATAGACATCACCGTTACTGATGCGGTAGGCGAAGTCTTTGTCAAGCAGGGTTTGTATCATGGCTTCTATGGCGTGCAATGACTCCGTAGCTTTGGGTTCGATATCGGCGCGCTGTACGCCCAAAGCATCCATCTCTTCAAGATAACGCGCGATATAAAAAGAGGTGATCTCTTCCATACTTTTGCCGCTTTGCTGGACTTTTTTGATGATCTTGTCGTCGATATCCGTGAAGTTTTTAGCAAGCGTGACGGTGTAGCCAAGGACTTTGAGAGTACGGGTGAGCAGGTCAAAAGCCAAAGCGCTTCGTGCATGACCCAAATGGGCATCATCGTACACCGTAGGGCCGCAAACATAGATACTTGCTTTGCCTTTATGGATAGGCTCAAAAGGAAGTTTTGTTTTTTGTACGCTGTCATAAATCTGCATAAGAGTTAAGAAACCTTTTAGGATGTATAGAGTCTAGATTATTATAGCTAAAAGTCTATTAGAACATTGATATCTGCTAACGTATGAGTGTTATTAAAAAAGTATTGAGCCAGTAGAGCAGTGCCCAAAAAAGTACCATGCTAAGAAGAAAATAGATCGACTTTTTAGCCCATACTATTTCTACAAATCGGGCTGTTCCCACTTCTTTTACGGTAAATACAAATAGCACCCATCCCCCGATACTGCCTGCCAAAGCGAGTCCTGAAGCTCCTAGAGGATGCATGAATAGCAGTGACAAAACAACAGAGGTGATGAGTGAATACAAGGCAATCTTGGCAGCTCTAAGATGTCTGTGTGAAGCATACAAAAAAAGAGAAAAGAGTTTTGCCAGTCCAAAAGGAAGCAGCCCGAACAGATACATCTGCAATACACGCACCGTTTCAAGTGTTTGGGTTTGTGTGAACTTTCCTCTTTCAAAAAGTGCCCAGATGATAGGTTCAGCCAGTATGATACCGCCTATTGTTGCCGCACCCAATAAAAAGGTGAGCAGCCAAAAGGCTTGATTGAGGTTTTGGTAGGCTAGTGTTTCATTGTGGTTTTTGAGTGCTTTGGAGACAGAAGGAAAAAGCACAGTGGCTGTAGCGATGGCGATGATGGCAAGGGGAAGCTGAAAGAGTCGGTTGGCATAAAAGAGGTAGGAGACTGAACCTGTAGCCAAAAAGGTCGCCAATATAGTATCGATAAAAGCCGAGACCTGCGGTGTGGAGTTTCCAAGGATGCCGGGTAAAAAGAGGGTGGAAAACTGTTTTTTTTCTGCCTCTACATCTTTGGTTTTTCGGTATTTGTAACCACCTAAAAGTATCTTGTGTAGATGCAGTCTCTGAAGCGTCACAAGATGTGCAATGACCTGCAGAACTCCACCGATGAGTACCGCAAAACTGAGTGCATAGGCAACAGTTTTTGGCTCTTCTTTCATGTAAATGTATAGCGCTGCTATCATGGCGATGTTCAGGAGAGCAGTGGACATGGCAGTCGTCGCAAAATGGTTTTTGTACTGTAAAATAGTCCCCAAAAAAGTGACGATGAAGATGAGGTCGAGGTACCAAAAGTTGATGGCGGTCAGGGGTGAAGTCTGGGCGATGAGTTCACTGCTCCATCCCCATGCCATGAGTTTGGTGATGGGTTCAGGAAAAAGCGTGATAAGCAGTGAAAAAGCGGTCAAAAACAACAAAAAACGCAAAAAGATAGCCGTTGCAAACACCCCTTTGTGACTGCTTGCAACAAATGAAGGCATAAACGCCTGCGTAAATGCACCCTCAGCAAAGATACGGCGAAAGAGGTTAGGCAGTTTAAACGCAACAAAAAACATATCTGACCACACCGAAGCCCCTAATGCCGAAGCCATCAGCACATCCCGACCCAATCCCGTAACACGAGAAAACAAGATACCAAAGCTATTGGTGAAGATGGATTTGAGTTTCATAGTTAGGGTTCTCCTTTGTCGCAAGCAAAGCGTGCGACAAATTCCTCTCACTAAAGCATTGCCTTTGGTAAGTAGGTAGTTTGGTGGTAAGTTAGAGGTATTTTAGCGTAATGTTGATTTGAGTCATCAGAGGTGTTTGGGATGACCTCTTTACTGCGTCATAACCTTATGCTTTCTTGATTTTCCACAATACAGTTCCTACCAGTACTACCGTAAATGCAATCATACTTTCAAAAGCATAGAAGGTTCCATTGTTTATGTCCTGAAATGGCAATCCTCCCGTATTCATACCGAAAAAACCGACTGCAAGATTGAGGGGAAGAAAGATAACTGAAACAATGGTGAGGATGTATATGCTGCGGTTCATCCGATCACTGGAGCGTAGATTGTAGTAGCGATAGAGATCGTCAAGTTGATCTTTGGCGGAGATCGTGTTTCGTAGGGAGCGCTCAAGGTGTTCGTTAAGATCATTGAATTCGTTGTGCAATTCGTGATAATTTTTCTTGGCAATAAACAATTGAAGTGTGTCAAGTGCCTTGATAATGACACGCTCACTCCGAGAAAGCTCTTTTTTGAGGGTATGCCATCGCTGCATAGGAAGTGTATTGCTGTCTTTGAAGAAAACCTCTTCCATAAAAGCAATTTTGTCTTGCGCCATGCTCAGATCGTCCATAAGATGGTCAATTTTTTCATTTAAAAAACGATACAAATCAGTAAGATTATTGTGAAGTGCTTCAAAAGAGGTCGTTTTTCTGTTGAAATAATAGATGCCATTTTCGTTCAAAACAAAACTGTAAGAGTGATAGCGTCCTTTGTTTTCCCACGCCTCATTGGTTCGTAGCGAGAGAATATTTGATCGTCCTTCCCATAGTTCTGGAAGTCGAATGATAAGTACTTGATACGCAGTAGCCGCTTCGTACATCGAGGGATGGATGGGGTTTTTGATGTCTTTGAGGTGCAGTTCGTGAATGGGTATGTTCGGGATTGATGTCATTGTGATTATTTTCCTTGTTCATTTATCATGCAAATATAAGAAAGAAGACTCTAACACTCACTCTGTCTCTGCTTTTGGCGTTACGGGACATTTCTGTTTCATCTGTTTTTATCTAAACAGAGTAACCAAAATCGTATTAAAAATAGCACGCTTTTTTACTGCTTGGTTGAGCTATGAGCACCTTAGGCTCTGTCGTCATCCCCTCACTTTTCTTTTAAGCTGTTTTGATATAATGACCCCAAAAAGACCCAATATGACCCTTTATGAGACTCTCCAAAATGCTCGAAGTGAAGAAGACGTAAAAGATGCATATATCAAAGCACTAGGGCTTAAAAGTTTTACCAAAGGTCTCATCGATATACAAACAGATGAAATTTGGTTTGAAGCTAAGGACACGGGCAAAACTTCTACTTATGCCATGTTCACCCAACTGCTTCATTATGTTCAGTTTGCTATGGACAAAGGTGAGCAAGTCCCTCCGTTTTTATGTGTCATCGACACTGAAAAAGCCGCACTCATGAAAAGCAGTGACATACTTCCCTTTTTAGCGAAAAAAACCATCAAATGGGGAAAATCCGCCAGTAAATTTACCCCTGAAGCACTCGCCGAGGTCTCTACACACATCGGAACGCATTTTGTCTCTTTTAAGATTTCTACGCATGAAGAGGAGTTTATCAGCACGGTAAAAACCGCTATAAAATCGGGCGACATTATCCGTACACCTATCACGCCTGACAACTTAAAACAAGTTTTTGACAAATGGGTCGAGATGATAGGACGCGAAATCAACGGCGTAAACGAAGAGGATTATGCTCTCCTCTTTTTTGCCGACATCATGCATGATGGGACAGTATCAACGCACGCCAATCTTCCTGCTGAACTGCTCCATAAAAATGATGCACCCGTTTTTAGTTTGGGCGGCAAACTTTATGAACTTGGCAACAAAGAAGGCTACCGTCAGTTTTGGGCGATTTACCACAAACCGCCCAAAGCGGAGTACCGTGACTACCTTTTAGAGCGTCGCGACTCTCTCATACCAACCGATGAACGAAGCTTCAAAGGAGCGTATTATACGCCTCTTGCGGTGGTGGACAAAGCCTATGACAAACTCACTGAAACACTCGGTAAAAACTGGCAAAAAGAGTACATCGTGTGGGACATGTGCTGCGGTGTCGGTAACCTCGAAGTCAAGCACTCCAACCACCGCAATATCTACATGTCCACCCTCGACCAAGCCGATGTAGATGTGATGAGGGCGACCAAAACCTGTGTCGCGGCGACACGGTTTCAGTACGATTATCTCAATGATGACATAACCGATGAGGGCAAGATTGACTATAGCCTTACAAACAAAGTGCCGATGGCTTTGCGTAATGCGATAGCCGAGGGTAAGAAGATTTTGGTGTTGATTAATCCGCCGTATGGAGAGGCTTCAAGTTCTGATAATGCTTCAAGTGGTGGAGGCGAAAGTAAAACTGGGATAGCTACAACACAAATTGCTAAAATGATGTCTGATTATGGCTATGCAAAACGAGAATTATTTGCTCAATTTGTAGCACGGATTGCTATTGAAATTCCTAATGCAACTTTAGCGATGTTTAGTAAACTTAAATATGTAAATGCTTCTAATTTTGAGAAATTTAGAGAACTATGGAACGCAAAATACTTAGGTGGATTTGTCGTTCATAGTAAAGCATTTGACGGATTAAAGGGTGATTTTCCAATAGGATTTTTAATTTGGAACACTGCGAAGAAAATTGCAATCACTGAAATATCGACCGAAGTTTTAAATAAAAATGCACAAGAGGTGGGCGAAAAAACATTTCATAATTTACCCAATAAGTCTTTTTTAAGTGAATGGCTACCTAGACTCAAAACTGATAGTATAAATATTCCTCTTAAAAATGCCATTCATCCTCAAATGGCAAAAGCAAAAGTGAGTGCTTGGGTTTCTTCTTCAATCGGTTATCTTTGGAGTGCTGGAAATGATTTACAACAAAGCAGTCAACACACCTGTGCTTTTTCATCTTGTTTTAGTAATGGATGTGGCTATTACATAACCCCTGAAAACCTCTGGCAATCCGCAATTGTTTTTTCCATCCGTCGCCTTATCAAACCTACATGGCTCAACGACCGTGACCAGTTTCTACAGCCTACTGAACCATTATCCGACGAATTTAAAAACGACTGCTTAATCTGGATGCTCTTTAATGGCAGCAACTTAACCGCAAGTGCCGACGACCTCGAATGGAACAACCAAAAATGGTCTATCGTCAACCACTTCATCCCTTTTACGGAGCAAGAAGTCAACGCTCCTGAACGCTTTGAGAGTGATTTTATGGTGGAGTATTTGAAGGACAAAAAACTTAGCCCCGAAGCCAAAGCGGTCATGAACGAAGGACGCAAACTGTGGCAAGCCTATTTTTCACAAACCGATGTACGAACCGTGCGAGATGAACTCAAACTCAACCGCAGTGATGTGGGCTGGTATCAAGTCCGTAAAGCACTCGAAGCACGCAACAAAGAGGGGACGAATATACCCGTAGATTTTAGTGTTTTCAAATCAGCGTATGATGGGCTGGGCGATAAACTTCGTCCGATGGTGTATGAGCTGGGGTTTTTGCGGTAGATTGATTGAAGTAAAATCTTTCTTATCGGGATTTTATTTTGCTATACTCAGGCTTAAAAATATAAAAACAGGAAAAAATATGTTTGGTTTACCATTAAGAACAGGCTTTTCGATGAAGGTTGAAGGGGTTTATCTTCAGCGTCCGGACTTGCACAATATCGCAGCAGAATTGGGCATACGCGAACACGATATACTCGCAACTAACGGCATCCTGACGGTGTACAATACCTCTGCAACCTGCCAAGAGATAGTCGATGACAATGCTTTGTGTACCTTTGTCGCGATGGTGCTGGAGATCCCTGTTGAAAACATCAGTGAACTAAAAGCTGTGGTAGAAGAGCCTGTCAAACTGGAGTTTGATTTGAGTGAATTTGAGGATGATGACTAGTACAGCTAAGCATTCAAAAAATCTGTTGGCACTCAATAAACCTAAGGGGTATGTGGTCACACGATCTGACGAACTTGGACGAAAAACAGTGTATGATCTTTTGCCAAAGTGGGTTTTTGATGAGGGATGGATGCCCATAGGGCGGCTAGATCTGGAATCCAAAGGGCTTTTATTGTTTACACCCAACGGCAAGATAGGTGATGCATTGACCAGACCGCAAGGGTGCATTAAGGTATATGAAATCTGGGTCAGAGGTCATGTTACAGATGAGCATATACATGCTGCCATGAAAGGTGTGCAAAGCAAGGGTGAACTTCTGAAAACGATTGGCGTTGAAAAAGTTGCTATGGGTGGTGCTAAAACAAAACTCATAGTCAAGATTGATGAGGGAAAGAATCGGCATATCCGCCGACTTTTCGGTGCATTGAAGGATCCAAAATTTGGGACACCCCTAAAGGTGTTAGAGTTGAAACGAATGCGTATCGGCTCTTTTAACCTTGACCTTGAAAATGGTAAATGGCGTTATCTTTTAGATGAAGAAGAAAAAATGCTCATCACCAATCTTATATAAAAAGGGTACAAAATGGGATTTCCAAAAGTATATGACAATGTAGTCCTCATAGGTTTTATGGGAAGCGGTAAAAGCAGTGTGGGTAAGATGCTTGCCCGACAGCTCTATAAGGACTTTGCAGATGTGGACAGCATCATCGAAGCCAAAGAAAATGCAACGGTGACTGAGATATTTAAGACTAAAGGTGAGGCGTATTTTCGTGCACTTGAGCAACAATGCATCGACGAACTGACACAAAAAAAAGGTCAGATTATCGCTACAGGTGGGGGACTTCCGATACATAGTTCTATATCTAAGAAGTCTCTCATCGTGTTTATCAACGCTGATTTTGATGTCATCTTACAGCGCCTCACCAAACGAGAACGCGATAAACGCCCCTTGCTTCAAGATGAAGCCAGAGCCAGAGCCTTGTATGAACAGCGCATCGAGACCTATAGAGAACAGGCAACTTTCATCGTCGATGCAAACCAAAGCATCCCTACATTTATCCATATGATACGCGATTTTATTTTGGATCAGAGGGTTTTGTAATATTATTTAATCAAAAAGGAAGAGTATGACTATCCAAAAAAATGCATTGGTTTCATTGGAGCTTGTTTTGCAAGATGAGCAAGGCAGAGTGATAGAGGAAAACAATGAAGAGATCATCTACTTACATGGCGGATATGGACATTTGTTCGCGAAACTAGAAGAGGCACTTGAAGGCAAGAGGGTGGGTGATACATTTTCTGTCTCTTTGAGTCCTTCAGAGGCATTTGGTGAGTTTAATGAAGCGTTGGTTTTTCGCGAACTTTTGAGTGATCTGCCGAGTGACATCTCGGTGGGTATGGAGCTTGACAGCGATGAAGATGACATCATCTACCATGTGCTAGAAATAGATGAAACACATGCACTCATCGACGGTAACCATACTTATGCGGGAGTGCCTTTGGTGGCAGAGGGGGTTGTTTTGGAGATAGAGTATGCCAGTGATGAGGTCATAGAAGAGATTTTGAAAGAACATCATCATCATTGATGCACTACCTAAAAGAATTCTACTACATACCACGAAAACATAAAAGCCGATACCTTGTCAAAATGAATGATACATGCCATAAGATGGCATGTATATCAGCATCTCCATCACTCTCTATAAATAGATCCTAAACCCGAACACCGTGAAGAAACATCTCTATGGTTTCATCGACAATCCGTTCTGCTTGACATTCACCGTATAGATAGCTTTCGATAAACCCATCGGAAAGTTTTTTGAAAAGGATTGCCAGATGTCTATGGTTCGTATTTTCGACAAGAATAAGCATACGAAGCTGTCGAACCAGATATTGATGAATTTCATCCACCACACTATGGTTTGATACATCTAATTTGTGGAAAAAATAGGGATCATTGGTGATCGGCTCATGACGATGATGTTCGATTTGGATGAAGTTTGCATATTTGTGCGTCAGATAAATTTTGAGGTTTTCGAGCGGATCACTGCCTTCATGTTCTTTGAGATTGGCAAGAAATGTTTCCAGCTTCAAGATAAGATATTCGACATAAAGTTCTTCTTTTGAACCAAACAAATTGTAAATGGTTCCAACCGATGTTTCGAGTTCTTTTGCTAAATCAGATATTTTAAAATGCTTATACCCCGTCTCGTCAAAATACCGGGCAGCCGCGCTCAGATAGAGCTCTTTTTTGACACGATTCAACTCTTCATTGATAACTTGCTTCAAATATTTTCCTGCTTTTTTTATCAAATCATATCGGAATTATATTCCATTTTCAATTAAAAATAACAATATTTATTATTTTGAACTTAATTCAATATTAAGAATACTTTACTACAATTGCGAAATAATTAAAAAAATAGATGTAAAGGATGGCGCTACAGATGTTACGGTCGATGAAAGACTCACTTGAACCCAAGCTGATGACTCTATGGCGAAGTAGAGGGTATTCCAAATCCGATTTTTACGCTGATCTCATCGCGGGACTTGTGGTTGCCATCGTTGCACTTCCTTTGGCTATGGCAATCGCAATCGCGTCTAACCTTCCACCAGAGAGAGGGCTTTTTACTGCTATTGTTGCCGGATTTATCATTTCAGCGCATGGAGGCAGCCGCTATCAGATCGGAGGGCCGACCGCTGCATTTATTGTTACCGTGGCAACGGTTGCTATGGAGCACGGATACGAGGGCTTGGTGTTGGCGACCATCATGGCGGGAATTATTTTGATGATTATGGCATTGGTTCATGCCGGAGAGTTGATCAAGTTTATCCCCTATCCGGTAATCGTTGGATTTACCTCTGGCATCGCACTTCTCATCGCATTTTCTCAAGTACGAGATTTTTTTGGTCTTCAAGTGGACAGTATACCGCCTGATTTTATCCACAAACTTATGGTTTACCTTGCGCATTTGGATGAAATGAATAGCGTCGCCGTTATCGTTTCCTTGACATCGATTGCCATCATCCTCTTGACTAAAAAATATATTCCTAAAATACCAGGTCCGATCATCGTCGTTGTTCTTGGGGCTTTAGTCGTATCGATGTTTCATTTGCCCATAGAAACCATTGAAAGCCGTTTTGGTTCCATCCCTTCGATGCTTCCTGCCCCCACATGGCCGGATATATCGTTTGAGAAATTGCGTCAATTACTGCCCGATGCCATTACCATTGCGACGCTTGCTGCTATCGAATCACTGCTTTCTGCGGTGGTTGCGGATGGTATGACAGGAACCCACCATAAATCAAATGCTGAGTTGTTTGGTCAAGGTGCAGCCAATATTGCTTCAGGATTTTTTGGAGGGCTTCCTGCCACTGGAGCTATTGCCCGAACTGCTACCAACATCAAAGCCGGAGCACGCACCCCGATGGCGGGCATCATGCATGCGCTCTGGCTTTTTGTATTTATGCTGTTTCTCTCACCGTTGATTATCAAGGTTCCTCTTGCTGCTTTAGCTGCCATACTGATCGTTGTAGCGTGGAATATGTCTGAAATTAAACATATCAAAGAGATTATGAAAGCGCCACGAAGCGATCGGATTATTTTGATTGTTACGTTTACATTGACTGTATTGGTTGATCTGAATTTTGCCATCCAAGCGGGTATCGCATTGGCTTCAATCCTCTTTATTGATTCAATGATGAAAACAACCCACATTCATGTAGTCGAAAATGAAGAAGAAGACCCGGACTCCATTGCCAATAAAATTCTTCCTGAAGGTGTGGAAGTCTATGAAATTGAAGGTCCGCTCTTTTTTGGTGTTGCTGAAAAGCTCATTGATGTTTTAAGTCTGTTTGAACGTCCCCCGAAAGTTTTTATCTTACGGATGCGGCATGTTCCACTCATTGATGCGGCAGGACTTCATGCCCTTGAGATTTTGCATGAACGTCTTTCAAATCAGCATACCGCGCTCATCCTCTCCGGTGTGCGTCCCGAAGTTCAGTCTCATATCGTTAAAGCGTCATTAAACAGACTGATTGGAAATGAAAACATTGTTGATCATATCAACAAGGCCATTATTCGAGCGTCTCAAATGATACAGGAGTCTCAAGTATAGGGTTTGTGAGGTGTTCAATCAAGCGAGAATTAAAAGATCGAAAAAATTTACACATTAGGAGAGAGTATGCTTGAAATCAGATGGCATAGCCGCGCCGGACAAGGTGCGGTTACAGGTGCGAAAGGTTTAGCGGAGGTGGTAGCAAGTACGGGCAAAGATGTTCAGGCATTTGCTTTTTATGGTTCTGCAAAGCGGGGCGCTGCGATGACGGCCTATAACCGCTTTGATGACAAAGTCATCTTGAACCACGAAAAGTTTATGCAGCCTGATTATGTGCTTGTGATTGACCCGGCACTGGTCTATGCAACAGACATCACGGCAAATGAAAAAGAAAATACGGTGTATATCATCACAACGCATTTGAGCACCCTAGAGCTTATTGCTTCCCAGCCAAAACTTATGGGAAAAAAAGTCTTTACGGTTGATTGCATCAAAATCTCTCAGGAGACAATCGGAAAAGCAATCCCCAATACACCGATGCTGGGTGCATTGATGAAAATATCGAGAATGTATGATATTGAATTTTTTACAGAGAATATGTTTAAGGTTCTCAAAAAACTTCCTCAAAAAATAATTGACGCCAATATGATAGCCATAGAACGCGCCTATAATGAAGTCAAATAAGGAGAAAAAATGCTACAAAATGGATGGGATACATTTGAAATCGGCACCATACTGAGACCATTTGAAGGGTCAATATCGGATGCAAGTGCGATACTGCCCGAAGACCGACTCTATTCACAATCAAACTCGTTTAGTGTCAGTGTAGCTGATTGGCGTATCGAGAAGCCTTTGTTCAACAAAGACCTCTGTATTGATTGTCAATTTTGTTGGATTTATTGTCCTGATATGTCGATTATCTCTAGGGATAAAAAGATGGTTGCCGTTGACTATGACCACTGTAAAGGGTGTGGTATCTGTGTTCAGGTTTGTCCTACAACGCCTAAAGCACTCTTGATGTTCCCTGAGCAAAAAGACGAAGAGGAGGCATTGTTAGAATGGCCTAAAAAAGAGAAAAAAGAAAAGGAAAACTAATGGCTGATATCTTCGAATTACGCGATATTGAAGTATGGGATGGAAATATGGCAGCAAGCCATGCATTGCGTCAGGCACAGGTGGATGTGGTTGCGGCATATCCTATCACCCCGTCTACCCCGATTGTCGAAAATTATGCAAGTTTTATGGCAAACGGCTATATTGACGGCGAATTTGTCATGGCAGAATCTGAGCATGGTGCGATGTCCTGCTGTATCGGTGCATCAGCAGCGGGTGGACGCGTTGCTACGGCGACGAGTTCACAAGGATTTGCACTGATGCTTGAAACCTTGTATTCTGCCTCAGGGATGCGACTCCCGATTGTACTCAATGTCGTCAACCGTGCCATCGGTGCACCGCTCAATGTCAACGGAGACCACTCCGATATGTACATGGGGCGCGATAGCGGTTGGATACAAATTGATTGTTATAACCCGCAAGATGTGTATGATATGAACCTTGTTGCGTTCCGCGTTTGTGAAGACCATGGTATTCGTCTTCCAGCGATGGTGCACCAAGACGGGTTTATGACATCCCATACCGCACAAAGGGTAAAAACGCTCAGCGATGATGTGGCGTATGATTTCATCGGTGAGTTCAAACCGATGAATGATATGCTGGATTTGGATCATCCTGTAACACATGGGGTTCAAACAGAAGAAGATTGGCACTTTGAGCACAAAGCCCGTCAGCATCATGCCCTTATGAGTGCTGTGCTACCTAAGATACAAGAGGCATTTGATGGGCTAAAAGCATTGACGGGTCGTCAGTACAACCTCGTAGAAAGCTACACCATGGACGATGCTGAGATAGCTATCGTTTGTATGGGGACATCCGTAGAAACCGCGCAAGAGGTCTCCAACGAACTTCGTGCCCAAGGCATCAAAGCAGGTGTTGTGGGCATCCGGGTTTTTCGTCCCTTCCCACTTGAGCAGATAGCAGATGCACTTAAAGGCTGCAAGGCGATTGCGACGCTCGATAGATCAAGTCCAAACGGTACAGTAGGTGCACTCTACAACGAGCTTGCAGGCGCGTTGTTCAATACAAGTACACACGCGGTACTCACCAACTACATTTATGGTCTTGGCGGACGTGACTTGACAAAATCCAGTATTCATACCATTTACCGTGACCTTCAGGCAAATGCACAGGCTGGTAGTCCAACGACTCCTTTGCAGCAATTCATTGGTCTTCGCGGACCGAAACTTTCGTTTTTTTAAGGAGTAAGCATGTTTCAAGCGAAAACAAAAAATCTCAAAAATTTTTCGACATCAGCAGAGCGTTTTGAAGGAGCAAATCTTCTTTGTCCCGGATGCGCCCACTCTATCATTGTCCGTGAAGTATTGAATGCAACCAATGATCATTTGATCCTTGGCGCATCAACCGGATGCCTTGAAGTGTGTACCGCCGTTTATCCGCATACTTCATGGGATGCTTCATGGATTCATATCGGATTTGAAAATGGTTCCTCAGCCGTAGCAGGAGCTGAAGCGATGTACAAAGTGCTTAAGAACAAAGGGCGACTGAAACAGCCTGATCGCACTCCGAAGTTTGTCGCGTTCGGTGGAGATGGTGCAACATATGACATCGGTTTTCAGTGGATCTCTGGATGTTTTGAGCGGGGGCACGACATGATGTATGTCTGTTTGGATAATGAAGTGTATGCAAATACCGGCGGACAACGTTCCTCTTCCACTCCGATCGGTGCGTCGGCATCGACCACTCCTTCAGGACGCATAAGCTATGGTGAAAAACAAAACAAAAAAGATATGATGGCAATCATGGCAGCGCACGGCGCACCGTATGTGGCACAGGTCGCTCCAAACCAATGGAGGGATATGGTCGCCAAAATCCAAAAAGGGTTTGCAACCGAGGGTCCTGTTTTTATCAATGCGATGTCTGCCTGTACCACGGAGTGGAAATTTTCCCCCGAAGATACCATTGCTATCTCTGATTTGGCGACCGATTCGTTGGTTTTTCCCTTGTATGAGATCATTGACGGAACCAAACTCAATATTACCTACCGCCCCAAAAATGTGATTCCGGTACGCGATTACCTCGGTGCACAAGGGCGCTTTAAACATCTTTTCACCAAACAATACGAGTATCTTATCAACGAGTGGCAGGCACGTGTTGATGCAAAATGGGAACTGCTTCAACGCCGTGAAGAGGCTTGCCTTTAGTCAAATCATTTGAAATGTACTTCAATCACTCTCAAATGATGTCAATTTGACATATATTTAAGAGTGAAATAAAACTCTTGATATACTTTAGCAATTTAAATAAAAGGCAAAAGTATGATCGTAGGGATAGAAGGTACAGTTGATCGAAAAGAGCCCACTTTTGTGCATCTTAATGTAAGTGGCATCATCTATGAGGTGCAGGTGTCCATCAACACATCCAGTAACATTGCTGATAAAAAAGTAAAACTGTTTGTCACGCAGGTGATTCGTGAAGATGCGCATTTGCTTTTTGGGTTTATGGAGCTGAACGAAAAAAAGATGTTTGATACCGTACTCAAAATAAATGGCGTCGGCCCAAAAGTCGGTTTAGCCATCTGCTCGACCTTTACACCTGAGACCTTTGCAAAAGTGGTGGCTTCTAAAGATGTGAGTATGCTCAAACGCGTTCCAGGCGTTGGACCTAAGGCTGCAAGTCGCATATTGGTAGAACTCGCAGACTTTATCGTCGATGGCAATATAGAGAGTGCAAGCTCAGGTGCGATGAGTGATGCGATGATGGCATTGGAGAGTTTAGGGTTCAAAAAAGATGTCATTCAAAAAGCACTTGTGGGGGCTACTGGTGATACGAGTTCGTTGGTAAAAGAAGGACTCAAACGTTTGCAACGGCTCTAATTTGAAGCGTTAAGCCTGCGTCGCAACCCTGCGTGCTGAAACGAAAAGATTGGCATATTTCCCGTGTGTGATGGGGGAGATGATTATGCCGTCTTTTTTGGAAGCAGCATGGATGAAGTTGCCATCACCCAAGTAGATACCCACATGAGTGACAGGGATGCCCCGTGTTTTGTCCGTGAGGAAAAAAAGCAGGTCGCCTTTTTGCAGGTGTGCCTTATCTACGAGTGTGCCTTTTTGTGACTGTGCCCACGCAGTTCGCGGCAGGTTGATATGGTGTTTTTTGTAGAGGTACTGTACGTAGCCAGAGCAGTCAAAACCTTCGGGCTTGGTGCCTCCCCAAACATATTTACCACCTTTAAAGTACTTGGCATCTTCTGTTAGTTTTTGTTTGTCGATGGCAGAAATCTGATAGACTTTTCCTACTTTTGCCGCTTCTTGCTGTGCTTTGGCGATGCGGGTAGCACGCTTGCGCGCTGCTTCAGCCATGCGGGCTAGATTTTCCGCACGGTGAAGTTCATCATAAATGGCTTGCAGTGAGTATTCGGTAGATTTTTGGTTCAGGTATTCGTTTTGGGAGTGCTGCATATCTTTACTGTGATAAACTTTTCCGTTTTTATCGCTAATCGTGAAAAGACTTGCATGTGAAAGCGTAAGTAGGAGTATCAGTACAAAAGCAGTTTTTCGCATCACTTCCCTCGTTCATTTTGATATTTGATGATATCAAAATGAACATAAAAGAAAACTTTAATGCAGGCTAATGATTGGTTCCGCAAAAATTTCCATCGCATCCATTGACCGAACCCGAATACATAGAATTTTCAATGAAAAACTTTAAGATTCGTTTCTTTTTTTGTTTGAATGAAGGGCTAGCAAGGTTTGCAAGCGCTTCTGGTTTATCTTTATGGATTTTCTCTAATTCTCCCTCGGTATTGAAAAAAAACTTCCAATCACTGTCGTCTATCTGTTTTGCCTGAAAAAAGGGTGTGCCATGACAGGATGTGCAGTGTTTTTGAACGGTTCTTAACGCCCCTGTGTCATATCTTTCAGCAGCTAGGCTAAAGGTGCTGAACATCAGTGTCAATGCCAGGGTGGTAATGTGTGGTTTCATCAAATAACTCCTTCGTCTTTTGCTGTTATCATAAAGATGCATTGTGTAACCGGTGTGTAGCTTTAGCTATAATAGCATTTATGGATAAAAAAATAATCATCATAGGAGGCGGGGCAAGTGCACTGATGCTGGCTTCGCTTTTGCCTAAAAACACCGCCACTGTTATAGAATCCAACCCAAAACCGGGCGCTAAGATACTTATCTCCGGCGGAGGAAAATGCAACATCACCAATACTCGTATGGGCACAGGGTATTTTCAAGCTGATGCAGCGTTTGTGGAGCCTTCTTTAAAGCGATTTGATGAAAAAGCGTTGATAGCCTGGCTTGCGGCTCGCAAACTTCACCCTGTGATCTTAAAAGAGACGCAGTATTTTTGTAAAGATTCTGCCAAAGAGTTGTTGGCTGTTTTGCTTAAAGAGAGTCAAAAACAAAGCATTTTACTTTCAGAGAAAGTGTTGGAAGTCTCTAAGCGTGAAAACATTTTTTACGTAAAAACCGATAAAAAAACATATACTGCAAGGAGGGTTGTCATCGCTTCGGGTGGACTGAGTTTTCCTACGCTTGGAGCCAGCAGCATCGGGTATGAGATAGCGCAGTCTTTTGGACACAGTGTTATAAAAACAGGGCCGGCACTGGTGGGTTTTACGGTACAGAAAGAGCAGTTTTTCTTCAAGGAACTCTCAGGGGTCTCTTGCGAAGTGAAGATACGTATTGCTGAAAAAGTCTGTGAAGGCAGCCTGCTTTTTGCCCATAAAGGCATCAGTGGCCCGGCGGTTTTGGATGCTTCACTCTACTGGGAAAAAGGTCAGATGGAGATTGATTTTCTGCCACATTTTTCATGGCAGAGTCTCTACGGCAGTAAAAAACAGATCTCCTCACTTTTGCCTTTGCCAAAGCGTCTTAGTAAGGCATTTTTGGTACAATTTGCCCTGGAAGATAAACCCTGCAATCACCTCAGTAAAGATGAGATAAACAAACTGATGTATTTGAGTCGGTACAGCTTTGCACCGGCAGGGACATTTGGCTACACCAAAGCTGAAGTGACCAAAGGCGGCATCAATACAAGTGAAATAAACAAAGAGACCATGATGAGTCTAAAAGAACAGGGACTCTACTTCATCGGGGAGGTACTCGATGTTACAGGAAGACTGGGAGGGTACAACTTTCAGTGGGCATTTTCGAGTGCTTACAGTTGTGCACAACATATAAAGGAAGAGACAAATGAGGATTAGCGTAGTAAGTAGTTGGGTAGTAATGATAGGCATCATATTAAGCGGTTGTAGTAACACTCCTGTACAGCCGCCAAAAGCACCGGAGCCACCAAAAGTAACCTGGGATGATACACAGAAAAAAGAACTGCTCACCATACTTGCCCAAGACAAATATATGTCTATCTGTAACCAGCAGGCCTTATATGAAAAAGTCAAAACCTCTCAAGAGCCTCAAGATATGACAAATATGCTTTATGTGTACACGAAAAACCTTGCTAACGGGTGTATCGTCAATGCAAGACAAAAAGAAACCATCAGCGGGCAAATGACCACGACCTATGGTGTCTATGAGCAAAAAGTTGATCCCAAAGAGCTTATAGGAAAACTTCAAAATAGACAAAGTATTGAAGCAATACTCAAGCCCTATGTACCACAGTACCGGCAGTTTGACGCGCTTATTGCAAAGTACCGCGCGATGGAGCGTTCAGATAAAGCCTCTTCACGTGAGCTGAGACAAGTGCGTCTTAACATTGAAAGAGTCAAGCTTCTCAAACCGGGGCTAGGAAGCAATTATGCTTTGGTCAATATACCTGAGTTTCATGTGCGTGTCATTGATGAGGGTAAAACCTGTGTGAAGATGAAAGTCATCACAGGAACAAAGAAAAATAAAACACCGGTATTTTCAGAAAACCTGCAATACATTACACTTAACCCGACATGGAATGTGCCTGACAGTATCGCAAGAAATGAGATCATTCCTGCGACACTGAGAAATCCAGGCTACCTCAAAAGCCACCGTTTGGAGATGCGCAATGACTATAATCTTGACTCACCAAAGCTTAAATTTAATGCTGCAGAAGCCAAAGCCTATAAAGGCGGCAAAGGGCATGTACCGTTCAAGTTCATTGAAGTGCCTTCAGATAAAAATGCATTGGGACGCGTGAAGTTTATCTTTCCTAACCAGCATTCAGTCTATATGCATGATACACCGACAAAAAATCTCTTCAACAAAAAAGTACGTGCCTTTAGTCATGGGTGTATCAGACTGGGAGACCCTAAACTCATGTTGAAGTATCTGACAGAAAACTACACAGCCCACTCTTATGATGATGTTAAAAAGAAGTATAACAGTTACAAAACCCATTATCTAAACGTGACAAAACATCTGCCTGTGCATACAGCGTACTTTACGACCTATGTGGCTCAAGATGGTAAATTGCTAACTTTCCCCGATATCTACGGCTACGATCAAGCACAACAGCTTAACTTTTAAGAAGCGCGCATGATGACAAGGGCTTGGCTGATACTGGCCGATATCCTTGTGATGCTCCTTCTTGGTGGTTCATTGATACTGTTATATCTTTTTCCTGTACAAAAAAATACGCCTTCCGAGCCCTCTTCTTTGCCAAGCAGTATTGAACAGAAGATTTGGTTTCTGCCACCTGCAACATTTACTGCAATACTGACTCTGGAAGATATCATACGTATGGGACAGGAAATGCAGACACAGGAGTGGGGCATCAAAAATATATTTTTAACCAGAACACTGGAAGAGGGTTTGGAGTTACATACACTTCAAGTAGGCGACCCTGTGTTGCTGCGTATCTTCAAACAAGAGGCGATTTTGGAAGTATGGATGCGCTCAGATGAAGCGTACAAACATGTAAAAGACTACGCCATCTGTGCCTATTCAGGTGGTCTTGGTCCTAAGCTGGCTGAAGGTGACGGGCAGTCTCCAGAAGGCTTTTATGCTATACGTAAAAAACAACTCAATCCAAACAGCAAGTTTCACCTTGCTTTTAATCTAGGCTACCCAAACAAGTACGACAGAGCGCATGAACGTACAGGCTCTTCTTTGATGGTACACGGCAACTGTATCTCCATAGGCTGTTATGCCATGACCGATGAAAAGATAGAAGAGATTTATGACTTGGTGGAAAGCGCGTTGCATCAGGGTCAAAAAAAGGTTTGGGTGCATATTTTTCCGTTTAGGATGACAGAGTCAAATATGGCGCAGTATGCTGACAATGAATGGTATGATTTTTGGGAAAATCTCAAAGAAGGCTATGATTATTTTGAAGCTGAAGCACTGCCTCCGGATATAAAAGTAAAGAATAAACGGTATATCATAGGTGAATCCAAGGAAATGTTTTAATCCTATCTGATAAAACGTGCTTTTTAGAGCCTGTTATGAGCTTAAAATCTGATCGATAGATAAAAACTGATCGCAAATTCCTGTTCTTTGTTGAGGTAGTGGTTTTTGTGATAGATTGCATAAGGCGGTTTTGTTGTGGTGCGGTATTCGCTTTTGGGTAGCCACTCATGATAGACCCAGTGGATCAACTTCAAGAGGTCTCCCCGTTTTCCTTCAAAATCGAACTTGGCATAAACACCCCCTGAGATATTAAATCGTGGCAAACGCTGATCTTTTATCTCTTTTTGTGAATGGGGCACAACACATGCAACATAATGACACTCATCCAAAGGTGTAATGGTCGGGTTGTCGTGAAAAAGTGACATCTCCGTATAGTCTTTTAACTCATTTTGATAAATCCATGTTTGAATTTTTTGCCATGTCTGTTTGGATTTGTCATAGCCATAGCCTCTGTGACGGATATAGTAGGCAGTCTGTTGCGGCATCTTGACGATTTCGGGCTGGATTTGCTCAAAACTGGCCGTAGAAGCCTGAGCCATGGGTGATTGGAGAAGAATGTTATGGGAGTATAATTTATAGCCTCCTTTTCTCCAACTGTTAGGTGTCATCGAAAAACGCTCTTTAAAGGCACGAATGAAAGAAGTTTGTGAACTGTAGCCGCATTCATTGGCTATTTTAGAAATCGTAGAGTATTGATTGGTCAATAGAAGATTGGAGGCTTTTTGAAGACGAATCGATTTGATGCTTTCATAGATGTTGCGTCCAAACACCTCTTTAAAGATCTGATGCATATAAAATTTGTTGATCTTAAAATGAACTGCCAGCTCGTCAAGGTTGATATCTGTATCGATATGCCTGTAAAAGTAGAACATCAAATCATTTGATATTTTGATTTTTTTATCTAAGGTTTCCTGTTTCATGACATAATCATACAAATTTTAAATAAAAATAATATTAAAAATGGATAACAAATAAAATAAAAAATGATTACAAAAGAATAAACTATGGTGAAGAACTCAATCCCGCAAAAGAATTATAATGCTTGAAGTTTTTCTGGGTAGGAAAAATTGGTTCAGGACAATCTATACCATTAGATTGAGGTGGAAGATACAAAAGATGTAGCTTCTAAAATCGTTAATAGAATTGAACAGGTAAGGAATAAAAATGGCAAAGACAACAATTACAGTAGCACGCGGTGACGGTATCGGTCCGGAGATTATGGATGCAAGTATCAGAGTACTTGATGCTGCGGGTGCGGATGTGGAATGGGAACATATTGAAGTCGGTGAGCAGGTGTATCTTGCTGGTAACAGTTCCGGTATTGCTCCAGAAGCTTGGGATACTATTAAAAAGAACAAAGTACTTTTTAAAGCACCTATTACAACGCCTCAAGGTGGTGGATACAAAAGTCTCAATGTTACAATTCGTAAAACTTTGGGTCTGTATGCAAATGTGCGTCCTGCTATCTCTTATAACCCGTTTATACCTTCGAGATACCCAGGTATGAATGTTCTTACTATTCGTGAGAATGAAGAAGATTTGTACGCAGGAATCGAGCACCAACAAACTCCAGAAGTAACTCAGTGTCTAAAAATTATTACAAGACCAGGTTGTGAAAAGATTTGTCAGTATGCATTTGAGTATGCAAAAGCATACGGCAGAAAAAGAATCACGTGTATGATCAAAGATAATATCATGAAAATCACGGATGGACTTTTTGTCAAAGTTTTCTATGAAACGGCTAAAAATTATCCTGAAATTCAAGCAGATGACTGGATCATCGATATTGGTATGGCAAAACTCGTCGATGCGCCTGAAGAGTTTGACATGGTTTTGATGCCTAACCTTTATGGTGATGTGGCTACGGACGTTCTTGGACTGATGACCGGTTCAGTGGGTATCGCACCGGGTGCAAACGTTGGTGATGACTTTGCAATGTATGAAGCGATCCACGGTTCAGCACCACGTCATGCTGGTCAAAACAAAGCAAACCCATCAGGACTTTTACTTTCAGGTGTAATGATGATGGTTCAAGCGGGTCAACCAGAAGTAGCAGAAAAAGTGCACAATGCTTGGTTAAAAACTATCGAAGACGGTATCGTAACCTATGATCTTGCTCGTAAACTCAAAGCTGAAGGTAAAGCACATAAAGAAGTTGGAACTAAAGAGTTCGCTGATGCTGTTATCGAAAGACTTGGTCAAAAACCATCTACGCTTGCAGCTATCAAATATGACAAAGCAATCAAGATCAAAAAACCTGTTCTTTCAAACGTAAGAGCACAAGTAATGAATCTTATTGGATGTGACATCTTCACAAGAGATGATTGTGATGCAAATACGATTGGTGACAAACTGGTTGCACTCACAGAAGGTACAAACATCGCACTCAAGATGATCTCTAACCGTGGACAAAAAGTCTATCCAAACGGTCACCCGGAGACGTTCTTGACCGATCACTGGAGATGCCGTTTCTATAATAAAAACCAAGGTGAGTTGATAACCAACGGTGACATCACCAACATGATGAACAAAATTGATGCTTCAGGGATAGAAGTGATCAAAACGGAAAACCTCTACGCATTTGAAAACGGTGAGCGTGCCTACTCACTCGGACAAGGCGAATAACACCCATACTCTTCCTTTGAGGGAGAGTATGTATATGCTCTCTTTTTTAAAGCAAACAAAGTAAAGTGTATAAATAAACATGTATATAAAGGAGTTGCACTATGAATATTGACATCATCTTACAAAACATGCTCAATCCGCCTGTTTTATTTTTTTTCTTGGGGATGCTTGCTGTATTTTTAAAATCAGACCTAAGCATACCACAACCGCTGCCAAAGCTTTTTTCTCTTTATTTACTCATCGCGATTGGTCTTCATGGAGGGTATGAACTCTCAAAGAGCGGACTGGATCTGTATATATTTGAAGCGTTAATGATTGCTGTTGTGATGTCAATGCTTGTCCCTATTTACAGTTTTTTTATTTTAAGAACCAAGATGGATATTTACAACTCCATAGCCATCGCGGCTACTTACGGTTCTATCAGTGCGGTGACTTTTATTACAGGTATCACCTATCTAAATACTTTAGGTGTAGAATATGGCGGTTTTATGGTTGCATCCATGGCACTGATGGAGTCACCGGCTATCGTGATCGGTTTGGTTTTTGCAGCCCTTTTTGTCAAAGGCGATGCTTCAGAGGCGAAGGAGAAAACAGATTGGAGTGAGATTTTAAGAGAAGCTTTTTTAAATCCTTCGGTCTTTTTGCTTGTGGGCGCACTGATCATTGGTATACTTACAGGGGAAAAAGGCTGGCATTCAATGGAACCGTTGTTTGGAACACTCTTTAAAGGGATGCTCGCATTTTTCCTTTTAGATATGGGGCTTGTAGCAGCAAGAAAAATCCACGAGCTGAAAAAAGTCGGTTTGTTTCTCATTGCGTTCGCACTGATCATGCCTATGGTAAATGCACTTGTGGCAACGGGGCTTGCCTTCACTTTTGAGATGCACAAAGGCGATGCATTTCTTCTGGCACTTTTGAGCGCGAGTGCCTCATACATTGCAGTTCCTGCAGCAATGAGACTCTCGGTACCCGAGGCAAATCCAGGCATATACCTGCCACTGAGTTTAGCGGTTACATTTCCATTTAACATCTCTTTGGGAATTCCGCTTTATTATTTTATAGTCAATTCATTTTGGGGGTGAGAAGATGCAACAGATGAAAAAAGTTGAACTGATATTTGAATCGGTGTATGAAAACAGATTGTTAGAACTTTTTAAAAAACATGAAATCAATGGGTATACCATCATCAGAGACATTGAAGGGTATGGAGGGCATGGGTTAAAAACCGCCGATGACGTGAGTGATATATTTAGCAATATCTATATTTTTGCTGTGTGCGAATCACATAAGTATGACGATATGGACAAAGATATCAGAATATTTTTAGCCAGACACGGTGGGAAATGTATTTTGAGTGATGTGATGTTACTCTTGGGTACTCCCAAAAAGTAAGAGAAGGGGTAGGTAAGTAAAGCCCGTCTTGAGGGCTTTACCTAGTCTTCGTAAGTCGGTGAGGTGTAGTTGTAGCCAAACTTGGTGTGTTGGCTGACCTCTTCTTCGACTGCATCGATGATCTCATCGGTTTTATCTTCTACAGATTGGATGAACCTATCTTTGTCGCGTTGGGTTTTAAAACTGTGAATCTGGTAGGGTTTTTCGGGGCTGTAGGCTTCAAAAAGTGCTTCCAGACTCTCTTCCCATACAAGGGTGAGCTCTCTGCTTATTTGCTCTGGTTCTTCCTGTTCGGGGAGTGTATAGTTGAAAACGACTGTATCTTCATACGTGATGACTTCAAAAGGGGTGGACATGTGTAACCTTTATGCAGGCAAAAGAGCCTTTGTTGTATCGCTTTGATAGTGTACTGTATACACTAAAAGCACTGTGTAGCAAAATATTTTTCGAAATTTGACCTAGAGCAAGGCTTTGTGTAACCTATCTTCACAGAATCTAAAGTGGCATGAAGCCTAGCGATAGTAGCTTTATGTTAAAATAAATGCAATCTAAACACAATGGTGAAACATGGCTTTAAAAGAGATCCACTACAAAGAACAGTCCTTTAACCTCTCTTATGAGATACTTAACCCCACGCAAGAAGCAGTGTTGCTTGTGCTGCACGGATGGGGAAGCAATAAAGAGATTATGAAGCAGGCATTTGGCAAAACACTCGCTGGCTACAGACATCTCTATCTTGATTTACCCGGATTTGGGTACTCAAGCAATGAAATGGTCTTAAGCACGCAAGACTACGCGGCTATCGTGAAGCTTTTTTTACAAACATTGGGTGTAGCGCCAACCATCGCCATGGGGCACTCCTTTGGCGGTAAAGTCTCTACACTGCTGGCACCACCGTGTTTGGTGTTGTTGTCCTCTTCGGGGATACTGGTCGAGAAACCTTTGTCGGTGAGACTCAAGATAGCGTTGGTCAAACTTCTCAAGCCTTTAGGGCTGGCAAAGTTACGCGCACTGTTTGTAGCCCCTGATGCCCAAGGGATGAGCCACGCGATGTACGAGACTTTTAAAAATGTAGTCAATGAACACTTTGAAGACAACTTTAGCGCATCTAAGAGCAAAGCACTCTGTTTTTGGGGTAAAGAAGATACGGCGACACCGCTTTTTACGGGTGAAAAGATAGCAAGTCTCATACAAGATAGTCACTTTTATGCGCTTGAGGGGGATCACTTTTTTTTCTTGCAACACACGGCATTTATAGAACACACCATCTTAGAACACTGTAAAGGAACTCACTAATGTTTTTTGCACTCAATACACTTTTTTATGCGCTTTTTGTCTTAGCCATGGGCTACTACTTCATCACCAACTTGCAATGGTACTCCTATAAACTAAACCGCGTACTCTTTCATCACACCAAAACATGGTGGCACGCAGTTTACTTTTTACTGCCCTATGGCGCGTATGCAGTGGCGCAGAAGACGGGTGAGTTCAGTTTTATGGTAGTCATGGTCTATCTTGTGATGCTGTACTTTTGGTACAAAGGGCTCGATAAACCATTGGTATTTACAGGTAGGGTGAAACGCTTTTTTGCGGCCCTAGTGCTCTTTGCGCTTTTTGTCTTTGTCGTGTTTCACCATGCCATGCTCATCGTACCGTTGTTTTTGGCGTATGTGGTCTCGATGCTCATCGAAAAGATGCTTTTTCACGGATTTAAACGCAAAGCACAGCAGAAGATAGAAGGGGTGCAGAGTCTTGTGGTAGTCGGCATCACGGCTAGCTACGGTAAAACAAGCATCAAAAACTACATCGAACACCTGCTAAGCGCAAAGTACAAAACCTACGCGACTCCACGCTCGGTCAACACGCTAGGTGGCATCATGAAAGACATCAATGAGGATCTGCCTTCAGATACGCAGGTGTATGTGGTGGAGATGGGAGCAAGAGGTGAGGGGGACATCGCCGAAATCAGCACCTTTGTCAATCCGCACTTCGTAGTAGTCGGCAAGATAGGCCCTGCGCACATCGAGTACTTTAAGACCATCGAAAACATCCGAAATACCAAGATGGAGATACTCAAAACCAACAGACTTCAAAAAGCATGGGTGCATGAAAGTGCCAGAGTCAAGCCTGAAGCAAACGTCCATACCTTTGGAAGCACAGAGAACCTAGACATACGCACCAAAGACACACCACCGCAGTTTGTCATCGAAAATGTAGAAGCAACGCTTGAAGCGACTTGTTTTACACTGGATGGTGTGCGCTATTGTGCGAGTATTTTGGGTGCATTTAACGCGATGAACCTCGCGGCAGCCGTACTGGTAGCCAAAGAACTGGGACTAAGCGAAGAAGAGATACAGCAAGGTCTCTCAACCCTACAACCCGTCAACCACAGACTCCAACGCATCGATGCAGGCGGCAAGGTGATACTCGATGACAGTTTTAACGGCAATATTGACGGTATGATGGCTTCTTTTGACTTGGCAAGCACCTACCAAGGACGCAAGGTCATCATCACACCGGGGCTTGTTGAGGTGGATGACGCACTCAATGTACAAGTAGCCAAAAGAGCCAATGAAGTCTTTGATGTGGTGGTGGTCACAGGAGAGTTAAACTACGCTATTTTTAAAGCACATATCGATGCCAATAAGCTGGTCAAACTTGCCACCAAAGCACAGATGCAAGAGATGCTCATAGAACAAACCCGCGCAGGTGACCTCATACTCTTCGCCAATGATGCTCCGAGTTTTGTGTAGGTTGGGTGAGAGGGATTTTTTCTCTTTACCGCTAATAATCGTACACATCTTTACGATGTGAAACTCTGATGACTTCAACCGTCACAGTTTCATCGATTATCTCATACACAATGCGATAATTACCAACACGGATTCGATAAAAATCAGAAAGATTCCCGACAAGTTTTTTCCCGTCGTAGGGTGTTTTGGTTAAAAACTCATCTATCTTGAGCATAATCTTTTTTTGCCAAAAAACATCTATATTTTTTAGATCTTTCAAGACTTTTTTGTCAATGACAATGCTATACACCCAAAGCTTCCTTGAGCTCATTAAATGATATTAACTCTCTGTTATTACTATTTTTTCTTTTTGATGCCTCATAGTAGTCTTCAAGGTCATCAAGATAGTTTGCCAACGCCTCTTTCACAAAAAAACTTTTAGATCTTTTTGTAGATGCGGCGAGCTTATCTATGCGTTTTTGGGTTTCAGCATCCAATCTTATTGATAACATTTTGTATCCTTTTGTATTACTTGTATGACATTATATAGTATTTTGGTTATGGCTACAAGGATTTCACCAAAAATATCTAGCACTAACAACAACATTTTCAATATCCCACTTCAAATCACCTATAACTAAACCAATCTAGACCAATTGGAGTTTTTTTAGGTTCGCTTAGAGGGATTCTTTGCTTTGATTGCTCTCAGTGTCATTGTCCTCTGAACCAAAATCAAATGCGCCGAAGTCAAAATCAGTATCCAAATCAACATCAAACTCAAACCACGCTTTGGGCTTTTCTTCACCACCCATTTTTTTGAAAAAGAGTTGATGGTGTTGACTCTTGAGCAAGATGCCATCCACGCCGTTACTGCTGGCATGCACTACGCTAAAACCTTCTGCCAGTGTTTCATGCAGTGCTTTGCTTGCTAGAACCTGTTTTTGGGTTCTGCAAACCATTTTGGTCGCGATGAGTGTTGAGGACATATTGTTTTCAGAGCTTGCATTGAGCGTACCGGAGATTTTGTTGCATGCATCAAATCCACTGATGTGCATTTTAGCAGAGTCAAACTCTAAAATGGCACGGGCTTGTCTGACACTTTTACCGTCTGCACTGCGTAGATGCCAGTTTCCGTCAAGTTCTTCGAGTTTTATACTGTTTTCCTCCGCCAAAAGTGCGCTACTGCTTAAGAGAGATAGGAGACAAAGAACAGCCATTTTTTGATAAAACATGAAAAATCTTCCTTATAAAACTTTTTGCTATTATAGTAAAACTTGTATTATGGAGTCTCTATGCGTTTGGTTTTTTTCTTTATTTTTACTTTTTCAGTGCTTTTTGCTACACCACTGACTTTGAGTGACAAGCAGGCGGCTTTTATAGCGCAAAAGGTATGGCAAAATGAAGGTGCAGGTCTGGACAAGTATCTGGTGCACTGGAATGAAGGTGAAGATTTTGCTTCAGTGGGCATCGGGCATTTTATCTGGTTTCCCGTGGGGCATACAGAGCGTTTTAGGGAGGTGTTCCCGATGGTCTTGACATTCATGCAAAACAAGGGGGTAAATATGCCCTCTTGGCTTAACGCCAAAACACCGCTTCCCTGGAATAACAAAGCGGCGTTTTTTGCTGCAAAAAATGCAAAAAGCAGCCAATATATAGAACTGTTTACTTTTCTGAAACATACGATGCCGCTTCAGGCCGCTTTTATGGCACAGCGTCTGAGTGAAGCTTTGCCTCAGATGCTGGAGACCATAGAAGAACCCAAAAAACAAGCCCTTATCCAAAAACGCTTTGATGAAGTGATGTACAACCTAGACGGCTCAATCAATGAACGGGGGCTTTATGTGTTGCTTGACTACACCAACTTTAAGGGTGAGGGTACACTCGAGAGCGAACGTTACAAGGGGCAGGGCTGGGGACTGCTTCAAGTGCTTGAACACATGAACCCCAACGAGCCCAACAAACAAAAAGCCTTTGCGCTTTCAGCCAAAGCGATGCTGGACAGACGCATCAAAAACTCTCCGCCTGCTAGAGGTGAAGAACGTTGGCGCGCAGGGTGGAACAAACGTCTTGAAACCTATTGGAAGTAGTTCTGTTTAAAGAGTAAAATCTTCTTTTTTGAAGTGATGCAGTTTTTTCATGATGGTCTCGAGTGTCTCTTTTTGATACTCATAGAGTTTGTATAGCAGCACATCATCAAGATAGGGTTGCAGGAGTTGTTCTTGGGTGATGCTGTCATTGTAATCACCCAGTAGGGCTTGGAGCATTTTGCCATTTTTGATGACAGTTTCAACCTCTTTTTTACCGAGTATCACTTGGAACTCTTCAAGAAGATAGCGAAATCTTTTAAGGGCGATACGAATCGTGTGCAGCTTCTCGATACTAAAGTTTTTTTCCAGCCGCGTGATTTTTTTGATGATTTTCTGATGGAGTTTTGTGACAACTTTTTTGATGAGCGCCTTGGTATGCATTGTGTTACAATTGGCATCTAGCAGCGTGTTGTGTATGAGTGCAGCGCGATAGTCAGTAAAAAACGCTTCAACTCTTTGACTTGTTAATAGATTTTGGATGTGGATGTGTTCTTCTTTTTGCTCTTGCATGATACGTGCAGATATGGTGTCATATTGACCATCTACTAAAGAGGCGAGCTGTGTTTGCATCACATCTAAGTCGCGCTTGTGATTGGTTTGTTTCGCCAATGCTCCAAGGGTGTCACTGATGGAGCCCAGTTGAAGGTCGTACTGTAAAAAGTCAAACTCTTTCAAAAAGGCTCTGGATTTGCGGATATTGACCCTAAACTGGTGCAAATCTTCTGCGTTGTCAAACAACACGATACGTTCTTTATAAAAATCAACCAATAGAAAAAATTTGTACAGGATAACACGCAATACATCCGTCACTGCAAGATTAGGACTAAAGTAGTCATCTAGTTCTTCCCCATCTTTAGCACTAAGTTGCCGAAATAGGGCTTGGATATCATAGTCTTTGTTTTGTTCTTTTGTGTGTGTTTTTTGCATGATTAACCCTTTATTTTCGCTACAAAGCACTTGAGAAAATTATATCATTTTTAATCATCAATGCTTTATGGTTAGTCTAAAATTAATGATTGTTCTGCTATGATTCTGCTCGATCGGGGTGTAGCGCAGTCTGGCTAGCGCGCTATCTTGGGGTGATAGAGGTCGCCTGTTCAAGTCAGGTCACTCCGACCAGTTTTTAAGTCCTACAATGTATCTTCATAATCACTTTTTAATCATCGCAAAATTTTTTAAAATGAAACACAATTGTTTAATTTCTGAACAATATCTTCTTATAAAGTCGTTCATTTCTGATTATAATTACCGCATGGAAACGTTATTATTGGCAATTTTTGCTACTATTTTTATTGCAACACTACTGAACATTATGCTTAAAAAGATAAATATTTCGCATATTGTCGGGTATATTTTTACGGGTACTATTATTAGCTATCTTTTTGATTTTAATACTTTGAAAATCGATTCGCTAGATTTGGTGGCAGAGTTTGGAATCGTTTTTTTGATGTTTAGCATCGGGTTAGAGCTGAGTTTCGAGAAGATTAAAAAGATGAAAGAGACTTTGCTGGTAAACGGGGCATTGCAGATGCTTTTGAGCATCCTGTTCTTTTTTCTTCTGGCTCGTTTTGCGTTTGAAGTTGATAGTATTGGTGCTATCGTGATTGCATTGGCATTTTCACTGTCTTCTACGGCAATCGTCTTGCCGTTTTTGAAAGAATCTAAAGATATCTACACTCCGTATGGAAAAAAATCGGTTGGCATTTTGATATTTCAAGATTTGGCAGTGATACCGATTTTGCTGCTTATCACCTTTTTGTCTTACACTGAAACAGGTACGGATGTCTCTATGAGTACCGTGATAGGCAAAACGGTGTTGGCACTTCTTTTTATTGTGTTGTTTATCCGTTTTATCGGCGATAAACTGGTCGATACCTTGTTAAAATTTGCAGCGAATACCCGGCTTGATGAGATATTTTTGGGGGCTATTTTTGCGATTGTTCTGGGTATGGCGGTTTTGATGCATGCGATTGGTTTTACCTACTCTTTGGGGGCGTTTATCGCAGGGGTTTTGATTGCCGAGACCAAATACGCCATGAAAGTAGAGTCGGAGATATTGAGCTATAAAGATTTGCTTTTGAGCGTCTTTTTCTTCAGTGTGGGAACAAAGATCGATATGCTTTTTTTACTCTCCAATCTTCATACGGTTTTTTTAATCTTTGTAGTGGTTGCAGTAGTCAAAATCACAGTGGTTTATGGCATCATCAAACAAAAGTCTGACACCAATACTTCCATGAAAACGGCTTTTGCTTTGGCACAAATAGGCGGTATTTCTTTTGTCGTCTTTGAATTGGCGACAACGAATCATCTCATTACTTCAGAGATGTCTAAGTATCTCTATTTGATTACTTTTTTCTCACTCATCGTTACGCCTTTTGTGTTAAATAATATCTATACCCTCTCTTCTTTTTTTGAAAAAGAGTTCTATGAATCTGATGTGATTACCCCGATCGATAAGAAAAATCACGTCATTATTGTGGGATTTGGTACGCTAGGAAGAGCTGTTGCCAAAGAACTTCATGCAAAAAGGATTGATTTTATTATCATCTCGGACAATCTACAGCATGTTCTTTTGGCTCGAAGGATTAATTTTCTTGCCTATTTCGGACACCTCAACAAACGCCCCGTTATGGAATCGCTTAAAGCCGAAGAGAGTTCAAGTATCGTGATAACCGTACAAAGCGAAGAGACCAAAGTGCGCATCTCTGAAGCGCTTACGGCATACAGCAAGGAGGTGCATATTATTGTTAAAGTTGATACGGATGAAGAACGGGAGTATTTTGAGAAAGAAGAGGGCATTGAGTTTATTGATTCTAATGATGAATTGTCATCACGCCTGGTCGAGCTTTCGCTCAAGCATCTGAGATAATGAGGTTTAACAGACAGACATAATTCCCCAAGTGATTAAATATCAATCACTCTCTTGAAACTATTTTGTAACCATTAGGATATTATTTTGTAATATAATTAACAATAAGATGGTGTATCATTGAAAATGTAGCTGTTTTGGGTAGTGGAAGTAAGTGTTAATGAAATTAAAATCCATAGGAGGATAAATGAAAGCTGTTGTTATGGCAGGTGGTTTTGGAACTAGAATCCAACCCCTTACTAACTCAAGACCAAAACCAATGTTGCCCGTTGTCAATAAACCGATGATGGAGCATACGATGATGATGCTTAAAGCGGTGGGGATAAGTGAATTTATTGTGTTGCTTTACTTCAAGCCTGAAATTATCAAAGCTTATTTTGGTGACGGCAGTGATTTGGGTATCAAGATCACCTATGTGGTTCCCGATGATGATTATGGTACAGCTGGTGCCGTGAAATTGGCGCAGGAGTATATCGGTGATGAAAATTTTATCATCATCAGCGGAGACCTTGTGACAGATTTTGATTTTCAGAAAATATTTGACTTTCATGCCCAAAAAGAGTCTAAACTCACGATAACGCTCACTTCGGTCGATAATCCTTTGGAGTTTGGTGTGGTCATAGCCAACGAAGAAGGAAAGATAGAAAAATTTTTGGAAAAGCCAAGCTGGGGGGAAGTGTTCAGTGACACCATCAACACGGGTATCTATATCCTCGAACCTGAGATTTTGGAGTATATCCCTAAAAATGAGAACTATGACTTCGGCAAAGACCTTTTCCCAAAACTGATGTCTGAAGGTGTAGGGCTGATGGCGGGATATGCGCAAGGGTATTGGCGTGATGTGGGCAATCCTGAGAGTTACCGTGATGTGTATGATGATATCCTAACGGGTAAAGTGAAGTTCAACTATGAGGGTGAAGCGACGCACTATCCTGATGGA
The DNA here is from genome assembly GCA_002281755.1 of Sulfurovum sp. 16-42-52. GTDB lineage: Bacteria > Campylobacterota > Campylobacteria > Campylobacterales > Sulfurovaceae > Sulfurovum. The sequence goes on from NCHB01000010.1 coordinate 37,771, forward strand.
GTGGTTTATGCTGAGGAGTCTTATGATTTTGATAAAAGTGTGGAGTTTGTCGGTACGGTAGTATTGGGTAAAAATGTCACGCTAAAGAAGGGCGTAAAACTCAACAATGTCGTCATCGGCGATAATGTCACTATCGGAAAAGAGAGCAAGATCCGTAATACCGTGATATGGAATGATGTAGAGATACACGCAAAAGCCAAGCTGGATAATTGTGTCATCTGCAATGATAACATCATCGGAAAGAATGTCACTGCAAAAGCAGGGATGATACTGGCTGAAGGGTGTGAGATCGGTCAGCTGGTTACCATTGAGCAGGATGTGACAATCTGGCCTGACAAAGTGATTGAAGTGGCTTCTATCGTGAGCCATAGTTTGATTTTAGGCAGCAAATACAAAAATTCGATCTTTGAAAACGGGATGGTGGTCGGTCAGTCCAATGTAGAGCTCTCCTGTGAGATGGCAACCAAACTGGCTGAAGCTTTTGGTGCCCAGCTTCCTATCGGTTCAATCGTGTTGGTCTCAAGGGACACCCACAAGAGTTCACGGATGCTCAAGCGTGCTTTTCTAGGCGGATTGCTCTCTGCAGGGGTCAATGTGATTGACTATCGTGACATTCCCTCATCTGTATTGCGTTGCAGTCTCTCAGCAAACGATCAGTACATCGCAGGGATACATTTTCGCCAAAAAATTGATGATCCTACCAGTACGGTCATCACTTTTTACAATGAGGAAGCACTGCGCATCAACAATGAGGTGGCAAAAAAGGTAGAAAAGGCATTTTTTAAAGAGACATTCAGACGGGTGGACTATTCCAACATCGGTCAGATTGAAGAATCTGACCACGTCAAAGAGTATCACGGATACAAAGAAGGGATGAAGTCTTTACTGAAATCCCACTCTTTTGCCACACTTGAACACCGTGTAGCGGTAGATATGATGCACGGTATGGCATCAGAAGTGTTCCCTGATATCCTCAATGATATGGGGGTAGAAAACATCATGTTCAATGCCCACCCTGATGAACACCGCCTTGCCAATATCAATGCCCTAGTTAAGCAGTCCAGACAGGATATGAGCGCGGTGATTAAAGCACTGAAGCTTGACGGAGGTTTTATGCTCTACCCTTACGGTCAGCGTTTGGATATCGTCTGTGATCAGGGAACGGTGCTGGGTAAACAGTCTTCTTTGTATGTGGTGTTGTCACTTCTCAATATGGAAGCCAAGCAGCAAGGGGTGAAAAAAAGTGTCTTTTTGCCCACTTGGGCAGCCGATATTGTCTATTTTGAAAACCTTGAGATAGAACGGGGTAAATATGTGAACTTTAAAGCGCAGAAGATGAAAGAGTATGATCTTGTGGCTACGGGTGAAGGTAATTTTGCCTTTACGGAGTTTGCAACGCACCGTGATTCGATGTATGCGACTTTGAAAATCCTTGAGATGCTCTCAAACCACAAAATGACGCTTTCTCAAATTATTACTTCTTTTCCGAAGTTTTACTACAAGACGACAAAAGTAGTCTGTACGCAGGCACTCAAAGGCAAAATGATGCGCAAGTTCCTTGAAGATGCCAAAGGCAAAGAGTCATCTACACTCGATGGTGTCAAGATATGGTTAGATACCCATGACTGGATTTTGATGATCCCCAATCAGTACAGCGATCATCTCAATCTCTACATCCAGGCAGAAAATGAGGGTAAAGGCGAAGCCATCTTGGCGCAATACAGTGCCAAAATCGAAGAATGGTCTAAAGAATAAGTATGAAGCCTTCACTCAATCTCTGTTTTTTCTGGCATATGCATCAGCCTGATTATCGTAACAGAGAGGGGGTGATGAGTATGCCGTGGGTATTTTTGCATGCGATTAAAGATTATTATGAAATGCCTTGGCTGTTGAGCCGTCACAAAGGACTCAAAGCGACATTCAACATTACCGCTCCTTTGATAGAACAACTCAACCTCTATAGAGATCCTCTCAAAAATGACTATTTTCTTTCATTGTGGGCAAAAGAACCCTCTTTATTGTCGCAAGAAGAGCGGATATGGCTGATTAAAACCTGTAAATCAACCCAGTATCATCAAGAAATTCTTAGCGATGCAGAACTGATAGACTTTGAAGTGCTTTTTATGCTGGCGTGGTGCGGTAACTATCTGCGTCAAAACCATACACTGGTAAAAACCCTGTTTCAAAAAGAAAAAGGGTTTACTTGGAGCGATAAAGCACAGCTGCTTCAAGCTTTATGTGATTTTATAGAGACCATCTTGCCTTTTTATGCCCGTTTGCAAGAAGAAGGGGTGGTTTCTGTCTCCACTACACCTTACAACCACCCCATCTTACCCCTGTTACTGGACAGTTTTAATGCAAAACGCGCCAACGAACACACAACACTGCCCGATAATCCGCTCTCTTTAAGAGAAGATGCCATTGAACAGGTCGAACGCTCAATAACACTCTACAAAAAGACTTTCGGGAAAGCTCCAACGGGGTTCTGGCCAGCTGAGGGTGCGGTGGATGAAGAGAGTGTAGAAATCTATAAAGAACGAGGCATAGGCTGGATAGCCACGGATGAGGCGATACTGTTTCGTTCACTGGATGATGATACACGAGCCAATCTGTACAAACCCTATGTCTTTAACGGTATGACAATTAGTTTTAGGGATCACGGGCTTTCTGATTTGATAGGGTTTAATTATCGTTTTAAAACAGGACAGGATGCCAGTGCACATTTTATGCAAGTGGTGGAGCCTATAGCACATTCGCAAGAGAATGCCACCCTTTTTGTCATACTCGATGGTGAAAATGCTTGGGAGTTTTTTGAAAACAATGCCTATGATTTTTTTACTGCATTGTATGAACTTATCTCGGTCACTGATTGGTGCACAACAGTCACGATGGATGAAGTCTCACGCATGAAACATAAAGGCTATTTGGAACAACTCAGTGCCGGAAGCTGGATACATGGAAACTTTGATACATGGTCGGGACATAGCGAAAAAAACCGTGCGTGGGAACTGATCTATCAGACCAAGCGTGATGTGGAAAATTATGACGGGCTTGTATCACAGGAAGTAGCTGAAGAAATCAGGTTTCATTTTCTAGCCTCTGAGTGCAGCGACTGGTTTTGGTGGTATGGCGATGATCATGTCACAGAGTTTGGGCTAGAGTTTGACACGCTGTTTAGAGAGCATCTTATCGCTATTTATCATCTGCTTCATATGCAGCCGCCATCAGACCTTTTTATCCCGATTATGGCGCATAAGAGTGCTGTATCCTTTTTGCTGAAACCTCAAGCACCTATATCACCATTGATAGATGGCAAAAACAGTTCTTTTTTTGAATGGCTGGGAGCAGGAAGCGTGGATGAAAGTAAACTCTACTCGACCATGGACAGGGTACGCGGTCCTGTGGAGAAGATCTATTACGGGCATAACGACGTGACACTTTTTTTGGCTTTTGAAGGGCAGATAGCCGCACTTGAGAAGCAAGGGCAGTATCTTGAGATCATCATAGAACAGACAGGGGAACATCTTCGTTTTTCCATGGACAAGCCTTATGAAGACAAGGATACGACATTCATCATAGGCGAGCGTATGGAATTGGCACTCTCAAGAAGACATTTCAAAGAACACAGCTCAGTGCATTTGCGTTTTGAGATAGTACGGGGTAATGAGATCGTCCAAACCATGCCAGGGTATGGCGCACTCCATGTGGATATGGACGAAAGTTATGCCAACAATTGGTTTGTTTAAACACGTACACACAAGAGAAAGGATAACACGCAGATGAAGGCTACAACAAAATTACTCTTTGGGATACATATGCACCAGCCTGTAGATAACTTTGACTGGGTGATACAACAGGGCGTTGAGGTATGTTACGGACCATTTTTTGAAGTGATGAGCCGGTATCCGGAGTTTCGATTTTCGGTGCACTGCAGCGGTTGGCTGATGGAGCAGATACAAAAACACCATCATAAACTCTATAAACAGATACACACTTTGGCAAAACAAGGCAGTATAGAGTTTTTCTCTGCAGGCTATTATGAGCCGATACTGAGTGTCATCCCTTCACAAGACCGAGTTGAGCAGATAGAGTTGCTAAACGAGAGCATCGCTTCAGATTTTCATCAAAAACCCAAAGGCTTGTGGCTAACCGAGCGCGTTTGGGAGTCCTCGCTGATACCTGATCTTCATAAGGCAGGCATCAAGTACACGGTTATGGATGATTATCATTTTCAGTGTGCAGGATTTGATGAGGCGATTTTGGACGGGTATTTTATGACTGAGGAGGGCGGCAAAACGCTTGGGCTTTTTCCTATCAGTAAAAAACTGCGTTATGCCATCCCTTTTTTAAAGGTAGAGGCAGCGATTAAGGCGATCAAATCCTTTGATGCAAAAGAGAGTTCTGCAGCGATTATCTTTGATGACGCTGAGAAGTTCGGGATGTGGCCAGGAACGTATGAATGGGTTTATGCAAAAGGCTGGCTTGAGCGTTTTGTACAGGCCGTCCTTGCTGATGAATCCATAGAAACGATGCATTACGGAGCGTATTTTGAGCAGGAGCGTACCCGTGGCATCGCCTACCTTCCTAATGTCTCTTATGCCGAGATGGGTGAATGGAGTCTGAGAGCAGACGACACACTAAAACTTGAAGCACTCAAAAAAGAGATGGGGCACGAACGCTATGAGCGTGAGGGTGTCAAATTTTTAAAAGGTGGCATCTGGAAAAACTTTTTGGTCAAATACGAAGAGAGTAACCGTATCCATAAGCGCACTCTGGAGCTTTCAAAAGTGCGAGAACATGTCGATAAACCTAAGTTTGATACAGCCCTCTACAAAGCACAAACCAATGACGCACTCTGGCATGGGGTTTTTGGGGGACTCTACCTGCCCAACTTGCGTGACAATGCTTACACCTACATCATCGAAGCAGAAAACATCCGTTACGGCCGCAAAAACCGCATCGAGTCTGACCACAATGAGCTTGATGGGTATGAGAAGATTAAGATGGTGATTCCAAAATATATTTTCCGTTTTGATGGCGCACAGGGTGGACAACTGGTGGAGTTTGATAACCGAAAAGCCTTGTTTAACTGGCAAAATACCTTAACAAGACGCAAAGAAGCGTATCATCAGCGACTCCTTGAAGAGACACCCCAGAGTGATGAAGAGAATCTACCAAAAGAAGAGGGCATCGATACGATTCACCATGCGATGGTTGAAGTGGATGAAAAGTTGCGCAATGCGATTATCTATGACTGGTATCTTAAAAACTCTTTTGTAGACCACATCAGTGATGCGCGTTTTAATGCGGACAATTTTTATCACTGCAATTTTGCGGAATATGGTGATTTTGCCAATCAGCCTTTTGAAGTGACTCAGGGTAAACAACAGGTGACCTTCGTGCGTAAGGGCGGGTTGTATGTGCCGCATAAGATACCTGCGCGACTGGAAAAAACCTACAGACCACAGTCAAATGGATTTGATTTTGACATCACGCTTTCTACGCAATCAGAGGGGGATTTTAGCTATATTTTAGAGCACAATTTTCATTTTGCCGACTATGATACCGTCACACTCAATGGTGAAACGCTAAGTGAAAAAGGCATCTTTGAAGGTGCATCCATGCTTGAAATCAGCGATGGACACCTTGGGCAGAAGATTTGTATCACTCTTGATAAAGCCTGCGATATTTACTATTTTCAGCTCAAAACGCTCTCACAGAGCGAACACGGTTTTGATCTGAGTGTGCAGGGGATCAGCTTGGCTATGGTGCTGCCTTTTAGTGGTGCATTGAGCCTTAAAGGCTTTTTGGAGGTGGTGCATGTCTAGCATTCGGTATGACCGTATCCATGACACCCATGTGATTATCGCGCCTGAACGATTGTATCGTCCTGATTGCAGTTTTGGTGCGGATGAGCTTCAAAATGTTGAACCAACTTGTGCTTTTTGTGAAGGCAACGAATCGATGACACCGCCTGAAATTTTTGCCACGAGGAATCCCCAAACCCTTGCCAACACAGCAGGATGGCAGACCCGTGTCGTCCCCAATCTATATAAAGCGGTACAGATAGAAGCCCCTTATGCGCATCACTATGGTTTGTTTGAATACCACGAAGGGTTTGGCGCGCATGAAGTCATCATCGACACACCAGAACACTTGACTTCCATGACACAATGGAACGCGCAGACAGCCGTACAGTGGCTCAAAACACTGCGTGCCAGAGTGCATGATCTGCGCCGTGATCAGCGTATGGCGTATATCTCTGTGTTTAAAAATGAAGGTATACTTGCAGGGGCAACACAGACACATTCGCATACACAGATGATCGGATTGCCGTTTGTGCCCAATGTTGCCAGAGAAAACTATAGAAGAAGTTACGAACACTATAAACAGCATGGCATATCCCTCTTGCAGTCCTGCGTTCAACATGAAGAAGAGCAACAGGAGCGCGTGATTGCCAAACATGGGGATTTTACTGCTTTTTGTCCCTTTGCCAGTGCGTATGCCTTTGAAGTGATGATCACCTCCCAAAAAGCACTGGGGCAGATCGATACCCTAAGTGATGAAAGTATCAACACACTGGCACCTCTGCTTCTTGCTACGCTTCGTGTTCTCAAAGCTCAACTGGTCTGTTTTGCTTTCAATCTTGTCATCACAACCCCACCTCTGCAAGAAGGCAGTGCGGATTATGGTATGCTTTCTTGTGTGGATGAAGCCTGTCGTTTTGCGGTGCGCATCATGCCACGCATCTACAAGCACGGGGGTTTTGAAGTAGGTACGGGTGTGTATATCAATCCTGTTTTGCCTGAAGTAGCCGCCAAATTATTGAGAGAGGGCATCGATGTCTAAACCACGCTTGTTATTTTGTGCCAGTGAAGTCTATCCTTTTGCCAAAAGCGGAGGCTTGGCGGATGTTGCACACAGTTTACCTAGAGCACTGTGCAGTACGTATGCCGTTGAGGTGGTACTGCCTTTATATCAGTGTATTGATCGTGAAGCATTTGGCATCAAACCCTTGGGTGAGGAGTATGCCGTACAGATGGGTGGCATCTCTTACCCTGTGATGCTGTATGGTTGTACCTATGAGGGTGTGGCGTACCGTTTTATCTACTCACCTTTACTGTGTGACAGAACATTTCTCTACGGCCCACCAGATAGTGGGTATGAAGACAATGCCTTGAGGTACGGACTTTTTAGCTATGCTGTTGTAACCCTCCTCAAAAAAGAAGCCTATAGCATTGTGCACCTCAATGACTGGCAGAGTGCTTTGGTTGCTTTGTTGATAAAAGAAGAGACCATTATCAAAACCAAGTCGGTATTTACGATTCACAATCTTGCTTATCAGGGTGTATTTGCACATCAAGCACTGCTTGAGTTGGGTTTGGATGGGCGATATTTTTCGATGGAAAGCATGGAGTTTTACGGACAGATCAATTTTATGAAAGCGGGTATCGCGTATGCAGACCGCATCACAACCGTCAGTCCGACCTACGCCAAAGAGATCTTGACTCCTGAGTTTGGGTGTGGATTGGAAGGTTTCTTACACTTTCATCGCCATAAACTTTCGGGCATTGTCAACGGCATCGATACCAAACATTTTTCACCCTCGCAAGATAAAACGCTTGTTTTTCCGTATGTAGATCTAAGAGGAAAAGCGGTCAACAAAAGAGCCTATCTCAAACAAACAGCACTCAAAGAGGCAAAAAAACCGCTCTTTATCTTTGTCGGACGTTTTGCCTCGCAAAAAGGCTTGGATTTATTGATAGAGATTTTACCCGACTTGGTAAAAAGAGAGTGCACTATTGCATTTTTGGGAGAAGGGGAAAGCAAGTATCATCAGGCATTAGAAGCGCTTGCTAAGACGTATGATACTGTACATGTAACATGCGGGTATGATGAGGCTTTGTCACACCAAATGTACGCAGCGGCCGATTTTTTCTTGATGCCCTCGCTGTTTGAGCCGTGTGGATTAGCTCAGATGATAGCCATGCGCTACGGCGTGCTACCCATCGTGCATCATGTCGGTGGCTTGGCAGATACGGTACAGGATTATACCTCTTTTACTGCCCAATCTGCCAAAGGCTATGGTGTCGTATTTTCACAACCCAAAGCAGAGACTTTTTTAGCTGCTTTGGATGACGCTTTGGCATTGTATACCAACAAAAGACGCTACAACAAGGTAGCAAAACACAATATGCGCTGTGATTTTTCCTGGCAAGAGAGTGCGAAGTCTTACCTTGAAATCTATGAAACACTTAGAGCGCAGAGCAGTCATGCATAACTTAAGTATACTCATCGCAGCATCAGAAGTGGTTCCTTTTGCCAAGAGTGGCGGATTGGCTGATGTTGCAGGTGCATTGCCCAAAGCATTGGCTGCGTTGGGGCATGATGTACGTGTGGTGATGCCCTGCTATGCGAGTATTGACAAAGCACTCTATGGGCTGAAGCCTTTGGAAGGTGCATTAGGTGTGCCTATGGGTGTGATGGGCGAAGCGTGGGCGGGGGTTTATGAGAGCGTACTTCCGCAGAGTACTGTGAAGATTTACTTTATAGAACATCAGGGATTTTTCGGGCGAAAAGGACTCTATGATGAAGAGGGGCAAGGGTATGCAGACAATGACAATCGATTTATTTTTTTCTCCAGAGCCGTGATGCAACTGGCAAAGAAGCTGCGTTTTAGACCCGATGTCATACATGTCAATGACTGGCATACTGCGCTCATTCCCGTGTTGCTCAACACCGTGTACGCGAATGATGCCGATTTTAAAGGGACAGGCACACTGCTGAGTCTGCATAACCTTCAGCATCAGGGCAAGTTCTACAAAGGTGCGATGGATGTGCTGGGTGTGGGGTGGGAACATTTTAATGCTTCTGAACTCGAAGAGTATGACGGTGTGAACTTTCTCAAAGGTGGTATCGTGCATGCAGATGCCTTTAATGCAGTGAGTCAAAAATACGCACAGGAGATCTGCACCCCTGAGTTTGGCTGGGGGCTTGACGGTCTGATACGAGACAAGTCTTATAAACTCTACGGCATTGTAAACGGAGTTGATTATGAGGAGTGGAGTCCTGCTGTGGACACATTCATACCTGCTCGGTTTGACAGTGATGATTTAAGCGGTAAAGCAGTGTGTAAAGAAGCCTTGCAGCATCGCTTTGGTCTTGCGGTAAAGAGTGATGTGCCACTGATAGGTTTTGTGGGACGGCTGGCAGAACAAAAAGGCATCGCACTTATCGCAACCATCATAGAAAAACTGTTGCAGCTTGAGTTGCAGATTGTTTTGCTTGGTGCAGGTGAGAAATGGGCAGAACATTTTTTTTCCCAGCTGGCGTCACGGTACCCCTCCAAATTTGCCTGTTACATAGGCTATGACAATGAACTTGCCCATACTATTGAGGCAGGAAGTGATCTCTTTTTGATGCCCTCACTGTTCGAGCCTTGTGGACTCAATCAGATTTACAGTCTGCGTTACGGTACAGTTCCCATCGTGCGTGCCACGGGAGGGCTGGATGATACGATTGAGAATTATAACAGTGCAAACCGTAGCGGAACAGGGTTTAAGTTTTACGATGCGACCCCTGAAGCATTACAGGCTACAGTAGAGTGGGCGGTTGATACCTGGTACCATGACAAAGAGGGATTTAAGAAGTTACGCGACAACGGTATGTTGCAGCGTTTTAGTTGGCATGAGGCAGCCATAGCCTATGAAAACCTTTACCGTCACATCGTAGCCGGTCGTCATGGTAGCAAAGAGCAGGAAAGCAGATGAGTCATAGCATGTTGTATGAAGTCTCTACACTGAGTGAAATGGACATCTACCTTTTTAAACAAGGCAGCCATGCCAAGCTGTATGAAAAACTCGGTGCCCATAAGATGGTGTTGCAAATGAAACAGGGAGTCCACTTTGCGGTGTGGGCGCCCAATGCACAGACAGTGAGTGTGCGGGGGGATTTTAACGCGTATGATGCACTCACACATCCACTCAAACAAAGAGAAGACGATTCGGGTATCTGGGAAGGTTTTATCGAAGGTGTGCAAGTGGGGCTGACTTACAAGTATCATATTGTTTCCAACTATCATGGCATCGTGCATGACAAAAGTGATCCTTTTGCTTTTTACAGCGAAGCAGCACCTAAGTCTGCGTCGCGTGTATGGAGTCTTGAGAGCTATGGGTGGCAAGATGCAGCATGGATGAAAAAACGGCATCAACACAATGCCCATGATGCGCCAGTGAGCGTCTATGAGATGCATCTTGGCTCGTGGAAGAGAAAAGTTGAAGAGAACAACCGCTCCCTAAGCTACTCTGAACTGGCGGTTGAACTGCTTGCTTATCTCAAAATGATGAACTATACCCATGTTGAGTTTATGCCTTTGACTGAGTACCCTTTTGATGGTTCGTGGGGTTATCAGGTTGTGGGGTATTTTTCAGCTACGGCTCGTTTTGGAGAGCCTGAAGCGCTGATGTATCTGATTGATATCTTGCATCAAAATAACATCGGTGTCATTATGGACTGGGTACCGTCACATTTTGCAGTAGATATGCATGGTCTTGTGAACTTTGACGGCACAGCACTCTATGAGCATGCAGACCCCCAAAGAGGGTTTCATCCCGAGTGGGGGAGTTTTATATTTAATTACGGGCGTAATGAAGTCCGCTCTTTTCTCATCTCCTCAGCGATGTTTTGGCTTGAGAAATACCATGTTGACGGTATCCGTGTTGATGCCGTTGCATCGATGTTGTACCTAAACTATGCGCGTAAAGACGGGGAGTGGACACCCAACATCTATGGGGGTGATGAAAATCTTGAAGCGGTCGCTTTTTTGCGTAAGCTCAACGAGAGTGTGTATGCTGCATTCCCTGACATCATGATGATAGCTGAAGAGTCTACGGCGTGGCCTATGGTGACACGCCCTACAAGCGTTGGAGGGCTCGGGTTTGGGTTTAAGTGGAACATGGGCTGGATGCATGACACACTCAAATACATGAGTTATGACCCCATCGACAGACAACATCATCAGCAACAGCTCACCTTCAGTCTCTGGTATGCCTTTGATGAGCAGTTTATGCTGCCACTCAGTCATGATGAGGTGGTACACATGAAAGGCTCACTTATCAATAAAATGCCCGGAGACACCAAACAAAAGTTTGCCAATCTACGCGCAATGTATGCGTATATGATGGCACATCCGGGTAAAAAACTGCTTTTTATGGGTGGTGAGATCGCCCAGTATGCCGAATGGAACTTTGAAAAAAGTCTTGACTGGCATCTGTTAGACGACCCCTTGCATGCAAACCTACAAACGATGTTAAGTGACCTTAACGCACTCTACCGAACTGAGCGTGCCTTGTACCTGTACGATGATAAACACGCAGGGTATGAGTGGATAGACAACACAGACGCTGCACATAACATCATCAGTTTTATGCGCAAAAGTGATGATGCCGATGAAACGGTTTATGTGGTGTGCAACTTTGCCGACAAGACAAGAGCGTCTTACCTCTTGGGCGTACCATATGAAGGCAACTATGTTGAGATATTTAACTCCCAATCAACACGCTATGAAGGCTGGAACATCAGCAATTCCACACCCCTAAAAGCCCAAAAAGTGGTTACGCACGGACGAGACTATTCTTTAGAATTGACTTTACCACCGTTGGGGGTGATTTATCTGAAGAGGGTGGTTGGGTAGTTTGTTGCTTTTTTAGGATAGGACTTTAAAATCTAATCCAGAGTGCAAGACCTATGAATAAAAAAGAGAGGATAGCTTATGAAAACCATTCCTAAATTTACGACACCAGAAGAAGAACAAACATTTTGGCAGAACCATGACAGTACTGAGTTTCTGGATTGGGAAAAAGCAAAAAAAGTCAAACTTCCAAACCTAAAGAAGAGTACAAAAACCATCTCGTTAAGGCTACCTGCGGATATGCTTGAAACGCTAAAGATAAGAGCCAACGCGATGGATATTCCTTATCAATCGCTCATCAAGATGTTTTTGCAAAAAGAGCTAGGGTCTTAACCAAGATAGGTGACTTTTAATTAAAAAAGTGTAGACACTATCTCTTGTGCCTCATCCTGTATCTGCTTCAGATGCACTTCGTCGATGAAGCTTTCAGCGTAGATCTTGTAGATGGGTTCTGTGCCTGAGGGGCGTAGGGCGAACCAGCCGTTTTTGGCTACGACTTTAAGCCCACCGATGGCTGCACCATTTCCGGGTGCATGGGTTAAGACAGCCTCTATGGCTTCACCTGCAAGCATGGTTGCTTTGATGTCAAGGGCGTTAAGGTTTTTAAGTTTTTTAGCCTGTTCAAGTGTGGCAGGTGCATCGATGCGGGCATAGATGGGTGCACCGAACTTTTGGGTAAGTTCTAGGTAGTGCTCACCCGGGTCACGGCTTGTAGTTGCTAGTATCTCAGCAGCCAGAAGAGTCATGATGATACCGTCTTTATCGGTACTCCACACGCTTCCGTCTTTACGCAAGAAACTAGCCCCCGCACTCTCTTCACCCCCGAAAAAGACAGTACCGTTGGTTAGCCCCTCAACAAACCACTTGAACCCAACAGGCACTTCTATGACTTTTTTTTCTAGTGATGCAGCCACACGGTCTATCATCGAGCTGCTTACAAGGGTTTTTCCTATCCCAAGATCAGATTTCCATAGTGGGCGGTTTTGGGCTAGGTAGTTGATGGCAACACTGAGGTAATGGTTGGGGTTCATGAGTCCCACACTTTTGGTCACGATGCCGTGACGGTCAAAGTCGGTGTCATTTCCAAAAGCGATGTCATACTTCTCTTTCATCGCCACCAGTCCCGCCATGGCATACGAAGAAGAGCAGTCCATGCGTATCTTGCCGTCTTTGTCGCAGTGCATGAACGAAAAGGTTGAGTCAAGTGTATCGTTGAAAACCTCCATGTTGAGACCATAACGCTCTTTGATGGCAGTGTAATACGCCATACCCGAACCGCCCATCGCGTCTGCTCCGATAAAGATACCTGACTTAGCAATGGCTTCCATGTCGATGACATTTTCCAAATCATCGACATAAGGGGTTACATAGTCATACTCTACAAGATACTCTGAACTCAATGCCTCATTCAGCGTGATTTTTTTGACTTCTTGGAGTCCATTTTCCATTAGTGCATTGGCACGCTTTTCTATCCAGTCTGTGACATCGGTATCGGCGGGCCCACCATGGGGTGGGTTGTACTTGAAACCTCCATCTGCAGGCGGGTTATGGGATGGGGTGATAACGATACCGTCACACAGAACAGCAGTATCTTTATTGTGTGTCAAAATGGCATGGGAGATAACCGGGGTAGGGGTGTAAGCTAAATCTTTGGCGATGTGCACAGTCACCCCATTGGCGCAGAGTACTTGCAAAGCAGAGAGCTGTGCAGGATAAGAAAGTGCATGGGTATCCATCCCCATAAATAAAATCCCTGTGATGCCAGCTTCTTTTCGGTAATCACAGACCGCTTGTGTGACTGCTAGTATGTGGTTCTCGTTAAAACTGCCTAGAAGCGAAGAGCCACGGTGACCTGAAGTACCAAACGCGATGCGCTGTGTAGGGTTTTTGGTATCGGGTGTTTTGGTGTAGTATTCGCTGATGAGCCTAGGAATATTAACAAGAATTGATTTGGGTGCCAGCTTGCCAGCGTGAGGATGAAGCGCCATGGTGTGCCTTTTGTAAAGTTGAAATGTGAATGATAGTGTATCGTCTCTCTTCTATAATTTGGCATAGGCTATTGGTTAAAATTGAAACAATGGTGTTATTTTTTTTCTGTGGATTTTTGACTATAATTAACACAGGTACTCCTCAAGCTAACTAAGAGATAGATGAGTGATAGTGCCATGTTAAACAAAGGGTAAAATGATGAATCAAGAGCTACTGCAGGTGAGACTTGATAGACATTTTGAGGTGATTGAAAAGATCATCCTAAGAAGACAAGATGCTGTGACGGGATTGCTGCCTGCGAGTACAGCTGTCAATGCACACGGGGACTACACCGATGCATGGGTCAGAGACAATGTCTATAGCATCCTTTCGGTGTGGGGTTTGGCACTGGCGTACAAAAAGTACAATCCTCTACATCATCGCACTTTTGTTTTGTCGGGATCTGTGGTCAAGCTGATGCGAGGTCTGCTTTTGGCGATGATGCGCCAGAGTGATCGTGTGGAAGCATTTAAAAACACTCACAATCCCTGTGATGCCCTGCATGCAAAGTACGGTACACACACGGGGTTGGCGGTAGTGGGAGATGATGAGTGGGGGCATTTGCAACTTGATGCCACCTCTTTGTATCTGCTGATGCTGGCACAGATGACAGCTTCAGGCTTACGTCTGATTTACACGATGGATGAAGTACATTTTGTTCAAAATTTGGTGCATTACATCTCTCATGCCTACTGCACAGCCGATTATGGTATTTGGGAACGGGGGAACAAGATAAACCATGGAACGACAGAGATAAACGGCAGTTCTGTGGGGATGGCAAAAGCGGCACTTGAAGCACTGGATGGGTTTAATCTCTTTGGTAATACACAAAGCAAGGAAGCAGTCATCCATGTGGTGCTGAGTGATGTGGCGCGTTCACGGGCTACCTTGCAAGGGCTTTTACCTAGAGAGTCCAACTCCAAAGAGACCGATGCGGCGCTGTTGAGCATTATCGGGTATCCGGCGTATGCGGTGGAGGATGAAAAACTGCTCAAACGCACACGGGATAAGATCCTCAAAAAATTGGCAGGAAACTACGGCTGTAAACGCTTTTTGCTCGATGGACATCAAAGCAGTATTGAAGATGCAAGCCGTTTGCACTATGAGCCTTCAGAGTTGCGTGAATTTGAACATATCGAATCAGAATGGCCGCTGTTTTTTACCTATTTGTTACTCGATGCCCTGATGCGTGATGATAAGGATGCAGTACAGCATTGGCACGATAAATTGCAGCCCCTTTTTGTGGTGCAAGATGGCGTGGCACTTTTGCCTGAACTCTATATCGTACCCAAAGCCTCCATTGTAGCCGAGAAACAAAACCCCGGAAGCCAAGAGCGTTATGCCAATGAAAACATCCCTTTGGTCTGGGCACAAAGCCTCTATATGCTTTCAGATATGATGCTTGATGGTCTGCTTTTGCCTGAAGATATTGATCCTTTAAATCGGCGTGCCTGTATTGGGAAACAGACTACTGTGAAACCTTTAGTACCCGTGTTGGCTGAAAATGAAGCAGTCAAAGAACAGTTGCTTCAACTTGGTTTTTTGAGTCAAACAGTAGCAGAGGTCAAACCCCTGAAAATCATGTATGCTTCTGTGCTCTCCGCGGTACATACATTGGTGGGTAAAAATACAAAACTGGGATTAACGGGTCGTCCTTTTGCCGTAACTCGTACCATTGCTACCTCACGTGTGCATGAACTTATGGGAGCAAAAGTCATCTTCCTTCCTTACTACTTTAATCCCCAAGGATTTTATTTTTCCTATGACAATACCTTACTTGCAGAACACTTTCGTGCTTCTTTGAAGTTTCTCTGCTCACAGTGGAATAAAAGTAAACAGCCTTTTATGCCTTTTCTTGTTAGAGAAGCCATGTTTGGCAATGAAGACAAGCGTGCTCTGCTTGACTTGTTGTCTGACATACACAGTGGTGTATTTGATGGTATACCCATTCAAACGGGCTCAATTGAAGCGATGTTAAGTAGTTCAGATGTGGAATGCATTGATGGGTTAGATGGGTTTAACTTAGAAGAGCATGAGCTAGTCTTTTATACCGAATCTGCAGTATTGTGGCATGACTGGTCGGCCATACGCGATTTGGCAGAATCAAACGGGCGATATGATGACCGTTTGGAAGATGTCCTGCTCGATATCATCATACGCCAAAAAAGATTGGCAGTTGGGCGAGCCTACAGTGAAAAAGCGACCTTTTCGCAACCCTCTGAAAGTAGGGCTATCGTGCAAACCATCAAAGAATTTTGCGGTAACAATAGAGCTGAAAGCACCCTGACACAGGAAATCATTTTACATTTGGGCTACCTTATCCGTAGTGAACCCGAACTGTTTGAGCATATATTGACCCTTCGTACTTGGTATTTTATCCAGTTGTTAGTCGGCAAGATAAGTAGAGAACAGCATCTGCCTATGGGGGAAGCGTATGAGCGATTGCTTGGTTTGGCTCCGCATCTTATCTATAACTGTGTGCGAGACATCTTAAAGTCTTTTTCACAAGAGGTCAAGAGTCTATTGACGATGGAAAATCTGCATTCACAGGGTACTGCCTTTATTACATCTGTGCAAACTACTCCGATGTTAGATGAAGCCGATGGGGTAAAAGAATGGGCAAGGTGGAGAGAAGAAAGAGGTATGGTGGGGGCATTTTCACAGACTTTTTACAAAGATATATGGTATGTACTGCGTCAATGTAGCGCTTTGGTCATCGGTGAAAAGTTTAACAAGCAAAACCGTATGGGCGCAGAGTTTACGCTAGATGCAACGGCAGGCGAACGCAGTTTTGCCTTGAAGATCGATGCATTACTTCAAAGTATCGCCGCACCCGATTATCGTCAGCTCAACATCGAAGCTTTAGAGAGTCTGGTGAGACTCTTTAGGCAAAATCCACAGCTTTATCTGCAAGATGATCTTATACTCGATGTATTGATCGGGCATGCGGTACGGGTTGCATGGCAGAAGCATCATCACGGCAACTATGACGAACACAGAGCTTGGGCATGGGAAGCGTTTTACAAGCTCTCACCCAGCCAAACCGATGAAGCATTTATTGAAGCCTTTATGTATTTGCTTTTACCACAGGAAGAAAGTATTACCATTTAAAACAAGGATAGCAGTATGATACTAGCAGGTGATATAGGCGGAACCAAAACCAACCTTGCACTTTTTGAAGCCCAAGATGGCAAACTTCAGGTTGTCGTGCAAAAACAGTTTGCCAGTCAAAAGTATGCCACTTTTTCAGATGTGATAGAGGCTTTTAAAAAAGAGTGTGTGCTGCCTACGATTGATGCGGTTTGTTTTGGCATTGCAGGGCCTATCATCGGGGGAGACTGTGAGACGACAAATCTGCCTTGGAAAATCAGTACACAGGCACTCCAAGACTACTTAGGGATCAAAAAGGTACGTTTGTTAAATGATCTTGAAGCCACAGCCTATGGGATGTTGTATGTACCCCAAGAGGAGTTTGTAGATTTGAATCCAAGTGCTCAGACGCTGAAGGGCAATCGTGCCGTTATCGCTGCGGGAACGGGACTGGGTGAAGGCATCTTGTATGATGATGGCGCACGCTACCATCCCATAGGCTCTGAAGGAGGTCACAGCGATTTTGCACCTCTAACGCCTCAGCAAGATGCGCTTCTTTTGTGGTTGCGTATGCGTTATCCTGAACATGTCAGTTATGAACGCATCCTCTCAGGCTCAGGGATATCTACCCTTTATGCGTTTTTGCTTGAGAGCGGTTTTGCGCCACAACCCCAAAGCATGTTGCATCTTAATGAAGATGAAGACCGCAGTGCAATCATCAGCCAATGCGCACTAAATGATGGTGATCCTTTATGTGTGGAAACCTTGCGGCTCTTTGCCCAAATCTATGGTGCTGAAGCAGGCAATCTTGCGTTAAAAAGTATGTCTCTTGGAGGCGTATACATCGGCGGAGGCATTGCTCCCAAGATTTTACCGATGTTAAGAGAGAGTCATTTTATGGATGCTTTTGTCAGCAAAGGACGTTTTGAAAAAATGCTGAGTAAGATGCCGGTTCGGGTCTGTCTCAATCCCGAGACTGCCTTGCTGGGTGCTGCCTATTTCGCACACGATATGCTGTAAAACAGTGTATTCTCTTTTTATACATTCTATTGACTAAAATATAATCAAGACACGTATTTTTTTGTTATCGTATTGCGTTATACTCATTCTATAGCATTTATCTAACGGGACAGTTGAGGATAGAGAGAATGAATGAGATCAAAAGCGACTGTGACATTATAGTCTTTGGCGGACACGGTGATTTGGCTTTTAGAAAACTGATGCCTGCACTGTATCATTTGAGTAATAACGGCTATATCGATGAGACAAGCCGTATTATCACCGCAACACGGGATGCGATGAGTCTGGAAGAGCATTGCAGACTCACACGCTCCAAACTACAGGAGTTTTTACCCGAAGCAGACTTTGATGAAGCAAAATGGCTTCGTTTTGAAAAACAGCTTCAGGTTGTGATTATCGATTTCGGTGAAAATGAAAGTTACAGCGGACTCAAAGCGTTACTGGATGCCTATCCTCAGAGAGATAGAGTGAACTATCTTTCTACGGCTCCCGATTTTTTTGGTGCGATTTGTAAGTCGCTGAGTCAGTGGGAACTCATCAGCCCCCAAAGTAGAGTGGTACTGGAAAAACCAATCGGGCGTGATCTTCACTCTTCAAGAGTTATTAACGTTGAGGTTTTAAAGTATTTTGACGAATCACAGATTTACCGTATCGATCACTATCTAGGCAAAGACACGGTGCAGAACATCATGGCACTTCGATTTTCAAATCGCTTTTTTATGCCGCTTTGGGATGCAAGTAACATTGACCATATCCAGATTACTGTGGCTGAAAGTGTTGGCGTTGAGGGACGCTGGGGGTATTATGATGAGTACGGTGCGATGCGTGACATGATACAGAACCATCTCATGCAGCTGCTTTGTCTTGTGGCGATGGAGCCACCTTGCTCTGTAGATGCAGACAATGTGCGTGATGAAAAGGTAAAAGTCTTACGATCTTTGCGCCTTATGACACCATCGGATATCGAGCAAAAAACAGTTCGTGCCCAATACACTCAAGGAGCAAGTAGCGGCGAGCCTGTACCAGGATATCGCGAGGGAGAGGGAGTGAGCGAAAGCAATACAGAGACTTTTGCCGCTATTCGTGTCGATATAGACAATTGGCGCTGGAACGGCGTACCGTTTTATCTTAGAAGCGGAAAACGTATGCGTCAGAGAAATTCGGAAATCGTGATCTACTTTAAAGCCGTTCCGCACTCTATCTTTGTCAATCAGGGCAAATGTATCTCGGAAAATAAACTGGTGATATCCCTGCAACCCAAAGAGAGCATCCATCTTCAGCTGATGAACAAGATCCCGGGGCTGAGCGAACATATGCGTTTGCAAAAAGTTGAACTTGAACTCAATACACCTCTTAACACAACCCATAAACCAGATGCCTACGAGCGTCTGCTTCTGGATGTGATTCGCGCCAACCCGACACTCTTTATGCGACTGGATGAAGTGGAAGCCGCATGGAAATGGGCAGATGTGATCTTAAAAGGATGGCAGGAAGATGTTGTCCCCATGAAAAGCTACAGTGCAGGTACAGACGGACCAAGCGCAGCCGTACAGCTCATCGCGCGAGACGGACGGAGCTGGCACGATGAGTAGGGTATTGCACAGTTTTCAGACTCAGGAAACCCTGATAGATGCTTTGAGCCAAAGTATACTGAAAAATCTTCAAGAAGCCATAGAGGAAAGAGGAAAAGCATCTTTGATCGTCTCAGGAGGCAGCACGCCAAAGCCCTTGTTCCAAAAACTGAGCACGCTGTCTTTTGCGTGGGAAAAGGTGAGTGTAGGTTTGTGTGATGAGCGATGGATACCCGCTTGGGATGAAGAGAGCAACGAACATCTGGTTAAAACCTATCTGCTTCAAGACAAAGCAAGTGCAGCTACTTTTGTGGGGATGTATGAAGAGGGATGTGAGGCAGGAGAAGCTGAAATACTATGTTCCCAAAAGATCAAAGAGAGTCTGTTTCCTTTTGATGTGCTGGTGTTAGGAATGGGAGTTGATGCCCATACCGCTTCTTTGTTTCCGTACAATGTCAAACTGGGACAGGCTTTTGATCTGGAGTCTGAAGCGCTTTGTATCGCCATCGAGCCTACAACGGCACCCTATATGCGGTTGAGTTTGACACGCAAGGCGCTATTGAGTGCGCAGCATATCTATCTGCATTTTGAAGGCAAAGAAAAACAGGCTGTTTATGCGGAGGTGATTGCGGGGGATGATTGTTATGCCATGCCTGTGCGAACCGTTTTAAATCAAAATGACAAACAAATAGAGGTGTATTACCGATGAATGAAACGATCTTAAGTGTCACAGATGCCATCATAAAACGTTCGGCAAAGAGCAGAGCCGTCTATCTGGAGCGCATCGCACAAGCAAAAGTGCAGGGCGTGAACCGAAACAAACTGGGGTGCAGTAATCTCGCCCATGCCATGGCTCCGATGGATGAGAATGAAAAGAATGCACTTGCAGGCATGCAAAGTCCCAACATTGCTATCGTTACAGCCTATAACGATATGCTCTCAGCGCATGAGCCCTACAAACTCTATCCGGCACTGATTAAACGCACATTTAAAGATTTGGGCGCTACGGCTCAGGTTGCTGGTGGTGTACCTGCCATGTGTGACGGCATCACGCAGTCACAGCCGGGTATGGAGCTGAGTCTGTTCAGTCGGGACAATATCGCCATGGGAACAGCGATTGGGCTTTCTCACAATGTCTATGACGGTGCATTGTATCTGGGTGTATGTGACAAGATCGTACCCGGGCTGGTTATCGGTGCATTGGCGTTTGGTCATCTGCCGGGGATGTTTGTACCCGCAGGTCCGATGCCCTCAGGTATCAGTAATGCACAAAAAGCCAAGGTACGTCAAGAGTTTGCCCAAGGCAAAGTAAGCGAAGACTCTTTGCTTAAAGTGGAAGCAGCTTCTTACCACAGTAGCGGCACCTGTACCTTTTACGGTACCGCCAATTCAAATCAGATGCTGCTTGAAATGATGGGGTTGCAGCTTCCAAACAGCTCTTTTGTCAACACCAATACACCCCTCAGAGAAGCACTCACAGCAGAGGCAGCCAAAACCATCGTGGGGATGACGAATCTATCGGGAAACTATAAACCCATAGCAGAAATCATTGATGAAAAAAGTTTTGTCAATGCCATCGTCGGCTTGATGGCAACGGGAGGTTCAACCAACCATACCATCCATATCATCGCCATGGCAAGAGCTGCGGGGATTGTCCTCAACTGGGATGATTTTGATGCCATTTCCAAAGTCACACCTTTACTGTGCAAGATGTACCCCAACGGGCAGGCTGATGTCAACCATTTTAGAGATGCCGGCGGTATGAGTGTGGTCATTTCGCAGCTGCTTGATGCTGGACTGGTACACAATGATGTCCAAACCGTTGTAGGAAAAGGCTTGGATGCTTATATCGCTGAACCTACTCTCAACCAAGGGAGTGTCATTTTTCAAGAGGGAGCCAAAACGTCAAGAGATACATCGGTCATTGCAAGCATTCAAGCACCATTTAGTACTGAGGGCGGACTCAAACTGCTCAATGGCAATCTGGGTCGCAGTGTCATCAAAACCTCTGCACTCAAACCCGAACAGTTCGTCATCGAAGCGGAGGCCATCGTCTTTGAATCGCAGGAATCTTTACAGACTGCATTTAAAAAGGGTGAGTTGGAAAAAGACTTTATCGCTGTTGTACGCTATCAGGGGCCAAAGTCCAACGGTATGCCTGAACTGCATGGACTTATGCCACCTTTGGGTGTACTGCAAGATAAAGGCTTTAAGGTGGCTATTGTCACCGATGGGCGTATGTCAGGGGCTTCAGGAAAAGTGCCTTCAGCCATTCACCTCTCTCCTGAAGCACTTGATGGAGGGATGCTAGCAAAAGTTAAAACAGGCGATATGATCCGTTTTGATGCCCAAAAAGGTGAGATTTTACTTTTGGTAGAAGAGGAAGAACTACAAACACGAAGCATAGAACTACCCGATATGCAGAGCAATCGACACGGTTTTGGCAGAGAGCTTTTTGTCTGGGTACGCCAAAGCATAGGCTCAGCTGAAGAGGGTGCTTGCGTGTTTGATATCAGCGGAAAGGAGCGTGCATGACAGCCAAAGAAGTGATGCAAATCTCACCCATCGTCCCCGTCATCGCTTTAGAAAAAGTGGAGGATGCTTTGGCGCTTGCTGAAGCGTTGCTTGAAGGTGGTATAAGCGTGATGGAAGTCACACTTCGCACCGATGCAGGACTCAAAGCCATAGAAGCCATAGCGAAGTCCATGCCGCAGATGCATGTGGGTGCAGGAACAGTACTCAATGCAAATGACATGAAAGCCGCACTGTTGCATGGGTCGCAGTTTGTCTTTAGTCCGGGTATCTCTGAAGAACTGATGCGGGCTTCTAGGGAGATGGACATCACACTCATTCCCGGTGTAGCGACGGCGTCTGAAGTGATGCTGGCTAAAAATCATGGATTTGAGCACTGTAAACTCTTTCCCGCTACGCTGGCTGGCGGGGTTGAAGCCCTCAAAGCGTTTGGCGGGCCTTTTGCTTCTATGCGATTTTGTCCCACAGGAGGGGTAGGTCTCGCCAATCTCAATGACTTTTTGGCACTTCCCAATGTGCTGTGCGTAGGCGGAAGCTGGATAGTACCCAAAACATCCATAGACAACAAAGATTTTAAGCACATCACAAGACTCTGCAAAGAGGCACTGCAGACAATTCAATCAACAAAGGTGACAGTATGAAAAACAAACTCTATTTCAATGCCAACAATACAAAGGAGGAGCAAAGAGCGTTTGAAGCCATCGTGAAAGAACAGGAAACAGTCGGGTATTATGCCTTGCCAAATCAGGATGTGAGCCCTATACTGGAGTATTGCAACACCATTTCGCAGGATGTAACCACCATCGCAGTCATCGGCATCGGTGGGAGTTCTTTGGGTGCCAAAGCGGTGTATGAGTTTATGAAACCGGTTAAAGAACTAAGCAGAAAACTCTATTTTTTTGAAAGTACCGATCCTATCAACATCACTGATTTGCTCTCTAAGTTTGATGTTAAAACCACCCATTTTTTGGTCATCTCCAAGTCAGGTAGCACGGTGGAGACTTTTTCTATTTATAAATATATCTATTCCTTGCAAAGTGACCCCTCTGCCTATACCTTCATCACCGACCCAGGGTCTCCGCTTGAAAAGTATGCGCAGTCCATCAAAGCTTCAGTGCTGCATCTGCCCGATAATGTAGGCGGTAGATTTTCAGTACTCTCAAGCGTAGGACTTGTACCACTCGCACTATGCGGCATCGATATCATCTCTTTACTAGCAGGTGCAAAAAAGATAAAAAGCAGTTTTTTTGACAATGGTTATACACAGGACATGCTTCTAAATAAAGCCGTCTACTACGCCAAAAACCACGCACAGTACAACATCAACTGTATCTTTGCTTATTCTGAAACACTCAAGTATTTTTGTCAGTGGTATGTACAGCTGTGGGGGGAGAGTCTGGGTAAACACCAGCGTCACAGTGCTTTTCATGTAGGTCTTACTCCTATCGGTCTCATCGGACCCAAAGACCAGCACTCCTTTTTACAGCTCATCATGGAAGGCACAAGAGACAAGTCTGTGACGTTTATCAAGATTGAAGATTTTCATGAAGATATCGTCATCCCTGACATCACCCTGCCACATCTTGAGATGCTCGACACACTCAATAACCTGCCATTCTCAAAACTCATCAATATGCAGTGTGACTCAGTCGTAGAAGCCTTGCTGGATCAAGAGAGTATCCCACTCGATACCATCACCCTGCAAAGTGTCACAGAGGACAACATCGGATCGTTGATATTTTACTACGAACTGCTGACTTCTTTGGTAGGAGAACTTATCGATGTGAACACCTATGACCAGCCAGGGGTGGAAGCGGGCAAGATTATTTTGAAGAAAAAACTGGGGTAAGGCAGGTCATCAGAAATTACCAAACGCTTACTTCTCACATCACCCCTTTCCACTAGCCCTTTGTCTAGTGGGTTTTTCTATGCTTTTTTCGCTAAAATACCCGATTGTTAAGAGCGTAGAGGATTGTTGTGGTATTGATAACTGTACCCACCG
This sequence comes from Sulfurovum sp. 16-42-52, assembly GCA_002281755.1. GTDB lineage: Bacteria > Campylobacterota > Campylobacteria > Campylobacterales > Sulfurovaceae > Sulfurovum. The sequence continues at coordinate 61,703 of NCHB01000010.1, forward strand.
TAACGACTCACAAATCAAAGCCATTCAAATAAAATATTAAAAAATATATAAACCAAAGGTTTCGTATGAGTGTTAAGATTGAGACTGTGATAGATTCGATGAGTAAATACGCAGGTGCAATGGCGGCGTTTTTGGTGGTGCTTCTTTCCCTGCTCGTATTTTATGATGCCGCAGCGCGTTATCTGTTTGGTTCGGGGTCTATAGCGCTGCAGGAGATAGAGTGGCATCTGTTTGATGCGGTTTTTTTGCTGGGGTTTAGTTATGCACTCAAACATGACAAACATGTCAGGGTAGATATCTTTTTTGAGCACTATAGCAAAGAGACAAAAGCTGTTGTGCAGATACTTTCGATGCTGTTGTTGGTTATCCCTTTTTCAGCGGTGTTTTTGTCAGATGCTTGGGGTATGTTTTGGCAGAGTTATGTGCAACAGGAGATCTCAAGTGACCCGGGCGGACTCTCACACCGCTACATCATCAAGGGTGTTTTGGTGTTGGCGTTTGTGTTGCTCGTGTTGCAGGCACTGAGCGAAGTGCTCAAAGCGTATCATAAACTGGAGAGTAAAAAGCGTTTGGCTAAAGCTTTAAGTGCTTCTGTGTTACTGGTGGGCACTGTTTTTGCAGCTCATTATGCGGATGTGGCATTTTGGATAGAACCGGTGTGGTTGATGTTTATCCTCTCTTTGGTGCTACTCTTGGCAGGCTTTCAGGTGGCGTTTGTGTTTGGTGCATCGGGACTGCTTTTTGCATTTATCTCTGATGAAGTCGGGCTGCACACTTTGGAGATGCTTCCTTTTAGAACCTACGGCATCATGGAAAATGCCACTTTGATGGCAGTACCGCTTTTTGTCTTCATGGGGCTTGTGTTGGAGCGTTCAAAGATGGCAGAAGATTTGCTGCTTTCCATGGGGAAACTCTTTGGTTCGGTACGAGGCGGTTTGGCTATCTCTGTGGTGATAGTGGGTGCGATACTAGCCGCCAGTACGGGCATCGTGGGTGCATCAGTGGTGATGATGAGTCTCATCGCGCTGCCTTTGATGCTCAAACACAACTACAGTCCTGCTTTGGCTTCGGGAGCGATCACTGCAAGCGGTACGCTGGGGCAGATCATACCGCCATCGGTGATACTCATCATCTTGGGTGATCAGATGCATCTCTCTGTGGGAGACTTGTTTCGTGCGGCGGTAGTACCAGGGTTGCTCCTGGTTGTGCTGTATATCGTCTATATCTTGTTTGCCTCACTCCTGAACAAAGAGCTTGCCCCTGCTATCGTGTTGGATGAACCCTATGCACAGATACTCAAAACTGCGCTGAGGGAGATCATCCCCGTGTCGCTGCTTATCGCTGTGGTACTGGGCAGCATCTTTGCAGGCATCGCTTCGCCTTCTGAGTCTGCTGCCATCGGTGTGTTGGGTGCAGTGGCGCTTGCTGCAAGCAAAGGCAGTTTTTCGTACGAGCTGCTTCGCTATGCAGCCATAGAGACGGTGAAACTAAGTGCCATGGTGTTTATGATACTCATCGGTGCAACAGCTTTTTCACTGGTGTTTAATGAACTGGGAGGACAAGAGATGGCGGTGCAGTTTTTTGCCCAAGACATGAATGATAAATGGATGTTCATATTTATTGCTATGATTGTCATTTTTACCTTAGGGTTTTTTATTGACTTCATAGAGATAGCCTTTGTGGTAGTGCCTATCTTGGTACCCATCGTGGCATTGCTAGGCATTGATCCTGTGTGGTTTGCCATACTCATCGCTGTGAACCTGCAAGCCTCATTTCTGACACCACCCTTTGGGTTTGCACTCTTTTATCTCAAAGGTGCAGCAGGGGACAAGGTGAGTACCGCTGCTATCTACAAAGGGGTCGTGCCGTTTATTGTGTTGCAGATTATAGCCTTGTTACTTATCATCCTTTTTCCTGATTTGATTTATCTTTTTGGCAGATAGAGGTTTTTGTTTTGAAGGACATTGGGTTATACTTCACGAACAAATGGTAAAGGTGCACACGCGGTGATACAAAAATATCCAAATCTACGTTTAGTTGTGATTGCAGGGATGATTGCTCTGGTATGGATTTGCATCTCTTGTATGACTATTAGCACACGGGTTCATACTTTGACGTCACAAAAATATGATGAAGCCTCCACTGAAATGAAAAATTTCCTTGAAGTGTTCATAGATGAAAAACAGGAAACCGTCTCACTGATTTCTTTGATCCTCTCCCATGATTTGCAGATTCAAAAAGCACTGTTGACCCAAAATGGCGAGGGGTTAGAACTGCAACGCTATGTTGAGCAGTTTAAAGGTAATGCTTTTTTGCAAAATGTCTGGATACAGGTTATCACCCCTGAGGGGAAAAGTCTTTATCGCAGTTGGACAGATAAAAAAGGTGATGATCTTGCTGCAGTGAGACTTGATGTGGCGCAGATGCTTAAAGAGCCAAAGCCTTTTAACGCCATTAGTATCGGAAAATTTGATCTGACATCTAAGAGTATGATACCTTTGTACCATGAAGGCAAATTTATAGGGATAGTCGAGACCATTTCTAAGTTTACTTCCATTGCTTTAAAAACGAAGGAGAAAGGGTTTGATACCCTTGTACTTGTAGATAAAGCATACAAAAAGCAACTCGAGTTTACTTATAGTGGCCATTTTGTCGGTGATTTTTATATGGCAAATACTACGGTTAAAAAAGAATTGGTGGATTTTGTAAAACAAAAAGGCGTCGAGTATTTTATCAATACTAAGGGCTACGCTCTGGCTGAAGAGATCAATCAGCTCATCACGGTCTTTAAACTAAACGACATTGCAGGCAAACCGATGAGTTATTTTTTGCTTTTTTATGATTTGGAAGCCATTGATTTAAGCAGCGTAGAGCGATTACGGGATAAATTGATATTGATAGATATCATGATACTGTTGTTGCTGGTGGGCAGTTTTTACTACCTGTATGTCAAACGCTACAGAAACTTCATAGACAAACTCAATACACAACTCGAATACGAAGTGACGCTCAAAACCATCGAGCTGGCAGAGCAGAATAAAAAACTGAACCATCTAGCCCATCATGATGTGCTCACCGCTCTGCCCAATAGACTGCTTTTTTTAGATCGTTTGGAGCAGAGTATCAAGCTGGCTAAAAGACAGGGCACACAGGTGAGTATCTTGTTTTTGGATCTGGATCGTTTTAAAGAGATCAACGATACCTACGGTCATGAGGTAGGAGACAAACTGCTCATCGAGATTACCCATAGACTTGAAGCGTGTGTAAGACAGTATGACACCATCGCAAGACTGGGAGGAGATGAATTTACCATTATCATAGAAGATTCTGAAAATGACAGAATCGTGGAAATATTGGAAGAAGTTATAGAGCAGATGAAAGAGCCTTTTATGATTAACGGTACGATGCTCTATTCGACATTCAGCATTGGCGTAAGCCGTTATCCTGAAGATGGAGAGAGTACTGAGATACTGCTGCGCAATGCAGACACTGCCATGTATAAAGCCAAAGAGCATGGACGCAATACCTTTGCCTTTTACGATGAAGCGATGTCTGCACAAGCCTTTAAACGCGTGGGCATGGAGACCGATTTAAGGGGTGCACTTCGCAATGGCGGATTTGAAGCGTATTATCAACCCAAAATCAATGCACACAGCGGCAAAGTAGTAGGCATGGAAGCGCTCATTCGCTGGCATCATGAGAAACTGGGGCTTATCTCACCTGCTGAGTTTATCTCTTTGGCTGAAGAGATAGGACTCATCGAAAAAATCGATAAGTGGATGATGCAAGAAACGATGCAGACAGCTCTAGCATGGCAAAAAGAGGGGCTTAACATCGGTAAACTTTCAGTCAATATCTCAGTTAATGAGATGGATGATCAGCATTTTGTAGCTTCAGTCAAAGAGATGCTTGAAAAGACGGGATTTGATCCCAAAGGGTTTGAACTGGAGATCACCGAAAGTCAGATCATGAAAAATCCGCACGCTGTCATTGGGATGCTTCATGAGCTTAGAGCATTGGGTGTGAGTATCGCGATTGATGACTTTGGAACGGGTCACTCTTCGCTCTCTTTGCTGAAAAATATGCCGATAGATCAGCTCAAAATAGATAAAATTTTTATACAGGATGTCCCTCAAAATGAAGAGGATGTAGCCATCATCAAAGCCATCATCGTATTGGCGCAAAGTCTAAAACTCGAGCTCATCGCTGAAGGGGTAGAGACCAAAGAGCAGAAAGATTTTCTACTTGTAGCGGGATGTGAGACCATACAAGGGTATTATTATGCCAAACCGATGAGCGCTGAAGATTTCAGGGCATTTCTTCTTGAGCATTCTTAAGAGGAAAGCGGGATGAAAAAGAGTCTTAAACGCATCGATGCACACCTTTCTTCTCTTGGCTACTGTTCAAGAAGTGAAGCCAAACAGTTTCTTAAACGCTTTAAAGTCTGTGTGGATGGGGTGAGGGTTTTTGATGTGAGCAAAAAAGTACCGCATGATGTGGTGCGTATCGAAGGTGAACCTTTGGACCCTGAAGCGTTGCTTATCCTGATGCATAAGCCCTCAGGGGTTATCTGTTCGCATGATGATGCAGGTGTGCTCATCTACAGCCTCTTGCCTGAACGTTTTGGGCGCAGAAACCCTAAACTCTCTACGGTTGGAAGACTTGATGCCGATACCACCGGAGCGATACTCCTCACCGATAACGGTACACTCAACCACCAGCTCAGCAGTCCCAAAAGTGATGTCACCAAGGTTTATGAGGTTACGCTCGCACAAGCCCTCAGAGGGGATGAAGCAGCACTTTTTGCTTCAGGTACCTTGATGCTTAATGGGGAGAGTAAACCCTTACAGCCGGCACACATGGAAGTAATGAGTAGCACACAGGTGAGACTGGAGATATCTGAAGGCAGATACCATCAAGTCAAGCGTATGTTTGGTGCTGTAGGTAACAAAGTTGTGGCGTTGCACCGCGTACGTTTTGGTGTCTATGATGTTGAAGATTTGGGGTTAGGGGAGTACAGGGTTTTGGATTTTGGGGTATAATAATTAAAAGAGCCAAGGTGAGAAATGAAAGCTAAAGAAGCGATAGTATGGTTACAGCAGCGTATGAATGAAGCTACCATAGGGCAGCAGCACATCGTAGACAGACTCATCATCGGGTTACTCGCTGATGGCAATGTACTGCTTGAAGGACTTCCGGGGCTTGCAAAGACACGTGTGGTACGTTCTATGGCTGAAGTGATAGAGTCTAAGTTCTCACGCATACAGTTTACCCCTGATTTGAGTGCAGCAGATGTGATGGGGGAAGAGCGTTTGTTTCACGAAGACAATCAGCCTGTATATCGCTTTCATGAAGGAGCTATATTTGGAAATATCATTTTGGCAGACGAGATCAACCGTGCCCCTGCCAAAGTACAGTCAGCGATGCTTGAAGCCATGGAGGAAAAGCAGGTTACCGTAGCAGGAGTGACCTATAAGCTCCCTAAACTGTTTATGGTTATGGCGACCCAAAACCCCATTGAACAAGAGGGTACTTTCCCGCTCTCTGAGGCACAAAAAGATCGTTTTTTGATGCATGTGCATGTGGGGTATGTGGACATGGAGTCAGAGTTTCAGATGGTAAAGATGGTGCAAGAAGAAAAACGCCAAGAAAAACAACCCCATCCCAAGCTACCCCAGACACTCATCTTTGCTGCTCAAGATGAAGTGGCAAAGATGCCCGTCAGTGATGCATTGGGACATTATATGATAGAGCTTGTTTTTTGTACCCGTTATCCTTTGCGCTACAGTAGACAGCTTGAAGTGATGATAGAGCTTGGGGTGAGTCCCAGAGCCTCTTTGGCTTTAAGCAAGTGTGCTAAAGCACATGCATGGCTCAAGGGTAAAACAGAGGTAGATATCGACGATGTGCACAGCGTCATCCACGATGTGTTTCGTCACCGTTTAACCCTGACCAAACATGCACTCATGAATGAAAGAACCAAAGACGGTATTGTAGATATTATATTGGCGCAAGTTCCTTTACCCAAAGGTACCCAAGAGACTGAGGGTGAGAGTGTCAAATAAAGCCATGGAAGAACAGATCAGGATCACCTTCACCCAAAGCACCATTGAGAGCCTTCAGGCATACTCCGAGCTACTGAACAAAGATATCAATACCATCCTGCACGAGGCATTGGAGCAGTATTTTGAAACCCAGCAGCAAAAGTTGATGCAGAAGAACCGTCAAGATGACAGTGCCATGACCAATCTGGACTTTGATGAGTTCTGGGGTGATGTGGATTTGGACTCCTAAAATGCAAAAATGGAATCTGAAATCACTCACCAAAGAGATTGTTTTAGGCTTGGTTTTAGTCTTTATAGTCACAAATATCATAAGCTATATCCGTAAACCAACTTTAGACTCTACACAGCTTCCACCCCTAGAAGTACAGCTCATTGACGGCAGTCACTTCAGCGTACAAAAATCCAAACCGTTGCTCATACACTTTTGGGCAACATGGTGTCCCACCTGCAAGCTTGAAGCCGCCAATATAGAACGGGTATCCAAAAGTTATGAGGTGCTTACCATAGCGGTAAATTCAGGCTCAGAAGATGATATTGAAAAATATATGAAAGAAAATGCACTCAGTTTCAAGGTGCTGAGTGACCCAAACGGCATCTGGGCAAAAAAGTTTAAAGTGCAAGCCTACCCGACAACTTTTATCTATGATGAAAATGCAAAACTGAAGTTCACGGAAGTAGGCTACACGAGTACAGCAGGACTTCTGGCGCGTTTGGCGTTATAAGGGTGATGCAAAGAGCCAAACAGCTTCTGTGGTATAATCCCGTCAAGTTTTGTGCATAAAGGGGTGGTGATGGATTTGTTATTGGTCGGTGTCGGGGTTGTAGTCGGGTTGTTTTCGGGGTTTTTCGGCATAGGTGGGGGTACGGTGTCTGTGCCTATCTTGCTGTATCTGGGGTTTGACATCAAACAAGCCATCGGTATCTCGGTGTTTCAGATGCTGGTGAGCTCGTATGTGGGCTATCTGATCCACCGTAAGCAGCAAACCTACGCCACAAGTGATATGAAATACTTCGGCTACGGTGGCATCGCAGGTGCGGTTTTGGGTGCGTATCTGGTCAAGATACTGGATGCCACACTGTTGGAGTGGCTCTTTTTATCTCTCGTACTTTTTACGCTCATCAAACTATTTTTGTCCAATCCGACACCCAACAAAAATGAAATCGTTCATCATCCTACCTATACATTCATCGGAGGGGGCATCGGGGTGTTTTCTGGGATGCTCGGGGTGGGAGGGTCTATCTTGATGACACCTATTTTGGTCAGTTTTTTAGGCTTTCCACTCAAAAAAGCTTCAGCGGTAGGGCTGTATTTTGTGATGTTTAGCTCCATCGCTTCTTTTGTGACACTTGCCTATCTGGGCATGATAGACTTCAAATCCGGAGCACTGATGGCTGTAGGTTCAGTTGCAGGTATTTTTATAGGTATTGCGCTGATGAACAAGATGCATATTACTTACTATAAACAGATGCTGGTGGTGTTTTATGTCATTATCTTTGCTGCAACGGCAAAGAAGTTGATTTGGGGGTAGTTTATCGCAGTAAATTATTTAGATTTTGTTTTTTAAGTGTTCTGTAGATATCAAAGTCACTATCGATACTGATGATATTTTTTATCTTTTCTTTGTTGGCGATATACATGAGTGTACCATCTGCTAAATCCATAGGGATGTCACTGTATTTTTGCATCATTTCTCGAATTTCAGATAACTCTTCCTGTGTTATCTCATAAAGCGTTAAACCACCGCGTTCACACCATGTTAAAAAGTCGATTTGAACCTGCAGATTAAAATCAAGCATATGCGATACTTCGGTAATTACAGACCATGAACAGAGTAGTTGACCTTTGAAAGTTTTCATAAATGCCAAAACCTTTTCATGATATTTGTCACTTCTATCAAAAAGTGCGATGAGTGGACCACTATCAATGAGCGTTTTTTGCATTTATTTTTTCTTTTAGTTTTTGTTTGTAGGTAGAAGATAAATTATCTGTCCCACTTTCATATTTACCAAAAAGGTCGCTACCCAATTCATAACACGACTTTTGTTGTGAATCTTCTTTAAGTGCATTAAAATAATACACCAAGGCATCTTTAATGATTTTACTTTTTGGGATCTGTTTATTTTGTGCTAAACGTTTAATCTGATTTTCCATGCTTGTATCGAGTCTTACCGATAGCATAATGTTACTCCTTTAAAATTGTATGACATATTGTATCACAATTGCCGATAAATTAAGCATCCTTGTAACCAATTTATGTTCATTTTGCGCTATACTCGCATGATGATAAAAGTACTCATTTTAACCGTATATTTGGCAGGGACACTGCTTTTTGCTTCTGAAATCAAAACAGCCGCACCCTTGTCGTATGATGCATCGGTGTCACTCTTAAAAAGCATTGACAATGAAGCCATCCTGCTTGGAAGCGGGAAAAAGCAGTTGTACGTGTTTCTTGATCCGCTATGTCTGCATTCACGCAAGTTTATCTCCATGGTCTCCAAAAACCCTAAGATGCTTTCAAAATACCGATACCATCTTTTTCTCTACAGCATTGCTCGACTCAAATCTGAGGAAGTCGTTGCTGCGATTTACGCCTCAAAAAACCCTTTGCCCAGACTTTTAGAGATCATGACAACAGACAAAATCTACCGCGAGAAAGCCAACAGTATGACGCAGTCAAAAGTAGATGCCATTGCTTTGGTCGGACAGAAGATGGAGGTACGTAAACGACCGTATATATTTGTAGTAAGAACTGAGGAAAAAGGAGAGTAGATGATGTATTATCATACACCACAGATGAAGAATTATTTGGATGGTGTTCTCAAGTATCGTTTGAGTATTATCGTGTTTTATTTTTTGATAGTTCTTTTGATGGCTGTAGCCTATACACCCAAATTTCTCACGTCCGATGCACTGTTTTGGCTTCAAGAGTCCAAGCAGCTCAAACATACCCAAGCCAAGCAGCTTCCAACCCATCATCTTTCCAAGCTGGTCGTGAGTGTTGAAGCTTTCGATGAAAAAACACATCAGGAACTCCAGCTACTGCATGATACGCTTATGGGGATGCAAGGGGTAGAGAAGGTCTACTCTTTATTTGGCTCAGCCCTCATAGAGCCTCCTCAAAACACAGATGAATCCGAGATGCTTACCGTGGTCAATGCAGCCACACTGGACACCCCGATGCTTCGTAAACTCATCAAAGAACAGCATAATCAATACGGCAATGTGGTAGATGATGACTTTAAGACCTTTTACTTCTTCATCTCTTCACAAGGGTTTATCGATGTTTCAAAGCTTAAGATACCCGGAAGCTATGAGTACATCAGCAATGATAGTGCAATTAATTGGACTGTGTTAAGCGGCTATATGGTGGGTGTTTTGTTGGTCTGTATGCTGCTCTTTCGTCTGTTGTTTAGAAGTTATGTGCCTTTTTTGAGTGCTTTGGCAGTCATCGTCTTTAGTACGGTGTTGACTTTTGCTTTGATCGTGATGATAACAGGCAGCAGGACGATACATTTGAGTATGATATTTATTACTATGAGTATTGTATTGGTAGAGTTTCTCTATTTTTACTATCGCTGGCATGTCTCACAGTACAAACACAACAGACAGCACGCGCTAATGAAAATGCTCACCAGAAGTGCGCCTCCTGCACTTTGGACAACCGTCATTACCGTACTCGGTCTAGCCTCTTTGATGCTGATTGAGTCACCCATTATCAAACTCTTGAGTTTGAGTGTGATGCTCACTTCTGTTATCGGGTATGTGCTCAATGTGACTTTCCTGCCGGCATTTTTAAGCTACTTCAAAATCAAACATGCCCATGTTCCGTATGTGAAACTGGGCTATATGCTGACCAATCGGGAGATCCACTACAACAAAAAGTTTCTTTTTGTCTTTTTGGGGCTGAGTTACCTGCTTTTGATGGTCGCTGCTTTTAAAGTGTATGGCGAAAGCAACACATTTTTTAAACTCCATGTCAAAAATGAACAGATTGAACTCAAGATTCCCTATGAAAAGATAGACCTCTCTTTTGTACGTTCGATTGATGCATTTACCAAGGCGTTGCAAGAGCGCTTTGAAGATGAGATCGAAGATGTGGTTTCACTCTCTTCAGTCATCTACAGCCTCAACGAATCCAACACCCAAACCCAAACACTCGATGAAGAAGGGCTGGAACAGGCACTGTTTTACATGGATCTTTACGGCTTAAGCGATACCTATTTTGACGCACACACCATCAATCTTGTCATCAATCTTTCCGATATCAACAAAGTAGAACTCATCGAGTGGCTTCAAAAATACAAAGGCATAGAACTCTATTTTGTTGACAATGCCACTCTCATCGGAAGTGCCAAATACAACCAAACAGTACTGCTAACCACCTCTTTGTTCTTTGCCTTATTGATTATCGGGCTCATCACGGGATGGATTTTTAGATCCAAAGCGATGGCATTTGTGGGCTTCACGGTCAATATGATACCCATCGTATGGTTTGGTATGATGATCACACTTTTGGCTATTCCGCTGAGTTTAGAGATGCTTATCGCGATGACCATTACCCTCGGGCTTGCTTCAGATGCGAGTATCCATTTTGCTTACAAATATTTTCGCTTTCGGTATTTTGGGCGAAGCGCCAAACATGCACTGGAAAAGATGTATTTTTATTCAGGTATCCCTGTGATTATCGGTTCGGTTATTTTGATGTCAGTGTTTATGATGTTGTATTTTTCAGGGGTGCACTCATTGGAGCTTATCGGTATTTACAGTGCAAGCTTGGTTTTGCTTTCTTTACTTTCAGACCTGTTTGTTTTGCCTGTCATGTTGCTTTTTATCGATAGGTTTGCACCGAGTAAGTGAGGATAAAATTTTATTGGTTTGAACTGTCGCATGTGTTATTTTGGAAAGAGTAGAGTGATACCCGCACGAAACCCAAAACCCTCAGGTCCAGTTTGTGGCGCATCAGCCCAATATCTTATACCGGCAAATACACTTACCGGTGCATCTTTGATTTTCACTATTTGGCTCACGATGCCATTGATAGGAACCGACCATTGTTCATTTTTCCAGTCATAGGTTGATTCTGAACTGAGTGTGAAGGTTGTATGTGTCGGCAAAACATAAGACACAAATGGTTGCAGGTAAGTCGAAGAGATGTCGGCTCTATTTGCAGCACCTGCAAATGACCAAATATGATTTGCCAGTCCTCCATAAGTCCATGCCCCGTCTTGTTTTAATGCAACAGCAGTGGGGCCAGCACCCCATTTTTCACTACTTAAAAGTTCGTCACGACCTGTAGGAAACAAAAACACCGGACCAGCTCCCCATATCCACCCACTTTCACTGGGAGCTTTTGGTGATATAAAAAAACTCTGTACCGTATCTCCAATACCGTTTTGTCTTCCAGAACCTTGAATGATATCATCTTTCCAAACCACGGGTAAAATAGTTCTAGAAATGACATTCCATTCATCATTAATCTCAATCGGGATGACGGGCTGGATATTAAGAAGCCATTTTTTACCCCCATCATTTATGCCAATGTTTTCATCATAATTCAACTGAAACGGCACACTGATGAGCGCCGCAATTGGATTGGTTAGCTTTTTAGCAAGCTCTGCCGCTTCATCAGCATGTACTGCTAAAGTTGTAACCAAAATCAAGGGTATTAAATGTCTTATCTTTTTCATTATTTAATCTCTACGGTCACTTTGGGGATATGTCCGTTAAATTTAGACTCAGCCTCTGCACCGATTTGCTCCACCACAGGTGTTGCAAGGTCGATCCCCACATCGGCAGTTTCATCTGCAGAAAATATCCCTGATTGGGTACGTCCGATACGGTTCTGGGCTACTTTTTTGTCATTGATAAACAATGTTCCTATTCCCCCTTTGCCGATACCGCCGCCATCGTAGGCAAACTCAAATCGAACAGTGGATTTACCGGGTTTCAAAGCCTCTTTGGACTCCACCGTGAACCGCTCCATACCCAAGAAATTATAGTCATACGCTACTTTTCCGTCTTTGGCATAGAGTGCCCATCCACCAAAGCGTCCTCCTTGTGCAAGGATGATCCCGTTGGCTTTGGTGTCTTTAGGGATTTCTACTTCAGCTGTAATCGTTTTGGAGCGGTTTTTGATATTAATGAAGGTATTTTCACTCATCCCGTTCATCCCCTCAGCAAGTGTGAGCGAGGTGCGTCCTGCCATGATATCCGGACGACCGACATTGCCTGGGATGAGACGCTCAAACAGACGATCATCAATCGGGAGGGCATGATTTTTCTTGGCTTCACTCAAGAAGAGCTTTTTAAGTTCTTCTAATTTTTCAGGATATTTTGCTGAGAGATCATCAACAAGACTGAAATCGGCTTTGGTATCGTAAAGCTCCCAAATGTCATAGTTGATCGCTCTACGCGGTGTCCCTTCCCAAGGTGCTCTGTGAATTGTTCTAGCAAGCCAACCCTCATGGTAGATAGCACGATTGCCAAACATCTCGAAATATTGCGTCGTGTGTCGATCTTTGGCTGCAGCATCATCAAAGCTGTATGCCATACTCACCCCGTCCATTGGATATTGCTCAACACCATTGACACTTTTAGGTTCAGGGAGTTTGGCTGCTTCTAAAATAGTAGGGGCAACATCGATAACATGGTGGAACTGGGTGCGCAAGCCCCCTTTGGTTTTGATCCCATTTGGCCAACTCATCGTCATGCCAACCTTGGTTCCTCCAAAATCTGACCCCATCTGTTTAGTCCATTTATAAGGCGTGTCAAAGGCTACTGCCCACCCCGCAGCCATGTGAGGATAGGTCTCTGCGCTTCCCCATTTGTCGTATTTTTTGAGCATATCAGGAACAGTTTCTTGGACTCCGTTGAAGTAGGTCATCTCAGAGTACATACCGTTACGACCCCCTTCAGCACTTGTACCATTGTCGCCGTAGACAAAGATGGTGAGCGTGTTATCACTTTGTCCGAGCTCATCGATGGTTTTGTTGACACGTCCGATTTCGTAGTCGGTCATTTCCAAAAATGCGGCAAATACTTCAGCTTGGCGGGCATAAAGTTTTTTCTCATCGACACTCAAAGTATTCCAATCAGGAATTGCTTTAGGCTTTGGAGCAAGTTTCGTCTCAGGTGGTACGATCCCTTGGGCAATCTGACGTTTGAGGGTCTCTTCGCGTATCACATCCCACCCTTTATCAAACTTCCCTTTTTGTTTGGCTATCCACTCTTGGGGGACTTGGTGGGGGGCATGCGTCGCTCCGGGAGCAAAGTAAACAAAAAATGGTTTTTGGGGTGCAAGTGCTTTTTGGAGCTTGATCCATGCAATAGTTTGGTTGGTCATGTCAGTCATAAAGTGGTAGTTAGGGTCTTTTGGTAGTTCAACGACGTGAGTGCCGTCATAGATGAATGGTGCCCATTGGTTGGTCTCTCCCCCTAAAAATCCGTAAAATTTATCAAATCCCTGTCGTGTTGGCCAGCGATCAAACGGTCCTATGGCATTGGCTTCCCATGCAGCAGTTTCGTGCCATTTTCCAAAGGCTGCTGTGCTGTAGCCATTGAGGCGTAACATCTCCGCAACTGGGGTGACATTCTGAGGGATTTGACCGGTATTACCCGGATAGCCTGTTCCTGTCTCGATGATGGAACCCATATTGTTTACATGGTGGTTTCGCCCGCTTTTGAGCGCTGCACGGGTTGGTGAACAGACAGCTGTGGTATGAAAGTTGTTGTAGTAAACTCCCTCTTTGGCGATTTGCTCAAAACTAGGTGTCTTGATTGGTCCACCAAACTGGCTTGTCCCTGCAAAGCCAAGGTCATCAAGAAGAACAAGGAAGATATTAGGAGCACCATCAGGGGCTTTGACTTCAAAGTGAGGTGGCATTTTTGCATTTCGCACATCGAGTTCATCGAAAAGCGGTGGATTGGGCTCAGCGATAGGTAAAACAGTTCTATCGATGGTCTCACTTGCAATGGTCTCATTTGCATACGTGTTTGTCAACAAAAGCGCGGTTATTATGCTTAATAACGGTGTTACGGAAAGTTTAGCGTGCATGAATTCCCTTTTTTATGCTTGGATGTATCAGGATTCTGATATCTTCATTATACTCCCATTATTTATGAATAGTCAAAAAGCGTAACTGTTCATTGATTCTCATCTTTGCTCTAGCTTTGGAACAAAATGGCTCAAAGCATCTGCTGTTTTCTTGTACTGTTTGGCTTTTTCAGTGTCACCGATTTGTTGATAATAATAGACTAAGCCATAGAGTGTTTGAACATCACCCGTATGTTTTTTCAAAGATGCTTCAAGGATGCTGATGGCTTCTTTGACATTGTCACGGGCAAGGGCTACGGCATAGACATATTGGAATTGGGCATTGTCTTCGTCGAGGCTTGCTGCACGCTTTAGTGCTTCAAGTGCTTTGGTATTGTCTTGATGACGTACATACCAAAGCCCCAGTGCGTAGTGTAGTTCTGCCTGATCACTACCATTTTTAAGCCCATTTTGCAAGATGCCAAAGGCTTCATCCTCTTGTTTGTTGTTTTGTAAAAAATAGACATAGTTAATCGTAGCAGGAACGTATGCTTTTTGAATCCGCAGTGCTTCTTCAAAGGCTTCTTTAGCTTTTTCGGGTTCACCTAGATTGGCATACAGAGTTCCTAGTGCGGTTTGGGACTCAGCACGGTCGGCATTAAAGAGCAAGGTTTGCTGATACTCTTCAATGCCTTTGGAAAGTTTAGCTGCAGTGGCGGGGTCTAAATCGCCTTTGGGGAGTGCGCTTAGTTGTCTGGCTGCTTCGATGCGGACTGTTTTTACTTTATCGTCAAGCATTTTAAGTGTTTCTTGCACTCTCATCTGTGGGGGGAAAGTTTCGAGGGCTTGTAAGGCACTCAGGCGGATATCTGCCTGGGAGTTGCGTAACATCTGAAGTGTTGTGGTGTAAGTCTGCTGTGAGGGGTAGTTGCCAAGATAGGCTACTGCAGTTGCTTTGGCGATGTTGGGCTGAGTGCCCATCAGTACCTCATAAAGAGACTGGGGTGCATCTTGCGATGAAGTATGCAACGCCTCCAAAGCATGTGCAAAATTTTGTTTGCCCACAGGCACTTTACCGTACCACTTTACCATCACATCGTTTGCCCACTGAGCAGATTTGTCTGTGTGACACTGGTTACAGGCGTTGGGGTTATCCGTTCCTATGGAGAGGTCAGGGCGTGGGAGTCTAAAGCTGTGGTCGTTGCGTTCATCTACCCCCATGTAGGTACGAGAGGGCATATGACAGCTGATACAACTCGCACCTTTGCCGTTTTCCTGATGAAAGTGGTGTTTGGTACTTGTGTAGGTGGATGCCTGATGGCATTTGAAGCAGACGGTATCATTGAGGGAAGTTTGGCTCAAAGAGTGTACATCGTGACAGTCTGAACACGTGACTCCGGCTTCGTACATCTTGCTTTGTTTGAAGGAACCATACTCATAGACTTCATCTTTGATAGCACCGTTAGAAAAATAGAGAGATTCATCCAGTTGTGAAAGCAGATAGTGATTATCAAACTTCTCTCCGGGGCTATAGCTGTTGTCCAGTTGTGCGCGTCGTGCATGGCATTGGGCACACATTTCTACTTCGGTGCGGTTGATTTTGCCTTCAAGTTTTGGCTTGCCCTGCGCATCCATCTTCCAGTGATTTTTTGCAAGCTGAATGGCTAATCCCATCGGATGTTCGCCTTTGTAGGCTTTTGGGTCTTTCGCCCACATCAAATGCTCATCCCCCTTTCCATGACAAGAGGCACAGGTGAGGGTAATATTCTCATAGGTGGTGTGAAACGTTTTTGTTTTGGCGTCGTAGTTTTTTTGCAAGGCAGTGCTGTGGCAATCCGCACACATGAAGTTCCAGTTGAGATTTGGACCTGTCCAGTGAAGCACATCCCCAGCGGTTACATTGTCATCTTTGTGAATATGAAACCACCGTTGCCCACCATCAGTTTTAGAACGAGAATCCCACGCGATGTCTAAGACCTGTACTTTGCCTTTGGGGAACTTCACCATGTACTGCTGGAGTGGATACACACCAAAGGTGTAGGCTATCTCATAATTTTGAAGTATTCCATGCTCATTATCTGTCGTGACCATAAACTTTTCACCTTTTTTGAAAAAAGTTGAGACAATGCCGTTGTAGTTGAATGTCGCATTGTTGAAATCTCCCAATACCGTTTTTACATTGGCTTCTTGCATCGCAAGGGCGTGTTGTGAGGTTGAAAAGTTTTGGGTGTGCTCTTTGTGGCAGGCTAAACAGGCTTTGTCGTCAGCTGCTAATGAGCAAATAAGAAGTAGGAGTAAAATAAGGGATTTCATTGGGGCGCTTTTAGTATGGATTTGGTGTAGATTGTAGCCAATTTTCTCTAAGATGGTCGTTTGTGACAGGTATGCCAATCGACATTAAAACACTACAAACAAACAGGAAAACAGAGCATCATAACAGTATGAAACAGACACTTATTTTTGAAACCCTATTGCCATGTAGTGTTGAGAGACTCTTTGAGTTTCATGCAGACACAAACAATCTTCCTCTCATCACCCCAACAGATACAAGGGTAGAGATACTGAAACTCGAAACGCCGCTTACACAAGGCAATACCGCAGTCTTGCGTATCAAAAAAGGCTGGTTATCTTTTGTGTGGGAGTTGAGATTTGAAAAAGTCGAGTATCCTCATCTCATCGTCGATGTCGCTATGCGTTCACCCTTTAAAACGTTTAGACATGAGCACCATTTTATTAAGTCAGATGAGACGCATAGTATCTTACGCGATGTAGTGACATTTGCATTGCCTTTAGCACCTCTAAGTAATGTGGCTGTCTGGTTTGTCAAACGAGAGTTGAAGAAAATGTTTGCTTATAGACACCAAAAAACCAAAGAGGCTATGGCTTAGCGATTTTGGTGATGTACTCATCATCCAAGTCTTCATCATAGATGCTAAAAACTGGTGCATACCCCATGGCTATGAGCTTTCTGTCTAACACTTTTGCATCATAACCGCTTCGTTTGATGGAAGATAGAAGCATACGCTGCTCTTCCATGCGCAAGCCTGCCAACTCCAATTCAAATGCTATCTCTTCTAAAGTCATTTTATTCTCCTTTGTGTGCTGTGACACTTTTTTTGGTAGTAGTATAGCGTCCTCTGCCCAAAAAGAGCATCGCTTCGTTACTCTGTACGGCATTGATGTGTATGGCTGTCACATCGGCTATAAAGATGGTGTGGTCACCATTTTTGTAGCTGTCACAGATCTGACATTCATAGATAAAATCTGAAGCACTCAGCAGTACATTGCCTTGTGCGTCTTTTGATTCTGTTGTAAGCCCGCTTAGCGTCAGTTTGTCTGAGTTGTCACCATGTACTTTGCCTAAGGCATTGACCGTTTCATACAGTTCAAAAGGTAAAAAGTTGAGCGTGAAACTCTGATGTGTTTCCAAGAGCTGATGGGTGTAGTTCTCTTCGCGTACGGCAACAGCGTAGCGAAAAGGAGATTTCGAGATTGGCATATGCCACGAAGCAGGCATGAGATTGTTCTGGCATGCCAGCAGAGCAGTGACTCTTGGCTGTGCGTGTGTGGCTTCTTCTAAAGTATGATAGGTTTGAAACATGGGTTCCTCATTTTTTGATTGATTTTATCGTTTTATAACGGTCATTTGTAGGCCATTTATGCTCATTGGTGATGCTTGCTTTGGTCTGGGTAGATAAGTTTGCTGGTATCAAACCCGGCTTCTTTAGCTTGGGCTAAAAGTCTATCGAGTGTTTTTTTATCCAGCGTAGGGGTGCGGGAGAGTATCCAAAAGTAAGAAAGATCAGGCCCGCTTATCATGGTGTAGGTCTTGTAGTCTGTGTCCATGACGATGTAAGAACCGTAAAAAGGGCCAAAAAAGGAGACTTTCAAAAAGCCTTGGTCGCTTGCTTGTACAAAATACGCTTTGCCTTCAGCCTCACTCCACTCTTTTTCTTGCGTTTTGTATCCCTTGTTGAGTACTTTGACACCTCCATCTTCTCTCATGCTATACGTTGCAGTAATCGCTTCCATACCTTTTTCAAAACGGTGTTCCAGCCTTGCAACCTCATACCAGGTACCCAGATACGCTGTGAGTTTAAAGTCATTGACAGGTGTGACATTTTGGGGTTTTTCGTACGTTTTACATCCGGTGAGCAAGAAAGTGAGTGTCAGCATGAAGGGCAAAAAGAGTGTTTTCATAGGATTCCTTTACGGTTGTTATTATATCAATGTGTCACAGTATAGGCAAAAGAGTCTGAGTTTGGTATGGATATTCTGTCGGTTGATGGTATGGAGCTAGGAGCCAACAAATTCGCGGTGTAAAGTAGGCTGCGGTTGACCAATGTAATACCCCTGCGAGTAATCTATGCCAAGCTCAAGCACTTTTTCAAAGATTTCTTTGGAACTTACAAACTCAGCAACGGTTTTGAGATGACGTTTTTTGGCAAAATCGATGATGGTTTTGACGACCTCTTCGCTGTCGGGATTGAAAGCAATCTCTTTGATCATGGAGCCGTCTATCTTAATGTAATCCGGTGTCAGTTTGATAAGGTACTCAAAGTTCGAATACCCCGTGCCAAAATCATCAATGGCGATTTCACAGCCAAACTGTTTGATGGTGTCAAAAAACGCTAAAACCAGATCGGTTTCTTTGAGACCTTCACTTTCGACGATCTCATAGACAACGCGGGAATGAAAGCGGGTATCATGCATTTTATCTGTCAGCAGTTCTTTGATATCGGGGTGTAAGATATCTTCCATAGTAAGATTGATGGAAAATCCGGCTTCTTCCTCGCTAAAAGCATCAAAAGTGTTTTCAATCACCCTTTTACTGAGTGCAATATACTGCTTGGAATGTTTTGCAATATCCAAAAAACAGCACGGAGCAGCAATCTCTCCCTCTTTGTCGATGAGGCGAACCAAAGATTCGTATTTTTCGATTTTGAGTGTTTGGTTGTTGAGAATGGGTTGAAAATAGTTTACGATACGGTTTTCTTCCAATGCCTCTTTTATTTTTTTGTTCCATTTGATATTATTTGCGATATGTTCTTCAAGTTCAAGCGCTTTATCGTACACCATCAGACGGCTGTTTTGTTTTTTGAGTTCTTTAAGCAGGATATCGATACTGTGAATGATGTTGGACTGGGGTTCAAAAGACAAAGCAACACTCAATTTGACAGGGATGCTAAACCCATTGATGGTGTAAGAATGGTTAGCGGTATGATCGAGTACAGATTCAACCAGATTGATAAACTCTTTTTTGTTGTTGTGCTCCCAAAGTATGGCAAATTTGTCGTTCCCGTACCGATACACCCTACCGTATGGCACAATCAGTTTTATGATGGTTTTCCCCAACTCGCAAAGGACTATGTTACCACTCTCATACCCGTAAAAATCGTTAATGTCCGTAAAACCGTCTATGTCAAAGACAGCCAAAGAGGGCGTAACAGTAGAGAGCAGATCCTGCGTCAATTTATTTCGGTTGTATAAACCTGTGAGCGTATCGGTTTGTGCCGCATAGAGGAGTGAGTCCAGCGCATTTTTGGCTTCTTCCTCAGCAAGCGCACGTCCTGCGGCATCTGCAAGCATAGCGGCAAAACTTTGTTCCAAAAGCGTCCATGATCGTGCTTGAAGCGTTTGCTCACAACACAAAATACCGACAATCTTCCCATTTTTCCGGATGGGTGCATCGAGCATGGAGAAGATGTGATGCTCGCTTAGATAACCTGTGCTAAATTCGCTTGTATCGGGATGGGTATGGGCATCATCGGCAACGATGAAACGCTCATGCCCCAACGCAGTAAAATAGTGCGGATACTCACTTGCAAGAAGAACCAACTCACTGGTATCGACAAATGCCCCGTCGATACAAAGTGCCATACACTCCATCACATCCATCGCAGCATTTAGTTTC
Organism: Sulfurovum sp. 16-42-52; assembly: GCA_002281755.1. Taxonomy (GTDB): domain Bacteria; phylum Campylobacterota; class Campylobacteria; order Campylobacterales; family Sulfurovaceae; genus Sulfurovum. The sequence goes on from NCHB01000010.1 coordinate 81,715, forward strand.
CAAATACTTGCACGGGGGAGATTGAGTCCTTTGTGTGCTGCCAAAGCTATTTTTGGGGCAACATCAGCGTATGTCCGGGTTTTGCTTCCACCGATAAACTGTGAAAGTTCCAAGAGTAATTGATTATGTAAAATGAGTGTCGCATCATGAGTATGAGGCATATCCGTATCCATTTTGTCAGATGGTTATCTGTTGTGATTATAACCAATTTTAGAGGATTGGACTCTATTTTGATGAAAAAAGTATGAGTTAAATCGTAAGTGTTATTTTTGCCTCATTCCATTGGACATTGAAGCCAGGTACATTGCTATTTGATGCGATTTTTATATCCTGTATTAATACGTAAGCGAAGACCAAGATAATAGGCATGTGTGATATATTTTTTAAGCACATAGGCAAAATACCCTTTGACTTTAATATATTTAAACAGTTCACCGACTGCATATTTTCCGCCCAATGCGATGAACACTCCTGAAACATTGCCCTCAAAGGGTCTAGATGCAACGCCATCTATTCTGTTTCGAATGGTCTTTGCAACATATTCTGCACTTTTTTCTGCCATCTGAGCAGTTGGAGGCAACACATTTCCTTCTCTATCTTTCATTTCAATGCAGTCACCTATGGCAAATACATCACTTTGGTTTTGAATAGTGAGTTCTGGCGTGATAATGAGTTGATTGAGACCGTTTTTATCATTGTCTATGATAACGTTGAGCCCTGCAGCTTTGATGCCACCTGTAAAAATCATGAAACGATAGGCTAATCTTTCACCCTTTTTAAAATAAATGTATTCAGCGTCAACCTTGTCTATAAAGGCACCTGTGTATATCTTGACACCGAGTTGTTCCAGCCTTTTTTGGGTATTGGAAATGCTGTATTTCCCCATTCCGGGTAGGATAGTCTCACTGGCGTCAATCAGATAGATATGTATCTCTTTGGCTGTGTCTCCAATTGTTTTACTATAAGCCTGAAGGACATATGCCATCTCTGCAGCGACTTCCACACCACTCAGTCCAGCTCCACCGACGGCGATGTTTATTTCTCTTTGTGTGGATTGCTGTTCATTTTGAAGCTTATTGTAAATGAGGTTTTCAAACTCTTGTCGAAAGCCATAGGCTCTTTGCAGATTTTTAACACCATAACTGTGCTCTCTGAGACCTTCAATGAAAGCAAAGAAATTTGTTTTTGCACCCACAGCAATGATAAGATAGTCGTAAAACAACTGCATCGTATCTACAGTGACGTTTTTGTCTTGAAAGTTTATAGCACTTGCTTTTGCATGAACAAACTGTACGCTGCCTTTAAACCCTTGACACCAGTTGGTCAGATCAATGGCAATATCATGAATGTCAAATCGACCGGCAATATATCCATAAGCCTCCGTTTGCAAGTAATGGTAGGGATTTTTATCAATCAAAGTGATCTCTATGTCTTTGTATTTGCATAGAGATTCTATCGCTCGAAGTCCGCCATAACCGCCACCGATTACCAATACTTTCTTTTTCATCTCTTCCCTTCATAAATTTATGGATTATCCATTTTACACTGTTTGGGAATGCATACGACAATTTGTCTGCACAGTTTTTCTACATCTGCATCAGAAAATTATGGACATGAACACTGAAGGTATTAGAGATACTAAAAATAGGACTTCTTGTGTTGGGCTTATTTTCTAAAAACCAAACGCAAGACACCTGCACCAAAGAGTACGAGTGCTACAGGCTCATAGGTGCGGTCTAGAAGGAGTATAAACAGAGCGCTAAAGAGTAGAACAATGCCTGTGATGATGGGGGAGAGTGTCTCCTGCAGGGATTTTTTAAGCACATCAAGCTGAGGTTTGGAGAGTTCTACGCTGAGATTTTCTTCACTGATGCGGTAGAGTGCGGTCTTAAATGCACGCAGATCCATGGGCAGACTTTTAAACTCTGCTACGATACTCTCCACGATGCTTTTATCCGCACCCAGTGCTCTTGGAATATTTTGTTGTAAGATGGGCAGGATGTCTTTGATACCGTTAAAGTTTTCGATGTAGGTCGTGCCCAGCCCTTCGATGATGGCACTTACTCTTAAAATGTAAATGGCTTCCTGAGGGAGTTTAAACGGCAGGTTTTTCGTCTGTTCCAGTACTTCAAAAGCCAGTTCTTGCATGCTGGAGCTGTCCAGAGCATCATTTTCAAAGATGTCAAACATCCGCTCCGTAAACTCTGCCAACTCCGCAAGCGGCGCATCGTAGGCGACAGTCCCCATACGCTTGGAAGCAGAGACATAACGTTCATAGTCACGCTCATTGGCAGCTTTGAGCATCTCGATGATGGCGATACGGGTTTCATTCGGAACACGTTTGACCATACCAAAGTCAAGCAGTATGAGTTCTCCCTCTTTAGAGACAAGAAGATTTCCAGGATGCGGGTCAGCGTGAAAAAACCCTTTGACCAGCATCTGTTCGGTGTAGAAATGCACCAAGGTCTCGATGAGCGGTTTGATGTCGATATGGGCTGCTTCAATGGCTATTTTGTCATCAAAACGAAAGCCTTCTTCAAAACTCATCACAAGTGCATCATCACAGCAAAGCGTCTCATACACAAGCGGGAAACGCACATTTTGGTCTGCATACATCTGCGAAAACTTGATGAGGTTTGCGCGTTCTTGGTTGAGGCTGACCTCTTTTTGTATCATAGAGCCAAACTCAGCGATAACCGCTTCCATGGAGTGTTTGGTGTAGTGAGAAAAAAGTGGACGAAAGAGTGCATTGAAAGCGGTGAGGATGCGTATGTCGGCTTTGACCTGTCTTTGTATGCCTTTGCGTCTAAGTTTGACAGCTACTTTGGTGTGTTCATCTAGCCATGCTTCATGTACCTGTCCGATGGATGCTGACGCAATGGGCTCAACCTCAAAACGATAAAAAGGGTTTGTCTCAAAAGCCCTGTCAAAAATCTCCTGCATCTCTTTTTGTTTCATCGCAGGCAGTTCGTCATGCAGGGTTTTGAGCACACTCAGGTACTCAGGCGGGAAAAAGTCATTGCGCGTTGCGAGCACTTGCGCTAGCTTGATAAATGTTGCCCCCAAACGCGAGATGGTTTGAACCAACCTTGGAGCACTCAAAGGTGAAAACAGTAAAAACCGTTCACGCTTCCTGATGAGCATATAGAGTGTCAGCAATACCTTGAAAACATACCAAACCCGAAGCGGAGAATAAAAAGCGATAGTCCTCACTTGTTATCTTTGAGTGCCTCGATGTCCGCTTTGGTCGCCAGTCCCAGCTCATCTATGGCTTCTTTGAGCGCCTCTTTGATGTGCTGTTTGAGTTTTGCTTCTTCCTCTTCACCACGTGTTTTGAGTTTCTCAAGAAGATTTTGAGCATCCTCTTTACCTAGTTTTCCGCGTTCTTGAAGTTTGTTTATCTCTTCATCCACACGCTCTTTAAGTAGTCACCCCTGAAAAACCCACTCTCCAAACAAGCCAACTATTTTATACCACCAATATTACCACAATCTAAAAAGCATCAAGTATAAATCAGCATATTT
>NCHB01000011.1 GCA_002281755.1 Sulfurovum sp. 16-42-52
TCATTGACGATGACGTGCAAATTTTGGTAATGTGTTGCAGAAAGTAATTACAAGGTAATTGAGTACAGTAATAATTAAATCTAATTTTACCCTTATTGTGTTTGGTTGTGTGTTTTGCTTGATCGGAAATAGTAAATACTTGGAAATACATACCAGACCCAATACAATTGATTTATTTATTTATTATGGTGAAAAGAACTCCTCATAAACTGTAAAAAGATGTGGGTGTGAATTCAAGGTGAATTAAATATAACCGTACAGTAATCGCACACTCTTTTTCAAATTTTTTTCTTTTGATGTAAGAGAGTTTTTCGATGAAAACTTTGCCATCAAGATGATCTATCTCGTGCTGTATAGCGATGGCTAAAAAGTCATCATCTTCTATAGTATGGTGTTTTCCGTCTCTGTCATAGTACGTTACCTTGACATGTTTGGCACGCTCAACTTCTTCATAGATGCCGGGCACAGAAAGACAGCCTTCTTGAAACACTTCACTGCCGTCCTTTTCAAGGATGACGGGGTTAATCATCTCCAAAGTGTTGTCTTTGGGCTGATCGTGTTCACCATCAGCCCCTTCAAGCGGAATGTTGATAATCAAAGCCCGCACATCAACACCGACCTGAATCGCCGCAAGACCTACCCCGTTACGCGCACGCATCGTGTCATACATATCATCCAGCAGATCATGCAATGCACCATCAAAAGAGACAACTTCTCTGGAGATAAGTTTCAGTCTTTTGTCCGGGTAAACAACGATTTCTCTGACCATAAAAAAACCTAGTTCAGACTCTTGGTGAGCACTTTGTCTATGAGTCCGTATTTCATCGCTTCGGCTGAAGACATAAAGTTATCCCGCTCAGTGTCTTTTTCGATTTGCTTGGCTGTTTTGCCTGTTTTTTCTGCCAAAATGACATTGAGTGTGTCTTTCAGTCTTTGTATCTCTTGTGCCTGTATCTGGATGTCTGTAGACTGTCCCTGTGCACCGCCTGAGGGCTGGTGAATCATAATGCGTGCATTAGGCAAGGCATATCTTTTGCCTTTTGTGCCTGAAGCAAGCAAAAATGCACCCATAGAAGCTGCCTGACCGATGCAAATCGTCACAATATCAGGTTTGATGTAATTCATCGTGTCAAACATCGAAAGTCCCGAAGTAATCACACCACCGGGGGAGTTGATATAAAAGTAAATGTCTTTATCAGGGTCTTGTGCTTCAAGGAAGAGTAACTGTGCCACAATGGAAGAAGCCACTTGGTCATTGACCTCTCCGCTTAGCATAATAATACGGTCTTTTAAAAGACGTGAATAGATATCGTATGATCTCTCTCCTCGTCCTGTTTGCTCTACAACATATGGAATATAACTCATCTGAACCCTTTGTTTAATTGTTAGTAAAATAGATTATCATATCAACTTGAATATAGACTTATGCATCAAGTCCTAACATTTTGCCAAAAAGTTTGTCTTCGATCATTCCCATTTTCACCGCAGGTAAAAGGTTGTTGTCTTGGTAGTATTTGATGACTTGCTGTGGGTCTTGTCCGCTCATCATTGCTTCGTAGTAAATCGCTTGTGAAACTTCTTGATCACTCACGCTTACTTCTTCTTTTTTTGCCAAAGCATCCACGATAAATGTTGCTTTGACTGAAGCGATAGCATCGGCTCTTACTTCAGCACGGAGTGCGTCGATTTTTTCAGCGTTGTCTTTGTATGTGGCAAGCTCATCTTCACTCATCTCTCTGGCTCTTGCATTGATCTTCGCATCAATCTCTTGCTCAACGATGTTGTTTGGCAAGGCAAAATCAAATTTTTCCACCAAAGCTTCAACGAGTTTTGGCTTCAGGTCTTCATTGTAGATTTTTGAGAGTTCTGCGGATTCGATTTGTGTTTTCACTCTCTCTTTGAGCATCTCAAGTGTTGCATTCTCTACCCCTTGAAGCAGTTTTTTTGCCAAGTCATCATTGAGTTCGGCTGGAACCTGCTCTTGTATCTCATGTAGAGTCACTTTAAACTCTGCGGCTTTACCTGCAAGGTCTTTTGAAGCGTATTGCTCTGGGAAAGTCACAGTGATGGTTTTTTCCTCTTCATACTTCATCCCGATAAGCTGCTCCTCAAAGCCGGGGATAAACTGTCCTGAACCGATTTTAAGATTGAACTTTTCTGCTTTACCGCCTACAAATGCCACACCGTCAACAAACCCTTCAAAATCAATCACTGTCATATCGCCGTCTTTTACGGCACGTTTTCTTTTGATTTTCTCATACGGCGACTGCTGTGCTGCTATTTCGGTCAGTCTTTCTTCTATAGCTTTTTCAGAAGCCACAGGTTTTTTAAACTTTGGCAACACATCCATATGCCCCTCTGTTGCGATGACCGGTCTGGTAGAAACTTCTACTTCTACTTCAATACCCGTCTCTTTTTTGTCGTATTTTTTGGAAGAAGGCTGTCCCAAAATATCAGTAGCTGCGATCCCTGCTTCTTTAATCCCTGCATCGATCAGTTCTTTGAGCGCTTCACCCTCAGCATCCTGGGCCAGTCTGTCACCGTGGAGTTTTTTGACTACATGTGCAGGCACTTTGCCTTTTCTAAATCCGTCAACTTTGATCTCTTTACCTGCTTTGGCTGCCATCTTGTTGATTGTTGCCTCAAGGCTACTGTTGTCTATCGTACCGCTTACAAGTACGTTTGCATCATCGATTTTATTTACTGTAACTTTCACTACAATCCTTTAAGTATAAGTGCGTGATTTTAGCTAAATAATGTTGAAATTCGACTAAGTGTTAAAAAGGGGGAGGTTTTAAGGCAGGAGATGTGGCTGCCTGATGCTCTCAGGTCAGCCAAAGAAAAACGAACTTATTTGTATGCTCTTTTGATATCTTTTTCAATCTCACCAGGTGCTGAAGAGATTTTCATAAAATCACCCATGGTTAAAAGAGGCAAAGAAACCGCCAAATAATATTTAGGGTCAAGCATCACTGCTTTACCATTTGTAATCATACTTCTGTATGGCAAAATTTGCGCATTATTTGCAGCGTCAATTTTAAGAAGAAATTTATTGGTTCTGCCGATAAGGTTGTGTCCGACGAGTGTTGAACCGTTTGGTAGTTTAAGCGTATACGCTACATATTTTTTGTCAAGTTTTGACACATCTGCAGCATCTGAAACCCCAATCGTATCGCCTACATGTGCCATTCCCATCATAAATTGGTATTTTGGCAATTTTGCTGCTGCAAACTCATCTTTAACTGTACTTAGGTCGCCTAAAGCCGCTTGAAATGCCTTTAGCGTAGTTGCAAAGTTACCATATTTAGCTGTACTTCCCAAATATGCTGTACCAAAATACAATGGGCTTTGGATACGCACTTCTTTATCGTTGACCAGGACGTTGAGTGTGGCTAGCCAGCTGTTGGTACTGGTCAACTCTTTATTGGTTACCGTGATCACTGTTGCGCCTTTGATTGGAGCAGTAACTGCCAAAACGGTGAAACCATTTGCCTTTAGGGCTGATTTTACCTTGTCCGCACTTTGTGCTTTGGCTGTATAATAGGTGCTCAAAACTTGTGGTACAGGTGCACCGATATCAAGTTTTGTTCCCTCTGCACTTGCATAAATACTTAGTGCTGCGAGTAACAATGCCCATGTGATTTTAGTGATTTTCATTCTTTTCCTTTTTTGTTTTTTAAATTAGTCTTTACTTAAAGAGACAACTTCAAAGCCCATCTCTTTCAATGTTTCTACCACTTCCGCATCAATCGCTCTCATATACTCAATACGCTTAGGATCATCAAAATTCAATCCATTAATCCAGTTGTTGACACTTGCATACCCGACATGCAACTCATTCGTTCCTTTAGGAATGTAGAAGTAAACCGAACAAGGCGCAAACATACCGGCTTCAGGTACACCTCTGTTGAAGATAGAGTTGGAAAATTCAAAATGACACAACAAAGAGACCCAATACGCATCATATTTATCAAATGCCAAGTCCATATCAGCGTACTCAAATTTGAAATCAATAAACCCTGCAATGATGAAGTTATGTTTAGAGAATCGTCCATCATGCTCCATGACAAAATCTTCAACAAACGTTTCCAAATCTTCCGGCTTTTCAAATTTTTTCACCAATTTGTTTAAACCCATTTGTGGAAACGGTTTCGTGTGTTCATATTTGTGTGACATCGTAGGCTTCATCTCTTTAAGCATAAGACCATCAAAAGAGGTCGTCATATCGGTAAATGCTTTGCGTGCATCAGCATCTTTCTCGCCGATAATATCGAGCATCGCTTCAGGTGCCAAATGTCCGTACCATGTGTTGTTATCGTCTGCTGCATCAAGTTTTTTGTACGCAAAAAAGTTATAAGGCGCAAACGCACCAAAGTCTGGGTTTTTCAATAAAAGCGGTCTCAGTGCTTCTTTATTGACTAGCCCGAAAAAAGAGATAGACTCAAGTGTCTTCTCTTTAAATTTGTTGTAATAATGTACTTGGATATCTTTGTTGGCCGCCACAGTAGAGTACCCAACGGTCTCTATCTTGCTGATAAGTGTATCAATTTGTGGCATGGCATTGCCTGTCGATCCGTGAAGCTCTGCTGTTAATGAACTTGTTGTTGCAGTGGACTGCACTTCCGCATGTGAGATGCCCATTGTCAACAACGTTGTCAACAGTATTGTGTGTAACTTCATTTGTTTTCCTCCTTATTTTAATAAAAACACTCAATGATAATCTAAGTTGCTTTAAGTTGGGTTGAACCTAAATTATATCCATTGATAATTGACTTCTATTTTATAGTATAAAAATTTATTTAAACTATAAGTCTTGATTATGTTATTCAAATGTGCGCCAGGCAATACCGCCAAACATCTGGTACAATACCGCATGGATACAAAAGCCCCACTTTCTCTTTTAGACTGGTACAAAAAAAATGGCAGGCACGAACTTCCGTGGAGAAACACACAAGATGCCTACCACATCTACCTCTCTGAGGTAATGTTGCAACAAACGCAAGTTAAAACGGTTCTTGAGCGCTTCTATTTTCCGTTTTTAAAGCGGTTTCCGAGCTTAAAAGCTTTAGGTGAAGCGCCGTTGGATGATGTGCTGAAGATGTGGGAAGGATTGGGTTATTACACGCGGGCAAAAAACCTTCATAAAACCGCTACTTTAATCTCGGAACTTCCTAGCAACATTGACACGCTCATGACACTTCCTGGTATCGGTAAAAATACAGCACATGCCATCGCTGCATTTGCATTTCATCAGAGCGTACCCGTGATGGAAGCCAATGTCAAACGCATACTCTGCCGTATTTTTGCGCTGCAAAACCCTTCACCCAAAGAGCTGTGGGATAAAGCCTATGAGTTACTCGATACCGCTCATCCCTTTGAGTACAATCAAGCCATGATGGATATTGGTTCAGGTATCTGTCTGCCCAAAAACCCAAAATGTTTGCTCTGTCCTTTGTCAACTATCTGCACAGGAAAAGATGCGCCCGAACGCTATCCGCAAAAACAGAAAAAAACCGTACCTACCCGTGAACAGTTCATCATGGTCTACCGCTACAATGACAAACTTTCACTCACACAGAGAAAAGGGAAGTTCCTGCATGGTTTGTGGGGATTTGAAAGCGTGGACGATCCTCTTTGTGCCGCTGAGTACTTAGGGGAAGTCACCCATGCCTATACCCATTTTAAACTGATATGCAAGGTCTATGTTTATGATGAACCCAGCAAAGAACAAATGCACTACTTCAGCCTTTCTGACATCCGAAATCTTGCTATTTCCAAAGTGGATGAGAAGATTTTAACACTGCTTTAAAGTTTACTCGCTATTATTATGCGACTGCGACTTAGTTGCAGAATAATAGCGAGATTCCATCATGACAAAACTTCAAACACTTTCAACCGCTTTGCTGATTGGCACTTCTGGCTACGCCGAAGAGACGATGAGCACGTATTCTCTTGAAGAGATTACGGTATCTGCTTCCGTTAAGGACAACCTCACACAACAGGAGCTTCCATTTCAGATAGATAAAATCACGCCCGAACTAGCCGGTACAGGTTCACTGGGAAAAGCACTGTCCGAGCTTGCCGGTGTCAACACCATCTCTACGGGTTCACAAGCAGGCAATGTTGTCATCCGTGGTCTCAGTGGAGAGCGTATTAAGGTTCTCTCCAACGACATGGTACAGGATTTTCAAGGTTATGGCAATCGTCACATCCCCAATGTAGATCCTTCTTTGAGTGAAGGGATTGAAGTCATCAGGGGTGCAGCGGGTGTGCTCTATGGCTCAAATGCTATGGGAGGGGTTGTCAATCTACTCTCACCGACATTCCTTACTCCACAAGAAGATGAAGAAGCCTTCGAAGGAGAACTTGGATACACCTACCACACGAACAACAACGAAAATGACCTTGTTCTCAAAACCAAAACAGCTTACGGCAAATGGGGTGTCAACATCGCCGCGTCCAAAAAAAAGGCTGACAACTTTACAACAGGCAAAAGTGACACATGGGAAAAAGCAGAAAACAACGATTTGCCTCTGTTTGCGGGAGAACTTCCCTTTACGAATTTTGACACGGAATCAGTAAAAGCTGCGCTTGGATACAGTGGTGAAGAGACCAAAGTTTCACTCGAGCATACCTACTGGAATGCTTTGCAAAACTATCTGGGACATACACCTGCGCCTAGCTTCAGTGCTTTGCCTACAGGACAAGATCTTAGCAACAATGAAACAGTATTGAGTCTGGTGCAAAACATTGGTGCAGAGTGGCAAGTGAGTGCAAAAGCGGCACATCTTGAAAATGACCGTAAAGCCTTAACCGGTGGCACGTATGAAGCCATACCTACCAACACCGCATCAGCAGGGTATGTGCATCTCAATACCCAAAGAGACAGCACACGCATCACACTCAAACACCCCTATGTGTTTGGGTTTGTAGGTGAGGTAGGATTTGACGGATACAATAAAGATCAGAATCTGCTTGCGGGTAAACTGGCTCCCAGTGCCATAGAAAAAGGTAGAGGCATCTTTCTTTTTGAGGAAGGTGAGTTTGACAAATGGGTTGTGCAGGCAGGTCTTCGGTATGACCAGCAAGAGATTGATGCACCACTAGATGGCACAAACAGCTATTTTGTCTCGCAGGGTATCTTTGATGACTCAAACAATCAAAGAGACTTTTCTGCGTTAAGCGGTTCCATAGGTGCCAGTTATTCGCTAAGTGAACACTACACGCTAGCGAGTAATCTCAGTCAAGGGTTTAGAGCGCCAAGTATTTTCGAGCTTTACGCAGGAGGTATCCACGGAGGGGTACAGGCATTTCAACTGGGCAATCCCAATCTCAATGAAGAGACCAACACAGGTATTGACCTCTCGCTTCGCTATGTAAATGAAACGGCAAAATCAAACCTGACTGCTTACTATAATAGCATTGATGACTATATCTATATAGAAAATACCGGCAATATGGTTGGTGGTCTTGTAGAGATGAAACATGCACAGACCGATGCCAGACTCTATGGCATTGAGTGGGAAGGTGCCTATGTACTGCAGGAGGACACGACGCTTAGAGCAAATGCAGAGCTGCTATGGGGTCGTGATACTAAAAATGATACCAGACTGACCTATATGCCTCCTAAGAATTTCTCTCTGGGTGTAACGCAAGGTCTTGGCAATACCGATTGGTTTAAAGACAATACCCTCACAGTGGATATGCCTTATTTTCACAAACAAAGTGTGGCATCGCGCTATGAACAGTTTGCACAGTACAACTATACTCCCTTTGGTTCAGCAGATACCTCCTCGTATGTTTTGTTTGACATGGGAGTTCACTCCACTGTAACGGTGTTTAAAAAAAAGCTTAAAGTAGAGATTCAGGCTACCAATCTTCTTGACAGAGCATACCGAGCCTATCTTGATACCTACAAAGGTTATGCCCTTTCGCAAGGCAGGGACATCAGTTTTTCTGTTACAATGCCTTTTTAAGTTGTTGGGGTCAAAAAGAAATTTTAGATACAATATTTCCAAATAATCTACTAGGCAAAGCGATGAACAAAGAAGCAGAATTTGAAGAAGCCGTAACAAAAGTCCTTGAACTTTTAGGAGAAGATCCCACGCGTGAAGGCTTGCTTAAAACCCCCAATCGCGTAGCAAAAGCACTCAAGTTTCTCACAGAAGGCTATGCACAAGACCCCAAAGAGATTTTGGGAGAGGCGCTTTTTAGTACTAGCAATGATGAGATGGTTCTCGTGCGTGACATCGAGTTTTACTCTATGTGTGAACATCATATGTTGCCCATCATCGGGCGTGTGCATGTGGCGTACATCCCCAATGGAAAAGTGGTGGGACTTTCTAAGATTCCCCGCATCGTCAATGTTTTTGCCAGACGCTTGCAGATACAAGAGCAGATGACAGAACAGATAGCTGATGCTATTTTGGAGTCCATCAAACCCAAAGGCGTAGCAGTCGTGGTGCATGCACGTCATATGTGTATGGAGATGCGAGGGGTGCAAAAAGTAAACTCCACGACTGTCAGTTCGGCACTCAGAGGACTATTTAAAAGCGATGAACGCACCCGAAATGAATTTTACAACCTCATCAACACCCCTGCTCCTTCACATTTTTAGTCGATACAAAACGCTTTTTTGTATCGGTTTTTCCATCTCCTCACTTCACGTCAAGGGCATTTAACCCAAATCGGAGTATAATTGTCCTCTTTAGCCTTGTATTTTATGTTAGTTTAAGACTAAGAGCGTAAGATGCAAAAAATTAAATAGGATAAAAATAGTCTTATTTAAAATGAGATTTATTTTCAAAGGAAAAATATGAATGTGTATCTAGATAACAATGCCACTACGATCGTTGATCCGGAGGTATTTGCCGAGATGGAACCCTATTTTGTACAAAAATACGGAAATCCAAACTCTCTACACGCCTTTGCATCTGACACACACCCCGGCATCAAAGCAGGGATGGAGAAAATCTATGCGGGTATCAATGCACCAAGAGAAGATTCTGTGGTCATCACTTCTTGTGCCACAGAGAGCAACAACTGGGTACTTAAAAGTATCTACTTTGAGTTTATCCTTACGGGTAAAAAGAACCATATCATGGTCAGTGAAGTAGAACACCCTTCGGTTATCACCACGGCAAAGTTTTTGGAAGGGCTAGGCTGTAAAGTGACCTATCTGCCCATCAACCATGAGGGGATTGTGGATGTGCAAAGTGTGCGAAACAACATCACCGACAAAACGGCTTTGGTCTCAGTCATGTGGGCAAACAATGAAACAGGTGCCATCTTTCCTGTTGAAGAGATAGGGGCTATCTGTAAAGAGCATGGCGTACCGTTTCACACCGATGCAGTCCAAGCCATAGGCAAGTTACCTGTAGATGTACAAGCCTTCAATGTGGACTACCTTACTTTTTCTGCACACAAGTTTCACGGGCCAAAAGGTGTGGGTGCGCTCTACATCAAAAAAGGCAAAGAACTTTTGCCTCTCTTGCATGGTGGTGCTCAAATGGGTGGCTACCGTTCAGGAACACTCAATGTAGCCGGCATCGTAGGTATGGGCAAAGCGATGCAAAATGCCGTAGAAGCACTGGAATACGAAATGACAGCCATCAGAAAAATGAGAGATGCCTTTGAAGATGAACTGCTCAAAATAGCCGATACCTTTGTGGTAACACCCAGAGAAAAACGAACACCTAACACCATTCTTATCTCTTTTAGAGGCATAGAAGGGGAAGCGATGCTGTGGGACCTTAACCGTGCAGGCATCGGAGCGAGTACGGGTTCAGCCTGTGCTTCTGAAGACTTAGAGGCCAACTCGGTCATGGAAGCCATCGGTGCAGCAGAAGACTTGGCACATACTGCGATACGTTTTTCACTCAGCCGCTACACCACGCAAGAAGAGCTAGACCATGCACTTAAAGCGGTTCAGGCAGCGGTGACAAGGCTTAGAGGCATCTCAAGTTCGTATGCCTACACGCCAAAAGGTCACGTGAGTGGCTTGGCTGAACATCATTAAGTTCTAAATCACCAAACCGAAGGTGAAGCTTTAGTGAGATGAATGAAAATGGGGCTTTGCTCCTTTTTCAGAAGAAATTATAATAAAGGAAGATAAAATGGGAATAGATAGTCTAATAGGCGGTACCATCTGGGATGAGTACAGCAACAAAGTAACCAACCTGATGAACAACCCGCAAAACATGGGTGAAATCACTGAAGAAGATGCACAAAGAATGCATGCAAAACTCATCGTAGCAGATTTCGGTGCTGAGAGTTGTGGAGATGCGGTGCGTCTTTACTGGGCAGTTGACCCCAAGACAGATACCATCGTAGAATCCAAGTTTAAAAGTTTCGGATGCGGTACAGCCATAGCCAGTTCTGATACGATGGCGGAGCTGTGTAAAGGCAAAACCGTTGATGAAGCGGTCAAAATCACCAACATTGATGTTGAGTTTGCGATGCGTGACCATGCTGATACACCGGCAGTTCCGCCACAGAAAATGCACTGTTCAGTCATGGCGTATGATGTCATCAAAAAAGCAGCCGCGCAGTACAAAGGTGTAGACATCAACAGTTTTGAGCAAGAAGTCATCGTGTGTGAATGTGCACGTATCTCACTCTCTACTCTACAAGAAGTGATCCGTCTCAATGACCTTACAACGGTTGAACAAATCACAGACTACACCAAAGCAGGCGCATTCTGTAAATCCTGTATCCGCCCCGGTGGACATGAGGTTAAAGATGTCTATCTGGTAGACTTGCTTGATGAGTATGAAAAAGAAAAACTAGCCGGCAAAGCAAGCCTTGGAAATGCAGGCGTCAGCACAGGTGATTTTGCTACGATGACCATCGTGCAGCGTATCAAAGCCGTGGATAAAGTAGTCGATGAAAACATCCGCCAGATGCTTGTGATGGACGGTGGCGACATGGAGATCCTCGACATCAAAGAAAACGGTGAAAATTTTGATATCTACATCCGTTACCTTGGTTCATGTTCAGGTTGTGCCAGCTCAAGCACCGGCACACTTTTTGCCATCGAGAACATCCTCAAAGAGAAACTCAGCGATAAAATCCGCGTTTTACCGCTTTAATCTTTCAAAAAGCTTGGCACTTTTGCCCAAGCTTTTTACCCACATATCTTTACGCTTGCTCTATTTTTTCTATCATCACCGCACTATGATTATAGTCTGGCTGCAAAGACTCTCTATCGAGTATATCACTGGTGAGATAGTTGATGTCACGATTGCTGATGGGAATAAAGATGGTCTTTTCTTTGATGCCCTTGGTGATCTCTACCGTGCTTACAAGCTCCCCTCTTTTTGAGCGCACTGTGATACTGTCCCCCTGTTTGAGTCCCAATGTTTTGGCATCGGTAGGGTGCATCTCACAGAAATTGAGCGCTTTGTATTTGAGAAGTGTACTGGGCAAATTGGTTTTGGTGCCGCTGTGCCACTGGTCTCTGGTTCTGCCCGTTAAAAGTATGAAGGGGTACTCCAGTGTCGTTCTCTCACTGAGCAATTTGTTTTCTACAAAAAACAGATTGCCTTTTTGATCGGGGGTTAAAAAATGTTTGATCTTCTCACCCCATACAAAGGGTGCAACGCCCAAAGTATCATACTCGGCTTTGGCTATATCCATATACCCGTTCAGTTTGGTCATGGCCTGATACTCTTCAAAGATCTCTTTGGTGTTTTTAAACCCAAACGCTTTTTCATGCCCCAAAGCTTGCGCCAAAAGCTGAAACACTTCCCAGTCAGGTTTGCAGTCGATGGAGGTACGGGTGAGTTTTTCCTGCTTGGTGATAGTTCTGTCCATATTGGTTTGTGTACCCTCTTTCTCTCCCCATGGAGCGGCGGGCAGCTGAATATGCGCGAACTTTGCTGTTTCACTCCCCTCATAGGCGTTAATCTCGACCACCAGCGGTATGTTTTGGATGAGCGTTTCTACTTTGTTTCTGTTGGGTAGATGGTACACGGGGTCGGTATGGCAGATAACGAGTACATCCAGATTGGCTTCAAGCATCTGCGTCGCGGTGAGTCCTGCTTGGTTGCTGATGTTCTTGGTTTTCCAAAAGTGTGAGACTTTGCGAATGCTCTCTTCATCAAAACCCAAATGAACCGCCAACATCGTAGATAGCCCACCTACTTCCCTGCCTCCCATGGCGTTGGGCTGTCCTGTCAGACTCAAGGGACCATTACCGGGTTTAAATATCTTTCCTGTAAGCAGATGGGTGTTGAGCAGTGCAAGGTTTTTATCGACCCCTTGTGAAGATTGGTTCAGCCCCATCGTCCATGCCGTGATGATATTTTCACTGTTTTGATAAAGTTCCCAAAAGGCATCAAACTGCTTTTGACTGAGTCCCGTTCGTTTAAGCATTTTAGTCACTGGCACACGCTTAAACTTGTTTTGAAGCAGCTCAAAGTTATTCACATGCTGCGCTACAAAGGTCTTATCATAACACGCTTCATCGATTAGTCTTTTGGTGATGAGATTAAAAAAATCAATATCACTCCCTGCTCTAATCGGTAAATGCAAATCGGCATCATACGCCGTCTCTGTACTGCGAGGGTCAACCACGACAACTTTGAGTCCCTCTTTTTTTGCTTTTTTGATCTGGTTGTGAAACACCACATGCGCTTCAGCCGTGTTGGCACCTGCTAAGATGAGAAGGTCTGACTTGAAGATGTCTTCCATGCGCACAGGCACAAAGTCAGCCCCCAAAGCTTTTTTATATGCCACCACCGCGCTTGCCATGCAGGTTCTGCTGTTTGTATCAACATTGTTAGTGCCCAAAAATCCTTTGACCAGCTTATTGGCTATATAATAGTCTTCTGTGAGCATCTGCCCCGAGAGATAAAACCCAATCTTCTCTTTGGGCGCTTTTTTGATGGCTGCTGCTATCTTGTTGATGCTCTCTTCCCAGCTACATACTTTGTAACCCTCTTGTATCGTATCGCGCATCTGCGGTCGTAACAACCGCGTTGATGTTTGGATGCTGATGAGCTCAGACACCCCTTTAGAACAGACTTTTCCTTTATTGGTCGGGTAGGTGATGTCACCGATGAGTTCATTTTCATTATACTCCAAACCGCACCCCACACCACAATATCCACACACAGAACGTATCATGTCAACCCTTTTTTACCGCTATTTGATCCCTCATTATACGCTACGATTTATGTAAAATTAAGAAAATATTGTTTAAAAATTAAACAATCTGCTGTTTAATTACTAGATAATCCTATGATATTATTTTCACACCAAAACAATTTAAGGTAAAATTAAAGGAGTAAAAATGTTGAAACAGGTTTTAAAAATCGGATTAGGTCTCTCGCTTATTGCTACGGCAGCACTTGCAGAACTGGAGAAAACAGATCTTAAGATAGGATTTATCCCTCTTACGGATTGTGCCGCTTTGGTCATTGCAAAAGAGAAAGGGTTTTTTACTAAACATGGTCTCAATGTCCAATTGAGCAAAGAAGCGTCATGGGCAAATGTTCGTGACAAAATGACCGTCGGTGAGCTTGATGCTTCACACATGCTAGCAGCCATGCCTATTGCATCAACTCTTGGCGTTGGAAGCATTCAAAAAGACATGGTAGCCCTTATGGCATTGGGACAAAATGGTGATGCGATTACCGTCTCTAACAAAATGTATGACGCCATGATGTCAGCAGATGCCGATGCAACCAAAAAAGGTTCATCTCTTGGGCTTAAAAAAGTTATTGACTCAAAGACTATGGGTGTTCCAGAATTTGGAATGACATTTCCTACGGGGACACACAACTATCACATTCGCTACTGGATGGCAGCAGGCGGTGTCAATCCTGATACGGATGTTGCGCTCAAAGTCGTACCGCCACCTCAAATGGTAGCCAACATGACAGCTGGAAATATTGATGGGTATTGTGTCGGTGAACCATGGGGACAACGGGCTGTTGTAGGGAATATTGGAAAAGTTGTTGTAACGGGTTCTCAACTGTGGGTTGATGGTCCTGAAAAAGTGTTGGGCGTACAGAAATCCTTTGTAGAAAAATACCCTGAGACAACCAAAGAGATGATTAAAGCCGTGATTGAAGCGGGTGTATGGCTGGATGCTTCATGGGAAAATCGTAAAGAAGCCTCAGCCATTTTATCCTCAAAAGCGTATGTCAATGCACCCAAGGATGTGATTGACAACTCTATGACAGGTACCTATATGTTCACCAATGGCGTTGATACCGCTATGCCAGAGTTCAATCAGTTTGCAAAAAACAATGCACTGTATCCATACTATTCCCATGGCTTGTGGCAAGTGACTCAAATGATCCGTTGGGGACAATTGGATCATGCTGTTGATATGAAAAAGACGGTTGAGAGTGTGTATCGTCCTGACTTGTTTGCAACGGCTGCCAAAGAAGTAGGCTATGCTCTTCCCCAAAGTCCTTGGAAAGTGGAGACAAAATTTATCGATGGTGTGACATTTGATTCTAACCAAGCAGTAGATTATATTTTCAATGCGCCTATCAAATCACCAAAAATCACCAAAGAGGCATTGGCAGAAGTAAACAAATGGCAAGTGAAATAACCATTATCCTATAGCATAAAAAACATACAAGGAGAGAAAATGCCACTTAAAACCATTAATGCAATTGTATTACCTATACTACTTTTTGGCGTGATTCTCGCCATCTGGAGCTATATCGCCCAAATGATACCCGGCTTCCCCCCTCCACTGGAAGTGGGAAGTGAACTTATTGTTGTGTTATCTGATCCACTCTACGACAATGGAGCAGGAGACCAAGGTATCGCTTGGCAGCTACTTAGTTCGCTCAAGCGTGTTTTTGGAGGATTTGCACTCGCCATCATCGTGGGTGTTCCGTTAGGGCTTTTGATTGGTATGTCTAAAACAGCACAGACTGCATTCAATCCTTATATTCAGATTTTAAAACCCGTCTCTCCTTTGGCGTGGTTGCCCTTGGCATTGTTTGTATTTAAAGATGTCGATATGACCGCCATTTTTGTTATCTTTGTCACATCGATTTGGCCGATTATCATCAATACGGCACTGGGGGTAAGAAGTGTGAGCGAGGATTATCTCAATGTTGCCAAAGTATTACAGTTGAGTGCTTTTGAAAAAGTCCTTCAAATTATTCTCCCTGTTGCAGTTCCGTATATTTTTACGGGGATGCGTCTCTCTTTGGGTATTGCGTGGCTGGTTATCGTAGCTGCTGAAATGCTTACAGGAGGTCTTGGAATCGGGTTTTGGATTTGGGATGAATACAACAATCTCAACTACTCTCACATCATTATCGGGATTATTCTTATCGGGATTATCGGATACATACTCGATACTATCATGGGGAAAATCGCCGATTATTTTGACTATACCAAGAAAGGGAGATCATAATGGGTCAACAAAAATTTTTACACTTAGAGAACATCGAAAAAAGATTTCCGATTCAAGGAAAAAACGACTATATAGCGGTCACCGATGTGAACCTAGAGATTAAAAAAAATGAAATTGTCTCCATCATCGGGCACAGTGGTTGTGGCAAATCAACCTTGCTCAATATGATTTCAGGATTGGACAAAGAGACAAATGGCTATATCTTTTTAAAAGGCAAAGTGATTACAGGTCCTGGACCAGACAGAGCTGTGGTGTTTCAAAACCACTCTTTGCTTCCTTGGCTTAGTGTCTATGAAAACATTGAGATGGCGGTTAAAAAAGTGATGCCAGAACTTTCTTCTTCTGAATTACGAAGCAGGGTTGAGACCTATATTTCTATGGTAAATCTTGATCATGCAAAAGATAAATTGCCAGGAGAGATAAGTGGCGGTATGAAACAACGCGTAGG
Organism: Sulfurovum sp. 16-42-52; assembly: GCA_002281755.1. GTDB lineage: Bacteria > Campylobacterota > Campylobacteria > Campylobacterales > Sulfurovaceae > Sulfurovum. Next base: position 15,837 of record NCHB01000011.1, read on the forward strand.
GATTGCAAGAGCCTTGTCTATTGACCCCGATGTCTTGTTGATGGATGAACCATTTGGAGCCTTGGACTCACTCACGAGAGCGAACTTGCAAGAGCACCTGATGCGTATTCAGCAAAATGTACAAAATACCGTGATTATCATTACTCACGACATTGATGAAGCGGTACTGCTGAGCGATAGAGTCATCATGATGACCAATGGTCCAGAAGCAACCATCGGTGAGATTTTAGAAGTCAATCTCGAACGACCCAGAAACAGAGTGGAACTTCAAAGTGACCCCGAATACATTCGCTGTCGCGAAGCCATTTTGAGCTTTCTGTATGAAAAATTTGCCAAGGAGGATGACTAAGATAAAAACACTCCTCATGCACAACAAGGGACAACAAAAGCGTTAACCCAACGGGTTTATTCCATCACATACTAAAAAAAGGAAACATTATGAAAAAATCGATACTACTCTCACTTCTGGCTTCAAGCTTGCTTGCTGCAGGCGGCGACATCGCTCCTGCCACACCCGTGGCTACCACACCGGTACCTACAGAGTTTGGACTCTTAGACAATTTAGTCTATAACGGTCAGCTCTTGACGCGATACGAAAATGCCGATGACAGCGTCAACGAAGAAGCCAATGCTTTCACCACACGTTTTGCACTCTCTGCAGGTGCTGGTCTTGCAGGCATCGAAGGCTTAAGTGTTTTTGGCCAAATCATCGCCGTGACCAATTTTGGCTATGATGAATATGCTCCAGAACAAGCGGGTTACGCGCTGATAGCCGATCCGCAAAATTCTCGCATCACTCAAGCGTATTTGGATTACAAAATAGGAAAAACAGCTGCAAGAATCGGCCGTCAAATGATGAATATCGATGATGAACGTTTTGTCGGAGCCGTAGGCTGGAGACAAATGCCTCAAACCTTTATGGCATACACCCTGACCAACACATCCATCGAAAAAGCCACGCTGATGGCTTCTTACATCACAAACCGCTACGGGGTAATGGATACACTGAGCGGTAACACGGAAACGGCAGTGCTTCACGCAGACTACCAGGCGATGCCCGAACTTAAGCTCACGGGTTACGGGTACCTTATCGGCTCAAGCGGAAACACGTATGGAGCGATGGCAACAGGCAAAGTCAGCTTCTTGAACTACATCGCTGAAGCAGCCACACAACAAGATGCTACACTTGCCAACGAAAATGCAGGCAAACCAAGTGTCGATGCGATGTATTACCGTGGGGATTTAAGTACGGTTTATAACGGAATCGTTTTGGGTGTTGCCTATGAGTCTCTAGGCAGTGCTGATGGCAACAGTCACGGATTTACCACTCCTTTTGCCACGCTGCATAAATGGCAAGGTTTTGCGGATGCCTTCTTAGGCTACACGGCAACCAGCAATGCCTTCGGTCTCAATGATGCGTATGCCAAAATAGGCTATGTCGGCTCCACATACGGCAAAGTGTTTGGTTTTTATCACGACTTCAGTGCCCAAGACACAACAGGTACCAACACTGAAGATGCAGGAAGCGAGATTGACCTACTCTATACCTATGATTTTTCCAAAAAATTAGGGTTTTTAGCTAAAGCAGCGTTTTTCACAGGCGAATCCAATTCAGTCATCGGTGCAGCACGCAATGATTTGGACAGATATTGGGTTCAGCTCGATTACAAATTTTAATAAACAAAGAAAGGATAGATTATGGCTTATTTAGCACCCTCAGAATTTGCAACAAAAATGGTTGATTCAGGAGAATCAAAAGTATATATGTCCACCAAAGATACGCTCATCAGAGCCTATATGGCAGGGGCCATTCTGGCACTTGCCGCCGTATTTGCAGTCACTATAACGATGCAAACAGGATCTCCCTTACTGGGTGCATCCTTTTTCCCTGTCGGGTTTATTATGCTCTATCTGATGAGTTTTGATCTTCTCACCGGAGTCTTTGTTTTGGTGCCTCTAGCATGGATAGACAAACGTCCAGGCGTAACGGTCGGTCAGATACTCAGAAACTGGGGTCTTGTTGGACTGGGCAACCTTCTAGGTGCACTCACGGTCGCTTTTATGATGGCATTTATCTTTACCTTTGGTTTTGATACCGACGGAGGAGAGATAGCCAAAAAAGTTGCCGGCATAGGAGAAGCCAGAACATTGGGCTATCAGGCACACGGTATCTCGGGTTGGTTTACGGTCTTTATCCGCGGTATGCTGTGTAACTGGATGGTCGCAATGGGAGTTGTCGGTGCGATGATTTCAACAACGGTGAGCGGCAAGGCTATCGCCATGTGGATGCCGATCATGCTCTTTTTCTTTATGGGCTTTGAACACTCTATTGTCAATATGTTTCTTTTTCCTTTCTCATTGATTATGGGCGGTAATTTTACCATTACCGATTATCTGTTATGGAATGAGGTACCGGTTGCTTTAGGTAACCTTGCAGGTGGCCTTCTTTTCACAGGACTGACACTCTACGCAACCCACGTCAAAACAGGCGAAAAAAGAAAATTAAGCTAGCAGAGCATCTATATTTTTATGGGCAGATCGCCCATAAACATGTTATGAAAAAGGAGAAATAGTATGAAAAAAATCGAAATGACAGAAGAGATAATGGCAGCCAAAAAACATTTAGGCATAGGATGGGAAGAACTCGCAGAAAAAGTATCTCTAAACCCTGTCTTTTTAACCTCTGTATGCCTTGGGATGAACACCCTTAGCAAGGAAGCGGCAAATAAACTGTCTGAAGTCCTTGAGTTACCTCAAGAGATTGCAGAAGCTTTACAGGAATATCCTACTAAAACATGGCACTTTAGCGTACCACAAGACCCTTTGGTGTATCGTTTTTATGAAGTAGTGGGCGTGTATGGCGAAACCATGAAAGAGATCATCAATGAAAAGTTCGGCAACGGCATCATGAGTGCCATTGATTTTTCTCTTGATATCCAAAAAGAAGAAAACCCTTTAGGAGATAGAGTCGTTGTCACCATGAACGGTAAGTTTTTACCTTACAAATCCTGGTAAACATTTCACGACAAACCAAACCCATGAATCATCAATTAAAACTCTGCATAGGTCAGTATTCACACAAGGGTCGCAAAGAGATCAATCAGGACTTTCATGATGTCTGTTTACCCCAAGGTTCCCTGCTGCATACAAAAGGAATTGCTCTGGCAATGGCAGATGGCATTAGCAGCAGCAAAGTCAGTCAGGAAGCCAGCAAAACCGCTGTAAACAGTTTTTTGGAAGATTATTTCAGTACTTCAGAAGCATGGTCGGTTAAAAAATCGGCTCAGAGCGTGATTCGCGCATTAAACTCATGGATCTATGCACAAAATAGACAAAATCTTTATCATTTGGACAAAGATAGTGGCTACGTGTGCACGTTTAGTGCTTTAATACTCAAATCAACCACCGCGCATATTTTTCACATCGGGGATATACGCATCTATCGTCTCCGTAATACTGTGCTTGAACAACTTACAGACGATCACAGGGTATATATATCAAAAGAAAAAAGTTATCTTGGGCGTGCGTTCGGTATTGATTCAGATGTTCGGATTGATTATGATGCCCTGCGACTTGAACTTGATGACATCTATATCGTGATGAGTGATGGTGTGTATGAGCATACTGATTTTGAGTGGTTACTTGAGAGACTGCATACCCAAAAAGAGGACTACCCTGCTCTGGCTCAACAGATTGTGCAACATGCCTACGATAGAGGTAGCCCGGATAATCTCAGTGTACAACTTGTAAAAATAGATAGGTTGCCGCAATACCATACAGAAGAGGAACATCCTTTCTTGGTTGTAAAACCTTTTCCTCCCTCACTCGAAGCCCGGATGACAATTGACGGCTATACGATTGTCCGCCCCCTAAGCATCACCAGCCGCAGTCATGTCTTTCTTGCAACAGATGAGGCAACACACACAGCGGTTGTCATTAAGACGCCCTCACAAGATGTCAAAGAAGATAAAGCCTATTTAGAACGGCTTTTGCTGGAAGAATGGATCACCAGACGGCTTAATAACGCACATATCGTTAAATCCTTCCAGCAGTCACGCGAACGAAATTCTCTTTATACCGTTATGGAGTACATTGAAGGGCAAACCCTCGCGCAATGGATGACAGACAATCCAAACCCTGATTTAGAGGAGGTAAGAGGCATTGTCGAACAGATTGCAAAAGGTTTGTTGGCATTGCATCGTCAGGAGATGATTCATCAGGATTTAAGACCCCAAAACATCATGATTGACAAAACAGGAACCGTTAAAATCATAGATTTTGGCTCAACCCATGTTTCTGGCTTATCTGAAATGAATGCCTTAATCGAGCCTCATACGCTTCTTGGAACAGCAGCCTATACTGCTCCAGAATATTTTTTGGGCGATGTAGGTACCTTTCGTTCCGATCTTTTTTCACTAGCAGTCATTACCTATCAGATGCTCTCAGGAAAATTGCCCTACGGTACACACGTTGCAAGGTCCAAAACGCCAGCTGCTCAAAAAAAATTACGCTATCGCTCTTTATATGTGGAAAATATGCATATCCCCTTTTGGATAGACGAAACACTCAAAAAAGCCTTATCGGTAAAACCAAATAAGCGTTATCAGGAGTTATCAGAATTTCTGTATGATCTTCGTCATCCCAATCAAAAGTTTCTAAATAAAGCTAAATTGCACTATTATGAAGCCAATCCGCTTGTCTTTTGGAAGACCCTATCGTTTATTCTTTTTTGTCTTGTTCTGTTTTTATTGTTCAAATAAGCATACATCTTAAATTGATTAAAATATATACAATACATTGCATATATTTTTTCAGACCTAGGTTATACTGTTCTTACCAATAGTAGGTAAGTGAACTATGGTCGTTAAAACAGATAAATACAATTTTTTTATTGTAATCCTCCTTTGAATACACATACCCCATCCTATCTGTTTTAACGTTTTCAGCCCAGTATCTTTTCAATCATCAGCTGTAACGTTACATTTCCTCTAAAATGATTTTCATTGACCATATAGATGATATCTACGCTGCTGCCCACATCATAGGTTTGGCGTGTTTTAAACTGAACCCCCGGTATGACAATACCCTCTTGTGCAAAACTAAAACGTAAATGTTCACCTTCTTTGCCCAAACTCTGGACTTGGAGTATCTCTACCTTTTTAGAGATAAATTTTGGTGTAGGATTTGCTTGCCCATAAGGCTCAAATTCTTTAATCAACCCTGTCAACTCAAAAGAGATATCACTAAAATGTAATTCTCCCATGATTGCAGGATCAAAGCCCTCTTGGACATACCCCGCTTTGGCATACCCAAGTTGAAGCTGTTCTGTAAAATCGGCTACGTTATGCTCTTGCAAACTCAGCCCAATCGCTGCTTGATGACCTCCGAACTTTTCAAGATACTCCCTGCAGCTGTTGGTGATGCTAAAAAGATCACATGCACCAAAACTTCTACCGCTTCCCTTGAGTCCGCCTTTGCCGTCATTACTCAAGACGATGCAGGGTTTTTCGTGATGCCTTGCTAAGCGCGCAGCAACAATTCCGACCACACCCTCATGCCACTCTTTGCCTTCAACGACGATGACTTTATGCTCAGTATTGACCTTTGCCAGTGCTTTGGCAGTCATCTCCTGCTCTGTTGCTTTTCGTAGTGTATTAAACCCTATCAGTCGCTCCAGTCTTACTCTGGCATCATAGATATTGGTAGAGGACAGAAATTCAACCGCATAAGAAGCATCTTCCATCCGCCCTGCACTATTAAGCAGTGGTGCCAAAAAAAATCCTATATCTTCTGCACTCAGTGTCTCTTTTTGGCTGTGTTCCAAAAAAGCTCTTATCGCAGGTTTGCTACTTTTATTTAAGGCTTGAATCCCAGCCTCAACCATCATACGGTTTATATGCAACAAAGGCATCATATCAGCGATAATGGCAATGGCTACAAGTTCCATATAGGGCAGAAGATTGAGTTGTATACCCAAAGCATTTTTAAGTGAAGCAATCAGATACCACGCTATCTGCGCACCACACAGATCTTCATAAGGAAAAGTACATCTTTCCTGTTTAGGATTGATAATGGCATAACATTCGGGTATCTCTTGTGAGAGCAGATGGTGATCGGTAATGATAAGCTCTATACCTGCTTCTTTGCATACTTGGGCTGCATACACCGCTGAGATACCGTTATCAACCGTTATCGCCAAATCTGTACCCGCTATACGTGGGACAATCTGCGCAGAAAGTCCGTATCCATCCCTAAAACGATTGGGTATTATCCATTCTACCGCGTAGTCAATCTCTTCAAAAAAAAGTTTCATCAGCGTCGTTGAAGTAACTCCATCTACATCGTAATCACCGATAATCATGATTTTTTCATTGTTTTTTATGGCTGAGATGATGCGTTCTGTCGCTTTATCCATATCTTTGAATAGTGAAGGTTGGGGTAAATCACGAAGTGTAAGAAAACCTTCTTCAAATCGTGCTTGAAGAAGGTTTTTTATCTGTGTTAATGTGAGTAAAGGATAAACGCCCGACATTACTTAGGTTGATTGTCTATGGCTGCCTGCACAAATGCTACAATAGAAGGATTTGGGTTTTGAAGTCTTGAAGTAAATTCAGGGTGAAATTGTACGCCTAAAAACCACGGATGGTCTTTAACTTCCACTGCTTCTATAAGACCATGCGATTCACCGGTGATTTCCAAGCCTTTTGCTTCAAATGCTTCTCTGTATTTTGGATTGGCTTCATATCGGTGTCTGTGTCTTTCAAAAATGACCGGTGCATCATACGCTTTTCTAAGATTAGAACCTTCTTTTGTTTCACATTCATACTCACCAAGACGCATCGTACCGCCCATAGGAGAAGTAGTGGTTCTAACCTGTTTTGAACCGCTTGCATCTATAAATTCATCGATCAGATAGATAATCGGATTTTTTGTATCTTTTTTAAATTCAACCGAATTGACATCTTCCAATCCGAGTACGTTTCTGGCAAATTCTATCATCGCAAGCTGCATACCCAGACAGATACCTAAAAAAGGTATTTTATTTTCTCTAGCATATTGAATGGCAAGTATTTTGCCCTCTATACCCCGTTCTCCAAAACCGCCTGCAACCAAAATACCGTCACAATCATTGAGATATTTACTCGCACCGTCATCTTCCACTTTTTCGCTGTCTACCCATTTGATAATGACTTTATGATCCAAATGCGCACCTGCATGGATGAGTGCCTCAGTGAGTGATTTGTAAGACTCTTTTAAATCCAAATATTTTCCGACAAAAGCAATTTTAGTCTGATAGGTCGGTTGTATAATCTTATGGACTAAATCTGACCATTCATCCATTTTAGGTAAACAGTTTTCAAGTTCAAGCTGATTGCAGATAGGTTTTAAAATATCCTGTTTTAAAAAATTGAGAGGCACTTCATAAATAGTCGGGGCATCAATCGCATCAATGACTGAATCTTCATCTACATCACAGCTATAAGCAATCTTTCGTTTCAAATCTGCCGGAACAGGCTGTTCAGCTCGAAGGATGAGCATATGCGGTGCGATACCTATACGTCTTAGTTCCTGTACAGAGTGTTGCGTCGGTTTGGTTTTAAGCTCACCGGCAGCCTTGATGTAGGGTAAGAGTGTCACATGGATATTCATCACCTGTTTTTTACTCAGTTCATGTTTCATTTGACGTATGGTTTCCAAAAACGGCAATCCTTCGATGTCACCGGTTGTACCGCCAAGTTCAACAATGAGAATGTCTTTACCTTCGCCTGCTTTGATGATACGCTCTTTAATTTCATTAACGATGTGCGGAACTACTTGGATGGTTTTACCCAGATATTTACCTTTACGTTCATTTTCTATAACTGTTTTATAGACCTGTCCAGTTGTAAAGTTGTTGTTTTGTGTTAAAGAAGTATCTAAAAATCTTTCATAATGTCCCAAATCTAAATCGGTCTCAGCACCGTCTTTAGTGACAAAAACTTCTCCATGTTCAAGGGGTGACATCGTACCAGGATCGACGTTGATATAAGGATCGAGTTTTAAAACACCCACACGCAATCCAGTCTGCTTTAAGAGTGTTCCCACACTAGCAGCGGTAATACCTTTGCCTAAAGAACTTAGTACACCTCCTGTCACAAAAATATATTTAGTTGGTTGTTTACTCATAGTGCCTTTTTCCTTTTATGCAACAATAGGCATGATGATAGTGATGAAATTATCGTCTTTTACGATAAATGGTAATGTCGGTTCATTAAATTCCATTGTAAATTCATTTTTATTGATTTGAGAAATGAAATCTAAAATATATTTACTGTTATAAGAAATTTCAAATTTGTCATTTAAACCTGTTTTGAGTTTGAGTTCTGTTTTTGCTTCGACATTATCTGCACTGAGAGAGTTAAAAACAATACTGTCAGAAAGTAAAGTCATTTTTATCTCTTGAGAAATGGTGGTGATCATTTTAATCGCATCAATCATCTCTTTTTTTGGCAATGTAATTTGATGTTTGGTAGATGTAGGAATAATTCGCTGATAATCAGGAAATTTCCCGTTGATCAGTCTTGTAAAAAAATAATAGTTGTTGTTATTGATAATTAGATTTGTTTCATCAAAATAGATATCAATTTGGTCCAAAAATAATTTTTGTATTTCTAAAATTGCTTTTTTAGGAACGATGAGAGATAAAGTTTCTGCATTATCTCCAGCGATTGTTGCGATTGCCAATCTTCTTGTATCGGTTCCTACTAAATCGGTTGAATCATTTTTGATGTTAATGAGTGCACCGTTGAGTTCAAATTTTGGATTGTTGGTATCAATAGCTGGAGATATTTTTTTAAGATTTTGAATAAGACTTAAAGAATCCAAAGAAATTTGCGGTTTATTTTCAGTAGTGGGGAAAGTGGGGAAAGAATTTGTATTAAATGTGGGCAGTTTAAATTTTGAATGTTGTTGTTTTACATGTAAGACATTGTCTAAAAGTTCTAAAGTGATTTCATCATCTTTGAGTATACGTATGATGTCTAAAAGTTTTTTACCGTGGGCGGTAAAAGATCCTTCTGAATCAATAATAATATTATCTGTCTTAATTTTTAAACCTATTTCAGAATCTGTTGCTTTTATGATACAGCTGTTATTTTCGGTTTTAAACAAAATATGAGAGGTAATTTGACTGGCATCTTTTTTTTCTAAAAAAGGCTGTAGATTAATGAGTATAGATTCTATAATTTGTTTTTGCGCTCTTATCTTCATTGACTTTCCTTATTATAAATAATTTAGTACGTAGTAGTAGCATGACTTGAATAGGTGAAAAACTTCTATACAGCCGATGAAACCGTTATTTGAGTAAATGTTGAATGGTATTATTTTATTCACATTTGTTCACTTTTAAAATTATATCTTTTTTTTATTCAAGTTTTATGATGCTGGTGTCCCTTGTTTGGGCAAAGAAAAGCATAGGGATGTTTATTCGATACTTGGACGTGTTTGTGTATTGATTTTATTGGAAAGATCTTCAAGTATGACTTTAAAATTTTCATCACTTTCTATGATTTCATGAATTTTTTTCATAGCATGAGAAATCGCAGTATGGTCTTTCATGCCAAAATATATTGCTATTTGAGGCATTGAATTAGGTGTGAGATTTCGTGCAAGATAAATGGCGATTCTTCGGGCGTTGACAATGTTTTGTGTACGCTTTTTTGATTTCATATCTGAGGGCTTGATGTTAAGTTCCCGTGATATGATTTTAACGATGTCATCGATGGAAATATTTTCTTTCTTTTCTTTGAGTTGATCTTTGATGGCATTTTGTGCAAAGTCTAGGGTGATTTCCTGATTGAGCATCGAAGAGAGCGCATTGAGTTTGATGATAGTACCCTCTATTTCACGTATATTATCACCCATATTGGTCGCAATGAAATTGATGATTTCATTGTTCAGTTTAATCCCATCAAGTTCACATTTTTTTTGGATAATCGCAATTTTCGTCTCAAGCCCTGGGGGTTGAATATCTGCCATCAGTCCCATTTCAAAACGGCTGCGCAGTCTGTCAACCAATCCTGCTATTTTATTGGGTTGTCTGTCAGAGGTGATGACGATTTGTTTGTTGTTGTTGTAGAGTTCATTAAAGGTGTGAAAAAACTCTTCTTGGGTTTGTTCTTTTCTGCTGAGAAACTGTATATCATCGATGAGCAGCAGGTCACATTCTCTAAATTTATCCCTAAAACGATCCATGGTCTGTGAACGCAGATGAGAGGTAAAGGAGTTCATAAACTGTTCTAAAGTGGTATAGATAACCGTTTTACCCTGATTGATATGATAATTTCCTATGGCTTGCAGCAAATGGGTTTTACCTAAACCAACCCCGCCATACAAAAAGAGCGGATTATACTGTTTACCGGGTTTTTCTGCGACAGATTTGGACGTTGTGTAGGCAAACTGATTGGAATGCCCTACAATAAAACTTTCAAAGGTCAAAGAGGGATTGAGATAGGTACTTTTAGAATGGCTTTTTTCTGTTGTCTGTTTCACTGAAGCACTTTGATTGTGTTGGTTTTTGGATCCAACGGATATTTCTATCTCCGGTTTCACTTCATTGTATACTTCAAAAAGATGGCTCAGTTTATCAGCATATTTGCTTTTAATCCATTTTGCCACAATCATATTGGGTGCATTAAAATAAACAATGTTACTGCGCGAACGTTTGGCATCATAGACAAGATTTTTGATATAACGCTCATATTCTATTTCGCTAATCTCTTTTTTGAGTTCAAAAAGTACTTTTTGCCCGATGTTCATGTCTACCGCCCTTTGATATTTTTAAATGTGTGAATAACATTTTTCATCTTCTCTACGTTCATTTCTTAATGTGAAAAACTTAGCACATTTTAGCCAATTTAAGCTAAAATAGCGTAAGAAAACAGAGTTGAATAGTTTTATTCACTATGTGAACAAAGGTGTGAATGAATATCTTAGGAATTGACCCTGGAAGCCGTAATTTAGGGTACTGCATCGTACATTGGGATGGGAAAAACTTTTCACTACTTGAAGCAGGTTTGCTTAAACTGAGGAGTAAAGTACTCCAAGAGCAGATAGTGGAGCTTGTAGAGGGCATAGACCTTATTTTAAAGACACATCCTGTTGATGAAGTCGCGATTGAAGATATCTTTTTTGCACTCAACCCCCAGTCAGTTTTAAAGCTCGCTCAGTTTAGAGGTGCTTTGTGTCTGAAGATACTCCAAGAAGTGGGTTTTTTTCATGAATATACAGCATTGCAGGTCAAAAAAGCAGTCACAGGAAATGGTAAAGCCACAAAAGAGCAGGTTGCTTTTATGGTCAAAAGATTGTTTGGAATCAAAAAAGAGATAAAGCCTTTAGATATCACCGATGCGATGGCAGTTGCCCTGACGCATCTTCAAAGAGTGAAGATACGCAAAAGGGCTAAGTAAAAAGAGTGATTAGTTAGAAAGTGGCTTCGCGTTGTTGTCTTTTACCGATATCATACGTTTTTCCGGTACCCTAAATGTAGATTTTCTATTGCCCTCAACAGACTCTTCTATGATTAGGTCGTACAGATAAATATCATACTTAAAATACGCCAATCCATTCTCTTCATACGCCGTAAAGTAAACCATGTGCACAGGTACTGGTTGTGGAAGATTGATAGTCGTTGGTTTGTTTGTCGCCAGTATCTGTTGTATTCTGTCATGGCTGTATTGACCACCCGGAGCAAGAAGCAGATCAACAAGATCAAAAGGCTTCTCCAGTCGTACACAGCCTGAACTGTAGACTTTATATCTTCTGTCTAGCAGTGATTTGTTATCCGTATCGTGCAAGTAAACAGAGTACTTGTTCGGAAACATAAATTTGACACGTCCCAGTGCATTGTTTTCACCTGGGAATTGCACAAAACGGTAGGGAACTGCACTGCTGCTATGCTCATATTTATTCAGCATACCTGAAGTGACCTGTATTTCATTATTGCCTGAAAAGACGTGTATATTGTTATCTACAAGATAATTAGGGTCTTCTCTTAACACGTGAATCAAGTCTCTTTTGATAAGGTTGTCTGGAACCGTCCATGTGGGATTGAGTACCATAAAACTCATCACATCATGAAAGAGTGGTGTGGGTCTATCCATGCGTCCTACTACCACCCCTTTTTTCATGATTTGCTGTCCATTTCGGTAATAACGAAGATTAAAATCAGGAACGTTAATCTCTATATGCTCTGATTCAAATGCTTTGGGGTAGAGTTTGGTTTTATCCAGATTGGTGATGATGGACTGTATATTTTCTGAGACGGGCTTGTTCAGATAAAACGTAGTAGCTTCGTCCAAAACGCCTGTTATTTTAAGCAAATAGCGTTTTTGGTACGTCATCAGAGCTCTTTGAAGTGTTGTATCAAACCGACTGTCTATCGGTGCATTTTTCGGATAGTCGCCTGTTATCTGAAGGTATTGTTTTGCAGATTCGACGATGTCAGATGAATCACCTATTTTTGAGGGTTTTTTGGTGTATTTTACCTTTGGCAGTTTGTCCATTCTGCGGTAATCTTTGAGCATTTTGACCAGTTTTTTATAACGATGTTCCATTGGTATCAATGATCGCAGATACGGATAAATGTCACCGTTAACGATGGCAGAAAAAAGCTGCTGCTGATCGGGAAATCCTTTTGGCTCCATCTCCCATCTTGCGGTGACATCTTCGCTTTGTTTGAGTTTATGCAATTTTTGTTGAACCAAATTCCAGTCCACATCTCCCTGTACGATGAAGCGAACCAGTCGTACCATCGAGCTGGTAAGGATAATGTCGAGTCTTGCATAGACGCTTGCTTGTTTGGATGGTGCAACTTCACCGCTGTCTAACATGAAAAAGAGACGAGAGATGGAGGCTCTGTCAAAGGATTTTTCTTTGTAGTTGAACATCGGATCACTCAGTGCCTGTATGAGCTGTGCGGTTTTTTTCTTGTTGGCATCACCGACCCACAAGGGCTGATACCCTGCTGCAGCGTAGATGCTTGAGATGATCTCTTTGTTTTTACCTTTGATGTGTCCAGGAAGAGAACTTTGTATAGAGGCACCAATGGTTTCTACAGAGACCGGCTGAGCCAAAACAGAGGTGAATGCACACAGTAATACTATCAATAATAAACGCAAGAAAATACTCCGAAACGATAAAATGTTTTTCGCCCGTATTATAGTTAAATAATGGTAAAAAAAGAAGAGAGGAAAGAGGAAAAGTAAAAGGTTCTACCAAGCCAAAAGGCTTAGTAAAAGTGTTCTTAGAATTGGTAAGTTACACCGAAGTTAATAGTATCAACTTGAGTAGATACTTCACCATTGTTCGCTATGCCTTTTGTGTCATCATAAATGTTAACATAATCAACAAATACTGCTACGTTGTCTGTAAAGAAATAATCTGCACCAAGACCCCATGAGAAACCATCAACACTGTCTGGGCTAAATACATATCCTGCAGGAGTGGTAGTTGTGATATCTGCATTAGCATAACCTAATAATGCATAAACATCAAGTGAATCAGTGATTGGGTATTGTGGTTTAACATAAACACCCCATGCATCAATACTTGCATCAGCTGTAACAGCTCCTGTTCCATTGTTGATTGCATATGAGTCTTCTAGACCAATCCAGTATCTACCTTCAAGAGCGATATACGGGTTAAATTTGTATCCAGCTTGCAACATTACTTCATTAAAGTCATCATCAAAGTTTGTAGTAGCTGTATTACCAAAAGTAGTAGTCTGAGTAGCTGTAAGCATACCATATCCAAGACCAAGATAGAAGTTACCTGGAGTAGACTCTTCTACCATTGGTGTTTCGATTACTGGTTCAACTGGAGCGATATCTCCACCTGCGATTGCGAATGTGCTCATTGCCAAAACTGCTACGAGTGAAAGGTTGAATTTTTTCATGTTTGTTTCCTTGTGTTTGTATTTTTATAACTCACCGCTACTATAGCATACTTTTTTCATCAATGTCAAGAGTAATTAACAAAAAGTAAATGTTTTTTGATATTTTCGTTAGTGCTTGATTAATTTATGCCATCGTTTTGTATTTTTTGTCGATGAGTTTGAGGTATTTGAGTGGGGTGACTTCTTTCATCGCTTCAGCTAGCCACTGTATCTGAAACCACGCCGCACCGGAGTCTCTGAGGTCAAAATAGTTTTTGAGACTTCGGATGTTAAAGGTAACCACCATGTCTACTTTCCAGTTATCTGTCACGATGTGTTTAAATCCATCCCCTACATTTCTTTTTTTCTTCCCGTTTTGCAAAGCGGTAAAAAGTGCAGAGGCATCTTGTTTGTAGCTTTCTATATAAGGCAAAGAAGATTTGGCTACGGCATTATTTAGGAAGTCAACATCTTTTTGGTACTGAAAAGTGAGCTTGTCGTAAATGGATCTGATCTCGATAGAGAGATACTCCCTGTCTGTGATGACAAAAAGATTTAAAGAAAGCAGTGTTTCAAAAAAGAAGCCAAAACCATCGTCATCTTGCAGTGAAGCAACAAAGGCATTGATAACGCTTGACATGGTGTATCGGGTGCTTCTTACAGAGATGGCTTGCAGTCTGTGTCTGGCGTGTTCTTGTAGTACGCCACGCGATGTTCCCTGTATGAGGTAACTAAGCGTTGCATGTTCGATGATGGAGTGATGGTGGTGTACCCATGCAAGATTGGAAAGCAAATCAGAGTCGTCTATGGCGTTAATGGCTTGTGTATCTAGGGTGTTCATCGCTTCTTTGATACAGGCATTTTCAGAGTTTTCAAAGCTATCATAACAGGTTCGTGCAGCGATTTCTGCCACACCCAGACCACTGTGCTGCAGAAGCGTTACTTTTGGCTTTTCGTATGTTATATGATACATTTCAATGGTTTGCATGATTCACCCTGATAACTATTTTGCTACAATTATAGCTTTAGCACCATTAACTTAAAGGCACACGATGCAACCCAGTGAAAGATTTTTTGATTTTGAAGAGGATTTTAGAGATCCGTATGCCAGAGACAGAGACAGGGTACTGCACTGTTCTTCGTTTAGACGCTTGGAGTATAAAACGCAAGTCTTTTTAAACCATGAAGGAGACTACTTTCGTACGCGTCTTACGCATTCCTTGGAAGTCTCTCAGATAGCACGTACCCTTGCACGGATGTTACAACTCAATGAAACGTTGGCTGAAGTCATCGCCCTCTCCCATGATTTGGGTCATACACCTTTTGGTCATGTGGGGGGAGATGAACTTGATAGATTGTTGAGGGAAGACGGAAGAGCTTTGGGGTTTGAGCATAATTTTCAGTCTTTTCGGGTTTTAACCAAATTGGAAAAACGCTATAAAGATTTTGAGGGTCTCAACCTTACGTTTGCGACATTGGAGGGTGTGTTAAAACATTCGTATCCGTATCAAAAACCATTTTTAGCAGGCATCCATGAAGGGTTTGCGCTCCATAAACATCCATCACTTGAAGCGATGGTGGTAGATCATGCCGATGAGATTGCCTATACTTCACACGATATAGATGACGGGATCAAGTATGGGCTTATCTCTTTTGATGATCTGCTTGAGGACGCGTTGTGTCTGAGAGTGGATGAGCGGGTACAGCAAGAGGGTATTCAAAGGGGTGATGCTTTGTATCGTCATCGTTTTGTGGCTGGACTCATCAAGTTGTTAGTGGAAGATTTTATTGAAAATTCAAAAGAGGGTGCTCAGCGCTTTAGAAAAGAAGTTCCTCTATGTGCCACCTTGGATGCAGCAGAAAAACTGCCCATGGGTTTTTCCAAAGAGAGTGCCACTGCGCTTAAAAAACTCAAAAAACGTCTTATGGATAAACTCTACAGACATCAAAAGATAGCACGTAAGATGTATGCAGGTAAACAATGCATTAAAGGACTCTATACCGCTTTTAGGGAAGACAAAGACCTTTTGCCTCCGTACCAAAAAGCGTTATTTTCGGTACGCAAAGAGGAGCGGGTGATTGCAGATTATATTGCCGCGATGACGGATCGTTATGCGGTGAAAACCTATCATGAGATTTATGGATTTGGTTTATAAATCTTCTATATAGTAAGAGTGGGGTATAATACGCGAAAAATTACGCGGGCTCTACCTTTTTTGGAGGGGCTCACTACTTAGGATGTACTATGCAAAAGATTAAAAATATCGCCGTTATCGCGCACGTTGACCACGGTAAAACCACACTCGTAGACCAGCTTCTTCAACAATCAGGTACGTATGCAGCGCACCAAGAGGTACAAGAAAGAGCCATGGACAGCAATGCCATTGAGAAAGAAAGAGGGATTACGATTCTTTCTAAAAATACAGCGATTACCTATGGCGATCACAAAATTAATATCATCGACACTCCGGGTCACGCCGATTTTGGTGGTGAAGTAGAGCGTGTATTGAAGATGGTTGACGGTGTACTTCTTTTGGTCGATGCACAAGAAGGTGTTATGCCACAAACCAAATTCGTTTTGAAAAAAGCGATTGGGTTTGGTCTCATTCCTGTAGTGGTTATCAACAAAATCGACAAAGACGGTGCAGATGCAGAAAGAGTACTTGATGAAGTATTTGACCTTTTGGTTGCCCTTGATGCCAATGAAGAACAACTTGAATTTCCTGTTCTTTATGCAGCTGCTAGAGACGGGTATGCAAAATGGGAAATGGAAGATGAAAACATCGATATGGGACCATTATTTGATGCTATTTTAACGAAAGTGCCTTACCCAGTTGGTTCACCTGATGCGGATACACAAGCGCAGGTCTTTACGTTAGACAGCGATAACTTTGTAGGGCGTATCGGAATTACGCGTATCTTTAACGGTAAGGTAAAAAAAGGTGATGAGTATCTACTGGTTAAAGCCTCTGGCGAAAAAACAAAAAGCCGTGTCTCTAAACTGATTGGATTTAAAGGGCTTGATCGTATCGAGATTCAGGAAGCAGAAGCAGGTGATATCGTGGCTATTGCCGGATTTAGCGACATCGATGTAGGTGACTCTATCTGTGATAAAAGCAATCCTGTAGCGCTTGACCCGATGCACGTAGAAGAGCCTACACTTTCAGTTGTCATGTCAGTCAACAACGGACCTTTGGCGGGACAAGAAGGTAAGCACGTAACTTCAAACAAGATTGCAGAAAGACTGGCTAAAGAGATGGAAACCAACATCGCGATGCGTATGGAGCCGATGGGTGATGCATCCTTTTTGGTTTCAGGTCGTGGTGAACTTCAGATCGGTATCTTGGCAGAGAACATGAGAAGAGAAGGGTTTGAGTTCCTTCTTGCGCGTCCGCAGGTTGTGGTAAAAGAAGAAAATGGTGTAAAAATGGAACCATTTGAGCACTTGGTTGTGGATGTACCTGAAGAGTTCCAAGGTGTTGCCATTGAAAAACTGGGAAAAAGAAAAGCAAACATGACATCACTTGCTCCAATGCCAGATGGTACAGTAAGACTTGAGTTTGAAATCCCTGCACGTGGACTTATCGGGTTTAGAAACGAGTTTTTGACAGATACTAAAGGTGAAGGTATTATGAACCACTCTTATTTGGAATATAGACCTTACTCAGGTACGGTTGAGAGTAGAACGGCTGGTGCATTGGTCTCTATGGATACCGGTGAAGCAGTTGCCTTTTCCATCTTTAACCTTCAGTCAAGAGGTGTCATGTTCATCAACCCACAAGATAAAGTCTATAGCGGTATGGTTATCGGTGAATCTGCTAGACCGGGAGACCTTGATGTGAACCCACTTAAAGGAAAACAACTTTCTAACATGAGAACCTCAGGTGCGGATGAAGCCATTAAGCTCATTACACCAAGACCGGTTACACTCGAATCGGCAATGGAATGGATAGAAGATGATGAGCTCATCGAAGTAACGCCAATTTCTATCAGAATTCGTAAACGATCACTTGATGAGAATGAGAGAAAAAGACTAGCAAGAGACAAGAAAAACTCTAAATAAAAATAGTTCTTTTATTTCACTGTATCTTCGGCTGAATGGGCTCGTTCCATTCGGTCACTTACTACCAGTAAGCTCTCTCATTTCACTAACACCCCTTCAACCAAACCTACAGCAAACTAAAAGACTATTTGAGTAAAAATTTCTAATTTCTAATTTCTAATTTCTAATTTCTAATTTCTAATTTCTAATTTCTAATTTCTAATTCCTGCCCGCATTCCACTCACCCAAGCAAAGTGAAAATTAAATCCGCCTCTGTCGCCGTCAACATCGAGTATCTCTCCTGCGAAGTAAAGATTGGGTACAAGGTTTGACTCCATCGTTAGGGGGTTTACTTCTTCTGTGTTGATGCCGCCTGTGGATACTTCTGCGCCTTCAAAGCCTTTGGTTTCGGAGATGGTCAGTTTGAGATGTTTAATGGTATGTACCAGTTTGTTTATCTCTTTTCTGTCAAGGTCGCTTTCTGCTTTTGCTTTGCATTTGGATTGCTCCACTATGACAGGTATGAGCTTTTTATGCAGGACACCTTGAAGCCAAAGTATGATGGGTTTTTCACTATTGCTTTTGATACGATCTAAAAGCAGATTACTGAGTCTTTCTTTGCTGAATGCGGGCATGAGATCTAGGCTTAGTTCACAGTAGTCAAAGCTTGCTAGTCTGGTGCTAACTTCACGGCTCAAGTCAAGTATCGCCAACCCGCTGATGCCATAAGTTGTAAAAAGCAGGTCACCTTTTTTTTCTGTTATCTGTTCGCCGTTGGCATAGAGTGTTGCAACCCCTGCTACTTTTACGCCTGCACAATTTTTCACCCAGCTTTCCTCTGAGCAGAGTTGCACCAAAGAAGGATGACGCGGGATGAGTGTGTGTCCCATTTTGGTGGCAAAGGCGTAGCCAGAGTTAGAACCACCTAGTTGTGGTGCAGCGGGTGAACCTGAAGCGAGTATTAGTTTGTGGCTGCTGTACGTACCTTGCCTGGTTTCAACAGTAAACGTATCTGTATTTTTTGCCAAAGCAGTGACGGCAGCGTCGCAGAGTATCTGCACGCCTATTCTTTTTGCCTCATATTCAAGCAGTTCAACGACAGAGCTTGCTTGTAAGGAGAGGGGGAACATTTTGCCGTCTTTACCTTCTGTGAACTCAAGCCCTATGGAGGTGAAAAATGGTTCTACAGTCTCAAATCCATAGCCTTGCAGTACTTTTTCTATAAAGTCGGGATTGTGTCCATGAAAGCGGTTTGTTTGGATGTATCGGTTGGTGATGTTGCACTTTCCATTGCCTGAGACTAAGATTTTTTTGCCTATTTTGGTATTTTGCTCAAGCAGTATCACACTATGCCCAGCCCTTCCTGCTACGATAGAAGCCATAAGCCCTGCAGCGCCTGCCCCCACAATGATGATATCTGCCATTTTTATCCTTTTGTGTGGCGAATTATAACCTATAATCTGTTATAACATCAAAAATACCAAAGGATAATCATGAGTGCATTAGTCGAATTTTCAATGTTCCCCACAGAAAAAACCCAAAGCAAAAGCGAGTTTGTTGCACGCGTATTGGATATCGTAGACAAAAGCGGATTGGCATATCAGCTGACGCCCATGGGCACCATCATAGAAGGTGAAACCGTTGAAGAAGTGTTAGCGGTTATCAACCAAGCCTATGAGGAGCTTCAAAAAGACTGTGGTCGTGTCTATAGTTCTATAAAAATTGATTGGCGTGAAGGTCCAGTCGGTAGATTGGGCAACAAAGTCAGTGCAGTGGAAGAGAAACTAGGGCGCAAACTCAACAGCTAAACTTAGTTATAATACGCCTAATTTTTTAGTAAGGATTATTGATGTGTGCTGAAAAGATACAACGTATTATACAGGCAAGTATACTTGGTATTATCATGGGATTGGCTGGTTCAGGCATGATAGCAGCAGCATTTATTTTGCAATTTCTAATGATGATTTTGTTGGTTGTTGCAGGCCTCACCGGATTTTGTCCAGGATTAATCATACTTAAAAAAATATTCCCCGCATGCCAATGTGAAGAGAAGGATGAACAATAATGTCAAACATATCATATAAAGATGCAGGTGTAGATATCGATGCGGGCAATGCATTTGTTGAAGCCATCAAAGAGGATGTAAAATCTACTTTTGATAAAAATGTCATAGGCGGTATCGGTTCATTTGCAGGTGCGTATGCCCTTCCAAGCGGCTACAAAGAACCTGTGATTCTCTCTGCAACTGACGGCGTGGGTACCAAATTGCGTATCGCTATAGAGAGTGGTAGACTGAACACGGTAGGCATAGACCTTGTTGCGATGTGTGTCAATGACCTTATCTGCAATAACGGCACGCCGATGTTCTTCCTTGACTACTACGCTACAGGTAAACTCTTGCCACAAAATGCAAGAGATGTCGTAGCAGGTATCGCAGAGGGATGTCGCCGAAGTGAGTGTGCACTGGTGGGTGGAGAAACAGCTGAAATGCCTGGTATGTATTCAGAGAACGACTTTGACCTTGCAGGGTTCGCAGTCGGTATTGCAGAGCGTTCTGAGATGGATACTGTTGCAAACGTCAAAGAAGGACAGATACTCATAGCCATGCCAAGTTCGGGTGTACATTCAAACGGGTATTCGCTGGTAAGAAAAATCTTTTTTGACAAGTTGGGGATGAGTCTGGATACTGAGTTTCAAGGCAAACCGCTTGTCGATACGCTACTTGAGCCTACACGCATCTACGTAAAAGAGTATAAAGCCAATAAACAGCATGTAAAAGCCTTAGCCCACATCACAGGAGGGGGCATCGTAGAAAACCTCCCTAGAGTCCTTCCAGAGGGCATGAGAGCCATTGTAAACAAAGATGCCATCAGAGTATTGCCTATCTTTGAGTTTATGGGTCAATATGTAGCTGAGGATGAGATGTACAGAGCCTTCAATATGGGTGTAGGCATGGTATGGGTCGTTGAGCCTGAAGATGTTGAGACCGTCCTTGCAAATACAGACGGGTATGTCATCGGTGCCCTAGCCAAAGGAGAGCGTGGCGTAGAGATGGTTTAACTCTCTTTATTGAGTAGACTGTTTTTCATGCCATAGGCAAAATAAAGCAGTGCGCCAAGACCGCTCCACAACACAAATCGTATCCAGGTTTGTCCTGAAAAGCCAAACATCACCACACCAAGCAAGATGAGATTGAGAGGTAAAAGTACCTTTCCGTACGGGATTCTGAACCCCTCTCCACATTTCCCCCCGTTTCTTTTTCTTATGAGCATGACGCTGATACCAATCATAAAATAGGCAAACAATGTTCCGATATTGATCAGCTCCGCTAAAACTTTAAACGGTACAAAACCAGCGATAAAAGTTGCGATGACCCCCGTAATGAGTGTTATCTTATAGGGCGTGTTTGTTTTGGGGTGGAGCGTGGCAAGAGAGTGAGGCAAAAGACCGTCACGAGAGAGTGCATAAACCACACGCGTCAGACCTATCCCCATGACGATGAGTACTGAAGTCAGCGTGATAACTGCTCCAATAGCGATGATACTACCCACTACAGGTTCGCCCAGCTGATACATCGCCGATGCCAACGCATCAGGGACATCCAGTGACCCATAGGGCACGATTGAGACTAAAACAAAACTCACAACCAAGTACAGTGCCGTACTCAGTGCCAATGAGCCAATAAGCCCGATAGGAAGGTTTCTTTGCACATCTTTAGTCTCCTCAGCTACTGTTGCGAGTGCATCAAATCCAAGATAGGCAAAGACAATCAGAGAAGTCGCTGCCCAAACACCACTCCATCCAAAGGGCATAAAGTCATTGAGATGATTAAAATCGATATATTGAATGCCAATAAAGACAAACAATGCTAGCACAGCCAGTTTAATCGAAACGATGATGGTATTAGTGGTGGCGGTTTTGGTGATACCTAGGGTGAGAAGCACAAATATTGCTGCCGTCATCAGAAGTGCGAACAGATCGACATAGGTTCCTTTGGTCATATCAAATGAACCTGTGATGGCAACAGGAAAATGAAATCCAAATGCTGTTTCTATAAACCCTCTAAAATATCCAGCCCACCCCGTTGAGACCGCAGGCACGATGAGTCCGTACTCAAGGATGAGATTCCAACCCACTATCCATGCCATAAACTCCCCCATTGAGGCATAGGTATAACTATATGCGCCGCCTGAAATGGGGATATTGGAGCCCAGTTCAGCATACACAAGTGCTGACATCCCAACCGCAACTGCTGCAAAAACAAAAGCTAAAACGATAGCAGGACCTGAAACCGTAGCTGCCGTGGTACCTGTGAGTACAAATATCCCTGAACCAATCGTGCCCCCTACACCCAACATAACCAGTGCCAAAGCTCCTAGTCTTTTTTCAAACTGACTTTGATGCAGATGATATATTTTTTTTCGAAACATACTGTGTATGAGTTTGCCCATGAAGCCTCCGTGCTTTTAAAAACTTTAATACATGAGATGTACTTTCAAATTGATTTTATTATACTCACTAACGCCTAAAGTACCCCCAATATGAGAAATAAAATACCAATTTTATGTATTTTGTAAAAAACTATTGACAATTGGAAGCCTTTTGATTATAATTGCGTTCCTTTTTATAAGGTAACGGAGTGTAGCGCAGTCTGGTAGCGCACCTGGTTTGGGACCAGGGGGTCGAAGGTTCGAGTCCTTTCACTCCGACCATTTTTAAGTATAAAATGTAATTTATGGTGGGCGTAGTTCAATGGTAGAGCGCTAGTTTGTGGTGCTGGTTGTTGCGGGTTCGAGCCCCGTCGCCCACCCCATTGGTCATTAATTCGGGTAACCACCCAATATGAAGAAGCGCTTGTGGCTCAATGGATAGAGCATCAGACTTCGGATCTGAGGGTTAGAGGTTCGAGTCCTCTCAGGCGTACCATAAGATAACTTCAGCAGTTGGCTCATGTGACTAGTCACATCTTTAAAAGTTGAAAATTATTTTTGTTTTAATGTATCTGTTATGTTTTTATTTTGTGCACTCATAGCTCAGCTGGATAGAGCATCGCCCTTCTAAGGCGAGGGTCTTAGGTTCGAATCCTAATGGGTGTACCACTTATTTTTATTGTTATGTTATACAATCACATGCGGATGTGGTGAAATTGGTATACACGCCAGACTTAGGATCTGGTGCTTTACGGCGTGGAGGTTCGAGTCCTCTCATCCGCACCACTCACAAAGCCCGTCTACACGGCACTTAATCACTTTTTACAATTGTTGGGGGATACCTTAGGGGATACCTTTATACCAAAAATATACTTTTTTATGATTTTTTTATATGTTACTTTTTAGGTCTTTGTCCCATGAAGATGCTGAGGGTTAATATGAAGTAAAGTGGGAATGAGCAACGTCCTCTTGTAAATGTTATCCATAAATTCTTTCATGGGCATCTCTTGACCAAGCGTCACTCTGCATTCCTTTCTATCAATCCAGACAGAAAACCAAATCTAGCTAAGACTAAAAATGGCGAAGTCGTCAGAAGACGTTGCTTCGTTTTGCATTTTTCCCGTTAATCCCTATTAGGTCAAGCTTCCTTATTCTTAGCTAAGGCAAAAGGCAGGGAAATTCAAAAATTGGGTCAAAATAGACTCCTCTTGTGTGAACTCCCATAAAGGGGTACTATAATTATAGCATATTAAACTGCATTATTTTTTTAACTTTTAACAACATTGCCGAATACCATTAAATATTTTTCTCCATTAAAACAAGATACCAACACAACAAGTGAATAGTGCGTAAGTCCTTTGGGAGATATTTGTTTGTCTGGGGGAGACAAGCTCCCGAAATATCGGTATTTTTAAAGTTCAAAAACAATTTAGTATTTTAGTACCGTAGGTAAAATGCTAAATAAATGCTAAAATTTTACTAAATATACTAAATAATTTAGTATTTCTATTGCCTACCTTTTTGGCCTAAAAGATGTTATATCATATCAATCTTTTTCATAATCTCATCGGTTTGAACAAGTGCATTTATAATCTTATTGTAGTGCTTTAAATCTGTTCTGCTTAACTCTCTTCCAACTCTATCTTTGAGCCATTTTTGAGCAGGTTGATAACCACCAATATAAAATTCCCATGCGAGCAGTGGGATGTTTGTTATGGAAATATCACTATTCAGGCGTAACGTTACTTTTCCATCGGCGATAGTGGTATCTTTTGTATTTAGCTTATTGGTGATAATCATTTCACCTTCACCATCAATATCGATAATTCTATCATCGAGTTTATCGCTCTCCATAAGATGAAGAGCCCTTAGCTCACTTCCTAAGCCTATAAGCTGCCAAAATGTATTTGGATTAGGATAGGGGACTCGCGGAAAATCTATCTTTAGAAACTCTTTGTATTTTTCTCTATAAGCAGGAGAGTGTAAAACGGCATAAATATAGTCTACTATATCGACAGGAGCGAAAGTGAAGCTATCATCTTCTTTTTCATTTACAAATCTTAGCCCCATTTTTTCTTCTATTCTTTCTACTATTTCAAGATTTAGATTTGGTGTTCGCTCTGTTTCTAGTGAGTTTTCGTCTGGATAGAGATAAAGAGGTGCAATATAATCTCCTCCTTGCATTCCTGGTCTAGACCAACTTCTAAAATCAATGATACTTTTGGAAACTAATGCTGAAACAGAGTTTTCTTCTGCATTTCCAAGCTTAAAAACTAGTCCAACATTTCCACCCTTCAAAAAATGCTTCATAACTTTTTCTCTTGCTCTTTCGACAAGCTTTGTATCATAATAAACAAACTTATAATCAAATGGCCGATAAGCTATTGTTTGAACTAAGCTTTGATTAGCTTCTTTTTTATAAAAATCTTCTACATTTTTTATTAATACTTCATTTGAGCTATTTACTAAAATTGCGTCTTTTGCCGTTACAATTCCAACATTATTTAAAGGAAAAAGCTCATTAACTGAAAATCCCATATCATAATTTTTTTGTTCTTCAAAATCTTTGCTAACGAAAAAATAGTTTGGAGCAATATTTGGCAACTCTTGAAATGTAATAGTTTTTAATGAGTTATTCGTTAAAAAATCGTATTTAAACTCTCGTTTTCCAAATAAGTCATAATGGAACACTTTACCAAGTTCATTTGCTTTTTTCTTTCCTGTTTTGATGAAAATCGTAATCGCAACACCCTGCATAATATCAAATACATTTTCATCTTTGCTACCATCTGGGCAAACTTCTTTTTTCTTACTGTTGCCGTGCAAGTCTATTGTGTAAATTTTGTCGTAAGTTTTGAGTAGATTCCAACGCATTCCGCGAAAAGTAGGATTATCTAAAAAACCATGCGGATTAATAAACGCTAAAATTCCCGCATTATTTTTTTCGATGTAATGTTGCCCATAGCGTAAAAATTTCACATAGTCATCATTAATCCATTTTGGATTTCGCTCTTGTAGCTTTTCTTTCCCGCCGGGCTCTTTTTTATAATCTTCCATGAGGCCCATGATCCAGTTGCCCTTATTGGAGCTCTCTCCGCTATACGGTGGATTGCCCATTACAACCATCACCGGGGTCTCTTTTTTGACTCTATCTGCTTCTCTTGATTCATTGGCAAGGTAAGAACTAAAAAGTGTTCCTGTATGCTCGTGATGTTCTTCTAGTGAGTTAGTAAGGAATACATTAAATCTTTTTTGCTCTATAGGCTTGTAGCCTGTTTCCATCAAGAGTAAATCTAGTTTTAGGTGGGCCATTGCATAAGATGCCATTAAAAGCTCAAAACCGTTTAGTCTAGGGATTAAACTGTTTTCTACATAGCTACTCCAGCTTCCACCCCAAAAACCTTTTTTAATGTGCTTTATGGTTTCTGTGCAAAAAACGCACCAAACCGGCCACCTATCGCGTTTGCATCCGGCCAGTAAAAACGCTTGACATCCGGCCACCTATAGCGGTGATGATCCGGCCAC
>NCHB01000012.1 GCA_002281755.1 Sulfurovum sp. 16-42-52
CGATAATCCCTTGATAGATATTTGTTGCTCTTGATAGTTCTATTTTAGCTAAATTTCGGTTTTATCGTGGTTAGGTGGGGTTAATCAGAGGGTTCAATTTAGTTTAGCCACCTATGAAATGCAGTCAAAATGCATTCTGGCAGAAGCAAAAAGGTTTCTTCGCTATATACTAAACACTCTTTAAGCCAAGCAGCGGTAAAATCCCGTTTACGTTTTATAGCGTATGTGCCTCGGTGATGGAACTGGTAGACTTGGTAGACTCAAAATCTTCTGCCTTCGGGCGTGTCGGTTCGAATCCGACCCGGGGTACCATCTTTTTATACACTTTATCTTCACACTTCTAGACTCCCTCTATTTTTATCTTTTTCTTGTATGATGGCTTTCGTAAAATTTGGCGTTTATTTCATCGCAGTAAATGCAGCAAAAAAGGTAACGAAATATGAATAAAATAGGCATAGGCATAGACTATAGTAATGTATGTAAAGACTACAACACCATGTATCTCGATAGAGACAATACCGACAAAGAGACCATCGTCTGTATGACACAGGTCGTAGAGTGGCTTAAAGCACTTTTAAATGAAATGGTAGAAACCTACAACTACCGTATCTACAGAATGAACCAGGACACACCTGTAGCCATCGAAGATGTGGCACACAGAAGGTTTCTGTTTTACTCTTTGGAGAAAGAGATGCTGATGCAAACGTTTGTGGTACAAGGCAACCCAATTGCCTATGATACCCTGACACAATGGGCAGAGAATGCACAAGACGGGATGCTCATCCAAAATGATGCTGAAGGAGAAGGACTCTTTTTTTACTTGGAAGAAAACTCTCCGCTACACCACTGGCTAAAGGAAAAATTAAACCATTTTTCTTTGGAAGATGTGCCATTTGATGCCTAACGCCACAGGCATCTTTTAGCTAGACAAAGGCTTTTTTGTACCAAAGGGTTTAAACACTACGACCAAAAGCGGTGAGAAGATCAGATCTGAGACGATCGCTACCAGCAAAACAATCACCGTCAACAGACCAAAGATGAGTGTCGGGATAAAGTTGGACGTAACCAAGACCAAAAACCCTACTATGGTTGCTAGCGAATAATAAAACATACCAAAGGCAATCGTTCCGTGTGCTCTGTGCATGGATGCAATATAATCTCCATCATGCGCAAGCTCTTCTCTAAAGCGGTACAAGTAGTGAATGGTATTGTCCACGGTGATACCAAGGGCGATGGAAGCGATGGTGATGCTCATCATATCCAAAGGAATCCCCGTAACACCCATGATGCCAAAAATGACACTGATGGGAACCATATTGACCGTCATAGCCAGCAAAGCAATCTTGAATGAACGGAACAAAAACAAAAACATAGACCCAAGCAAAAGCATAGCAAGACCCAGTGTAGCGATCTGCGAATCAAAGAGTGACTGAAGCATATTGTTATACAGTACCATCATCCCCACAAGTTTCACATTTTGGGGCTCTAACCCCACTTTACTGACCAGTTCCTCTTTGATTTGAGCCAAGAGTGCATCTCGCCTCAAATCTTTATCCGAATCAACGATGCGTACCACAAAACGGGCTTCATTGTGATCGGTGTTCACATACGGCAACAGCAATATCTTTCTGTACTCCAAAGAAAGTTCGCTATACAGCAGTGCATACTCGAAATTATCAAAATCCTTACCCTCTTTGACCATGCGTCCTACTTTTGAGAGTGTTGCCAAAGAGGAGACATTGCCCACTTGGGGGAGTGAATCCAAGTAGTCATGAACACGCTCAATCGTCTGCATTTTTTCTGGCGTAAACCAATACTTCGCATCATTGGTGTTTTGCTCGAATTCATCTTCAAAACTATCGAGTAAATCGTCGCTTTTCGCAGAGCTTGCTTGAACTTCGGTTTTGGCTTCAGGGAAAGTGATGACAATCTCCAAAGGTGTTGTACCGCCCAAGTTATTATCGATTTTTTGCATGCCTTTATAGATTTCTGTATTTTGCTTAAAGTAGTTTATGAAGCTGTTTTCAACGAACAACTGTGTCACACCATAGAGACTAAAAGCGATGATAAGCACAACCACCGCGATGATTTTTTTGCCATGGTGTTCAACCGCATGGGCAAATACGGTATTGAGCGTAAAGGCTTTATCAAACACAAGTACAGGATCTTTTTTTGCTAAAAGCATCATGATAGCAGGAAAGAGTAAGTAAGCCGTGACTAACGAGACAGTCACACCGATATTCATCATCATACCCAGATCGATGATGGGTAAAATATCGCAGGTCATCAACGATATAAATCCCGCATAAGAGGTCAAGATGATAAATATCGAGGGAATCGACATGCGTTTAAGGGTAATGGCTATCAGTTCTTTTTCACTAAAATCGGGATACAGCAGATACTCTTCACGGTAACTCACAATGAGATGAATCACCAATGAAAGTGTGGTGATAAGCTGCATCGCAACATAGTTGGAAGATACAACCGTAATCTCGATACCCAATAGCGCATTAATACCCGTAGTGATAATGAGCGCACTTAAAGAAACCACTATCGGCAACACCACAAAACGCATCTGCCTGAAAATAATCCAAAGCATCAACACCATAATAACCAAGATAGCCGTACCGTAAATAGCAATATCGTTTTTAACAAAACCGATCATATCATCGGCTATCATCATCACGCCACCCAAGAAGAGTTCCTCTTTTTCCTGGTAGGGTTTTAAAGTGGCGCGCACTTTTTCAATGAGTTGATGCATGGTGTCTCGGTTGGCATCATTGTACGCCTTAAACGCCATCTTTGCAGTCAAAAACTGCTTATTCTCTTCAGCGCTGAGTTCGCGTGTTGCCTGTAGCTCTATGAAGGCATTGCGAGCTTGAAGCAACTTCGTATAAGTGCTGTCTTCTTTGAGGTTGATAAGGATGGCGGTTGTTTTAAAATCACTGCTCACAAGATTATTCGCATACAAGGGGCTTGTGGTCAGCTCTTTTTGTGCTAAGGTTTTGTTTGTATCTGGAGTGGAGAGTGTACGTACATTTTTTACCACTTCAGTGATAGCAATGGGCGGACTCTCAAGCAGTGGAACATCCAACAGTGTCGTCACGCTCTCCACGCCCTCTATCTGCAATAAAGACTCTTTGAGTGTTTGTATCGTCTTGAGGGTAGTATCTGAAAGCATCGCTGCATCGGGCGTATAAGCAACCAACAAATAATCAGGACTGATATACCGTCCATGCACTTCACGTGTCAGTTTTAAATCGACATCATTCTCCAACAGTAGCGTTTCAGCTGATGCATCGATACTCAAATACTGCGCATAATAGCCCAAGATAGCCGTCGCAAGTGCCACAAAAACAATAATCGCCTTCGCATAGCCCGTAACAAAATCCGTATACTTCTGTAAAATCATTACACCACTTTCATGAACTCACATTGCCACACAGAGTGCCCCAAGATGAATGTTTTTCGAACTATAGCATAGATAAGCTTTTGGGGGAACCGGAGAGTAATGTAGTCATGTTTTTTACACAACCCTCTGCATAAAATCATCAGCACTCAAACACGCTATACCACAGCTATAAAAATCTTTATCATTGGTGATAAGTGCATCACAGCCGTTTGCTTTGGCACAAAGGCACTGCATGACATCTTCCAAATCACACGCATTGTCTAGTGTGATGTCGAGTGCAGTCTCTATCACATCTTTGCCAAAGGGGACGATGTGCCATTCGTTTATAACAAGTTTGAAAAATTCCAAAACTACTTTCTTATCTTTAGAAATATAGTAGATAGTACTTACCATATCTTCACTCATAAGTATCTCAAAATCGTTGCTATACAGGTAGTCAAAGAGTTTTTTAGCCAATAGATTGCCAGCTCTATTGATATCTATAAAATCAAGTATAACATTTGTGTCAAGATAAATTTTAGTCATTATAATACTTTGCTCTTTTGGATGCTTTTATCTCTTGGGATGTCATGTTTTGTGTTTCACCGTTAAGTATCCCAGCAAACTGCATGATTTTGTCTAACTTGGCTTTTTTTTCCGCGCTTATCTTTTTCTCCAAGAGAGCTTTAAACTCATCGGCATATTTGGGCGAGATTAATAATCCTTTTTTTTCGTGGGTTTTTTTGTCTTCTATCTCGACATAGTCGTATTGTTCTATGATTTTGGTATTTCTAGCCAATTCTCTGATACCTATTGTCATCTTTTGTCCTTATGTTGTCTTTTGTATTATTATACAACCATATAAATATATTGTCAATCAATCCAAAGCATAGTTTGAGTAAAATACCTACCCTACTCCACCACAAAGAGTCTCTATGTCATCTGCTTTAGTGCTTCAAGCCTCAACCAACATCAAAGCTATGCTTCGTGATGCATTTTTGTATGATGAGACACATAGGGCGATGGTGATTTATGACCTGAACTCGACTTTATCTGTGACACTCACGCAAGCCTACCGTGAAGCGTTGCCACATGGCATATTTATCGATTTTCATGAGACTTCTGCTGAGGCGATACTCTTACAGATAGACGCGTTACAGGAGAGGGATTTTGTGGCACTGGTGCAATCAAGCAGTTTTCGCCTCAACGCTTTTCGCCTCCGCATCGAGCTGTTTAAGATGAAAATCAAAGTCGCTGAACATCCCCACTTAGGCAGGATGCCATCAGAGGATGAAGTGAAGTATTACATTGATGCATTGTCGTATGACAAAGAGTATTATCATCACACAGGGCATACTTTGAAGCAGATACTTCATAACGCCAAAGGTGCGGTGGTGCATAGTGGAAATCACGAGCTTATCTTTCGTGGAGGTTTTGAAGAACCAAAACTCAACATCGGCGACTACAGAGAGATGAACAATGTCGGTGGACAGCTTCCTTTGGGAGAGGTTTTTACCGAATCAAAAGCACTCACTTCTTTAAACGGCAAAACCAACATCATCGCTTTTGGTGACATCCACTACAAGGTCAACATCCCGTCTCATCCTATCACTATCGTCATCGAAAACGGTCAACTCATCGCCACGGAAAATACCACGGCTGAGTTTGAAGCGATGTTAGAGATGATAAGAGCAGAAGAAAAGGTGGTGTTGGTACGGGAACTGGGTTTAGGTCTGAACCGAGCCTTTAGCAAAGAGTGTGCTGTGTCAGACATGGGAACATTTGAGCGTATGTGTGGGCTACATCTCTCACTGGGAGCCAAACACGGCATCTATGCCAAAGAGGGATTTAAGAGAAATAGCGGTAAATTTCACATAGACGTGATGATAGACACTAGCCTATTTGAGATAGACAATCAAACCGTTTTCAGAGAAGATGCTTGGCTCGTATAAATAGGCAAGAAAGAGAAAAGATGACAGAAAAAGAACAACTCATACAAGAGATAGAAAACGCATTTAAAGATGTGGAAATCAAAGACGGCATCGGTATTTACGAGGCAGATGAGATATATGTGGGAAGCAGCCCCAAGCTCATCCAAAAAGGCAAAAACAAAGACAGGCTGTGGTGGCGTTCCTGGACGCAAATCGCTGACAAGTATATCGCCTCTTACTCCTCCGTGATGGATTTGATGGATGCACAGGGCATCAAGTGGGCTTTGCCTGCATATATGATTTACATCATCAACTTCTACAAAGAAGGCTCTTTGAGCGTCGATAGCACGATTTATACGCTCGAAGAAGGGGCTTTGGGTCGGGATGGAGTGGATCTTTTTACACCGGAACAAAAAAGAGCCATCGCACACTTTTTGGTCTATGTGCTCACGCTGGGTGAAGAGTGGGTCGATGTAGAGTCAGCGCAAAATGCACTCGATAACATATGGGGAAGATACTTGTGACGATGATAAAGAAAATTTTTTACCGTGTAAGAGGTGGTGGTGTTTGTCCTCCAAGAAAATCGTATAGAGATATTTTCTTTTCATTTTTTGGTGCTTTTTTGGGTATGTATCTCATCTCGACTATCAATCATTTTATGCAGATAGAACCGCTCAATCAGCTTTTTGTTGTGGGTTCATTTGGTGCATCTGCTGTGTTGGTGTATGGTGCACCTCAAGCTGACTTTTCGCAGCCTAGAAACCTCATAGGTGGGCATCTTATCTCTGCACTGATTGGTGTTTCCCTATACAAATACATCCATCTTGATATCGCTTTACTCAGTGCTTTGGCTGTGTCGCTCTCTATCGTTGCGATGCACCTGACTAGAACCCTGCACCCACCTGGGGGAGCCACTGCCCTACTTGCTATCATCGGTTCAAACCAGATTCATACTTTGGGCTTTATGTTTGCATTTACGCCCATCTTGACAGGCGCCGTGCTTTTACTGCTTGTCGCTCTTGTGGTCAATAACCAAACAAAAAACAAACAAAAACACTACCCACGCTATTGGTTCTAAGGCAGTAGTTTAAGCTGTTTTTTGTCGATATAGACTGACAAGGGTATCTGCACCACATACCCAAACATGATAGGCAACAGCATCGACACACCAAATGTACCCATAGAAAAAGTTGAAATCACCAAAGCAAGGGTCAGATAACGGGTCACACTGTGCCAAAAAGCAGCTCTTTGCTGTGCTGAGTTGAGATCATACACAAAGCTTGAGACACCCCACGTCAAAAGGTAAAAAACTGCCACCGCTACAAATGCAACAAGAAAGAGTTCTGGTTCAAAGTCATACACTTCGACCAAAAGCTGCGAATTTTGCAAGCCAAACAGGTAAAAAAGGATGATGAAAATGCTCACTTGGCTGATCACATTTCGATAGGTCTCTATCCAAGCAAGCAGAGGTTTAATGTAGCGTACTAACCTGCTGGCAAGAAAGGGTATGACGATCAAAAGCTCTATCACAGCACTTGCAAAACGCTCAATACTGATCTCTTCATCATAGCCGGTACCAAAATATCCTGCACTGTAGGTCGCAAAAATATGCAGTAAAAGCAGAGAAAATGAGATAAAAAGTAGGTTGATAAACAGCAGCAAAAACCCCAAAGAGGTATCAGCATTGGTTTTTTTAATCCAGTGCATCACCATACCTCCTCCAGAAAGTACCGAGATTAAAAACAAGCCTGCAGCGATACCGAAATTTTGTGTAGCCAATCCGATACCCACTGCAAAAATCGGCAGCACCAGATAGTTGATTACAAATCCTTTGAGTAATACTATTTTATGCTCCCAGACCAGTCTGATATCGCCCAGTTCAAACTTAAACAGCGAAGGCATAATGAGAGCAAGCCCTGCAAAAAGACAGATAGCAGTAGAAAATATAAAACCGTCTGTATAGCTTCCATACACAAAACCAAGCACTGCTCCTAGAAAGATGACAACAATTAACTGCATTTTTTCTCCATTTATATAAACTTTAAAGACCTTAATCATACACAAAAATAGGCACTTTTTAGACAGGTTTCATTATAACTTGGTTATTATCGCCACCATTACAATTTAAACAGGGAAGCGCATTGTGGAAAACTGGTACAGTAACATAAGACTAAAAAGTGAAGAAATCTATCAATCCATCATCAAACACGGTTTTATCACAGATCTCATAGAGGGAAGGCTGGACAAAGATATTTTTGGCTTTTATATCAATCAGGACTCACTGTATCTTGCAGAGTATAAAAAATCACTCGTTGCTGTAGGTACGAAATGCCACGATGCAGCACATACACAGTTTTTCTATGCTTCAGCCACCGGCATCTTAGCGGTTGAGGATGCACTGCATAAACTGTTTCTCAAAAAAGAGTACTTCAACCCCGAACCCTCACCTGCTTGTGAACTTTATAACAGCTATCTTGCACGTGTCGTGCATCATAGTTCGGTTGAAGTTGGTATTGCTGCTGTTTTACCTTGTTTTACCATCTACAAAGAGGTAGGAGACTACATAGCAGCACAGCAACGCAACACAAAAGACAACCCCTACCAAAGCTGGATAGACACCTATGCCAGTGATGAATTTACCAAAGCTGTTGAGCAAGCTATCGCTATCGCTGATCACTATGCGCTTAGCACATCGCCACAAAATCTGGCAAAAATGGAAGAAGCATTTCTCAAAACATCACGTCTGGAATGGATGTTTTGGGACAGTGCATACCAAAAGGAGAAATGGAAAATATGAGTGCTACATACCATAGTGTTTTAACCATCGCAGGAAGCGACTCAGGCGGCTGTGCCGGCATACAGGCAGACATCAAAAGCATCTCTGCAAACGGCGGGTACGCAGCCTCTGTCATCACTGCAACGACTGCGCAGAACACGCAAGGAGTCACGGACATCCATGCTATCCCCATACCGCACATTATCGCACAAATGGAAGCGGTTTTAAGTGATATCGATTTTGGCGCGGTCAAGATAGGGATGCTGCACTCCAGTGAAGTGATAGAAGCCGTACAACAAACGCTGGCAAAATATGCTGTGAAAAACATCATTCTTGACCCTGTGATGGTAGCCACTTCTGGGGACAATCTCATTGATGATGTCGCCATTGAACGGCTCAAGGCATTTTTGCCCCACGTGATGCTCGTCACCCCCAACATACCAGAAGCACAGGTCCTCATAGGTCACACCATAGACTTGAACAATCTTGAAGCAAGTGCCAAGGAGATAGGTGAGACATACAAGGTCTCGGTACTGCTTAAAGGCGGTCATTTGGAATTCACAGATACCATGACCGATGCACTCTACAATCACGCAACAGGTACAGTCACACTCATCAAAAATCAAGCCATCGACACCATCAACACCCACGGCACAGGATGCAGCCTCTCTTCAAGCATCGCTACGTTTATCGCTTTGGGTGAGAGTTTGGAGGAGGCTACCATCAAAGGATGTGCATACCTCAACAAAGCCATAGCAGAGGGCAAAGACAAAGTCTTGGGTAAAGGACATGGTCCTGTCAATCATTTTGGACTTTAAATGACATCTTCTGTCTCAAAAAATATCCAGATATCTCTCTTACTTGTCGCCACGCTAGGTGTGATGTCCGGCATCACCGTGGTCTCTTCTTTACCCCTCATTAGCCATACATTTGCAGCAATACCCCATATCGAGTTTCTGTCCAAACTGATGCTCACCATCCCCTCCATTATCATCGCACTCTTTGCACCGTTTGCAGGACACATCGTCGATAAATTTGGACGGCTCAAACCGCTCTATGCAGGCATCATCCTCTTCATCTTAGGAGGAAGTTCGGGATTTTATCTACATGATTTTTATGTTATTTTGGTTGGTCGCGCCATTTTAGGGTTTGGTGTTGCACTCATCATGACCAGCTCTACTGCACTTGTGGGAGACTACTTCAGTGAGCATGCACGACACAAGTTTATGTCCAAGCAAGGTTTGGCTGTCGGCATGGGTGGCATTCTCTTCATTACTACAGGGGGTTTGTTGGCTCAGATGCATTGGTCTTACCCTTTTGCCATCTATCTTGTACCCCTACTTTTTTTACCCTTCTTGCTCAAGTCTCTTTATGAGCCGCCCAAACCAACCCATCTGCCTGAGCAAGAACTCGAAGCCAAACTTCTACCCGTCTATCTTACGGGGTTTTTCGTCATGGTACTGTTTTATATGCTTCCCACCCAACTGCCCTATCTCATCGTCAACACCTTGGGAGGCAAACCCCAAACAGTCGGTTTTGTCATCGCAACGGCTATGACATTTAACGCACTCACTTCCATGCAGTATGCTAAAATCAAAGCAAGACTGAGTTATGTGCAGATTTACAGTGCAACCTTTTTGCTTTTTGGATTGGGGCTGTATTTGTTTTCTCGTGCGCAGAGTATCGCCGAACTCTTTTGGGCAACTGCTCCCACAGGAATGGCGTTTGGGCTTCTACTTGTCAACACAAATGCATGGTTTCTCTCCCAAGTACCCCCAAGCAAACGCGGCCGTGCTTCGGGCTTACTCACCTCTAGCTTTTTTTTGGGTCAGTTTGCTTCCCCACTACTCTTCCAACCCATCGTCGCTCACTTTGGCATTCAAGGATTGTTTTTACTTGTAAGCGGTTTTGCTGTGTTCATTTCGGTGGTACTTTTTGTAAAAAGTCGTTGAATATTGCCGATTTATTCATAACTTACGGTTGCTTCACCCACTGGCTCATTCCCCATTTATCGAGCGTTTTATCTGCCCATTCTATGCTTTTATCACTATGACAATTATTGCAGGCATTGGGAACCGCGTATTTTTGAGTCTCTTTTGGTGTGATAAACCCAAAGACATGCGCTCTAACCGTCAAAGGCGACTCTGGAAGATGTCTGCTTGTTTTAGGCATATGACACTCGATACAGCTTGAACCGTTGGAGTCGGCCTTGTGGTGCGTATGTTCTTCAAGTGTAGCCTGATGTGGTCCTATGGCTGAGCCAAGCGTATGGCACTTCATGCATACCGCATCACCCAAAGGTTTTGTGGTCGTACTGTTAAGCACATGTGGGTCGTGACAGTTGATGCAGGTAATGCCATGCTTGTACATCATGGATTGAACAAACTCATTGCCTTGGGTACGGTTTTTCTTGCCAACGCCATTGCCGTAAAATTCACCCGTTTCTTTACCTTCAAAAGGTGCAGGCATCTTGTAGGGATGCAAAGGTTTACCCGGTTCATACCCTTTTGGGTAGTCACGTACATCTCCAAAGAGTGCTGCCAAACTTGTATGTTCCATGCGCTTGTCGCGGTTACGCATATGGCACTGCAAACACACTTCAGTGGCACGCTTTGGGTCTGAACTGCTTGCTACATACAGTGGATTCACTTCTGGATCTTCGACATGACTGCTGGCAGGTCCATGACAGGATTCGCAAGAGATAGCAGGCTCTGTACGCTTCCCTTGGCTCATGTATCCCGTAAAATGGCACCCATCACAGGTTTTTGATGTACCGATGGCACTATTGTTATGCTCAAACCCATTTTCATACCAGTCTTTATAGGTTTTATACCCTTGCCACTGTTTGGTTTGTGTGTTCCACTGATAATTTCCTACTACATAATCTTGCGTGCTGTTTATCTCTTTATGGAGCATATAACGTTGTTTGAACTTGCCCCCGATAGTAAATGCCACATCTTCTTTTTTAAAATTGGCTTCTTTGGGAAGCGTCGCAAAATCTCCTACAATCACCGCACTATTTTGATGTGGGTCTTGTATCATCTTGGAGTGATACGAAGCTTTCCATGCAGTATATTGCTCTTCATGGCACTTTTTACATTTTTGTGAGCCTACATAGGCAGCATCTTTTTGTGAAGTAGGTTGCACATCCAGATTATCTCTTACTTGCGCTTTACTGAGTTGTCCGACATAAGGAATGATTTTCCCGTGTTCCTGATAGAGTTTGTAGCCATAAAATGCTACCCATACTGCGATAACAGATAAAAATATAATGATGATTTTCTTTTGCATGGCATACCTTTTTTAGGTCAATTTACAACCATTTACCAAATATTATGGCGTAATTTTTTGAGTAGCACGGTGAAAATAGTAAAATAATCCTCCACCCACCACAATGACAAAAGGCAATGCAAAATACCAGTGTGCTTTTGCCCAGACTATGAGCTGCAGAATCTGCTCACCAAAATACCACGCTAACAAAATAGTAATCGCCGCCCAGCACCACGCGCTGATAAGATTGATAAAAGCAAAAGTCTTCGCATCATACCGTGTAAGACCGATGGAGATAGGAATAATGGTTCGCATCCCATACATATAGCGTTGCACAAAGATAATCGGCCATCCGTATTTTTTAAGCAAAAGGTGTGCCAAGGCAACCTTTCTTCTTTGACCTTTGAACTTTTTATGCACATACGGTTTGTTAAATCTACCGATATAAAAGTAAATCTGATCTCCGGCAAAGCCGCCAAGACCAGCTATAAATATGGCTAAAAAGAGATTCATATCTCCCGTATGGGACATAATACCCGCCATAATCAACCCAGCCTCACCCTCAAGTATACTCCATACAAAAAGGATGATATACCCATGCGTTTTTAAGAGTTGTATAAACTTTTCTTCCATGCCTTCACCTGGTGCATTGTAAAGCACATAGATGAGGAGCAAAGCAAAAGCCACTAAAATGGAGGCAAATATCTTTCCGGAATTTTTCTTGAGTATCTCTATAAGGCTATTTTGCATGGTGTTCCGATTGGATTTAAATTATAAGCCTATCATTATAGCGTGAGTGAACTAAAAACATTTTACGATTTTGGATATACTTCAAAGTTAAAATACCAAGCACCTATAAAGTATATACATGACAAAAACATCAAAATACCTATTCTATCTTTTAGCAGCCATCCTGCTTTCTCGTCTTATCTCCATGTTTCTTGTACCTCTGACAGATACCACCGAAGCACGGTATGCAGAGATGGCGAGGATCATGGCACAAACAGGGGACTACATCACACCCTACATTGACTACAACATCCCTTTTTGGGGGAAACCCCCTTTGTCTTTTTGGGCGCAAGCACTCTTCATAGACTGCTTTGGCACCCATGAGTTTGTACCCCGTTTTCCATCATGGCTGGCAGAGCTTGCGACTCTTGCACTTATCTTTAAGTTGCTCCTAACCATTGCCAACAGACACACTGCTTTATGGGGTTCGCTGATCTATGCAAGTACACTCCTTGCCTATGCGCTTATGGGTGCAGTGCTTACTGATCCTTTTTTAAACTTGGCACTCACACTGTGCTTTGTTGCGTTTATCATGGTTTTAAAAGAGCAAGGTGCTTACTGGGGGTATCTCTTTTTTGTAGGGCTCTCCATAGGACTTTTAGCCAAAGGTCCGCTTGTTCTGGTCATTACAGGTGGCACCATAGGGCTGTGGTTACTGTTCTCTACGAAACGATGGCGTGTTTTTGGGATGTACCCTTGGGTAAGAGGAGTAACTCTGATGCTTGTTCTTTCTTTGCCTTGGTACATCATGGCGGAACTCAAAACACCAGGGTTTTTAAACTATTTTATCTTGGGTGAGCATTTTTACCGCTTCGTTGATCCGGGTTGGGCGGGTGATCTGTATGGTTCAGCGCACAAAAGAGCACTGGGGACTATCTGGCTACACTTCTTGGCTGCTTCACTGCCATGGGGACTGATTGCGCTGGCTTTTATGTTTAAGCATCTCTCTACCTCTAAGCCATTGCATCTTGTGCGTGAAGCTTTTGCTAAAGAAGACCATAGCTTTTATCTGATTTGGGCTCTTTTTCCGATGCTCTTTTTTACCTTTTCTGGCAATGTTTTATGGACGTATGTCTTGCCTGCACTGGCTGCACTGGCTATCTTGCTCGCACTGTATCTGGGCCAAGATGAGCAGCCCCTCACTGCACGGTATCCAAAAACATTCATCGCAACGACACTCTTTATCCCTTTGTTGGCAACAGGCGCCGTGCTTTACCTTTACAAAAATGACTACCGCTTACCCACTGAGAAATATTTGGTTGAACACTATAGGACTCTCTCAGAAGGCAAAAAACCTCTCTACTGTTTAGGTGAGAAAAAATTCTCTGCACGCTACTACACCCACGGCACAGCAAAAGAGATCACGCAAGAACAACTCAACACCCTGCTTACACAACAACAAGAAGGTTTTTACCTCAGCGTACCCAATGCCACACTCACCCACATCCATCAGCTAGACAGGATCAAGGCAGAAGATTTGTATCAAAATAAACGTTTTACTTTGATTGAAGTCATGCCTAAAAAGACAAAATAAAAGGAAAACCCCAGATGCAAACCAACAACACACCTCAACCCGTCATCTCCCTTGTTTGTCCGTGTTACAACGAAGAAGAAGTGATTGCGCTCTTTTTACAAGAAGTAGAGCCTATATTAAATGATATTGGCAAATCCTATGAGATTATTTTTGTCAATGACGGAAGTCGTGATGCTACGATGGAGGTGCTCTTAGATGCAAAACAACACAACCCTTGCTTACGCATCATCAACCTCTCACGCAATTTTGGCAAAGAAGCGGCACTCACAGCGGGACTTGACTATGCAAGAGGTGAAGTGATTATCCCGATGGATGTCGATCTTCAAGACCCACCCTCACTCCTAAAATCATTCATCAAAGAGTGGGAAAAAGGCTATGATGTGGTCTTGGCCAAACGTGTGGATCGCTCTTCAGACAGCCGTGCAAAGATACTCAGTGCCAAATACTTTTACAAAATCCATAAACGATTAGCCCATGTTGACATCCCCGAAAATGTAGGTGATTATCGTCTTATCACCAAAAAAGTACTCACAGCACTGCAACAACTACCCGAAAACCAGCGTTTCATGAAAGGT
The DNA here is from genome assembly GCA_002281755.1 of Sulfurovum sp. 16-42-52. Lineage (GTDB taxonomy): Bacteria > Campylobacterota > Campylobacteria > Campylobacterales > Sulfurovaceae > Sulfurovum. The sequence goes on from NCHB01000012.1 coordinate 14,267, forward strand.
ATCTTTGCATGGGTCGGATTTAAAACCACTGTCGTTGAGTACAAACGCGATAAACGACAAGCAGGCAGTACAAGTTTTAACGCATGGAAACTCTGGAATCTCGCACTTGAGGGCATCACTAGTTTTTCTACCGTACCCTTACGCGTCTGGCTCTACCTGGGTACACTCATTTCTACCTTTGCATTTTTTTACGGCAGTTTTATTGTGATCAAAACCGTCATATTTGGCGTAGACAGTCCGGGATATGCTTCCATCATGACAGCCATTTTGTTTTTAGGCGGTGTGCAGCTCATCGGTATTGGTGTCTTGGGTGAATATATCGGGCGTATGTATATGGAGTCAAAAAGACGACCGACCTATATTGTCGAGGATGAATACTAATATCCATGATACAAAAGATAAGCTCTCATAAAATCCTCAGGTATGCCCTCATCGGTGCACTCTCAACCCTGATTCACATCATGATGGCATTTCTTACTATCTACTATGTGAACGATTCTGTTTTTATCTCTAACAGTGTGGGTTTTCTTTGCGCTTTTGGCTTTTCGTATTGGCTTCAGTCTGTTTTGGTTTTCAAACACCCTCTTTCTGTCCACAAAGCACTGAAGTATTTTGTGGTGCAGTTTGCTGCGCTTTTACTTTCCATGGGTGTTTCCTACCTAGCACCGCTAGATAACACCTATCTTAAAGTGCTTTTGGTTGTCATCATCCTGCCGTTATGCACGTATGCTATCCATCATCTTTGGACATTTTCGAAGCCATAACACACTAAAAGTAATGCACCCCTATATAGACTGACACTTCATCCATTGAACTATAGACTTCAAAATCTGTCTCATACGCGCGTCTTTCATCCACGCTAGGGTCTTCAAAATACGCCCAAATATGCTTCCAACACTCCATCACCGCTTCATGGAGTTCACCTTTGGCGGAAAACTTGAGGTATCTGCCTTCTTGGATTCTTACACTCCCCGTACAACCATCACAGCTACCTTCAACACCTACCAAGAAATCATACATCCCATTTAAGTCAGACTCATAATGATGATACACACCATAATGCGGAAACGGCGGTGTGTAAGTGCCTATCAACTCACCCCAAAGTGCACCTATCTTGTGGGTCTCTGGGTTCATCTCATCGGCATTAGAAGTTCTGATTTTGAGTCCACTTATTTGCTTACTAGCGATATCTACTTTTTCTATATGGGTCATAACTCAGACTTTAAAAGGTATCCGCATACTGCTCTTCATTATATCCGACTAAGACCTTGCCTTCATCATACTCGATAACAGGTCGCTTGATGAGATAGTTCTCTTTTACCATCCATAGAATCTTGCCTTCATCATCCAGATTGAGCTCTTTGAGTTTGAGGTCTCTGTACTTCGTGCCTTTGGCATTAAAAAGGAGTGCCAAGTCAACCTTGGTGAGCCAGTCACGTATCTTTGCTTCATCTACCTTTTCTTTTTTGTAGTCGACAAAATCAAACGCGATGTCTTTGTCTTTCATAAATTTGATTGCCTTGCCTACACTTGAGCAGGTCTTAATCCCGTACATGGTCATACTCATATCCTTTGTAAATTAGTTGCTTGCTTTGGCGACAAACCTCAGCCATGCATACCCAAATAGTCCTGCAAATAAAGAGGCTGCCAAGATGCCTACTTTAGCCTGAAAGATGAGTTCAGGATTGCTTGCAAATGCCAAATCTGCCACAAAGATAGACATCGTAAAGCCGATGCCACCCAAAAAGGCTACACCAAAAATCTGGTTCATTGTGCTCTGTTTTGGAAGTGTCGCAATATTCAGCCGTATCGCCAGCCATGCTACACCAAAGATACCCAATACTTTACCCAGCACCAAACCTGCAATGATACCCAAAGAGACAGGTTTCAAGAGTGTCTCACCCATAGAACCAAAGTCGATGCTTATACCTGCATTGGCAAGGGCAAACAGTGGAATGATGACGATAGAGACGGGAAGATGCAAGTCGTGTTCAAGTTTGGCTGCGGGCGTTTCAACACTACTGATTCTTTTTTTGATTTGTGTGAGTATCGCTTTTTGCGTCTCATTCATGGTATGAGCATCCACACAAGGCTGGGCATCAAACGCATCCAATAGATCTTCAAGCCCTGCTCTTAGATTGTGCGGGTCTCTTTTGGGCATAGAGGGGATAGAGAGTGCGGCGATGATCCCGGCGATGGTAGCATGTACCCCTGATTGGAGCATGAAAAACCACATCACGACCCCTACCATAAAATACGGTAACACTCTGCGGATACCCAAGCGGTTCATCAAGATCATAAGTAAAAACATGACTCCGGCTAAAGCCAAAGGAGTGATAGCGATCTGTTCAGTGTAAAAAAGTGCTATCACCACCACAGCCCCCAAGTCATCGACAATCGCCAACGCCACCAAGAAAGTCACCAACGCAGGCGGCACGCGCTTACCCAAAATCACCAAAGCACTGATAGCAAAGGCAATATCCGTAGCCATCGGAATGCCCCAGCCAGCTTCACCTGGAGAGCCTGCATTGATACCCATATAGATTAGTGCCGGCATCGCCATACCGCCTAAAGCAGCCAAGATAGGAAGAATCGCCACTTTAAGGTCAGAAAGCTCCCCCACCGAGACTTCCCGTTTGATCTCCAACCCTATCATAAAAAAGAAAATTGCCATCAGGGCATCGTTTATCCAGTGGTGTATGCTGTGAGAAAGGCTCCACTCACCTACACTGAGTGCTATTTTAGTGTGCAAAAGATGTTCATAGCTCTGTGCAAGCGGTGAATTGGCAAGCAGCAGTGCAACAAGCGTCATACACAAAAGCACAATACCCGTTGTGGTCTGTGCATGTAAAAAAGCTTCAAAAGGTGTGATTATTTTTTCAAATTGCTTCTGCCACGGTGCGTAAATCTTCATGGCTCTACTTGTAAGTGTGCGGAACGAGTCTGTTATCCTGTCCTAAATTTTCTCTAAATTCCAACTCTCTTGGATCAGATCGCATCACGTGCAAAAACATATAGACATACCCCCCCACGACTGTAACCAGTGCAAACAGACAAAAAGGTATCACGATTAAAAGTTCCATATTTCCCCCAAAAACAGTATTTCTTTATTGTAGCAAAAACTTTACAAACCTACTTGAATAGTTGCAAAAATTCATCACGGCTGCTATAGCCGACAAACTCTTTTTCTATGCTCTCGTCCGTGCTTGAAACAATGTAGAGTATGGGCGTGAAGCGTGATTTGGCAAACTGTTTGGGAAAAGAGTCTGCATCAATATTGAGCATCACTGGGATAAATTTTGCCTTTATTTTTGTATCAATATCGGTTTGGGACAAAACGCGATTTTCCAATTTTCTACACCAAGGACAGTAGGAAGTCGTCATAAAGAGCATCAGAGCTTTGCCCTCTTTTTTAGCTTTACTACGTGCTGCATTGTAGTCTGTAAAATACCCCATTTTTGTTGCAAAGTCCTCATGACTGAATATTTTTTGTTCTTTGGAGAGCTTTTGGTTGTCTTCTTGATACTGCAGTTTAAACGCCTCCAGCATCTCTTCAGTGGCATCAGCGAGCTGATCTTCCACATCTTCCTCGTCTTTAAAGTCCGGCGCCAGTAATCTGGTATCTTTATAGGTCAAGGCAAACACCGCCTGCTTGCCATCTTTTCTGTGCACATACTCACCCAGCTCTAAGTCCACTCTTATGCCCACTGTCTCACCGACAGATATATCTGAGATCACAAAGACCAGCACACGGGAAGGATGCCCTGAGGTATCGATACCCAACTCTTTAGAGACACCTTGCATCAGCAGCTTAATCTCTTCACTGTAGGCTTGTGTCTTAGATGACATATTGGCTACGATGGGATCGTAAGAGTTTACATCTGTGAGCACATAAAAACTTTGTGCCTGTAGGCTGAGTGAGGTAAAAAATGTAAGTAGTAAGAGTCTCATGGGATTATTCCTTTGTGTAGAGGTTGCAAAATTTCGTGCCTGAAATCTTCGATGTTTCTCTGTGCAGTTCACAGCTTAGCTGAGTGAGTCCAAACGCCTTGAACCACTCCAGCTCATGATCTTCAAGTGGCCATGGTGGTCCTTTGAACACCGCTTCTTTTTTGTGTGCCACAAGGAGCAGATGGGCTTTAGGCGCAAGAGTGTCAGCGATGGCTTTGATCATTTTTTCTCGAAACGCTACGGGCAACGACTGTATCGTGAGCGCCTCAAATACAAAGTCAAAATAGCCCAGATAACACTCTGGCATATCAAAGATATCTTGTTTCTCAAAAACGACTTTAGACTCTGCAAATCGCTCTTTGGCTACATCCAAAGCAGTCTGGGAGATATCAATCGCCGTTACCTCGTACCCTGCGGCCTCAAGTGCTACCGCATCATCACCCAAACCACACCCTATGACCAATGCTTTACCATGATGATGTTCAGTTTTGTTCAGATACGCTTCAAGCAAAGGATTGACCGCCAATCTTGCCCATGGAATGTTCTCATGCCTGTCTTTATGCTCTTTATAGAGTTCATCAAACCATTGTGTGGCTTCTTTGTGTGACTGTTTCATCTTGCTTTCCTTTAAGCTATCTTATAGCCCGTGCTTACTTTTATGAGCTTCTTGTCTTTGACCAGTTTTCGAATGTTTCGAGAGAAAGTCTCAGCTGTCATACCCAGTACCGAAGCGATTTCATATTGTTTAAGATCAAGACTGAGTTGTGGGTTTTTACTGTAAAAGTGCAGTATTTTGTCTATGGATTTTGATGCGATGTTGAAGTGTATGTTTTGCTGTAAAAGTTCTATTTTTGTTAGCAATGACTGCATAATGGCATACGAGATACCCGGATGCATCATAAAAAGTTTCTCAAACGCTTCCAAATCGATTTTAATGAGTCTTCCCTCAGTCACAAAGCGCGCAGAAGAAGGCAAAGGGCTATGTCTGAGCGTGGCAGGTTCAGCGATGAGCTCGTGACGCTTAAAGTAGTTGATGACGATCTCATTGCCTTTATCATCGTGCTTAAAGACACTCACCACACCCTCAATCAAGAGCATCAACGCTTTACTCGTATCACCGACAGTGAAGAGTGTTTCACCCTCTTGGTAGTGATGCAGGTGTGAGATGCCTTCTAGTGAAGTGAACTCCTCATCATTAAGTGAGGCAAACAGACTCGTCTCTTGTAGTTGTTGCTTGATGGATGCCTTATTCATGGCATGATTATAGCAGAGCTACTTTATAAAAGAATGAACCTAAAACTGCTTAGCGTTCTGCGTAAAGCTCTTTTTCTCTTGCTATCAAGACATTAGCCAAAAAGCCATACGCCTCTTGCCAAGCTGCCATGACTTCATCACTTGCGCCATCACCCAATACAGACTTAATCGCTTGCAGCAATGCATCCCCTACCATCGGGTAATGCTCAGGCAAAACATGTGTTTTGACATGCACAGAAGCCATCTTCTCGATGCCTTTACCTAGATTTTCCAGCTGATCGATATTTGCTGCATACGCATACACCGCGTTGGCAAGTTTTTTATGCTGATCGGCTGAAGCGTCTTTAAAAAGCTCTTGTGTCTGCGGATACTTTTCAAAAAGCACCTTGTACATCGCTGTGGTGATGGCTTCACCGTGTTGTTTGAGTATCGGAGCGGTTGCTTTGATGATTGCTTTTGTTTCGTTGTTCATAGACTATCCTTTAGTGTGAGATAGCGCACTATAACCAAGAAAATTGGGTGCACACTTGACAATTATCAATTCTCGTGTGTCTCCAAATCCAAGAGCATCTTCTTTGCCTCCAACCCACCCGCATAACCCGTTAGTGTGCCGTTTGAGCCTATGATGCGGTGACAGGGTATAAACAATGACAGTGCATTGGCACCCACAGCAGAGGCTACAGCTCTCACTGCTTTTTCATTGCCTATGGCTTTTGCCAAAGATACATACGAAGCGGTATCTCCATAAGAAATGTCACCCAAAGCATCCCATACCTGCTTTTGAAACACCGTTCCTACGCACAAATAAGGCAGGTCAAAGTGTTGAAGTTCACCCCTAAAGTACAACTCAAGTTGCTCTTTGGCTTTCTGCGTGACAACACTTTTTTGCTCCACATAAGTCGAATGAAGCCCTCTTTGGAGTCTTGCATCTACACTAGAACGCGCTTTTCTGTCTCTCCAGTCAGCCAAACAAAGCCTCTCTTCATAACTTCCCAAGATAAGCTCACCTGCTGGGCTTGTGTAGTAGTCTACGGCTATCATGGACATCCTTGCAGTAAATGTGCTTTTTGTTTTTTCGTCAAACTAGAAAATACCAATTCATACGAGTGGTCTATGAGTTCTTTAATGGTCTCCTCATCCACATCACTATCTTCTACGCTAACCGTATTCCAATGCTTTTTGTTCATATGATACCCCGATACAACACCCTCATACAACGAACGCAACTCCAACGCATACAGCGGGTCACACTTAAGATTGACGCGAACAGGATGCTCTTCTGAAGTCAAAGCAAACATCTTATCTCCCACGCGATACACCCTAGTCGTCTCATCAAAAGGGTAATCAAACGAAGCACCTTCTTTTGAAAGCAAATAGGTATTGAGTTCTTCAAAATTCATTGTTTTCCTTTCAGTTTACAGACTTAATTCAAAACACTTCACACCACAAGACTTTCCATTGATTTGAAGTTCTACTTTGTGTTCGCCACCGTAAAGGGTACGTGTGGTCATATTGGCTTTAAAGATATGTATTTTGTGGAGTGTAAGCACTTCGTCTTTTTTGACGGTGACTTTTTTGAGCTTATGGACTTTGGAACTTGGTGTACCTGATTTGGTTTGATAATGCACGATGTAGTCAATCATCAAAGCAAGCGCTTCTTTCGCTTCGATACGCACACTAAACCCAAGTGATTCACCCACGCAAACCCTGTCATGATGCAGCACAAACTCACTCACTTCAAAAGAGGCTTGGCTCTTGTAACCAAGCAATGCCAAAGCATCCTCATCTCCTTGTTTTACCAGCGTTCGCAAAGCGTGTCGCATGATGTAGTCCATCTCTTTAGGGTTCTGTTTTCCTGAAGCCTTCCATCGCTTGAGTGTTTCTATCACCACTGTGGGATCTATCTTGGAGAGGTCGTTGAGATGGTTGGCAACAGAACGGGTCACAAAACGGGTTTTGTCAGTAAAAAGCACCTCAAGTACACCCAAAGCACTCGTGTATTTGAGTGTTATCTTCTTACCCCAAGGCAATTTTGGTCTCAAACCCTCTGAAGCCAGTCTTCGTTCATGGTAGTGCGGTGAACGAGCACAAGCCTCTAACATCTTCAGTGTTTCATCAGGAAAGACATTAATGAAATCGCGTATAGCATACTCAACCGAAAAACGTTTGGTTACCTCTCTGAGTGCCCCCAGCGAAACATCGACATAACTTTCACAACATCCATGATAAGCAATAAACTCCCCATACGGCGCATAGATAAAATCCCCAAAATCATCATCGGTTTTACTGCTATCTAGTTCCTGCGGGAGTGAAGCCAAAAGTAACTTTGTTGCGTGTTCAAAATCGTCAGGTAGATACACACTCAGCATATCGCGTATATGATAAATGCGCTCTTTTAGCTCCAGTTCGCCAAAGCGTGAGAGCACTGCTTCTTCAAACATTTCCTGCTTAAACTCCTCAAACACAGCCTTTATCTCAGTCGCTATCTTGTGTACTTTTGAGGCCGAAAATAGCGTGTCCTTGAGCAGTATTTTTTCTTTCATATTTTTCCTTGAGGCTTCAGTTGGCTCATTATAGCAATAAGATGGTGGATAAACGCTAAGGTGTCAACAACGAGTAGCTTAGCATCTCTCACTCCAAACCTTTGACAATTGTATATAAATAATATATAATATTGAAAAACACACAAAGGATAAGTATGCATACATTATCTCAATTGGAAAAACAACAAGTGGGTTTAAGGCTTCCAAAATATTTAATTGATGAGATTGATACATTTACAAAACAGTTTTCACTTAACAGAACAGATATCATCACAGAAGCAGTCAAAGCGTATGTCAATGAGCAAAAAGCAAAGATGTTTTATGATAATTTTGATGACGCATGCAAAGAGCTTAAAACACTCACAGATGGAACACAAAAAAGAGATTCCATGCAAACACTTGATGAACTCATAAATGAACTTGAAGATTATTAGTCTGGACTCTTTTGGCAGAGATGTCAAAAGACTTTATAAAAAATACAAACAGCTCTCAACAGATCTTAAAAATTTGCAAGATATTTTAAAAGAAGATCCAAAAGCAGGTATTGAACTTGGGAAAAACTGCTATAAAATACGATTGGCAAACACATCGGTTCCGACAGGGAAAAGTGGTGGCTTTAGGGTAATTTATTATTTTTTAGATAAAGATGTGCACATTTATCTCATAGCAATGTACTCCAAAAGTGAATTGGAAAATATCAGTGAAGAGAAGATTATCAAGATATTGACGGGTAATCATCTAATATAATCTAATTTTTTACAATACCCTCTTGCACATAAACAGCCTGAAGCCTATGCACTTGAAGGGGTTGCAACACCCTCACATCTTCTAAGGCGTTGGCTGTTTCGATGCAAACGAAGGTTTTGTACCCCTCATCATTCATGTCTGCTAGTTGTTTTGACTTTTCTGTCCATGGGTTCCATACTATGGTGGAGTTTGAGCCTGTTTGTTCTATGGTCGTTTTACGGGTGTCGTCTTGTAAGATGATCGTTTTTTCTGGGTTCATATAGACTCTGTCTATCTCTTTGTCTATGATGAGCTCACTTTTTTGAATCTCTTTAGTATTATTTAGAGTTTCATAATACACCTTATCTTTAAACCCATAGAGCGAAACATTGTCAATGTTGCTTACCAAAAAATAGGTATGCAAGGCTGCGCCGAGTTCAAAGGGCTTGCTGTCTGTATTTTTGACCTCCAACGCCACATCCAGTCTCTCACCTACGCTAAAGTGCATCGTGGCTTCAAACTTAAACGGCCAGAGACTCAAAGTATGTGCATTGGGCGTGAGTTGCAGGCTAATGCTTGTGCTACCATCAGCCTGTTCTTCTTGACTGACAAGAGTCCATTCCTGTGTACGCCCAAAACCGTGCTGAGGCAAGGTTGCATCATCTTTATGTTTGCCAAACCATGGAAAACACACAGGAATACCGCCTCTAATGGCTTTTCCTGACTCAAAATGTGCTTTGTCGCTACACCACAATAATGCAGGTTTTCCTTTTGCTTTGTACTCAAAGAGGTGTGCACCTTGCAGTGCTATCTTCGCATGGGCATGGGGGTTGTGTATCTCTAGGTATCTAAACCCGTTAGGAAATGTTTTAAGCTCTATCATCTGAGTTTCTAGTAAGCGTGCTATAGAGTCCTGAGCCTATCACCTTGTAAACAATGGGTGCCTCAAAACTGTCATCCATTCTTACCCCGCCTATGATGGCTACAGGGTGCTTGGAGGATTTTGCAGCTAACAGTAAATTTTCACCCCCAACATTCGCTTCACTTTTGGTACTCGTAGCGCGATAAGCACCTAAACCAATGTAGTTTAGATCTAGTTCATTTGCTTCCACAATCTCTTCTTTGTTGTGTGTTGAGAGCCCTAGTAGTTTAGAGCCTATTTTCTCTCGTATCAGACGGACTGCAACTTTAGGCTCATGGCTGTATTTGCGTATATCTTCCTGTCCTATATGGAGACCATCGACGTAGTCAATCAGCTCGATGCTGTCATTGATGATGAGTTTTCCGGTATAGATTTTTCGTATATCAAGCAAATCGGATTTTTTTTCTTCTAGGGAGCCGTTTTTATTGCGGTATTGCAACATAACTATATTTGGAATGGTTTTAAGATGAAGAAGGAAATCAGATAAAGAGACATCTTTAGCCAAAAGCGTCTCTTTATCTAGGAGTGCGTAAATCATGATTAGGCTGCAGGTGTTTCTTTTTTAAAAAGCCTCAAAAAATCTGCAAGTGTTTGATGCATTGCTTCGCGGTCTACTATCATATCAATAAGACCATGTTCAAGCAAAAACTCTGAACGCTGAAACCCTTCAGGCAAATCGACACCGACGGTTTGTTTGATGACTCTTTGTCCTGCAAATCCTATGAGCGCACCTGGTTCAGCCATGATGATATCACCCAGCATCGCAAATGAAGCAGAAACACCACCCATCGTAGGGTCAGTCAAGATAGAGATAAAAGGTAAGCCTTTCTGACTCAGCCTATTAAGAGCAGCCGATGTTTTAGACATTTGCAGCAAAGCATAGGTACTCTCCTGCATACGTGCACCGCCTGAAGCAGAAACGATGATAAATCCACAGCCTTTTTGCATGGCTCTATTGACCCCGCGCACGATCTTCTCGCCCTCAACCGAACCCAGACTCCCACCCATAAAAGAGAAGTCAAATACGACTATCTCAACTTCCATACCGCCAATGGTACAAGAACCGCTGACCACGGATGAGGTTTTACCTGTTCGTGCTTTTTCTTCTTCCAAACGTTTTTTGTACGATTTTTTATCTGAAAACTTCAAAGGATCGGTGGGTGCCAACGACGCATCATGCTCAACAAAAGAACCTCTATCTACGATGGATTCAATACGTTTTTCCGCAGAGATACGAAAATGGTGGTTACATTTGGGACAGACATTTTGTTTGGCTTCAACCTCTTTATAAAACATGAGTGCCGTACACTTAGGACATTTTATCCACTGGTTGGTTGTCTGCTGCGCGGTGGCGACATCCTTTTTCATACTTCCAAAAATTTTTCCAAACATCTCTAATCCTCGTACTGTGCTCGTGTAAGCATAAGTGCTTCTATCTTATCTGCTACAGATTTTTCTTTTGATACTATAACATAATCACCCTCAACAATGACTTCAAGCCCCTCGCAAAGTGCCAAACCAGCAGCAAAATCATAGATACGAAACTCCCCCACAAACAGTACATACTTCACCGTATGGGCATACGCAAGAGAAAGTGCCACAGCACCTGGAGATCTGAATTTTAACCTTTCCTTGTCCAGTGCAGCTACAACAAAGGGATTGGCATAGGCTTTTTCAAAAAGTCCTATCTCGGCAGTCGGTGCAGTGTGTGGGGTGTGAAACTGTGTTGAAAAAAGTTTGCCTTGCAGTAAAGCAGCGTTTTCAGACTTGATAAAGAGATCTCCATTTGCCAGATTACAAACAATGGCTGCATCCAAAATGCCTTCAGCATTGACCTTTGCAACGGAAGTGCCATAATAGGGAAAAAGTGACAAGGCATTGGCAGAACCATCCAAGGGATCAATAATGATCTGCACTTCACCCTCACCAATAATCCCGCTCTCTTCAGATTCTATTCTTCCAAAAGAGCCTAAGTGTTTGACAAAAACAGCTTCGGCAAACAGATCGAGTCTAGAGCTGACATCTCCACCTGCACCGACCGCTTCTTTCTCAAACCAAGAAGCATCAAACCCCTCTTTGATCGCCTCTGCTATCTCTTTATTGGCTTTGATGCAGGCCTCTATAAATGCTGTCATCTTTGAGGCTTATTCGCCTTTTTTTCCTGCAACAATCGTTGGGAGTACACCCCTTGGTGCTACCATCCAGAACTTTCTAATCTCAGTTCTAAAATGCTCCAAGATGTACTGTGCACGCTTCGAGCCTGTTTTTTCTGCGTAGTCTTTAAGCAACGCTTTAAGCTCAAACATCTCTGTATCCCACTCATCGGTGTCGATACGGATCGGTTCAACCAGTTCAGGGTTTACTTTTTCATAAAAGCCACCTTCAGTGTCATAGACAAATGCCTTACCGCCGGTCATACCTGCACCGAAATTCACACCTGTTTTACCCAGTATCACCGCTGTACCGCCTGTCATGTACTCACAAGGGTGATCTCCTGTACCTTCAACAACTGTCACGGCACCTGAGTTACGCACCGCAAAACGCTCACCTACTTTTCCATGCACATAGAGAGTACCGCCCGTTGCACCGTACAAACAGGTGTTTCCGCCCAACGCAAACTCTGTACCTGCATTTTGTGAGGTAATCACGATACGTCCCCCGTTCATCCCCTTACCGATATAGTCATTCCCTGCACCCTCAATATTAATATTGACACCTTTAGAAAGGAAGGCACCCAGTGACTGTCCTGCTGTTCCTTTCATGTTAAGAGTAATAGTATCCGCAGGTAAACCTGTATTTCCATAAAGCGCTGCTATTTCACCAGAGATTCTGGTTGCGAAACTTCGGTTGAGGTTTGAAATATTTTTATTGAGCACGATAGGCTTAGACGGATCTTTAATTGTAGGCATCAACTCTTTGATGATTTCCTGCTCAAATTCATTTTTATCGTATGGTTCGTTGGATTTCACTTGGCAGGTATTGACACCTTCGAGCTTATACAAAAGCTCTTCAAAGTTAAATTTTTGAGCAAGTGTATCGTCTACCACTTCCAGCAAATGGTTCTGTCCTACAATCTCTTTAAGTGATTTGTAGCCTAAGGTGGCGAGTATCTCTCTTACTTCTTCGGCCACGAAGGTAAAGTAGTTAATCACTTTTTGTACATTACCGCTAAATCGTTCTCTTAGATGCGGGTCTTGTGTTGCGACACCCACTGCACAGGTATTGAGGTGACAGACTCTCAGCATGATGCACCCGACGATGACCAATGCACCTGTACCAAAAGCATACTCTTCTGCACCCAAGATGGCTGCTTTGACGACATCCAAACCTGTTTTTAGTCCGCCGTCTGTCTCGAGTGTCACTTGTCCTCTGAGGTTGTTGGCTTTAAGTGCGTTATGCGCTTCGATCAGACCCAACTCCCATGGATTTCCTGCAAACCTGATAGAGCCTATCGGTGCTGCGCCCGTACCGCCGTCTCCACCGGAGATGATAATCTTATCAGCATAGGCTTTTGCAACTCCCGCAGCCACCGTTCCTACACCTGCAGTGGAGACAAGCTTCACAGCTACTCTGGCATTGGGGTTTATCTGCTTCATATCAAAAATGAGTTGTGCCAAATCTTCGATAGAATAAATATCATGGTGTGGCGGTGGTGAAATGAGTGTGATACCCGGTTTGGTAAACCGCAATGTTGCAATGAGTGGGGAGACTTTGCTTCCAGGAAGCTGACCACCCTCACCCGGTTTTGCACCTTGGGCTACTTTGATTTGTATCTCTGTAGCTGAACGCAGATACTCAGGTGTCACACCAAAACGCCCTGAAGCAATCTGTTTAATGGATGAGTTTTTAATCGTGCCGTAACGCGCAGGATCTTCCCCTCCCTCACCTGAGTTTGACTTCGCCCCGATGGTATTCATCGCAACAGCCAGTGTTTCGTGTGCTTCTTGGGAGATAGACCCCATGGACATCGCAGCGGTGGAGAAACGCTTGAAGATTGCAGAAAGCGGTTCTACTTCATCGATGCTGATGGGTGCTCTGTCAGTTTTAAGATCATAAAAATCACGGATAAACTTTTTATCTCTGCCGTTTACTAGGCGCTGAACTTCGGCATAGTCCTCTTTTTTACCCGATTCTGCACAGGTTTGGATGGCTTTGATGGTAGGGCGGGAGAAGTCATGATACTCTTCACCTTTTCTGTATCGGTAGTATCCGCCTCTATATAAACTATTTTTCTCGCCTTCGAGTTCTGGCCAAAACGCACGCTGATGATTAGCGCTGAGTCGTGCGTCGATATCATCATAGCCCAAGCCGTACAAAAGTCCTTTTGCAGCAGGGAAACACTCCAAAAGTATCTCTTTACTCAGTCCAATCACATCAAACAAAGAGGAGTTTCTGTACGATGAAAGCGTTGAGATACCCATCTTGGACATAATCTTCAACAACCCAGCACCCATGGCTCGTCTGAACTTTTTAAGGGTCGGGTTGACATCTTCACTGTCTTCTTCAAGCTGAGCTACGGTGTAGTAAAGCAGATACGGGAAAATCGCTGCCGCGCCAAAGGCTATCATACAGGCTGCAGTGTGCGGGTCAAAAACTTCTCCTGTCACGGCTACCATACTAGTGAGGTGTCTGAGTTTTGCTTTTAAGAGAGCCTGAGAGAGACGTCCCACTACCATCAGCATAGGGATGACTTTTGTCGTTTCATCCATATTTCTGTCATCAAGTATGATGGTTCTTACACCGTTCTCTCTGACATCTGTAATGATGGTTTCTACCAGTGCTTCTAATGATTTTTTAAGGTCTGTTTCATATGTGGTATTGTATTTTCCTACTTTGTACGCAGGGTCATACTTCTCATTGCTCTCATCCCCAAATTCCTGAAGAATGCAAAATTTCTCAGCCGACATCACCGGAAGCACTGTTTTAAGTCTTTTTGCATGCTCTGCATCATCGGCAAGAACGTTTCTTACTTCACCAAAACCTGTATTAAGACTCATCACGGTTTTTTCACGAATCGGGTCTATAGGCGGGTTGGTCACTTGTGCAAATTTTTGTTTAAAAAAGTCGGTAAAGTTTCGCTGCTCGCTTGAAAAAGCAGCTAAAGGTGTATCATCACCCATAGAGCCTGTTGTCTCTTTACCCTCAGCTATCATAGGCTTGATGATCTCTTTCATCACCTCTTGCGTGTAGTTGAAGTACCGCTGCTTAGCTTCCATATCACCATACACCGTTGAACACTTCTCAACCGATGCCGTAGGGACATGTTCTTGCAGATAGCTCATATTTTCACCCAGCCACTTATCATAGGGATGAGCGGATTTGATATAGTCGTCTATATCGCCTGTTTTAAGAACGGTGCCGTGCTTGAGATCGATTCCCATCATTTCACCTGATTGCAATCTACCTCGCTCTAAGATATCTTCTTCAGGAATTTGAAGTACCCCATACTCTGAAGAGATGAGGAGTCTATTGTCTTTAGTTCTGATGTATTTAGCTGGTCTAAGTCCGTTTCTATCAAGTACACACCCGATGTAGCGACCATCTGTCATACTCACAGCAGCCGGACCGTCCCAAGGCTCAAAACAGGTACTTGCATACTCATAAAAGGCTCTCAGTTTTGTATCCATATGCGGTGCATTATGCCAGGGTGCAGGGATGAGTGAACGGGCTGCTTTGAAAAAATCAACACCATTGACGCGTAAAAATTCCATAAAGTTATCTAAACTTGCCGAGTCACTCATGCCATTTTGTATGACGCTAGTCAGTCGTGTCATCTCTTGATCGGTAAAAACATTTGACTTTGCTGCAGCCATTTTAGCCGCGACGTTAAAGCGGTTTGCAGTGACAGAGTTGATCTCACCATTATGCGCGATCATTCTAAACGGCTGGGCAAGTTTCCACTGTGGCAGAGTATTGGTGGAGAAACGCTGATGAAAGAGACAAAATGAGATTTCAAAGGCTTCATCAGCAAGGTCTTTGTAAAACTCCTTGATGTGCGTTGGCATCACAAGACCTTTGTAAGAGATCACAGAGGTTGAGAACGAGGGGATGTAGAAACTTGCATCTTCTATCAATTCTGCTTCTATCTCTTTGCGACAGAGATACACCAAGGCTTCAAAGCGGTTGGCAGCCACTGCAGACTGCGGTGCCACAAATACCTGTTTTATCATAGGAAGTGAGGCAAGTGCCTGCTCTCCTAAGGCATTGATATCTACCGGTACGGTTCTAGTGTAAAGGACTTTAAGGTCATTGTGTTCACACACTTTGCTGATGACATCAAAATCACTCTCATTGTTTGAAAACACCATCGCCACGGCATACATCTCGGGTAACTCTATGCCGTGAGCTGCTGCTTCTTTAGAAAAAAAAGTTTTAGGAAGAGAAAGCAAAAGTCCTGAACCGTCTCCGGTTTTACCGTCAGCCGCGATGGCACCTCGGTGCATCATGCGTGACAGTGATGTAATGGCATCTTCCAAGTTTTTATGTGAAGGTGTATTGTCAATCGATGCTAAAAGTCCAAATCCGCAATTGTCCTTAAATGACGTAAATAAATCTCTCATTTTATAAACCTTAAATAGTGATAGACTCAGCATAACCTGCCATCGTCCCGTAATAAGCTGGATTATACTTAATCGTTCGTTATAATTTGTTTAAGTATAGCCGTAATTACGTCAGTCAGGCACAAAGCACTGCTTAATTTTTAACATCTTTGTCTATAATAAAAAAAATTTCGGGGTGTGATATCAAAGGATTTATTCTTTCGGTGAGAAAAGCTAAAAATGAGGACTCTATTGTACTCATCCTCAGTAATACAGAAGTCAAAACCTACTACCGTTTTTTTGGTGCCAGGCACTCCATCTTGCAGCTTGGCAATCTCATCGACTTTGAAACTGAAGGTGAGAGTTCGGGCTTTTTACCCCGTTTACGATCGCTTTCACACATGGGATTTCCTTGGCTTTTTGACAAAAACAAACTGTTGCTTTGGCACAATTTCATCAAAAAATTTGAACCTCATCTTAAAGATGCCCAAGAGGTAGACTCTTTTTACTTCGACCTGCTACTTTTGGCTGCCAAAAAATGGGACAGACAAAACCCCAAACGCATTGTCTGTGAGAGTTACATTACCCTGCTGCATCATGAAGGCAGGATGCACGATGATGAACACTGCTACATCTGCGAAGATCGCATCGAAGAAGAGATAGCGCTGATGCAGGCGTTCATCCCTGCACACCCACACTGTCTTTATGCACCTCCGCTGCCAAGCAAAAAAATACTGGATTTTTTCGCTACGCAAAAAACCGTTTTTTTGGAAGACCATGAAGTGGATTATCTGTATGAGATCGTCATGAAAGGCTTTTAGTCTGTTATCTTTGTTACCGTTACAAAAAGTGCCCCTAAGTCCTTTCTTAAAACAATAGCGATAAAATTCGCATACTGTTTAAGGAATGCCCCATGGAAAATCAACTACAAGAACAAATAGCACTGTTTGACAAATATCTCTCTGAACACATTGAAGGTGCAAGTCTTGATGTGCATCCCTTTGAAATCGCTGATACCCTCATGCAAATCAAAAAAGTCGATGAGCAAACCTATCTTGATTTTCTTAACAGACTCCCCCAAACCCTCTTAGCTGAAGTCATCATCGAACTGCCAAGACATGAGCAAGAGGAAATTTACGAAAGATTTGGTGCCAAAAAACTTGCTTTGCTCACCGAAGAACTCAATACCAATGATGCAGCCGATCTGATTTTGCACATTGAAGAGATAGATGAAGACAAGGCCAATGCGGTTTTATCCAATCTCTCCGAAGAAGACAGAGATACCATCAATGAGCTAATCTCTTACGAAGAGAATGAAGCCGGTGCACACATGAAGGTGGAAGTTTTTACAGCACACCTTCATGAAAAAATCGGCGATTCTATCTTGCGTCTTAAAAAGATGAAACAGAACAATGAAATCGATAATGTGCATCATGTTTTTGTTGTCTCAGACGAGCGTACCTTTGTGGGAATGATTCCACTTGAAGACCTTATCTTACATGGACCCAAAGAGCTTTATAAAGATGTGATAGATGATGAAGGAAAGATTACAGTCTTCGTAAAACCTCATGATGATATCAAAAAAGTGATCGAAGCCGTAAGTAACTATGACCTCAGTGTGATCCCTGTTGTCAATGATTTTGGTCTCTTGGTCGGACGTATCACTTCAGATGACATTTACGACATCATCTCCGAAGAAGCGACCGATCAGATCTATCACCTTGCAGGGGTCAATGATGAGGCAGAGCAAGAAGAAAGTCTTTGGCTTATCGGAAAATCAAGAGCGATGTGGCTGGGTTTAAACCTTTTTACAGCCATAGCCGCGTCGTTGGTCATTGGGCTATTTGATGAAACGCTGCAGTCTTTGGTGGCACTGGCAATCCTCATGCCCATCGTAGCATCCATGGGAGGCAATGCGGGTACACAGACACTTACCGTAACCGTAAGACAGATGGCATTGGGCGAGATTGCAGGGGATGAGGCTAAAAAAACCATCTTTAAAGAGATCAGCATTGCGCTGTTAAATGGTTTGCTTTATGGTATAGTAATGGGAGTGATCGCGTATGTATGGTTTGACATGCCTATGTTGGGTGTTGTGATTGGTATGGCAATGGTGACCAACCTTTTTGCAGCCGGTTTTTTCGGTGCGACCATACCCTTAACCCTCAAGAAATTGGGCGTTGATCCTGCCATCGGGTCAACGGTTATCCTGACAACGGTAACCGATGTGGTGGGTTTTTTCAGCTTTCTTGGTCTAGCAACCCTGATACTCTTATAAACAAAGGATTGAAACGAAATGGAAACAGACAGTCAAAACGGTAATCTTGAACACAGTAGTAACTGGAAATACTATGTCGAAGATTACTGGGACATTGTTGTAGGTATCATCGCTGTTATAACGGCTCTTTTTATGCACAAAACAGGACAAGGTGCCATGGCTACGGTATTTGCCGCCATAGGCATAGCCTCACTCTCCTTAACTGTCTCAGAAGTAGCTGAGATACTTTCTGAAAGGCTTGTCGAGCCTTACGGCAGTATGGTACTGACTTTCTCGGCGGTTATTGTGGAGATCATCCTTTTGTATATCATCTTGCTTGAAGCGGTGCATACCCCTGCGGTTATAGAGACCGTCAAAGGGGGTATCATCTCAGCGGTCATCGTCGATATGAACGTCTTGCTCGGACTGGCTGTCTTTATCGGCGGATTAAAATATACCGAACAGGAGCACAACAAAGAGACTTCAAGTACCTATACCACCATCTTATTTGTTACCGCGCTGGCACTTTTGGTTCCCAGCCTCTTGCGAGAGTCTGAACACGGCAGAGCTGCCATCCATGAAACCAGCTTTATCATTGCTACGGTGTTGATGGCGTTTTACATCATCATCTTTGTCTTTCAAACCAGAACCCACACACACTTTTTTCAGGCAACGGCAAAAAGCAGACTTTTTAGGCTCAAACGTAAACTCAAAGAGGGCAATCACGAAATCGATGAAAACGAGCACAGTGACTATATCTTTGAAAGTTTTAACAATATCGGTAATTTTGCCGTCATACTTGCACTCATCGCCACCATCGCCGTCAGTGCAGAGGTCTTTGCCACCGATGGGGTCAAACTCGCAACAGATTATGGTATCTCTGCGGGGCTATCGGGTTTGATTATCGCAATCGTGGCGGTTACCCCTGAGATATTTACCGCCATCAAAGCAGCACGAAATGACCAGATTCAAAGGGTTGTCAATATCGCCATGGGTGCTTCGGTGGTCTCCATCTTACTGACTGTGCCCATACTGTTGGCTTTGGCGTACATGAGCGACATTAAACTCATGCTTGATTTTAACCCGCTTCAAGTGGGCGCACTGATTATGACGATCATTTTGGCATGGAAAAGCACTGAAGAGGGACACACCAACTACTTTGAGGGCTTGTCTCACCTGATGTTCTTTGTCTGTTATGCGATTATTGCGGCGTATTATTAATCTCTCAATAGGCTTAAGAGGTTATAATACCCAAAAAGTAGTTGCCCCATGAAATTCTTTCTACTCGCCCTAAGCCTGTGCCTTACCCTCACCGCTGCCGACATAGACACCAAACTCTATGAAGGCAACAACACCGTAGCCTACTATAAAGAAGTCGGTAAAGGCATTGACCTTGAACCTTCAAACACCCAAGAAGACAAAGAACGCATCACTGCTGAACGCAACATCTTGGGTAAGCTTGACTCCTTGCTTGTTTACGAGCCTAAAATAAACGCATTTCCCAAAAAACTTTTGCCTGATGACCAAAATATCAGCATGGAGAACTATTTTTCTTTTCTTAATGCCCTGACCGATTTCTACACCACACTGGATACCCTCAAAGAAGAAAAACAGGTGATGCTTGCCAAGCTTGAGTACCTCAAAGAGACGATTGGCAATACCACAGCGGACAACAAACAAAATCTGCTGCTCAATCAACTCGAATATGCCTTTTACAAACTGAAAAAGAAAAACAACACTGCTTCTACCAAAGCACATAAAGCACTGCTTGTCACAGAGGAAGAACGTTTTGTCTCCAAACTCAAACAAGTCATCTTTGATACCAATGCGTTAGAGAAAAAACTCACCGAGCTCAACACCAAATACGCTGCCGTCCTGCAAGAAGAAACCGCGCTCAATATGAGCAAAGAGCGTGAATTGATGTACCGTGAAACACTCTCAGATGTCCTCAACAAAAAACTCTCTTCTAACAGCATCGAAAAGATGAATATCTTAACTGCCAAAATCAACCAAACTCTGCTTTTAACCCTTGCGTATGTACAGAAAAATGAAACCGAAAAAGTGCTAGATCTCTTTCATGGCAGCAAAGAGGACATACAATCACTAGATACCGCGCTACAAAAACACTTTACCTTTAAACGCACGATTGTTAAAACGCTGCTTGATAAAGAAGTGGGTGCTGGAACCGTTGCACTCTCGAATGTACAGCAGGGAGCAGAGAGCCTCTATGTCTACACTTACGAAAAGCTCACAGAACCGCTTTTTGTTTTCAATGAACACGGAATCTCTACGATCGATATCATCACGGTGATTTTTATCTTTATCTTTGGTTTTTTGCTTGCAGCTTTTTACAAACGCAAGATCATGAAACTGGCAACCAAACATGAAAAGCTCTCTCTTTCCTCAGCCAAGATGATCTCCAACATCGGCTACTATTTTATCGTACTAGTCACCCTGTTGGTAGCGCTTAAAAGCATCGGGCTTGACCTCTCTAACTTAGGACTCATCGCAGGAGCACTTTCGATCGGTATCGGGTTTGGATTACAGACAGTTGTCTCCAACCTTGCTGCCGGCATCATCCTGATGTTTGAGAGAACCATCCGTTTAGGTGACTACATCGAAGTAAGCGACACCATACGCGGTACGGTAAACGACATGAAAATGCGTTCCACTACCATCACCACCAATGACAACATCGATGTCATAATCCCAAACTCTTCTTTCATTCAAAACAATGTCATCAACTGGACCTTGGAAAACGACTACAGACGTATCCATATACCATTCTCTGTTGCCTATGGTACAGACAATGACTTGGTTGAAAAGATTATCTTGGATGAATTGAAACATTCAGGTATCAATTACATTGAAATGCCGACAAAATATACGACCGTCATCTGGATGACAGGGATGGGAGCAAGTTCTGTGGACTATGAACTGGTAGTCTGGGTTCGTGGTACCTCTACGCTTAGACCTGCAGGCACAAAGTCGGATTTTTTAAAGTTTCTCTATGTCATACTAAGAAAACATCAAATAGAAATACCTTTCCCTCAGATGGATCTGCACATCAGAAACAATCAAACATTGACGTTGGACGCATAAATGAACCCCTCATTCGGTGACATCATAGGCATTGGAGGTGTGTTCATCATTGTCATCGCCTACATCCTGATGCAAATCGACAGGATGGATCCCAAAGGCTTTGCCTTTTCCTTTCTCAATACCGTCGGGGCGGTACTCATACTCATATCTCTCTACTTTGACTGGAATCTTGCCTCGTTTGTGATGGAAGTTATCTGGTTTACTTTGAGTCTTTATGGGACTTTTAAAGCTGGTTTGCGTACCAAATCGCATCGTTAAATTTCACCCCTCATCCCTGCTGGGGTTTATCTTATTGACCACGGCGTAAAGTGCGGGCAGATAGACAAGATTGAGCGCGGTTCCCCAGAGCAGACCAAAGCCTATGGAGATGGCGATGGGCTGGAGGATGACGGCTTGTCCTGTGGCATAAAAGATAAGCGTAAAGAGCCCCAAAAAGGTGGTGATGGAAGTGATGAGTATGGGGCGAAGTCTGAGTTTGGCTCTGGTGTAAAAAGCTTCTACATCCCGCGTACCGTGCAAAAAGTCAAGCATGATGATGCCGTCGTTGATGACAACCCCCGCAAGCCCCAACATCCCGATGATGGAAGTCATAGAAAGATTGACACCCAAGAACAGATGCCCCAACAGTGCACCCAACATACTAAAGGGTATCACCGACATCACCATCAATACTGACGAGATTTTAGGGAAGATGAACAGCAACGTGATCAAAATCAAAAAGAGCGCGATAACCAGTGCGCGCAAAATATCGTTTTTGAATTGGTTGTTTTTTTCATCTTCACCTAAAAGACTCACCCGTACCCCCTGTGCTTTTGCCTCTTCAAGCAGAGGCTTTATCTCTTTGAGCACTTCTACTGCGGTGGTTTGTTTTTTGTCGATGTTCGCAAAGACCGATTTAACCGCATTGCCGTCTCTTTTTTCTATCTTCTCGTAAGCGCGGTTCTTTTCGATGTTTACCACATCTGTGAGTTTGACAAAACTACCCTCTGGTGTGGGTATCATGAAGTTCAAAAGCGCGTCTTCAGAGTCTTTGTTGAATGCTTTGGTACGTATCTCCATCACACCGTTGTCGCCAAAAGTCATGGCTTTACGGCTGTCAAGGAAGTATCCTGAGAGCGTCTGGGCTATCATCCCTTCACTCAGCCCCAACTGTTCCCCATAGCTGTTGATACGGAGTTTATACTCCATCTTTCCCAGTTGGGCATTGTTGCTTGCGTCTCTTACATGTGGGATGGAGGAAAGTTTTGCTTCTACTTTTTGCATCGCTTCAGCTATGGCTTCACTCTTTTTGCCGGCAAAATTGATCTGTATATCCGTTTTGATGAGTCCTGGTTTATCTTCCATCACACCCAGTTCATCCAGTTTGTACTTTTGCATCAGAGGCTCTATCTCTTTTTGCAGTTTTTGTGCCAAATCATAGGTGTGGTCTTTTCGTATTTTTTCAGGGTCATTAAACTCAAAACTAAAGGTCAACAGAGGATTGAGGTAGGCATCAATGAAGTTTTGTGGTTCCATATCGAACAGCTCAAGGGTGATGTAAAACATATTGTCCCCTGCTTCATTATCTCCAGAGAGCGCTCTTCGTGAGCCTACTACCGTCGAAGTTGCCTTGAGTGCATACACATCTTTATTTGCCAAAACATGTTCTTCCAGCACTTTGGCTATCTTTTGTGTGTCTTCCAGTGTTGTATCGACCGTAGTTTTGCCCGTAATGTAGAGGTAATTTCCGTCAAAAGAGGGGAAAAACTGAAAATTTAGCATCTTGGCAACAAAGAGTGTGAGGATGGGGATGAGCACTACAAAGGTAAAAAGAAACACTTTTTTGTAGCGAATAACCTTGTGAAGCAGTCTCTCATAAGCATCTTGAAGCGGCTCCCAGTTCATAAAATTGTTTTGTTTGATGAGCAGTTCTTGCGCATGCAGAGGCAAAAACAAAAAACTCTCCACCAAAGAGCCAATGAGTATCATAATCACGGCAATCGGAATCAGGATGATAAAGTTTTTGATCTCACCCGTGAGCATAAACAGCGGTAAAAAGGCTACGACGGTGGTGAGAGTTGCCAAAGTTACAGGCAAAAGCATCTCTTTTGTGCCCTCAATGACTGCTTTTTTAGGTTCCATGCCTTCGTTAAGAAGTCGTTGGATATTTTCAGCGACCACCACCGCATCATCTACCACGATACCGATAACGATAAGTCCACCCAGCAAAGAGATGATATTGATGGAGTAACCCGTATAGTAGATGAAGATAATCCCCACTGCAAAGGCACTGGGGATACCCAAAGTCACCACCGAAGCAATTCGCAGGTTAATCATTAACGCCATGGAGACAAAGACCAAAATAAGCCCAAACATGAGGTTTGAAATCACCGTGTTAAGCCTGTCTTTAACAGGCTTAGAGGTGTCCTGATAGACATCAAAATACATGTTCGGATACTCTTTGCTCAAATCATCTTTTGCATAAGCACGAAGTTCTTTAGCAATCTCTATGGCATTGCCCTGCTCTCCTTTTGAGATAAGCAGCGTAATGTTTTTACGTCCGTTAAAAGTTGAAAGTGTCGTGTTTTGCGGATACATGATCTGCACGCTTGCGACATCTCCCAGCCTTAGCTGTTTATCCCCTACCTTGATGAGACTGGATTCCCACTCTTTAACGTCTGCTTTACCATTGACTGTGGAGAGAAAGATATAGTTGCCGTTTTGCTTGATATCACCGATGGGATAGATGTAGGAGAGTTGCGACACTGCCGCTATCACCGTGGAGGCATCCAGTCCATAGGCTCTTAGGCTCTCTTCATTGAACTGTACGGAGACTTCCTGGTCTGCATCCCCGTATATCTTTACCTCACTCACATACGGGTTTCTCGCAATCTTAGACTTGATCTCTTTGGCTGTTTCGATAAGTTCACCGCTACTGAGTAAGCTACTTGAAAGCGATAAACTTAAAAGCGGACGTACATGATTAAGTATCTGTGCGGTTGGTTCTATCATATCTGTAGGCAAATACTGTCTGCTTCTTGCGATGGCATCTTTGGCTTTGTTGAGAGCGTCAGTTTTATCGGCATCTTCAGTCAGACTCAGCAAGATGGTAAAAGTACCAGGTTTGATGACTGTCTCTATCTTATCGATACCCTGAATATTGCCCAGTTCATCTTCGATATCCCGCACTGCCATTTTGTCAAGGTTTTCGGCACTTGCACCGGCATACACTCCGGTGATAGCAATTTTATCTAAGGCAATCTCCGGGAAAAGTTCTTTGGGGATTTTCTGATACGAGGTGATACCTAAAAAAAGAATGAAAAAAAGTATCGTATGATTGAGACTTTTGTTCTGTGTAAAATAATTGATAATGCGCATCATCGTGTATGTCCCTTAATGCAGTGCAGCACTTTTACTGGCACCGCCTGTAACGCTATTAAAGTTTTTTCAAATAAGCTGAGATGATAAAAATAACCGTGCCATTCACGCGCCCTTGGATGTGCGTCGGATCACCCGCTACCATACGGATATTTTTCACCGTAGTGCCCTGTTTAGCCGTAAAACCTGCGCCTTTTACCACAAGGTCTTTGATGATGCTCACAGAGTCACCTTCAACTAAAATCGTCCCATTGGCATCCCGTGTTGGCTCTTGTGATTCCGTTGCCAATCCAGCCTCCGCCCATGCCCTCACGTCATCTTCCAAATAGAGCATATCGAGCTGATCTTGTGCGCCTAGTTGCGTGAGCAGTCTAAACGCCATCACTTGCACAGCGGGCACCCCACTCCACATACTGTCATGCAGACAGTTCCAGTGTTTTGCATCTTCTAACGGCGTATCGATGGTAGCAGCGCAGGTGGAGCAAATGACGATCGCTTCCTCTTTAGGTGCTACGATGTAGGCTTGCAACCCCTCTTGCGCCCCACACAGTTCACAGCATCCGCCGCTTCTTTCTTGTAATGTTTTATCTAAACTCATTGTATTCCTTTTGTTTTTTTATCTGGCAAGCATCACGTCATTTGATTTGACGATGGCAATCACCTCACTGCCCTCTACAAGCCCCAACTCTTTAAGCGCGCCTGCTGTGATGACCGCCACAACCACATCACCTTCGCCTATGTCTATGACCACTTCGCTATTCACACTCCCCGCACTGATATGACTGATGGTCCCCTTTATCTGATTTCTCGCACTCAGTTGCAGAGCACCCGGCAGCGCAAGCATCACCGTACTGGATTTAAAGACAGCCGTGACATCCTCACCCGTATGTAAATTTAAGTTTTCAACCGCTTGTTTGGTGATAACAGAGACAAGTTTAGCGCCGCTTTTAAGTCTAAGCTCGACCTGTACATTCACCGCACCCAACTCGATGGACTCCACTTTTCCTTGTATCTGATTTCTTGCTGAGAGTTGCATGGCTAACCTTCCTATGGTTTTAAATTCTCCACTGTGTATGTCTGTCACCTGAGAAAGTCTTTGTAAAAAATGTGCATGTTCTGCTCTGAGTATCTCATAGGTTTGCATCAGTTTCCTGCCATACTCCGTGATAGTCGTACCGCCTCCGTCTTTGCCGCCTGTTTCTCTTTTGACTATGGGTTGGGTTGAGAGCGTGTTCATCGTATCGACCGCTTCCCACGCACTTTTGTAACTCATAGGAACTGCTTTAGCCGCCTTTATGATAGAGCCGTGCTCTTCTATGGCATGCAGTAAAGCGATGCGCTTCTCGAGCAAAAAAGGCTCACCCAGCATTTCCAATGTCAGTTTTGATGTCAGTTCCATCATGCCCCCTTCAAAAGGTCACAATTATAACCTTATAGACTTAAAACGCTAGCGTGAGAAGTGCTATAAGCCGATACATTTATTTGAAAACAGTACTGTATTACAGTACAATGACTAAAGTAAAACTTTAGGAGTGAGAATGACTTTATCTGTCAATCAATTTAGAGCCATTTAAAGCACTTCGCCAAAAAGACCAAACGCTGCATAAAAATTTGCAAAAGATTTTAAAACAACTCTTAAGAGAGGATGACCCTTCTACTGGGTATGGCAAGCCTGAAAAACTGAAACATTCACTAAGTGGATTATGGTCAAGAAGAATATCGCCAAAAGACAGACTTATCTATGCTTTTGATGAAGAGTCTATACATATTTTCGCCATTGGTGGATACTATGGAGACACATAGAGGCATTGGCATAAACTATATCCATCAAAAAAAAATAGACATATTTTTTCAGAAATAGTCAGTCATTTACGGTATAATACAAACTAAAAAAAGAAAGCAATAGTGACTGGGACAAAATGTTCCCTTGATAAATAATGAGAGGCTATAAGAATAATTTACCATGACCGACAATATCAATACGAAACAAGCAAGCGGACTATCCAAATTCAACCTATTATTAATAATAATTATTGGGATATTAGTTGTTTTTATCTATAGCGAACAACAACGATTTAAAAAGTTTATGTTTAAATCATTGAACTCTATAAACGATATTCAAAAAACAGTAGATTTCTCGTTAACAACAATTCAACAACTTAGTGATGGTTTTATGTTAGTAGAGGCGTCACAAAAAAAATACTTAACAGGTATACAATTCACTGGTCGTATTATTAATACACAATCTGTAAACCACTCAGATGTAACATTTAATCTTTCAGTAAACGGTACAAACAAAGAATTTACAATAAAAAAAATTTCATCAGGCAATAGCACATGGTTTAATCTCTATGTACCTGAACTTAGTGTTAAGAATGCAAGATATGCAGAGATAAGATATATTAGATCATCAATTTCTTTTTATACAAAATAGAACCTCCAATAAGGCATTGCACCAGATGGAAATTCCGCTGTGTTCGATTGCTGCCGGTGAGCTTTTCCTTATTCCCTAAGTCGGAACGTATACAACCGAAAGCCAAAGTAAAACTTAAAACACCAAGATAACAGCTATCACTCTCAAAAGACAAACCAAGCCTATCAAACCCACACAAAATAGTATATAATCTAAAAAAAGGAGTACAGTATGATACAAGAATTCTTAACAACAGGTCTAGGCGGTGCGTTGCTACTTAGTCACCCCTGAAAAACCAAATCACCTCCCTAAAATAGGCACTTCGGAAGCGATAAAACGGTATAATAACGACCGATAAACATAGTAAACCCGATAC
>NCHB01000013.1 GCA_002281755.1 Sulfurovum sp. 16-42-52
TTTGTATTGTTTTTTTCATCTTCAATCCTTCCTATCTTTCATTTCTCTTAAGCTGCTCTTCTCTTCTTACAAAGTAAAGTCCTATCATCAGCGTTAAAAGTATCATTACTGTACCCGTAACAACATTCAATGCCGGAGAACCGTCGCTTGAGATATTGTCACAACCACAATCAGGCTGAACAGGTGCAACCGAAATCGTTGCCTGAGCAAAATTACTGTCAGGATCTATATCATCCTGATCCAACCCGCTCAGTGTGGCAAAGTTGATATACGACCCAGATGCTCCGCTAGCCACTGTCGCTGTGACCGTAAGCGTGGCTGTCTGACCTGCATTCAAAGTCCCGACACTCCATGTTTCATCCCCATCAAATGTCCCAACGTCTGCAACAGCAGAAATACTCGTCAAACCTGTCAGCTCTACGATATTTTCCGTGATTTCGACGCCTGTTGCAGTGATTGGGCCGTTATTGACCACAGTGATGGTATAGAAAATTGTCTCACCCTCAGCAGGCGCAGCGTTATTGACGCTTTTGGTGACCACAAGATCAAGGTTTTCATTGACTGTAATGCTGTTAGATGCATAAACTAGTGTGTCATTTTGTTCTGCACTCGTATAAGCCTCATTGGTCAGCGTTGTCCCTGCCGTATCCGGATTTACGGTTACATTGATGTCGAAACTGCTTGGAACACCTGGCTGCAAGATCAATGCATCATTTGTACAATATATAGTTTCATCACATGTCCAGCCATTGCCTCCGGCACTGAGAAATGTGACACCCTCTGGAAGTGTATCGGTCACGGTAACTCCAGTTGCATTGTCATTACCGATATTGTTCACGATGATTGTGTAGGTGATATCTGCTCCTTCAGGCGGGAAGTTCTGATCAGCTACTTTTTGTATGGTCAGGATGACTGCGGGTGTGTAGACCGTCAGGTTCGCATCATCCGAAACAGGTGTAGGATTTTCTGTCGCAGATACGGTTGCCACGTTTGAAATCAGAGTGCCTTCCGTATCTGGACCTACTATAGTTGCGGTAATGTTCAATTCTGCCGAAGCACCTGGTGCAAGTGTGCCAATAAACCATGTTGGATCAACATAGCTTCCAATCGTTGCATTTGAAGCCCCAGGAACAAGTCCACCAGGCAAAGGATCATTCACTGTAACGTTCGTCGCAGTGTCACTGCCGTTGTTGGTGACCACGAGTGTGTAGGTTACATTATCACCTACTCTTGGGGTCTCATTATCCACCGACTTGTCCATCAGCAGCTCCACGACCGGTGCACGGACTGTGAAATCGATAGCTGAACATACATCCGTTCGGTTATCTAAATGATCTGCACAGGCTGTGTTTGTCACCGTCTCACCTATGCCAGAATCCACAGTCACAGTAATGCGGATGATCGTTGATTCACCTGCTGGTAAATTAAATCCGTTCCATGAAATATCGCCATTTGTTACATCAAACGTTCCGCCAAGAGAGGTATTATTGTCGCCATCGACATAGGACACACCTGCAGGCAAAGTATCTGTAAAGACGACATTGGTAGCAGCCGACTGTCCCGCATTTGAAATGATGATACCGTATATAATCGTATCACTCGTAAGCGGAGTTGTGTCACTCACCCCTTTTTCAACCGTCAAGGTAGCAGGAACAGGACGGATCACCGGGGTGATATCTGCAGTGGAGGAGAGAGGTGTGGGATTTTCATCTGAAACGACTGTTGCAGTATTGGTATACACCGTACCTGCCGTGCCGCTTACATCCACGATGATAAAGAGCTGTGTTGTTTCTCCAGCAGCTAGTGTAGCCAGGCTACAATCTACTATGCTGTTCGTCTCTACACAGGTCCATCCTCCACTGCTGTCATAATCAACATATGCCACACCTGAAGGTAATATGTCCTGTACCGCTATGTTGCTGGCGCTGTCCGGCCCATTATTGGTAACGGCTATCGTATAGAAGATCGTTGCATCTACATAGGGTGTTGGATTGCTGGCCGTTTTAGAAATACCCAATGAGACAAGCGGTGTGTAGACCGTGATATTTGCATCATCGCATACAAGTGTCGCATTTTCAACGGAGCTCGTACATACAGTGTTAGTCAGCGTATCTCCCCACAATGAGGTATTGTCATTGACAGAGGCCACGATCTCAAGACTGCTGCTTGCGCCGTTCAGCAGTACGCCTGAATAGCTGCAGCTCACAGCTTGTGCGTTATTTGTACATGTCCAATCTGTTCCGCTGTAACTGTCATAGGTCATACCTGCAGGAAGCGTATCGTTTACTACTACACCGCTTGCAGGATCACCGCTGTTCGTCACGGTGATGGTATAGGTCACGTCATCGCCTACCCGGGGGTTTGCAGTGTCCGCTGTTTTGGTGATATCCAGTTTCACCGCTGGTGCTGCCAGAGGGCAGGAGCCCATATTGTCATCCACTTGTCCCGGAGGGTTTGTCTCGTTCACCGAAGCATTCATCGTGCTCACATGGTAAGTAATTCTCTGGAACGGCAGCATATTGACCGTTTACCATGGCACCTGCCACTCCATTCTAAGGCCATCCGCAGAACCGGCTCCTACAAGTCCTGGTGAAGTTCTACAGTTTGTTAAACCGCCATGTAGAGTGTAGCCGTCGCCTGTCCTACCCACTCCTGAGGCACGGTGGTACCCCCCGGATAAAGCAGTGTTGTACCCTCATCCGACTGCTGCCAAACCATCGGATCCCCGGCTTGATCTGCCGGTACATAATCACAGATCTCCATTTTGACAGTACCGGTATTCCCTTGCCACCCTGCCACAAGTGCGATATCACCTGTTTCCATCAGTCCGTCCGCATCGCCGTCTTTATAGAAAAGAAAAGTCTCTGTATTGGTAGTTGATCCGGAACGTTCCGTGTACCCATATACAAAACCGTTCTCGTCATCCTGTCCGGTCCATACAAAATGTGTTAGGTTTCTTCCTGTGGATTGAATCTCTCCAGTCTGTGTTTTGTTGATATCATAATCTGTAATGGTAGAAGAGTCACAAATTCCGTTATCAGGATCAGTAAGCGCCGTAGTCCAGTCATTCATATTTCCGTCGATCGCAATAGGCACTTTGGTCAAGACGTTGTCCCCTCCACTACAGTCACACGCGGGATCCGGTACCAGCACAAAATTATTCCCTGTACGGTTATCTGCTAAAGATGCTATGGTTACATCAAGCGTTCCGTCTATTGGATCTTTAAAAAGCATATTGGTAGGTGGTGTAGGCGTGGAATCTTTTACCGTGTCTCCGTTATTATCTATAAAGACCCGAAAGTCACCTGTTGTTCCGACATCAAATGAATATGTACCCGAAGATGTTAGTGGCATTTGTATCCATCTGTTTCGCGTGACATTGTACAGTTTTACCCATATGCCTTCACTGGGGCACACTTCGCCATCCTCTATCGTTCCATTGTCATTGATATCGCAGTATACATTTCCGGAAATTGTCGCTGCAAATAAATTGACGCTATATATGATGCTCAAAATTGTAAATATTCGTAATAATTTCATCTGATACCTTTCCTTTTTACATAAATCTATTTTCTTATGAAAGTCGGCATACTAACCTTCAAGACTCCTTCTATAATATTTCTACACCTATAGTTTAACCTAAAAAAAATGATTTTAAAATATAAATTTAAATTATACTTAATAGTTATAAAAGAGATAAAATTGGATGAAGTTTATCATAGGGGTATTAGCAAGAGTATACGAAGATATGACCACAATCGCTAAGAAAGCCTCTTCACTTGCGTCTTAAAAGAAGAAATGAAGAAGAAAGAAGAAAATTACGCTAAAAACTCCGGTGTTGCGAGTTCGACTTTTTTGCCGTTTTGTTCAAGGACTACAACCATTATCTCATCGCCCTCGCTGTAGCGTTCTGAGAGATTATTGATGCGTTCTTTGGCTACTTTGGAGACATGCAATAGTGCATCAAACCCATCCGGCATCTCTACAAAAACACCGAACTCTACTATCTTTTTCACTTTTCCTTTGTAGCTTTCACCTACTTTGTATTCGATCTGTTTTTTTACAGGTGCAGAGGTGATGCTTTCGATGTGGGCTTTGGCTTGCGCTAATTTGCTTTTATCTTCGCCTGAAAGCTTTACGCCCCCCGCATCGCGGTCAAGATCGACAGAGACTTCAAACCGTTCGATGATTTCACGAATCGTGGCGCCTGCTTTACCGATGATGTCCACAATCTTACTTGGGTGCACCATAAAATGTTCCGTGCTTGGGAGTGCTTGGCTTACTGTAATGTTTTTCCCTGCTTCTTCCATAATGCCTAAAATATGATTGAGTCCTTGTCGTGCTTTTTGCAGTGCCTCTTTGAGGACAGCCAAGTCGATACCACCGAGTTTCATATCCATCTGGAGTGCGGTTATGCCCTGTGCTGTGCCTGCCGCCTTAAAGTCCATATCGCCGTCATGATCTTCAAGCCCCATAATATCAGTCAATACAGCATACCTGTCACCTTCGCTGACCAAGCCCATCGCAATACCTGCTACCAGGGCTGACGTTTTGACCTCTGCTGCACGCAATGCCAATGCACCCCCGCAAATCGTCGCCATAGAAGAAGAACCGTTGCTTTCAAGTATCTCAGAGACGATGCGGATACTCCCGTCATACCCCAGATCCAGTGTAGGCTCCAAGGCTCGTTTTCCCAAATTGCCATGTCCGAGCTCTCTGCGTCCCGGTGCACCGATAAACTTCGCTTCCCCTACTGAATACCCCGGAAAATTATAATGCACCATAAAGTTCTCCGACTGGGTACTTTTTTCAGTTATCAACTCATACATCTGCGCATCTTTTTTATCTCCAAGCGTCACAGTCACCAAAGCTTGTGTCTGCCCGCGTGTAAAGAGGCAGGAACCGTGTACAGAGGGTAAAAGATTGGTTTGTATGCTGATGGGTCTTACTTCATCGAGTGCTCTGCCGTCTGCGCGGATATTTTTATCTAAAATCATCGCTCTTATGACTGTTTTTTTATACGCTTCGAGTACTTTGGTGACTACTTCCTTATCGACCTCTTTACCTTCAGATTCAAGTGCTTCCATAATCTTCGTACGTATTTTTTTAAGCTCTGTGGAACGTTCGCTTTTTGCCATATGTGATATTGCTTTTTCAACCTCATTGGCATAGGTGTTTTCAATCCAGGCATAGAGTGAATCATCACGCTTATCTTGAGTGAAGCAAAGTGATAAAGGTTCTCTTGTAAGCGGGGCAAAAGCTTCAGTGTAAGCAGCAGTTGCTTCATCTATGGCTTGGGCTGCGATAGCAATCACATCAACAAGTGCCGACTCTTCAAATTCATTGGCACTTTGTCCTGTTGCGCCTGCTGTTGCCATGGTACGCATCTCTATCATCACCACATCTTTTCCTGAACCTACTACCAGCAAATCAAGTTCGCTTTTGGCCTGCTGTGCAAGTGTTGGATTGAGTACGATATCCTCTCCATCAGTTCCTACTCTCACGGCTGCTATACTCGTTGTTACAGGGATATCTGAGACAAATAACGCTGCATTGGCTGCATGCAGTGCGGCTATCTGCATATCTACCTGTGAATCTGCACTTACGACCATGACCGTGATGGTGACTGGGTAGTGAAAACCTGCAGGAAACAAAGGACGCAAAGAGCGATCTACAATGCGTGAGGTTAAGGTTTCAAAATCACCCGGCTTCGTCTCTCTTTTGATGAAACCGCCAGGGATTTTAGCTGCTGCGTACGCTCTCTCCATATACTGTACCGTCAAAGGAAGGAAATCCTCATCTACTGCTTTTTCATCTATAGCAACAGCTGCAATAAGCACTGCTTTGCCCTGTCTGTACATCACTGCACCGCTTGCCTGCTTAGCTACTGTGTTAAACGCGTATGTTTCTTCAAGATTGTTGGTGGATATCTTTATGATCTGTTCTTTCATGTATTACTGTTTCCTTTGTTTTGCTTCTTTATTTTTGATTTCATGTGATTTGATGATAGAACTTATTGCTTCAAAATCCAATTGCTCAAACTGTTTATAATAGTATTCTATCGAAATATAGTCTTGTATCTTATGAGGGCAAAAGACCTCATCACACACAGAAAGCAAATTTTGATACACGGTATGGTCTAAAATAGGTGTTGCGATATAGATATTTTTAGCACCTCGTGCGATGACTGATTTTAAGGCTACGAGCATGGTAAGTCCCGTCTCCACACATTCATCTGCCAAGACAACGTATTTGCCTTCAAGTGAAAGCAGACTATTGCCTTTTCGGTACTTATGCACATAGGTCAACACCTCTTCTTCGTATTTTCGCTGTGCTTCACCATAGACATAATCTTCACTGATTTCAAATGCATCAATGAGGGCTTTATGCATGACCACCTCTTCAGTCTCAGAAACCATTGCAATTGCTACTTCCGGGTTATTGGGTGCAAGGATGGGTTCAGTAAGCAGAATATCCATCTGGGCATCAACTGCTTTGGCGATCTGATCTGCAAAAAAAACACCCCCTTCGCTTATGCCTATCACAACGGTTTCATTTTGAGAGAGCAATTCAAGCGGTAGTGTATCGATAAGTTGCCTAGAGGCATCCTGCCTGTCTTCAAAATAAATATTAGGGTTTAAATTGCTGGGCATGATTTGCTCCTGGGAATTGCTTAGAGATCTCTTGGGCGTCAAAAGTATAACGAAACTCTTCTATGTACTTCATCAAAATCTTATAGGCATGGTTCAGTTCTTCCATCTTCTGGGGATCTCCACCTACATCAGGGTGATTTTTTTTTGCCATAAAACGAAACTGTTTTTTAATATCTGCTTTGGAGATCAGTTTAGGAAGATTGAGTATCTCCAAGGCTTTTTCAATCTCTTCAGCGGGATGGATCATCATAGCTGCGGCTCCCCTGTACCAATACTTCCAAAAGGGATAAAGTTCAACTGCATATAAAAGGTATAATCGGTGGTAAAACCGGTAGGTCTTGGCACAATGTCTTGTCTAATGGAAGTCACAACGCTCCAGCACTCACGGTTATAGCTGCCTCCTGCGTACCACTGTTTACTCTCTTCTTCATCTATATTGTAAGTAAAGCCTCCCAAGAGGGTGATTTTTTTATTGTACATATAGCTGCCCCTTAAGTCTATATCATTGGCACTGATGGTATTGATAAAATCGGGCAACGCTTCTTTGTAGGTATATCCTGCACTTAACGAGTACTCAGTTTCATGGTATGAGATACGCGTAGAGGTATCTCTGATTTTAGAAAATTCGTGCGCATACGTGATATTATTATACAAACTCCATTTGTTCCAATTATACTGCATCTCATTGGCGGTATCTGCCAATTTGTATTGCCTGTTCAGGTAATACTTTTGAATCAGCCTTTGGAAGAATTTCAAATTCATATTTTCATCATAAAAATACTGACCCAGTCTGGCATTATATTGCTCTTCTGGGAGTCCAACCGTGAAGAGTTCTTTTTGTTCTTCATCGAGTGATGAAAACTCTAACGGAGACTGCTGTTCGTTTCCTGGTCTGAGATAGACAAAACTAGGCTGCATCACATGGATAAAACCCTCATATTTTTTGGTCAGGTCGGTAAAAAGTTTTACCTTGTGGATATTGCTGTAGTATTCAAAATCATCATGCACAAATTCGCCGTTACCGAAAAAAAACTTGCTGTAATAAAACTCTTCACCCAAAGCAATATTGACATAATCATCAAAAAACGAGGTGGTAAATTCAAGCGGTATCTTCAATGCTGCCTGCTTAAGTGTTGCGCCCTCTTTTCTGTCAAAATTATTGATCTCAAAATCTGTACTGTAGGTCAGATTGTCCCAGATAAAATGATTGAGATACTTATGAAAACGTGCGGAGGGGAGTACCTGCAGGGTATCGTCATTGTTTTCTTTTCTTGTATCTATATAATATTTGGCATTAATTCCTGTATAGTAGTCATTGCTATTGGTAAAATAGTTAAACTTAGATTCCTGAAGGGGAGTGAGTCCAAATTGGTTTAGATTGTTACTTTGCATATTGAGATAATCAATGTCATTGAGCAGCATCGTGTTCAGATAAATACCATCGGTGAAATCAAAGTCCGATAGATGACTCAATACTCTGGAGGATTCATAATTAAGTTCCAAACCGTAGTGACTGTCATTGATCAATGGATTTGCTTCGGAGTAAGATACCTTGTCTTTAAAATATCCTGTTCGTATCTGTCCTGATGAGTAGGCTGAGTCAACAAAACGGAACGTACCGTAAAGCCCTGTACTTCTTGCTGTACGTATCTGTGGATTGAGCTCCAAATCCATACTGGGAGATATCGCCCAGTAAACAGGCTGCTCATACAACAATCCCTCAGATGATCTGTATCCAAAAGCCGGAAAGAGAAGCCCTGAACTTCTTTGCTTGTTGGTGCTAAATGACATATAGGGCGTATAGAACATAGGCATATCCCAAAGATAGACTTTTGCATCATACACTTTCATAAAGTGCGCTTGGCTGTCATACTCTGAACGCTCAAAAAACATTTTCCATAAAGGGTCTGTCGTATCGCAGCTTGAAAGCATCGACGTACCCAACGTATAATTTCCCTCTTTTTTATGCACATCATCCGAATAGAGCCATACATCCTGCTTGCTTACCAAAAAAAGTTCATCAAACGTGACCTCATCCGTGTCGGTGTAGATCTCCATATGATTACTGTGTTCTTTACTTCCTTGATAGCCTATCATCTCAATCTTGCCATCAAGAACCAGTAGTTTTTTTGTTTTATCGTAGTGTGCTGTATTGGCTCTGATGATGGTGTCTTGATAATAGACCAACACATTCTCTTTGGCATCCACCGTTGTCTTGGTAGACTCAAGATGTTTGGCTGTGATTTCGATTTTGTTATTTTCTGTAGCGGCGCAAAGCATCTGTATAAAACAAAAGATGCTTGCAAGAAAAAAGCGTTTAGCCATCTACCACAACACAGTTTGAAAGTTTATCATGCAGTGTTTGCTTCAAGGGAAGAAAAAATGCCAACACAAAGCCTAGATAAAACAATGCTTCGCTTGGGATTCTGATACTTGCTCTAAGTAAAGCTTTTGAAAAGTTCGGAGTCTGTCCTGTTTGAAGGTCAATCACCTTTATCTTCATGATATATTTTCCCACTGTCATACCATTTTGCCAAACCAATACCGCATGATAAAGGATCTTGATAGCAAAAATAACCAGAATATTTTGCGAGATAAAGGCATTGATACTTTGCAGTGTCATCTCATTGACCTCTGTGACGG
Organism: Sulfurovum sp. 16-42-52; assembly: GCA_002281755.1. Classification (GTDB taxonomy): domain Bacteria; phylum Campylobacterota; class Campylobacteria; order Campylobacterales; family Sulfurovaceae; genus Sulfurovum. Next base: position 9,297 of record NCHB01000013.1, read on the forward strand.
AAGAAAAAACAGAAGAGAGCTGAGGGTAAAAAATAATGATAAAAAACAGAGAAACCACCAAATCATCTATGACAAAGGATACCATTCTTCTTTGGGTACTTGCAATGGGCAATGAGACAGGTTCATTCATGGTATTATCCTAAAGTGCCTGATAGGCAATGTCCGTACGACAGTGTTTTCCTGCAAAATGCACTTGCCCTACCAACATATAGGCTCGTTGTTGCGCTTCTTTGATACTCTCCCCGATGCCTACACACACCAACACTCTGCCTCCGGTAGCATACAATTTGCCATCTTCGCCCCGTGTGACACCCGCATAGGCTATATGTGCATTTTCGCTTAGCTCTTCATGGTAAATCGTATCGACGATAATCTCAGCCGGCGGTGAGTTTTTGTACGGATAGTCTTTGCTTGCCATCACCACACCTACAGCGTACTTATCGTGAAAGGCAATGGTTGCATTTTTAAGGTCTCCTGTGGCTGCTTTGTAAAAAAGCTCACTTGCAGGTGATTTCAGCAACGGCATCAACTCTTCACATTCAGGATCACCAAAACGTACGTTATATTCAAGAATGATAGGCTCACCTTTGACTACCATCACGCCAATAAATAGCACGCCTTTAAAAGGGTTGCCTTCTTCTTGCATCCCTTTAAGGGTTGGTTTGATGACACGTTCATCCAGTTTGGCATAAATGTCATCATTGACTAATGGCGTAGGTGCGTAGGCACCCATACCACCGGTATTAGGGCCTTCATCGTTATTTAACAATCTTTTGTGGTCTTGCGCTGCAGGCAACACTACATAGTCTTTTCCGTCACACACTGCAAATACGGAGAGTTCATAGCCATCTAAAAACTCTTCTACCACGATAGATGTACCTGCTTCGCCAAATGCGTTGCCTGAGAGCATTTCGCCTGCGGCTTTTTTGGCTTCATCATGGCTTTGCGCGATAATCACGCCCTTACCGCCACAAAGCCCATCGGCTTTAACGACAATCGGTGCTTCAAGGGTATTGATAAAATTGTACGCAACTTCCAGTGAATCGGTTTCAACGTACTTCGCAGTAGGCACATTGTGGCGTGCAAGGAAGTTTTTCATAAAGATTTTTGAGCCTTCGAGCTGTGCTGCACCTGCTGTGGGACCAAAAATGGTGAGCCCTCTGGCTTCAAAGACATCCACAACACCTCCAACCAACGGTCCCTCAGGTCCTACGATGGTAAGGTCAATGCCCTTGGATGCAACAAAGTCTGCCAACTCGGAATAATCAGAAATAGCAACATTTTCACCCAAAGCATCCGTGGCTCCGTTACCCGGAGCAAAATAGATTTTCTCAACATTTTCATCGCGAGTCAGTGCCAAAGCTATCGAATACTCTCTACCCCCAGAGCCTATGATTAGTACATCCATTTGTTTCTCCAAAAAGTGATAGTTTATATTAAGACTCGGTCTCGTACTTGTGCGTAGAGGATTTTGGAAAGATTTTGGTCGAACTTCTGTTCATCTCTTAGCTTTACAAAGTCCTATGCGTGCAATCATACTACCTAGCATCCCCGGGTGAGCGTTCTGCCTAAAGTCGGCCCTAAAAAGCCAACGGTGCAGGAGAGAGTCTCTTTTTAGGGGATGAAGTCTCGCCGACAGAGTCAAGCTCAAACGACAACTTCCGCACACCAAGAGACTACAAGTCCCGCAAAGAATAATGTTGGACCCCAAATACAGTAGTCGCATCACCTAGGTTGGATTGATTATAACCTATTTGAAGTTAGAAGTGAGTAAAAAGTGTGCCATGAACTAGGCACTGCTATGCATTTTCTTATTTTTTAAGCAGGGTATTTCCGTAGAGCATCGCTTCATTCACCTGTTCATCATCATAGGGATCAAAGTGCGGTGAAATGATCCAGCTTCTTTTTGTATCCAGTGCATAGATTTGCGCTTCTACCTCATCGGCGATACGATGGGCTTCTAGCAATAATATATTGGGACGAAGTACCATATGGAACTCTACAAAATTGGTAGAACCGTCTGTGCGGGTTTTAAGCCAGTGATAGCTTGTCACTTCAGGATGCGAATCAATAATGCTGCCAATTTCGCCCACCATCTCTGCATCCAACGCACGGTCGAGCAATATCTCTACCCCCTCCTGTATAATGCCATACGCCGAATAGACAATATAAATCCCTATTCCCAAACCAAATATCGCATCAATGGCATGTACCTGCGTCACATACACCAATACCAGTGCCACAATCACCGCCACATTGCTCCATAAATCTGTTTTGTAATGCAAGGCATCAGCCTTAATGACAAGATTGTTTGTCTCTTTAGCCACCTTCAGCAAATACTGCACCAACAAAAATGTTATCACAATCGAAACCGTCATCGCAATAATCGAGGGAGCAACAAGGCTTGTTGTTGAACCATGATACAGTTTTTTTACCGCTTCATAGATGATAAACATACCTGATATGGTAATGACCGTTCCCTCTATCACCGCAGCGATGGCTTGTACTTTCCCTTTGCCGTACTGGTAGGCTTCATTGGGATGTTCTTCTGCTTTTTGAATCGCAAAAAAGTTAAACACAGATACCAGCATGTCTAAAAGCGAATCGATTGCAGAGGCAAGTACGGCAATCGAACCACTCGCAAGTCCAAGTACCAGCTTAACCAACACCAAGAGTGTGGCAACTGAACTTGAAACCAGTGTTGCTCGTTTTTGAGATGACATTTTCATATTTTTATCCAAACCTCTGTTGTTTTTTTTCTTTCAGCATTGCTAATATATTGACTCCCAGTAGCCCTATGGAGGCACACAGATAAAGCAGCATTGCCATCCATAAAGCGGCACTAAGCATCTCCAAAAAAGGAAAGAACGAACAAATGCGGTAAAGTATCCCTAACACAACTGTATATTTGACTGTCGTGTGCAAACGCCTATAAAATCTGCTGATTGTTTGTTCTGTGCACGTAACACATCGATTTTCCAAAGCGCTTTGTTGCCGTCTGTCCAGCAATCCATAGACCCATTTCAAAAAATAACGTGACAGGGTAATGACTACAGCAATACGCACAATCACAAAAAGTGCTTCTAGCCAAAAACCTTCTGGTATTTTAGCCCAATATTCAAAAAATAGGGTCGCAAGACTCCAACCTTCATACAAAGAATATCCATAAAACAAAGCAACACTCAGCCATCCCACCCACAAAGCGAATTTTAATACCAAAAAGACATACGTTTTGGCTTTTTCTATTTTAGACTTGTACTTTTCATAAGAAGCCGTATTTTTCATCAGTCTAAATGCAACAACATAGTGCAATGCAAGCAAAGCATACACACCAAAAACCATGAGTTGAAGTACCATAAAAATAAAAATATCTTCGTAGAAATGGTAGGCATCCATCATCTATAGCCTTGGAGTAAGTTGGAAAGGGATTTTAGCATACATTTGAGCGAAAAAAGTAAGAGGGATTCATACTGCGCTGCATCACGGCTGTGATGCAGCATGTAAAACTACAGTGCCTTGGTCGCTAAAGAAGTGATTCGTGAGACAAACTCACCTTTATCTTTAGGCTCAAGCCCTTCAGAAAGTTTCGCAGAGTCAAGCAGTATCCATGCGATATCCGCAAAGAGACTCTCATCACTCAAACCATCTAGTTTTTTGATGATTTCATGCTCTGGATTGATTTCTAAGACCAGTTTAATCTCAGGTATCGATTGCCCCATCTGTTTAAAGAGTGCAACCATACTTGCCATCGGATCAGAAGTATCTTTGAGCACACAAGATGGGCTTGTTGTAAGCCTAGTCGAGATTTTGACCTCTTTTATTTCATCACCCAATACCGCTTTAATCTTGTCAGTAAGCGGCTTAAACTCTTTAGATATCTCTTCCTGCTCCTCTTTGCTTTTGGCATCTGGTGCATCTATAGCAGTGATATCGCTCAGACTCCACTCTCCATACTCGCCTATCATTGGAGCAACAAGCTCATCGACCTCTTTATCATCCATAATGAGTACTTCGATGTTTGCTTTTTTATACGCTTCTAATAGCGGTGAATTTCTCAATATTTTTTCATTTTCACCCACGATATAATAGATCTCTTTTTTCTCAGAATCAGCGCGTGAGATATACTCTTCAAAGGATACTAGCCCCTCCTGTGATGAACTTTTATATCTGACGATATCAAGCAGTAAATCTCGGTTTACCATATCGGTATAGATACCCTCTTTTATCATTCTGTTGTATTGTGATGTAAAGATTTCCATCTCTTCAGAGTTAAACTTCTTTATAGTCTGGAGTATCTTTTTGGTTGAATTTTGTTTGATATTGGCTAAAATCCTGTTCTCTTGCAACAATTCACGTGAGACGTTCAGCGGTAAATCTTCACTGTCTATGATCCCTTTGACAAAACGCAAATACACCGGCAACAACTCTTTACTGTCATCAGTGATAAAGACGCGTTTGACATAGAGTTTTACCCCTGCCTCGTAGTCTGATCTGTACATATCCATGGGTGCTTTTTTAGGGATGTAAAAGAGTGTTGTAAACTCGTTTGCACCTTCAACTCTATTGTGAAGGTGTGCTAAAGGTGCGTCATCACCATGTGCAAGTGTTTTGTAAAACTCAACATAATCCTCTTCTTTTAAGTCAGACTTTGAAAGTGTCCACAGTGCCGTCGCTGCATTGATTTGCTCTGATTTATTGACAGTTTTTGTGACCTTCTCATCACCCTCCCCCTCAGTCTCTTCGGCTGCATAGTTCAACACGATAGGATAGGCGATATGGTTGGAGTATTTTTTGACTACACCTTCTGTTTTTCGCTTGTCCAAAAACTCTTTTTCATCATCTTTGAGCTTGATATAGATAATCGTGCCATGCTCTTCTTTGGTTACAGGCTTAATCTCATACTCGCCCGTACCATCAGTGGAGAACATATACGCCTGCTCTTCTCCTGCTTTTTTAGAGATGACATCTACATGGTCTGCCACCATAAAAACAGAGTAAAACCCGACACCAAACTGACCGATAAGATTAGAGTCTTTTTTAGCATCCCCTGTAAGATTTTCCATAAACGCTTTGGTTCCAGACTTTGCAATGGTTCCCAAATGATCCATCAAGTCTGCCTCATTCATACCGATACCGTTGTCACTGATGGTGAGTGAATTATCCTCTTTATCGAGCTTGATAAAAATCTTGCCAGACCAATTTTCTTCTTTAAAACTTTCGTTTGTGAGAGAAAGATAATTAAATTTATCGATCGCATCACTCGCGTTGGAGACCAGTTCTCTGATAAAAATCTCTTTATTGGAATAAAGAGAGTGTGTCATGAGCTTTAAAAGTTGCCCGATTTCTGTTTGAAACTGATGTTTTGCCATTGTGTTTCTCCTATTGAGGTAATAATTTTTTGGGATTATAATCTATTTTGGTAAAAATTACAAGTTTTTTAGAAAGATAGTTTAGTCAAAGTGACTAAACTATTCTATTTTGAACTCTTCGGATTTTTTGCTATACTTGAAGAATGAAACATATCTATTTGATACGCCATGCAAAATCAGACTGGAGCGACCCCAGTTTAGATGACTTCGACAGAGGTCTGAGCCTCAGAGGCAAGAGAGACATCCATCTGATGGCAAAGTGGATGAAAGAAAAAAAGATAATACCCGATTATGTGCTCAGCTCATCCGCAAAACGAGCGAAACGCACCGCAAAAGGTTTACTCACAGAAGCTGGAATCGATAAGAAGATCGCGTACAAAAAAGCGCTCTACTTTACAACACCTGAACATATGATTGAAATCATTAAAATGATTGACGATAAATATAAAGAAGTATTTATATTCGGGCATAACCCTGAAATGACCGAGCTTGTGAATCTATTGCTTGAAGAATCTATAGAAAATGTCCCCACCTTAGGTATCGTGGGACTACAGAGTCATATCAAAAGTTGGAAGAAATTTAAACCTCAAAATGTGCGTTTAGATTTTTTCATCTATCCTAAACTCTTCAGGTAATGCGACTATTTTTTAGTTGGAGTCTTACAACCCATTTTTTGCTGTTCTTTAAGCAGTGTTGTTTTTTTGCTCTGTGCATCGCGGAGCATTCTTTTTTTGTTGCTGCTTTGGGTAATCTCTGTTTGAGGTAAAGTATTGCCAAGTTCTTCTGCATGCAGAGCAGACATACCCTGTACTTTCTCTATAAAAGTATTTACTTTTGTGAGCTGTTCATCAAGTGCCCTACACTCTTTAGCTTGCTTGGTGCTATCTATATGTTCACCTTGAGTCATTTGTCCTGTACATCCTGTCATCAAACCAAGTGCGCCAAACAAAGTGAGGTAAAGTAGGCTATGTTGTTTCATTCAATCATCCTTTTTTTAAAATATTATAGCAGATACATCCAAAATATCCTTCTCCTCTTAAAAATCAAAACCAAACAGAAGACTTGATGTCGTTTTATTGTTACCCACTTCAGGGTCCGGGTTGCTGTCATTGGTATAGTCGATGATAAATTTAACCGATAAAAAATCAAAAAGAGGTATGCTAAACCCTAAGTTTGATCGCATAATCCAATCTTCTTCGGCCGCAGTCAAACTCGGATAATACATAATGTTTCCATCGATAATCAGTGTATTGATATAGATGACATCATCCATCAGATATTCACCTGAGAGTCTTAGTGCCGCGGCCGTAAATTGATCATCTTGGTACTGAATGTCCGTGTATTGCGTTGTGGCATACGCTAACCCCACAGCAGGTTCCAGCCAAAAAGCCTTATCAAACGTAAATTTGTATCCATACCCCACTGAGGGCAGCCATCGTTGCTGTATCTGCCTAGGTCTATCGTACTCAGCTGCCAATGAAGCAAAGAAAAACTGTTCATTTTCAAAATAATTCTTATAGGTGGCTGCTGCTATGAGTTCATCTTTGTTTTGTACTTTTGGTTCATCCGCGGTTTGCGTGGTTTCAAAGTTATAATTGAGAAAAAACCGTGTCTCATGCTCTGCAACCTTACGCTTCAAGTTCAGACGGACATCAGCTGTATTTTTTCTGTTGATTCCATTCTCAACCTCAAGTCCAGCATGAATTGAACCTTTGGTATAGGGAAATTTATTGCGCACCACATTCTCAAAGGAGTCATCTTCGCTGACAGCCATAATAAAATTGTCTATATCGGCAATTTTTACCGTTCTTTCATGATTGCCTTCTAGTATCTTGAGATACTGTTTGTTCTCTTCTATACCTACGATACGACCTTCAATATCCATACGCTTAAAAGAGATTCGGTAATTATATTTTGTATAGATAGAATCGATGTCTTTATAAGCAATCCGATTTGTCCCATCGCTGTATCGGAGTTTAAAGGAGAGTCTTTGGGGACCTATGCCTGTCACACGACCATGCAAAACCATACCATGCACCACAATGGTGTCTCGTATCTCTTCTTCTTTCGAAGGTTTTAACACGGTAGTATCGGCTAAAGAAAAGAGTGTACTGAAGAAAATAAACAATAAAGAGGCATACACCATTTTTTTCATCTAGAGCCTTCATACACAGCACATGTTACTGTTTTGTATATTGTACTATGCTGCGTATGAAAAACAAATTAGTATCACCCCTGTGAAGCCGACTGTGAAAGATAATCACTGTATCGTTTGACTTCCTTATCCAAACGGTTCCAATTTTTTTGATAAAGATAAATATAATCAATAAGATAAACCTGCTGTTTTTGACCGATATAGGCAATGAGGTCTTGGAACATTTCTACCATCTCATGGGCATGTAAGGCTTCATAGATTTCTATGGTGGATCTTGCATATTTTGCCAGTGCCACCAATTCTTGATTGTAAATCATCTCTTCAAAAGCACTTCTTGTTTTCTCAAGCATTTGCATCGTCTCAAGCAAAGATTCCTGATATTGCGAAGCACTTTGCGCACCTTTTAGCCCTTTTTCAAAATTGATAATCCTTTTATCATAGGTAAATTCAGTTTTTTTCTCTTTGGCTTTTCTGTTGCGCATCGCATCAGTCACCACTAAAAACTTCTCCAAGACAGTATACACTTCAGTAGACTGAATCGGTTTGGGGATGGCTGCGTTCATGCCTGCTACTTGCATTTCTTTGAGTTCATGAGAAAATGCCATGGAGGAAATAGAGATGATAGGTATCTTTTCCCACTTTTTCACTGACCGTATTTTCTTGGTCATCAACATACCATCCATCACAGGCATGTTGATATCGGTGAAGATAATATCAATCTCTTCTTCTTCAAGCAACTCGAGCATCTCAGCACCATTATGTTTTACAAAAAGCTTCACGCCCTCTATGGTCAAAATATTTCGCAGGATTCTTTCATCTATTTTACTGTCTTCAACAATCGCAATATGCGCACCCTTGAATTTCTGTAGCATTTCTTCAGTGAAATTGCCTCTGCCTTTGATGATAAAATCATTAGCATTAAAGCTTTCTATATTGTTTATACCTTTGACTGCATGGCTTTTAAAGATAAATATTTGACACAGTATCTCTTCAACATCCCCAATGACTGTTGGTTTATAAAGTTCTGCATGGGCAATTGTTTTTGCTAGGTTTATCTTTTCTTCAGACTCAAACAGTTCATGCACAACAATAATTTTAAATTCTCGTGTACTGTCTTTATAGAGTGTGTTAAAAAAACTGATATGCTGAAATGTCAGTGTTGATGAGTCCAAAATTGCCATATCATACACATCAAGACTGGGTTTTTTTGTCTCAAATTCACTCACGCTCAGATTGTCGATTTTGATACCATAAGTTTTAAAAATGTACCGTGCTCTTTTAGTGCTGTATTTGTCTTTGCCTATAAAAAGTGCTCTTTTGCCTGCTAAGGTTTTATGTAAAGATTCTTGACGGCTTTGGTCATCTTCATCTCTAAAGTAGGGTATTTTAAACGCATAACGTACACCAAACAACCTACTGTTACTCACTTCAAGCGAACCACGCATCGCCTCTACAATTTTTTTTGCCTTGATAAACTGGTTGAGATTTTCACTATGGCTTGACATAATACGCTGCGCATCACGATATTTCAAACACACTTTGGGACTCATAAACCCTTTTTCATTGATCACTTCAAATTGAATATATCTGTCACTGAGTTTACTGATTTTCAATACCACCTCAGCATTGGTGTTGAGCATCAAAACATCTTTTATCAGCACTTCAAGAACCTGTTCGATGTAGTCATTATCACCAACAATATAACGCCCCACATCTCTCTGGGCATCATAATAGATTTTATGATTGCGTTCTTTGAGCAGTTCACTCACTTTATTGGTCAAGATATGAAGCATCCCGCTGAGTCTAAAAGGCTGATTTTCAATTTTGATATGTTTAGCCTCGCGTTCACAAGCCATCACAAACTCAGGTGAAGAAACAGTGTTTGCTTCTTTTTTCTCTCTTGAAAATAGAGTTAACATATTCATTGTTTACCTAAGCCTTATTTGTTTAATGCAACTATTTTACCATTAAAAATTGAAATTTATCATATAAGCCTGTTTAATTGTTTATCATAAACAGTTGAAAGGTAATGAGATTATTTTAGGCGATTTTTGGTGATGTCATCCGATTCTGCTTCACACAAAAGCGTATCTTGTCCGCAGTCGCGGCATGTGGTTCTAAGAGTAAAGATGTACCAACCATTTTTATCTTTAAGTAGTGCATTGCCACACTTAGGACACACGATACGACTCTGCACAATCGCCAAAATCATAGCAAAGCCTAACTGAATGGTACTATGCGTATAAAAAACCGACAAAATGATGAGCAGTCCTACGCTGATACCCAAGATGATATACTTACCATATGCGGGGATACACATCCAAAACTACTCCCACTCGATGGTTGCAGGTGGTTTTGATGAGATATCATACACCACACGGTTGATGCCCTCTATTTCGTTGATAATCCTGCGGCTCATACCCTCTAAGATATCATGGGGCACATGCGCAAATGTCGCTGTCATACCATCAACTGACTCTACCATACGGATACATACCGTGTTATCATACGTACGGTTATCCCCCATCACACCCACCGACTGAACATTGAGCAGTACAGTAAACGCTTGCCATACTTTGTCATAATATCCTGTTGCTTTGAGCTCTTCTTGCATGATGGCATCGGATTCACGTATCAACCTGAGTCCTTCCTCGGTGACTGCTCCCATCGTTCTGATTGCAAGACCCGGTCCAGGGAACGGGTGTCTTCCTATCATCTCTTTTGGAAGTCCTAACTCAAGTCCCAGTTTTCTGACTTCATCTTTAAAGATTTCTCTTAGGGGTTCTACAAGCTCAAATGTCATCCAGTCAGGCAGTCCACCGACATTATGGTGTGATTTGATGGTTTTAGAAGGTCCTTTGACTGAGACAGACTCTATCACATCAGTATACAGTGTGCCTTGCGCAAGAAAAGAGACATCGGTGTGTTTTTTGGCTTCTGCATCAAATACTTCTATGAACTTCTCGCCAATAGCTTTTCGTTTTGTCTCAGGGTCACTCACACCAGCAAGTACTTCCATAAACTCTTTTTTGGCATCAATGGTAATCAAAGGTATATCCAAGAGCTTGAACATATCTTGTACCTGCTCTGCCTCGTTTTTGCGAAGCAGTCCCTGATCGACAAATACACAGATCAGCTGATCTTTTGGCAAAGCCTCATTGAGCATCGCGGCAACCACCGAAGAGTCAACCCCTCCACTTACACCACAGAGCACTTTTTTGGTGCCGACTTGTTTTTTGATAGCCTCTATCTTCTCTTTGGCAAAACTTCCCATGTTCCACGTGCTGTCACACCCGCAAATATGTTTGGCAAAGTTTTTTAACATCATCGTACCCTCTACGGAGTGGTGCACTTCTGGATGAAATTGAAAAGCATAAAGCATTCTACTCTCATCGGCGATGGCTGCAAAAGGAGAGTTTTCGCTTGTACCGATGACTTCAAACCCCTCAGGGATACGTTCTGCCTTGTCACCATGACTCATCCATACGATAGAATCATCACTAATGCCTTTAAAAATATTTGAATCATTGGCTATCTTGAGTTTTGCTTTACCGTACTCATGGTGGTCTGCTGCCACCACACTACCGCCAAAATGCTGCGTAATGAGCTGCATACCATAACAAATACCCAAAATAGGCAATCCCAAGCCCCACACACCCTCGTCTGGTTTATAGGCATCCTCGGCGTACACAGAAGCAGGTCCGCCGGATAGTATGATACCTTTGGGGTTTCTTGCCTTAATGTCATCAAGACTCTCACGGTAAGGCACTACTTCTGTATAGACACCGCTTTCTCTTAGTTTTCTAGCAATGAGCTGTGTGTATTGTGAACCGAAGTCTAAAACCAAAATAGGTACTTGTTTCATAGGTTTTCCTTGTATTTGTATGGTTAAATCTTCCAAAAAAACTTAACTATATAAAAAACGTTACACTTTTAGTACATAAAAGTGCAACGCAAGTTTACCTAAGCACCGATACGCAGAATTTCAAACTGTACATACCATACCGCAACTGAAACGATATAGCCTACCAATACAGTCCACGCATACTTCATATGGGAAGCAAAGGTATAGATACCGTGCATTTTTCCCATCACACCTACGCCTGCAGCCGAACCAAAAGAGATCAGTGAACCACCTACACCTGCGGTCATCGTCACAAGCATCCATTGTGCCGTGACATCTGTGCCCATGTTCGGGTTGGCTTTGAGCACCGCTGACATCACAGGAACATTGTCCACTATAGCAGAGAGAAATCCTACACCGATATTGACCGCTGTTGCACCAAATTGCTCGTACAATGCTGTAAAATATTCCAAGAAACCTAAAAAGTGAAGTCCGCCTACAGCAGCCAAGATACCAAAAAAGAAAAGCAGTGTGTCGTTTTCTATCTTTGCTATCCATGAAAAGACATTGAGTTGCGTAGCAGAAGCGTTTCTGTTGATACTGTGTGCGTACATTTTGAGTATCGCTAAACCGAACATCATACCCCACATAGCAGGCAGATGTAGCACTTGATGAGAAGCAACTGCCATCGCTATCGTCAAGCCAAAAAGCCCGATAATCACTTTCCCACCCTCTTGTATTTCTACTTTTTGCTCATCTGCATGAAAAGGAGGATTGCCTTGCGGTACGACATGTGAAAGTAAAAAAGCGGTGATTCCCCAGCCAAGAAAAGCGGCAGGAAAAAGATAGAGAAAATCGACAAACTCCCCTTTACCTGCCACCCATACCATCAAGGTCGTAATATCACCAAAGGGAGACCATGCACCACCCGCATTAGCTGCTACCACGATGTTGATAGCACTGGGTACAAGAAAAAGCTTGTTGTCTTTGTCTATTGTCAGCACCACTGTAGAGAGTATCAACGCAGTTGTGAGGTTATCTGCTACAGGAGAGATGAAAAATGCCAACAGACCTGTCACCCAAAATAACTGCTTGTAGCTATAGCCTTTTGAGACAAGCGAATAACGCAGTGCAGAAAATACTTCTCTGTTGATCATCGCTTCAATGTAGGTCATTGCAACAAGCAAGAAGAAGAAGATACCTGCTATTTCTACAATGAGGTGCTCTACCTCGCTCTCAAGTGCATGACCATCCAAACCGTTAAGTGCAAAATACACACCGATGAGCATAAATATACCTGTTCCGGTTAGGAGTGCAGGCTTGGCTTTGTTGATGTGATACTTGTCTTCTGTTGCGATAAAATAATACCCCAAAACAAAAATAATCAATGAGAGTATCCCTACCCATGTAGTTGTCAAGTGTAATTGGTCGTGCATTCTTTCTCCTAAAATGGTGGTTGTAGCATATGTGGCATACACTACCAAATCACTCGGATTCGATATAGTGTGAACCTAAAGACTCTTTTCTTGCAAGTGCCGCATCTACAATAGCAGAAGCCGTGTTGAGCCTAAGCTTTAACAATCTTCCAATCTCTTTGTTTTTCATATCGTAAATGATATTTTTCGCCTCATGCAGCCCTTTGGTGGTTCTGATAATACCTATATCATCCCACATCACCTGACGCAGTTTTTGTTTATAGCGTTTGTCGTTTTCTTTGTGCAAAATATTACCACAATCCTTCTCAAATTTAGGTATTTTGACACTCGGTTGTTCTTTTGAAAGCAGATGTTCAACCGCCCTTTTGGCAAACACTACCCCCTCAAGCAAGGAGTTAGAAGCCAAACGGTTCGCACCATGCACCCCTGTTCTGGCCGCCTCACCGATGACATAAAGCCCTTGCATCCCGGCAATGGCACCATTCGTATCACACTTAATACCCCCGTTAGAGTAGTGAAATGCGGGCGAGATAGAAATCTTGTCATGAGGAAAGTTGTATCCCAAGGCAGCAAAGGTTCGGGTAATGTTCGGGAAACGCTGCTCAAACCACTTCTTTTCAAACATTGAAAAGTCCAAATACGCTTTTTGTCCAGTTTTGCGCTTGTGTTTGAAAATACCGCGAGAGACAATGTCTCTGCTTGCCAACTCCCCGCGCTCATCATACTCAAACAAAAAACGCCTGCCTTCATCATCCACGATGTGTGCACCCTCACCTCTGAGTGCTTCAGTGAGCAAAAGTTTTCTCGCATAGGGCGTCTCGACAAAGACAGTCGGGTGAAACTGCATAAACTCCATATCACTCAGCTCTATACCTTTTTCCACACAAATACCATGGATGTCAGAACTAACGGTACGGGAGTTTGTATTGTAAGCATAGAGTGATCCGATACCGCCTGAAGCGATGATGACATCATCGGCAAAAATAGTGGTCGGTTCATAATTGACCGTAGCCTTGACCCCGTAACATCTGCCATTTTCTATGAGCAGATCGTACACCAAGGTATTTCTTTGCAACTGATGTTTGTTTTGCACCATCATAAAATAGTGCATATACCGCCCAGTAGCATCCCCGCCCGCATGGATGATACGCTCTACAGAATGCGCAGCTTCTTTGGTGTAAAGCAATTTACCTTTATCGTTAGTATCAAACTGCATCCCTTTGGCGATGATATCAGCTGTCGTCTCCAAAGAAGTGCGAGAGAGTATCTCAACAGCATTTTTGTCATTATGGTAAGAACCCGCTTCCATGGTATCATGTACATGCAAAGCGATGTCGGACTCATCAAGCGCAGTGACCATACCTCCTTGCGCATAAAAGGTATTACACTCCCAAGGAATATCTTTGCACACCACCAACACTTTTTTACTTTTAGGCAGCTGCATCGCCGCATACAATCCTGCAATACCTGCACCGATAATCAATACATCATACTTGACCACGTCTATCCTTTTGTCTGTACTGTTTGGTTTGTATCGCTTGTATCAGGAACATGCACCGGATCTGTTTTATAGCCACAGCCTGCCAATACGATACAGCAAAATAATGCTATAATCAAAACATGAAAAAAGCCAGTATGATTTTGTCTCATTTATCTTCTTTACCTCAATTTAAATCATTAAAACGACAAACGTGTTATGAGAAGTATATCGGTCTTTTAAGCAGTAAATGGCAAAAAGCCATTGCTTTTATCTACATCAAAGATGCCACACTTTTCATAGCGGTCACACATCCGGGTTTCAAGATGGAGCTCAATTATAATAGAGATTTATTAAAAAGCCTATTAACCCAACTCTGTACACACGATAAAAGCTGTGAAGAAATGCAGGCAGACAAAGTGATTATCTTTCACAGCAAGTATTATGCGATGCCAGAAGAAAAAACCTCTTACACTACTGTACCCCATTATGAAGAACGTGCCTCAGGGGATTTTGAACTGCCCAAAGACGCAGAACTTAAAACCAAATTTGAACAGATCAAAGCACTGATCACATGCAATCGGTAGTACAAAATCTTCCCTCATCTGCGGGGGTATACCAATACTTTGATGCCAGAGGTAAATTGCTCTATGTGGGCAAAGCAAAAAACCTTAAAAACAGAGTCAAAAGCTATTGGCGTTTTACCCCTCTTTTTAAACCCAATGAAGCGCAAAGTTCGCGCATCCTGAAGATGCTTCAGGAAGCTTCAAGACTGGAATACCTCCTTGTAGAGACTGAAGAAGATGCGCTTATCTTGGAAAATGCGCTCATCAAACAGCTTAAACCCAAATACAACATTTTGCTTCGTGATGATAAAACCTACCCTTACATTTATATTGACGAAGCACAACCCTTTGCACGTTTTGAAATCACACGCAAAATTATTAAAGGTAAAAACATTACCTATTACGGGCCTTTCCCCTCAGGAGGCAGAGCACTGCTTGATGCATTGTATGAAGTTTATCCCCTTATACAGAGAAAATCCTGTCTCAAAGAAGGCAAAGCCTGTTTATTTCACCAGATAGGTAAATGCCTTGCACCGTGCGAGGGGAAAATAACCCCAGAAGCGTATAAGGACATCATCTTTGAAGCCAAAACCTCTATCACCAAACGTAAAAAGCTTATCAAGACTTTAGAAGAGAAGATGACACAACTTGCCGTGCAGGAACGCTATGAAGAAGCCGCTTTGCTTAGAGACAAGATACAAAGCATTGCATCACTGACCATTACCTCAGGTATAGACTTGGCAAATGAACTGGATCTTGATATCTTTGCCATACGTAACGGGGATGAAAAAGGTGTGATAGTCAAGCTTTTTATGCGGGGTGGCAAGATTATCTCTTCCGCCTACACCTACTTTAGACATACCCACATCTTTGATGAAAATGAAGCCTATAAACAGGCACTCTTAGAGTTTTACACCATAGACACGCCTCATATAAGCAAACAAATCTTGACAGCCCATCCCTTTGAAGACAGCGAACAGGTCGCAAGAGGACTTAGCCTGCGTTATCATGAAAAAATAGAGATTCTTACACCCCAACGCGGTGCCAAAGCAAAACTGATTGCTTTGGCACTGCAAAACTGTGAAGAGTTGCTGCGAAAAACCCAAAGTGATACCATTATGGAGCAAAAGATTGCTGATCTTTTAGAGTTGAGCGTCATCCCCTATCGTATCGAAACGTTTGATAACTCCCACATGATGGGCGTAGCTGCTGTGGGGGGAATGGTGGTTTGGGACGAAGGGGATTGGGACAAAAAGAGCTATAGACAGTATGCTTTATCTGAGCATGATGAGTATGCACAAATGAAAGAGATGCTTACCCGACGTATCAAACATTTCCAAGAAGAGCCTGCCCCTGATCTCTGGATACTGGATGGCGGACAGGCAAATCTAAATCTTGCACTCGCTTTACTCAAAGATGCCCATGTAAACCTTGACGTGATCGCCATAGCCAAAGAAAAGTTAGATGCAAAAGCACATCGTGCAAAAGGTGCAGCCAAAGATATCCTCTATACACCTCAAGGCATACTTGAACTCAAAGCAAATGACGCACGGTTGCACTGGATTCAACGCCAAAGAGACGAAGCCCATCGTTACGCCATTACCTATCATCAAAACAAAAAACGCAAAGAAGATACACAGATATCACTGCTCACTCAAAAAGGCATCGGAAAAGCAACACTCAAAAAACTCATTGATTATTTTGGCACATTTGAAGCCATAGAACTTGCATCATTTAAAGATATAGAAAAAGTTACAAATAATAAAATTGCAAACATTATTAAAAATAATACAGAGTAAATTGTCATTATTTGATATTTTTTACTGAAAACATAATTAATTCATTCTATTTTTAGTTAACTTGTACTAAAGTTTTAGAAGTGGGCTTATCATTACAGTATTTGGGTACTTTTAAGTACTGACAAATACTATAAAACAGATAACACTAGGTTAAAAAGCTAAACTCATTGTGAAGTGAGGGCAGAAAGCCATGGGTCTTTATAAGATTGCCAGGCTGCACACGGTAATCTGTAGCTCAGAGTTACCCGAACCGCACTTCTTCTTTGACACACTTGACACAATATATAAGGGGTAAAAGAATACTATGAATAGACCTAATCCAATTGATGAAGAGTATACTTTTGAGAAAGGTTTGATAGTTAGTTCTACAGATCTTAAAGGTATCATTACATACGCCAACAGAAAATTTTGCGAAATTGCCGGTTATGCCAAAGAAGAATTGGTGGGGAAAAACCATAATATCGTCAGACACCCCGATATGCCAAAAGCAGCATTTCAAGAATTATGGGACACAGTAAAAGCTGGTAAAGAGTGGACGGGTATTGTAAAAAACCTACGAAAAGACGGCAGATACTATTGGGTTTATTCACATATTTCACCTATTGTGGTTAACGGAGACGTGACAGGTTATACCGCAGCAAGAAGACCTGCCTCTGCTACAGAAATCGAAGAAACCATTCCGCTGTATCGTGATTTGCTAGAAAAAGAAAGAAATTAAACAATGGGATGTCTATACAATGTACTATATACTAAATGAAACAAACCAAGTCATTGCTGCTGATTCAGAACTATTAACACTGTGCGGTCTAGCACACATTGATGAATTGACTCGAAGCATTGCCTTAGGTGAAACCACATTCAACCTCACTTCCGAAAAAAAGCTTGTCATAACCCTAGATAACGATGATACGAGCTATGATGTATCTACTTCTGCGCTTTCAAGTATGTTGGGGCACCTAACTTTGGTCGCCCTCAATACTGAAGAACAAAACAGCGAAGAGATGGTATTGCACTTAGAAGATGAAGATACTTTTGTAGAAGCTCAGAAAGAGAGTACTGTTTTAGATTTGGATTCAGCACCTATTTCGTTTGAGAGTGAACCAGATGAAGATATGTTGTTTGAAAATCTTTTTGTTGCCAAAGAAGAAGCAGAAACCATCGAAGAAACAGTTTCTTCTTTGGTTCTTGATGAAGAGGAAACATCTCCAATGGCGCTCTTCATCGAAGAAGAAGATGAATCTGATATCAAGCTCTTCGATGTTACAGAATCAAAAGAAATAGAACTTGTCCCAATAGACAAAACTCAAACGGAAACTTTCGATGAAATCTACCTCGATGTAGATAAGCTCAGCCAACAAATCGGTGTTTCCAAAGAAGACTACACTCTCTTTCTCAATGATTATATCGATACGGCGCTTGAGCTTGAAAATGACTTGCAAAATTCAGATGAATCCATACGTTCAAATGCCATCTCAACACTGACACACCTGAGTGATGTGTTGCAGCTTGGCGAAATTTCAGACATTCTGGCACATATCAATGCTGCACCACAAGAAACGCAAATACAAATTGTCACTTCATTTTATGATGCACTCTCAAAAATAACAACGTCCAAAGCAGATACAGTGCTTCAAGCCAATGAAGACCAACAGGCACCTGCCGAAGAACCCGCAATGGAACTCTTTGATAGTGTTGAAGAGATTGAAGAAAAGCCTGAATCCAAACCAATCAATACAAATGGCTTTGGAACTATCAGTCTGGAGGGTATAAAGCCTATTCACTTTGATTTCAGGCTTGAAGAGGCTGCCAATGATCTTTCTTTACCGGTAGACCTGATTGAAGAGTTTGTACATGATTTTATTGAACAAGCCCATGTTGAGACTCAAAATATGCTCAAAGCCTACGAAAAAGGTGATTTGGATGCGATTCAAAAAATTGGACATCTGCTTAAAGGTGCATCAAGCAACCTGCGTATCAATGCACTCTCGGACACGCTATTTAGGATACAATTTTGTGATGACAGTAGCCTGCTTGAATCCTATATCAAAGACTACTGGGGACATTTTTTGTCTTTTGAAATCCAAATCAATGCGCTAGCAAAATAAAGGAAAATATGATGACCATACGTAATAGACTTAAACTCATTGGACTGGTTCCGATTACACTGCTCATTCTTCTATCAAGTTATTTCTTTATAACTTCATACCTGAATTTTGAAAAAGCAAATGCGCTCAAAACAACGCTTATAAACAATGCCGCTTTGGACAGAGCACTTATTAACATCGGTAAAGAGCAAGGTTTAACGGCTCTCTATCTCGGTAGCGATAAAAAAGAGTTTGCAGATTCACTTATCAAGCAACGCGAGACGTCAGATGAAACCTTTGAAGACCTCAAGTACGAAGTGATTACCGAACAAAAGGCTTATCTTCCTTTTATCATCGAGTTAATGGGTGAACAAAATCTCGTACAAGATGATTCTTACGCAAGACTATTGGCAAATCTTAACACGCTTAATGAAACGCGTAAAAAGATAGACAGTGAAGATGTGGAGTTTAAAAGTATCTTTTTCAACACCTACACTGATGGTCTTACAGAACCTGTGTTAGATAAAATTCTCACGCTTAAACAATATTCGCTTGATACAGAGATTTCTTCATTGATTGCTACTCTCATTCAGCTTTACACAGCAAAAGAAAATGCATCTTTGGAAAGAGGGCTTATTGCCTACTTCATGGCAAAAAAAGGCTCTATGGCATTTGATGAGATAGCTTTGTGGGATGAGTTCAAAACCAAAGCGAACGGTTTTGATATTGACCAGGTTACCAACCCTGTATTACGCCAAGAACTCGAAAAAGTCCTCAATAGTGAGCAATCAAAACAAACCATGAGTGACCTTGCGATGACATCTTCTGCGATTCAGACAGATATTGATAACGGTGACTACGCAGAAGAAGTGATAGACTGGTTTGCCCTTCAAACAAAAAAGATTACTTTACTGTCAAAAGCAGAACTGGTTGTCTCAGATGTTTTATGGAAAAAGAGTGATATCTATCTTCAGAAACAGATTTTGCTTCTAGCAATTGCAGCATCTATCTGGGTTTTGGCGTTTATTCTCTCTTATCTTGGATACACAACCACTAGAGATATTACACGAAACATCAAAGAACTTGAAGACGTACTTAACAAAGCCGTCGATGAGATGAAAAACAGCGGTCAGTACCTATCTTCAGATTCACTTGCGATTGAAAACATCGAACTTGACACACACGAAGGAACAAAAGAAGCCTATAAATTCCTCGAAGCCCTTGTTGAAACCGCAAAAGACGATAAACTCATCGCGCTTCAAGCCAATGAAGCCAAATCGCTTTTTCTTGCGAACATGTCACATGAGATTCGTACTCCTCTAAACGGTATCGTTGGATTTACAGAGATTCTTCGCAGTACTAATCTGACTGAAGAGCAGGAAGAGTTCCTCTCCATCATCGATAAGAGTTCTGAGAACCTTCTTAGTATTATCAATAACATTCTTGACCTTTCAAAAATTGAAAGTAACAAAATTGAAATTGAAAATATCGTATTTGACGCAGCAGAAGAATTTGACAGTGCCGTTGAAACCTATGGTGTTGCAGCAACTGAGAAAAATATTGACCTCAACTACTATATGGATCCAGAAATTTCACCAAAACTTAAAGGTGATCCAACAAAGATTAAAGAAATTATCATCAACCTTCTTTCTAATGCCGTTAAATTTACTAGTTATGGCGGAGAGATCAATCTTGAAATCCTAAAAGTCCAAAATGAATACGGTAGAAATGCTGTAAAGTTCACGGTCAAAGACAACGGTATCGGTATGACCAAAGATCAACAATCACGTATTTTTGATGCATTTTCACAAGCGGATGTCTCCGTTACAAGAAAATATGGTGGTACAGGCCTTGGGCTCACCATTTCCAGCCAATTTGTTGAACTGATGGGCGGTAAACTTGAACTTGAAAGTGCGAAAGATCAGGGTACCTCATTCTTCTTTACTCTGGCTCTTGAAGAAGTAAGTTCCAATGAAATCAACTACAACGGTGCCTTTACCGAACTGACTATAGGTAAATACGAACAAGATATTCCTACCAAACTAGACAGCTACATAGGAAAATATTTTGAATATTTCGGTCCGACAGTCAAACATTTTGAATCCATAGCCGATCTTAAAGAACTTGACAACAACAATGTGTGTAAAAACTTTTGGGTAGATATTGATAAAGCAAGACAGAATATTATTGATGCCATCCACCATATGGATAAATCAAAACTGATTGTCATAGCCAATGTTACAAGCCGAAATAAACTTGAAGACTTAGGACTTGAGCAAAAAAATATCATCTTTAAACCTGTAACACTTTCCAAACTCAAAACAGTACTTAATAACACTGCCAATGTCACTCCTGAATTGATGGAAGAGGCTAAAGCGACTCAAGAAACCAAATTTGATGCGAAGATACTTGTCACAGAAGACAACATCATCAACCAAAAACTTATCAAACGTATACTTGAAGAACATGGTGTAACCGTAGACATTGCGAACAATGGTTTGGAATCATTTGAGAAACGAAGAAATGGGAATTATGATTTGATTTTCATGGATATCCAAATGCCTGTTATGGATGGTATTGAGGCAACACATGAGATACTTGACTTCGAAGAGGATGAGGGACATGCTCACATTCCTATCGTGGCACTCACAGCCAATGCACTTAAAGGCGACAGAGAGAGATTTTTATCTGAAGGGATGGATGAATACATCACTAAGCCGATTGAGACAACCGAACTGCTTTACATCTTGAACAAATTTTTATCTGGCAAAGCAAGCCATTCCGAAAAAGAGCCTAAAAAGAAAGTAGAGCCTATCGCTGTATTAGAAAAAGAGAAACCTGTCATGGAGACAGAGAACATCATCCCGGAAATCGATATCTCAGATGAGCCAATAACATTGCATACAGAAGAACCAGTTGTAGATCTTATCGAAACAGATGCAGAGAAAAAGATACTGATTGCTAAAAAATTCTTACTCTCTCGCAGAATCTTGGCAAAAGTTTTGGACAATATGGGTTATGCCTATGAGACTCTGGACACACTTGATAATCTTGAAGACAAATTAGCATCTGGTGCGTATGATATACTCTTCTGCGATACAGAGCTTGTCACATCAGACATCAGTGATTCTAATGAAAATATCGCTATAATCTGCACGAACAACACGCCTAATCCTCAAGAGATTACTGTCAAAAAAGGTGAAATCATCTCCGGTACAGTTTCTAAAGAAGAGATAGAAAAGTTAATAAGAAAGTATAGAGGATAATAGAATGGCACTAAAAGTACTTGTAGTTGATGATGACTTCATCAACAGAAAACTGTTACAGACTCTTTTAAAAAAGAATCCAATGGTGACAGATATTATCGAAGCAGAAAATGGCTCTGATGCATTGGATAAATTGAAAAAAGATCCTACTATCAACCTTGTGCTACTGGATATCATGATGCCGGTAGTAGACGGTATAGAGTTTTTAAAGATTTTCAGATCAGAAATGACCAATGCTCATATCCCTGTCATTGTACTTTCAACAGATGATACACGCAAAACAGAGGTGTTTGACAATGGTGCAAATGACTTTTTGCGCAAGCCTGTTATGCAGGATAAACTCACTGAAAAAATTGCTCAGTGGACAGTGTAATACTCACTGCTAATGCCTGACTGGTCTTAGATCCAGTCAAGTCATGAGTACAACCCCTTCTTTTTACTTTACAAAAATCTCTTTTAGCACTTCAGTCACGTGAGATACACCAACGATGTGAACACTACTTTTTACTTCATCAGGGATATCATCCAAATCACGTTCATAATTTTTGATAGGAATCAAAGCTTTATCCACGCCTGCCTTATACGCGGCAATCAATTTTTCTTTTAACCCACCGATAGGCAAGACTTTTCCTGTCAGGGTCACTTCTCCCGTCATAGCAACTTTATTGTCTATTTTTTGTCCGCTTAATATAGAAGCAATGACACTTACCATTGCTATACCGGCACTTGGCCCATCTTTGGGTGTTGCTCCCTCAGGCACATGAATGTGCAAATCATAACGCTTA
Source organism: Sulfurovum sp. 16-42-52 (assembly GCA_002281755.1). Taxonomy (GTDB): domain Bacteria; phylum Campylobacterota; class Campylobacteria; order Campylobacterales; family Sulfurovaceae; genus Sulfurovum. The sequence goes on from NCHB01000013.1 coordinate 32,078, forward strand.
TACACTTCACTTGCCTCGATTGGCACTTGATCTTCCTTCTCTGTAGCACTCAGCGGAATCACCGAAGCAGAGATAGGCAAATCACCGTTATCGATCAGTTTTTTAACCACTGAATGGGCAATGCGTACCGATTCTTTCATTACATCACCCAAAGAGCCTGTAAGCTGAAATCCGCCTTTACCTCTTATCTTAACCGCTTCTATCGTTAAAACATCTCCACCGACAGCCGTCCATGCCAAACCGCTCACCACGCCTACTTGAGGCTCACTGTCCACCAACGAGATTTCAAATACTTTTTTATCGGTAAATTGATCCAAATTCTTTTTGGTGACCTCAACTGTGTCTGTGGATGCGTCTTCTAGTAGTTTGCGTGCACTTTTTCGCATCAAACCTGCTACTCGTCTTCGCAGATTTCGCACGCCAGCTTCTCTGGTGTATTCATCGATAAGTACTTTTAACGCTCCATCGGTGATAGAGAACTCTCTACGTTTAAGCGCATGTTTTTTGAGCTCTTGAGGTATCAGATAACGCTTGGCTATCTCAAATTTTTCTTTAGGTGTATAAGAATTCAAGCCTATAAATTCCATCCTGTCACGCAGCGGTGCAGGGATACGCCCCACATCATTGGCTGTTGCAATAAAAATCGCTTTACTCAGGTCAATATTGAAATTGAGATAATAATCCCTGTATTTACTGTTTTGTTCAGGATCAAGGATCTCAAGCAGTGCCGCAGTCGGGTCACCACGCGTGCTTCGCCCTACTTTGTCTATCTCATCAAGTACGATAACGGGATCCATACTTTTAGCCTCAATCAGTCCTTGCACTAAACGCCCTGGCATTGCTCCCACGTAGGTTCTTCTATGCCCTCTAAGTTCATTTACATCTTCTAAGCCGCCCAATGCTATGCGCACAAGCGGTCTACCAAGCGCAGTAGCGATGGAGTTTGCCAATGATGTTTTACCCACACCTGGAGGTCCGGCAAAACAGAGTATCACACCGCCTGCTTCAGTCTGCTTGAGTCCTCTGAGTTCCGCCAACTCCCGCACGGAAAAAAACTCAATAATGCGCTCTTTGGGCTTTTCAAGCGAATAATGGTCTTTATCAAGTTCAAGTGCCACATCTTTCACACTTAGATTTTTTTTCGTCATTTTTCCAAAAGGAAGTTCAAGTACCCACTCAAGGTAACTTTGAAGCACATTCGCATCGGCTGAGTCAGGATGCATTCGCGCAAAACGATCCAACTGTTTGCTGATCTCTTTAAAGGCATCTTCATTGACATGGGGCTTGAGTGCTGCAACTTTTTCCCTAAAGGTTGCTATCTCTTCTTCTCTTTGGGTGTCCATTCCGAGTTCATGCTGTATCTCTTTGAGTTGTTCTTTGAGAAAATACTCTTTATTGGTCTGCTCTATTTTGGTATGTACTTTGGTGCGGATTTCACGTTGTACTTTGGCTGATTCTATCTCAGAGGTGACAATGTCGATGAGTCCTAGCAAGCGTTTTTCGATACTAAATTCACTGTAGAGTTTATACGCCGCTTCTTTTTCAAGTTTGAGCATCGAAGAGACAAGGTCAGCGATGCGGTTTGGCTCATCATTCTCTTCAATGGTACGCACAAGATCAGCAGGCATCTGGCTGTTAAGCGCAGAAAGCTTTTTGACTTTATCTCTGAGTATATCCATCAAGGCATCGACCTTGAGCTTGTTATACCCGTCCAAAGTCACCACATCGATGATCGCACGGTTGAAAGAACCCTCTTGCGGCACAACGATTTTCCCGCGTGTGAGTCCCTGAAAGAGTATCTTGACCCTACCATCAGGTATGTGTACCTTTCGCATCACAGAACCCACCACACCGATGGTGTGCATCGAATCAAAATCGTGCTTCCCCTCTTGTCCTGCTTTGGATGAAGCCACAAACAGTAAAGAGTTGTTTTCCATCGCATCGCTCACTGCATCGATGTCTTTTTGATTGCTCAGAAAAATAGGGCTGATCATAAAAGGGTATAAAAAAAGTTCATCTTCGACGATAACAGGCAAAGTGGTTGGAAAAGCATCATAATCGCTTAATTGCATCAATATTCCTTTGTGTATTTAAATAATGTAGTTCCCAAACAAGCCTCAAAAAGCTCACTTGCTGTAAAAAGGTTTAACAAAAAGTATCAATCAAAGATTTTACCCACGATACCTTGTTCAGGCGGGGTGATATCTGTCATCTCTACAACAGAACCTTTGTTTTTTTCTCTATAGAGTTTTGCGGCACTCTCTTTTCCTGTTCGGTCATACAAAGAAGCGATGTTTTCATTGAGCAGATACTGACTCATGTACAGTCGTGCCAACATCGTACCCACAAGCGGTGCATACATTGATCCTGGGTAACGATTGGAGTACATTTTCGAAGCTGCTACACTGTCCATGATGAGTTTTTGATCTTTGTACACATCTTTAATACCCAAAAAGGAAGCCTCAAGTTTCATAAAATCAATATACTCCGCGTTTTGCTCTTCGCCGTAACGCTTGTTGTACTCATCGAGATAATAATTTGCAAGCAGATACTCTTCTTCTTCCATGTGTGCTTGAGCCAGCATCATCAGTGCCGTTGGCATCAACGGTGAACGCATATGCTCGCTTTTGAGTGAGATGTAGTAGGCATCTGCTTTGTCCATATTGCCCTTAGCTGCACTGTTTGCGATCTGCTGATACCAGTAGAGCGCGGGTTTGTTAAACTCTGCTACTTCTTTGTCATCTGAACATCCGACAAACAAAATCGCTGAAGCCATCCCGACCAAAACACATTTTTTCATATCCATTTTTTGCCTTAGTTTAAATCTAGTAACAGTTATCATATCTCAAAGTTGGTAAAAAGTGTATTAGCACTACTGATATTATACAGCGTAGGCAAAAAAACATACCCATTGGAAATTACAAAGATATTATGACTATAATTAGTGTACTAATAAATGTCAAAACTGTTTTCTAACACAATATTTATAAATTAATAAATATTTAAACTTAGAAAGAATACACTTAAATAATAAATGGTTATGCAAGAAATCCTTAAGGAGGATAAAATGAAAATCTCTCAATTTTTGAGCACAAAAGGTGTTATTATGAAATATTTAAATTTTAAACCATTTCTCTTTCTTATTCTTCTTGTACTTTTTACCACCAGCGTTTTTTCAGAAGATGAAAATGGCAATACATGTAACGAGGCGCAAGCTTTATTGACATCAGGACTCTTTGCCGCTTCTGAAACAGGATCTAGCGGTGATGGTGATAAAGATTATTTCTCATTTACAGTTCCTGCAAACGGAACATTAAAAGTAACAATCAATAATACAAGCACAGTAAATAATGTTGATTTAGACTATTCATCTTTGACTTTGGGCTCATCGCCTTGTGTCACAGCTTTAAGTGACACCATAAATGATGGCGATACCTACACCCAAACAGTCTCTGTCACGACTGCGGGCACATACTATTTATATCTTGAAGGTACAAGAAGCAATACTGCAACTACCTATGGGATATCCGCTCTATTTACTCCCAATGCACCCTCATCCGGAACAGATCTTAGTATTACTAAAGTTGGTAACGTAGATAAACTCCTCATTTTTGATACATTTTTCTATACTATAAATATTAGTAACATTGGAGACAGTAACACGAGTCATATTACCGTAACTGATACTTTGCCTTCTACTATGCGTGTTGATTTGGATGCAACACATGCATCATCTCCTGAGTGGAATTGTACTGGTACAACGGGAACCACTGTTTGTCTGCTAGATGGAAACTTAACCACAGGTACTATATCTTCTTTAGAGTTGCATGTCAAAGCCCCACCCACTGATGGAAACATTACCAATGTCGTAAATGTAACAAGTAGTGCAGATGGTATCACACTGGACACTGATGCCACTCCGAGCAACAATACAGCAACTGCATTAACAGAAGTAACTTCAGATATAGAAACTGCCGAGCACCTCTGCTATTTTGAAAGAACAGAAATACTCAACACAAATTACGATACCAGTTGTGAGAAGCAAGGAAACTTTTATTATGGTAATGGCTGTGATGCCTATGTAACCATCTTAGAAAACAATGTTACCGATATACTCTCGCAACCAAAAATCTATAAAATGTACGCTCCTGCAACAAGCAGAGGGTCTTGCTCCTATAGTGCTCAGGGGGATAATGGCTTAAGCAAGTCCAACATAGGATGTAACGATATTTCCAACTCTAATGATTTTGGTTCATATCAAGATGGTTATGCGATTATTCTTGACCATAATTCTACTTCAAACTTAGAAATTGACATATATGATGTCGGTACAGACAATAATCCTCGTATTGACGGTATTGCTATGTTTGGAGACTATTACATTGAAAAAACAATAGATGAGACACTGCTTACTTTTCATCATACTGGACGTATCTTTGCGTGCAGTGGAGTCAGTGAGGGGGGTATTGAGATTACTTCTTCTGCCGATATAATTGATACACATATCGGCAATGATACCGGGCTTGCAGCCAATTACAATACCAGTAAATCTACAAATCCTATTAACACTACTGATGACGGTACCAATATAGCATATATACGAACGATGGTCGCTGCAGATCCAATAAAGAGTATCGAAGGTGTACACCTTGATTTGAATGGCTACACCGCGATATATGAGTACAATGGAAGTACTGCTTCCATACCCTATTCTGTAACACCTTATTTGACAGATGATACTTGTAGCGCAAATTTTGAAAATATCATAGATCCAAATACAAACCAACAACTGGTCATTGATATACCTGAGGGTAGCTATTCCGCTACAGGAGCAATGATTGTTTCAAATTTAGTAAGAGAAAAAGCTAGATTTCAAATCATATTTATTGATCCAAATACATTAAGTGTCGAAGGTCAAAATTGTCTTGCAAACAGTAGTACTACTGGAAACTTTGCTAGACTGGCCCAATGTGTCAACTCAGAGGTGCAATATAAAACAGCATTTGGACAAGATGCTTGGGATAGATGCGGTACTGGAAATGGTGACCCTTGTAAACCTGCTAATCATGGATACAGCTGTGGAGAAAATGATACAAGCTGTGACGGATATAATCCTCTCTATGATAACGAATTAGGTTGCTATATGTGTACTTTCAACATTCAACCTTCATGTTCATCAGACAATTTTTCCATACGACCAGATAAATTTAATGCAACAATTGTAGAGACAAATACACCCACACATGCCCCCAATCTTCTTCGCTCAGGGCAAGACTATAACACTTCATTGACAGCTTTGAATGCAGACTCAGCAGTATCTACAAGCTACACAGTCCTTAATTTTGACACTGTAGTGGACACCCCTATACCACCAAAAAAATACTTCAATGGGCCTACACCTTGGGTGGAAGATATAGGTGGACTATTATTGCATGGAAGCGCAATATCAACACCGATTAGCCCTTCCTATATAGTTAACGGGCAATCAAGATTGAGTAATACGCCAGGAAGTGCAGAACCAGTAGTCGGTGTTACTTTTGATGATGTAGGTAGAGTAGGTATCTATGTTGCGGATATAAATTGGTCTCAAGTGGATAATGATGATACACCGATGGACTGTAACAGTTCTGAACATACTTATATTTGTGGGGAGCTTAATGCGACATTTATCCCTCACCACTTCGGATTTGCGGAACTTAACATAAGCAATCAATCCGGGCCAGACAGTAACTTTACATACATCGCAGATAACAGAGGGATGCCAAGCACAACACCTCCCACAAGAAGCCCAATGGCAGCAAGAGTACATACACGCATTGAAGCACGCAACAAACAAGACGGTGTTACACAAAACTTCAGAGAAGACTTTGGCGGCAATCTGTATTATGAAAACAACATATCTGTAACTCAAACCGTATCCATTCCTATTGCCAGAAGTTTGCCTGCAGAACCAAATGCCTATGTGTTCGGTGCAGATGCCAATGAATCTATGGTAGATAACAAACTGATAGGATTTGGTAGAACCACTGGTCCTGAGACAGATGCCCCAGGAACAAGAAATGTCAGATGGAATGAAAGTACTTATCCTATTGAGTTTAACTTCCATAGAGAATTGAACAAGCCTGCAAATCCATTTGATGTAAATGGTACCTATTACTCTATCTCTACAACCTCTACCTACACAGATCCAGATGATGGCGATACCGCTATCATTGATGGCAGTCGTGTAGGAGATGACAATGCTTCTGCGTCACCATGTGTTGCGCCTCCTGCAGGCACTTGTGTACATGCCAATGCAGAAAATAAAGCAACATTCTACTATGGAAGAGGTCGTTCATCACAACTTTTGTATGATGATGTCACGACTCCCTCTATACTAACCCCAATTCTTGTAGATGTATATTGCAGTCTTGGATACAGTATGTGTAGCAGCTTGGGTATTGACACTGTAAATGGACAGACTAATGAATACGAATGGTGGATTTCGTGGAATCACAATGACTTAAATGGCGATGGAAACATCACGCTTCGCACAGGCACACCACTAGAAGGTTCTGGCTCACCTAGCATTGTTCCTGAAAATGTTCAAATATCTTTAAATGGTAGAAATGAAAATGTTACTGTTACAAGCAATGCAACCAGCCTTCCATTGACAGTGCCAATCGAACTTGTAAGAGAAAGTGATGTCACAGCACCATCTATATTTTCAAATGAATGGCTCATCTACAATCCTGATAGTGCTTTCACAGCGCCTACCCCATTCTACAGGGTTAGATTTATCGGTACTTCTGGCTGGGCAGGACATGGGGACACTGGGCATGTAGTTGACAGTAATGTCAGTACGAAGAAAAACAGACGGCTAGGATGGTAAAGTATGGTAAAAACTAAAATGATGCGCCCTGCTGTTGCGATGCTGGAGCTTATCTTTGCTATTGTCATCATGGCTATCATACTCATGTCAGCACCACAACTCATCAGCACTGCTGCAAAAAGCGGGTATGTCGCCATCCAACAAGAAGCCATCAACGAAGCAGCTTCACATGTCAATATGATCATGGGGTATCATTGGGATGAGAGTGCTACAGATGAAAGCTACGTTGATCCTATTTTGCGGGTAGCTTCAACCACAGCAGGACTTGTAGAGACGTTACCGACTGGTAGACGACTTGGTACCCCAAAAGAAAGCTATCGCTCCTTTATACGATCTGATGGTAACAATACACTCTCTGCCTCAACCTTAGGTTTCGATACAGGTGAAACAAATGCTAATAGGGATGATATGGATGACTTTACTGGAACATCCGATTTAACATCTATAGATATAGCTTTAGATGCAAATTATATCGAGACTACGATCAATATCAATACAGCTATAACATACAGTACAGATAATGTCAATTACAATCAATCTACTATCTCATATGACCCATTTTTTGATTCAGGTGGTGCTACAACCAACATCAAATCAATCGCTGTCACAGTAACAAAAGCCGCAGGCACATCTGATGAACTCAAAAAAGAGATTACGCTTCGTGCTTTTTCTTGCAACATAGGGGGTTACCAACTTGAAGAGAGGAATTTCTAATATGAAAGGAACTCGATTGACTGCTGCTTTTAGTATGCTAGAGCTTATTTTTGTGATTATCATATTGGGCATCGTAACACTCAAAACAGAACTTGCTGCGTCACAAATAGCCAATAGGCTAGCTTCTGCCATACCTGGGACAGTGTATCGGATAAAAAATACTACCCCCGCTACTCTTGAAACGATTGAGTCTGATTTAACTGGAACTGGAGATGACTATGTTGGGTTACAATGGGTTGGCAGTGATGCAGAGAGTTTCAATGCAGCCTCTACCCCTGGATGGAGTGGTTTTTGTGACATCAATACAAGTACACAAACCTCCCTTGAGACTCCTGGATCGGCATTAGGTCTTACTACTACGATAAAAAATAATCTTTCATCATCTACA